>DATCKG010000046.1:0-4720 GCA_036562385.1 Symbiobacteriaceae bacterium
ATTCACGTACCGGTCGGTCTGGCCGATGAGATTCCTGACCCGCTCCCAGTCCATGAAGGGGTTTGTGGGCTGCCGGTACAGCAGGCTCTCGGGATCGGCCATCTCGTTTTTGAAGCGGCTGATCCGCCAGAGGAAGAATTCCGGCTGGTTTGCCTTCAGGTCAAAGTTCCGCTCGGCAATGGCCTCCTTCACCAGGGCCAGCTGCGTACGGGTATCCGCGATGCCGAAGTGGGCATCGCGGCCGGCCGCCGGATACAGGTGCAGATGCTCCCGGAGAAGGGCCAGGGCCGCCGAGTGGAAGGTGCGGATCATCACACTGCGTGCCGCATCGCCCACGAGGGCGGCAGCCCGCTCCCGCATCTCCCGGGCGGCCTTGTTGGTGAAGGTGATGCAGAGGATCTGCTCCGGCCGGACGCCCTGCGCCAGCAGCAAGGCCAGCCGGTAGGTGGCCGTGCGGGTCTTGCCCGCGCCGGCGCCCGCCAGCACCAACAAGGGGCCTTCACGATGCAGGGCGGCCTCCCGCTGGGCCGGGTTAAGGTCAGCCAGCAAGGAATCCATCGAATCACGCATCGACAACAGGTGCCTCCCCGAAGGCCGGAACCGTTACCAGTTCCAACCCAGACGGGGTCCATTTTATCATTTGGGCCCTGCCAGATCCACGGTGGCCCGATCGGCTTGGAGCCGAGTGGAAACACAACGGCGAACGGACCCGACTGATGGCCCGTTCGCCAAATGGGCTGTTGACCGCTCTTATTGCCGTCCTCCCACCCGAAGCGCAAACCGGTGAGAACGGATGTCGTACACAGCCGCCGCGCCTGCCAGGAGCACTGCTGCAGCCAGCAGCATCCAGCGGGTTGCCGACCAGGGAAAAAGTTGAGGCGCGCGGCTCCAGGCAAAGAGGTCCAAGGCTCCGCCCAGAAACGCCGGCAGCCAGCCCCTGTCCAGGAGGTTCGTCACCCACAGCAGCCCGCCCAAGGCAACGCCCCCTGCGACTGAGCCCACAGCGCCTCCGAGGGAGACAAGCCCCAGGAGCATCGCCCCCGGCACCAGCGACCGGAGCAACAGGAGGCCTCCGGGAAGTACAGCAGATTCGACGCCCAGAGTCGCCTTCAGAATGGCCGGTGTCAGCCAGGCAGCCGCAGCAGCCAGTGGGATGTAGAAGACGGCGGCTGCCAGCACCTTCGTGGCCACCCAGAGGCCGCCGGAAGCCGGCCAAACGGCGGGGATAACCCAACATCTCCTCGTGAGGTCACTCCACAGGGATTCTGCCGCGGCCACCACCAGCAGGGGCAAGAAGCGCTCGTGCCACTCCAAGAACCCTCTGACTAGATCCCCGGAGTCCACCCAGCCGCGCTGAAACCAAAGTAGCAGCATCACCGGTACGGCGAAAACAGCCAGGGCGCTCAGGAGCACGGCCGGACTCTTGAGGAGCGAAAGCTGCCGCGTCGTCTGGCAGCAGATCCGCCTTGCCCACCGCCCGATTCCAGTCCAACCGCCGCTTTGCAAAAGCCCAAGGCTCAACAGCAGGCCGGCACAGCCCACCAGCACGTTGCCGGCTGTTACATAAGTCAGGTTTCGAACGGATTTCCCTGACCAGGCACACAGGTACAAGGACCCGCCCGCCACACCGTCCAGAAGGCTGCCCATGCTGCTGAGCAGCCCAATCGCCCCGGCAACCGTGAGGCCCACCCAACGGCGCCCGGCTGATCCGGCCGCGGACACAACCCCCATATAAAACAGCCCGACCGCCAGGGCCCGGCTAAAAAGCGTCTCAGGGGCAAGATCTCCCTGCACAAGGGCACTTACAGGCACACCGGTGGCCTGGACGTAAAGGCGAGGCAGCCCCCAGGTCCACAGCAGGACAAGAAGCAGATAGAGAACCAGGACTACCGCAGTGCGCGAGGCCACAAGCCGCCAGCGCTTGACCGGCCACGCCAGAGCGATGGGGCGATGTGCGGGATCCAGGTCAGCCCAGATCAGCACGGCCGCCACCAGCACCCAAAGGGGAAGGATCCGCTCCTGAAAATGGATGAGGAGGGCCAGCAGGTTCCCCAGTCCGGCCCGAACGTACAGGGCTGTGAGCAGAAGCGGTGTCGCAAGGACTGTCAGGCTCAAGAGCAGCAGCAGGCGGCTGTGAAGAAAGGGACGATAGGCCACCACTTCTCGCAGAAAAGGCGTGCGGCCCGCCGCCGTCATGGCCCATCACCCTCGCCCAGGAAAGCCAGGTCTGCCATGGTCATGGGGCGCGTCCGGGCCGCGGCAAACAGCTCCCTGAATTGCCGCTTCTGCTCCTCGAGGGACGTCGTGGAAATCCAACGCCCTACCGGGTCGGAGGGATCCCTGTCTTCCAAGTCAACGGTCTGCCCGAGATACGCCTCCCGAATACGCTGTACGACATAGTACTGGATAGCGCCGTACTGCTCAGTTGCACTGGCCGAATCCTGCTCCGCTTCATCGGCTGGCCGGTCGGCACGTGTCAGGACTTCATTATGAAACATCCACCCTTGAAGGCGCTGTACCAGATACGCACGGTCCGGACTGACCTGATAAACCGGACCGAAGTACCCGGCTTCCATCATTTCGAGGTCGATCACCTTGGGTTCGGATGTAGTGATTGGTGTCACCGTCAGCCGTTCCGGTCCCGCCCAGTCCCGCATGATCTGCAGCAGCGCGTGCAGATCAGCGCTGGCCTCTTCCCACGTGTCCAGGTACTCCCGCGGCACCAGATACGTGATGCCGTCGCGCTCAAAGGACCACCAGTCACCCCCCACCAGGCTGACCTGTTGCCGCGCGCCCTCCAGCCGCCACCGGCTGCCGGCCGCTACCGGCTCATCCACCGGCACAAAGCCAGCCACCGAGCGGACTCCCGGCGGGGCATGCAGCGTCACGTCGAAGTGTGGAGCAGCCTCGCCGAAAGCCCGCTCCCTGTCCACGATGGCACGGTAGACCATCGAGGTCAGAGGGATCTCGTACGTCAGCGTAAACTCACCGGGTACCGGGTACCAGCCCCAAGTGGCTGGAACCAGCAGCATCCCCTTGCGGGCAATGGCCGACACCTCGGGCCGGTCGCTGATCCGCCAGTCCTCGATACGGCCGCGGTACGTCAAGGCCAGCCTAACCTGGTCACCGGGTCCCCGCTCCTCCCCCAGAGGGATCCGCAGCAGGTCGCCGGACCGGACCACTTCATCCGTAAGTACCGGCTGCCCGTCCACCGTCACGGATTCCACCTGAAAAACCCGACGCAAAGTCAGCGGAATCTCCGATGCGGCCTCCTTTAGTTCCACATCCAACTGCACGCGGAAGCGCCCCTCCGGCCCGTCGGTCAGATCCGCGTGGATTTCATACCGGACTGGCACAGGGTCGTCGGGCCGGGCGCTGGTCTCAGGGCTCGGGCGACGGTTGCGGACGTGCCCCTCTGCATCCACCTCCAACTGCGGCTTGACTTTCTCGCCGTATTGAGAGACCACCGTGGCAAAGGCGTCCGTCAGTTTCTTCCCGTAGGCCACAAGGGGGATGGCGCACAGGACTGCCGCCACCACGGCAGTGCCGGCCCACAAAGGCGACCGCACCGCCGGCTGGTCCCGTCTGTTCCGGTACAAGAAAACCAGGCACGCCAGGGCGGCGAGGCTCCCACCGATCCAAAAGGCCCGGTGCGTCCAAAACAGCGTCTCATACGGCGCCAGGCCGAACGCTTCGCTGATGGGCTGCCAGGCATGGGGCCACCAGACGGCCAGTTCCGGTCCCACCAGCATGAAGTAGGGCCACTGAAACGTTTGCACCACCAATCCGGGTCCCAGCAAGGCAAAGATCCGGTAGAGGATCACCAGCACCAGCCCGCCGATGCCAGGGACAACGGCCGCCACCACCTGAGCCGTGACCTGTACGGCCAGCAGCGACGCCATCAGGTCGGCGGCCATGATCCCGATATCCCGAAGTAAGGGGCCCACACCCAGATCCCCTGCCAGCGAGGCCACCCCGGCGTACGAGTACACAGCGTAAGCAGCCTCCAGCACCGTGAGCAGAAGCCAACTCACCATGGTGACACTTCCCAGGGCCAGGGTCCTGGTCATAGCCCAGCGCCAGGAGGCCACCGGCCACCCCAGAAAGATCGCTTCCGAGGCCGTACGCCGGTCCCGCTGCGCTTCCCACGTCAAATAGGCACTTAGCAGCATGAGGAGAATCGGAAGCAAGTAGACCAGTTGCCGGTGCTGCACCAGCGCCGAGGCCTGCCATCCGGCCGGTTCCGCCTCCCCGCTGTGCAGCAACGCCACCACCCAGACCGTCGCCGCCACGATCAGGATCAGCCACGGGACCGGACTCCGCCAGGTCCGCTTCAGTTCGTACTGCAGCATGGCGCCTATCCCGCCAGGGGTACCGGCCGTCACCGCCGCTCCCCCCCGTCCTGCCGGGCTGCCTCGCTAATGACCGCAAAATACCCGTCCTCCGCCTCAGGCTCGGCCGGTCGGGCGTCCGGCCCCGGCGGAAACGAGGCGAACACCCGGGCGGTCACCGTATTTCCGTCCCAGTGTTCGGAGATGACCGAAAGACCCACCGGCGCCGGGTCATTCACGTCCCGCTGCACCAGCCACACCTTTCCTTCCGCCCGGGCGGCAAGATCGGACAGGGTGCCGACGAACCGAATCCGCCCCCGGTGGATCACCACCACCTGGTCGGCCACCTGCGCCAGATCGGCCACCACGTGGGTGGAAAACAGCGTGAT
>DATCKG010000050.1:0-18706 GCA_036562385.1 Symbiobacteriaceae bacterium
CCACAGGACTTGTTGCGCCCCTGTTCTCCCCACGTTTCCCCCTGTGCCGGGGGTTAGCGTCCGTGGCTCCGCCACAATTCTAGTGAACAAACCAAAAGCGGCCGAAAACTATTCCCTACTGGCAACCGTAGACTTGCCACCAGCCCGAAGAAAGTGGAGCGGCCAGTGGTAAAATCGCCCAGTAAGGCCGGATGAAAAATCCTCCGCCGACCGAGTTTGAGACACCGAATTCCTGGCAAGAATCGGGTGTCTACGACTTGGTTGCGGCGGAGGAAATCTTTCAAAAGGACTGCCCCAATTAGAGCGGCACCAGTTCCCGTGGCAGTGGCCGATCCAACACGTGCGCGGCGACGACACGGGCGAACAGATCCGGATCCTGGAGGCACCAGGTGTGTCCGGCCTCTGGCACCAGGTACGCCCTGGCGCGGGGCATCGTGCGTGCAAGGTCGCGGGCGCAGGACCGCAGCAGGCGGAGTTCCCGCTCGCCCACCAAAGCCACCAGCGGCACCGGCGAGGAGGCCAGCGCATCCGGCAGGCGAAAGGACATGTTCTCCGTCACGACAGCTTCCAGCCCGGCGGCGGTCGCCTGCAGCACGTCTGACCGGAACTGCTCCTCGTAGGCCGGTGGGATCCCGAGTTGGCGCCGGTTCGCCCGGATCATCCACTCCTGCCGGGCCAGCGGGAAAGTTACCCGCAGCAGGGCTCGGTAAGCCCTGATGCCGGGGAGGGGGCGGGTGAGGGTTCCGGAGACGACGGCCCGGCTTACCAGTTCCGGGTGGGCGGCGATCAGATGCAGGGCAGTCTGCCCGCCCAGCGAGAGGCCGACAACGTGTACGGGGCCGCCGTCCGCCAGGCTGCGGATCAGGCTGGTCAGGCCATCCACCGCGCGGGCGAAGGAGAACGTCTCGTGGGCCAGCCTTCCGTGGCCGGGCAGGTCCGGGACCAGGCATCGGAAGCGGTCCCGGAGACGGTTGATCACCGGCTCCCACATCCAGCCGCTGACGCCGCCGCCGTGCAGGAACAGGATGGTGGGCGCCGCCGACGGTCCGGTGACATGGCATGGCAGCGACATGGCTTTCATCCTCTCAGACGTCTCGTACATGGGTCGCTCCGGGTCGCACCAGAGTGTTTGACTCAAGTCAAAAATTCTCCTGTGGACACTTGCGGCATAGCTTGCCCCCGGCCGGGGTATCGGAGGCGGCCGAGACCACCGTCTAAATACTGGTGGGCACCAGGCAGTGCCGTCCGCAAGTCCGGGCGGGCCTGGTGAACGATTTACAAAGAAATCGGTGATGCATGTATGCGAGTGGAACCGGTTCCGGAGGTCAGGTTGAGTCCCAGTCCGGCTGTGGAGGCTTACCTGACGGATTTTGCCCGGGTGGCGCCGGCCTACGAGTACGACTGGACCCGCCAGGAATCGTTTGCCCGGCGGGCTGCTTTTCTGGACGCCGGCGGCTACCGGGGCGACCGTAAGGCGGTGGCAGCTGCGCTGGAGCGGTACAACCGGGCCGTGGGGGCGGACGAGGCCACGCTGGCCAACATCCGCTTGCTGGAGCGGGATGACTGCCTCGCCGTGGTGGCTGGACAGCAACCGGGGATCTTCACCGGTCCGGGATTTAGCGTCTACAAGGCGATGACCGCCATTCGCCTGGCCCACCGGCAGGCGGAGCGACTGGGCCGGCCGGTGGTGCCGATCTTCTGGATCGCGGCGGAAGATCACGACTGGTACGAAGTCTCCTGGATTCTGGCGCCTACTTCGGAGGGGACCCGTCGCTGGGCGATCCCGGATCTTCTGGAGGGGGACCGGCGGAGTGTCGGACTGGCTCCCATGCCGCCGTCGGTGCCGGATCTGATCGAGGAGTTCATCGCGGCCCTGCCTGAGACCGAGTTCAAGGCGGAGGTGGCGGAGCGGATCCGGGCCGCTGCTGCGGCGCCCCCTGCGCTGGATCCTGCTCTTTCGGACGGGCGGCCCACGCTGGCAGACTGGTTTGCCAGGCTGATGGCCTGGATGTTCCGGGGCACCGGGCTCATCTTTCTGAACGCCAGCGATCCGGCTCTGCGGCAGCTTGAAGGGGAGTTCTTCGTCAGGGTGATCGAGGGTCAGGAGCGGGTATCCGCAGCCCTGGAGGAGGGGCGCGCCCGGTGGCAGAGGTTGGGTTTTGCACCCACGGTGGACTGGCAGCCGGAGAGCCTTCATCTGTTCACCTATGTGGCGGGAGAGCGCCTGCCCCTGATGGCCCGAGGCGACCGCTGCTGGGTGCGGGACCGGGAGGAGGAACTGCACTGGTCCCGGGATGAACTGATCCGCCAGGCCACAGAGCACCCTGAGCGGTTCAGTACCAACGTGGTGATGCGTCCGGTGGTCCAGGGGGTGCTGCTCCCGGACCTGGCGACGGTGGCCGGCCCCGGCGAAATCAGCTACTTCGGTCTCTTTCGGGACGTCTACCGTGCCCTGGGCGGGCAGATGCCCGTTATCTACCCCCGGGAGTCCTTTACCCTGGTGGAGCCGCCCATCGCCCGGATTCTGCAGAAGCACGGCCTCACCCTGACCGACGTCTATTTCCATCTGGAGGAGCGCAAGCAGGAACTTCTGGAGCGGGAGGACCGGCTGGGGATTACAAAGCTTTTCCAGGAGTTCCGGGAGCAGTTCGGCCGCCAGTATGAAGCCCTGGTGGCCCAGGTGCTGAAGCTGGATCCGCAGCTGAAGCAGGTCACCGAGGAGAACCGCCGGCAGATCGCCGTGCAGATCAACAAGTTGGAGGAGAAGGCCAAACAGCAGCATCGGAAAAACTGCGAGGTGGCTCTCCGCCAGTTTGAGCGGTTGAAAGCCACCCTGATTCCCGACGGGCCGCAGGAGCGGTCGGTCTCCGTACTGCCGTACCTGGTCAAGTACGGCCCGGACCTGGTGCAGCGGCTGATGGCGGCCACCGATCTGCCGGAGGGCTGGGTGCACAAGGCGGTTTTTCTGGGCGGTTAAGGAAGAACGCAGCGCCCCTGCTGGCCTGGGTGCGGCCGGCAGGGGCGCTGCGCGATGGCAACTCCGAACGAAAAGCAGGAGCTATTGCCATACAGGGAGAACCCCACCGAGGATGAGCACAAGCCCTGTCCAAAGCGGGTTGTGCCAGGGCACCGGATCGGTCTACACTGGAGCCAAGCGGTGGTCGTCCTGAACGCACTGCGCCGGGTATGTTCCCGGGGCCCGGATGGGCAAACTGGGGATGATTCATGCCGTCGGAATGAAGCGCTGGCAGGGCACCCTGCCGGCGGTTCAGGGGGGCTGCAGTGTGGACGTACCGAAAGTTGCTGTGGTGGGCGCCGGAGGGATGGGGGCCCTGCTGGCGGAGCGCATCCCCCGCTCCTATCGGAAGGTGGTGATCAGCCGGCGGAAAGCGGAGGCTGTGGCGGTGGCCGACGAAGTGGGCGGAATCGCGTCGAATCAGTACAGCGCGGTCCGGGGCTGTGGTGTGATCTTCCTGGCCGTGCCGGATGACCAGGTGCTGCCGGTGCTCGGCGAGCTGGCACCTCATGTAGATCCCCGGGCGCTGCTGGTGAACACCGCCCTGACGGTGATGACCGAAGAACTGGCCGGTGTCTACCCAAACCTGCGCTTTGCCGCCGTCAAGGTGGTGGGCGATCCGGCTGAAATGGCCTTGAGGGGGACCGGCGCGGTTTTGTTGGACCACGTCACGGAGGAAGAGGAGGCACGGCTGAGGCAGCTGGTGGCTGGCCTCGGCCCGGTGGCCCGGGGATCGGAAGAGGCGGCGCTGGCCGCGGTCTCGGCCATCGCGGAGGAGATGACACGGGCCCTGGCCGGGCTCAAGGAACGGCTCGGGGCACTGGGGCTCAGCGACGGCCTGAGCGCCGTCGCGGTGGCCTCGGCCGGACCTGGCGTGCTTCGTTCCCTGGCCATGGGGCAGCCCAATCCGTTTACCCAAGGCGTGCTGGACCGACTGCGCAACAGGGAGGCTAGTGCTCCGTAAAACGAAGTCTATTACTCTATTTTCTGGGAGGGGACCCCGTGCTACGTTGTATATTTCTTCGCCGTACGGCAGTGCTGACGCTGATGGCACTGCTTAGTTCGTGTTTACTGTTCGTGATGCCTACCCCTGCTGCGGCGGCGCCGCCGGAGCTGAAGCTGGATGCCAAGTCGGCGATTCTAATTGACTACACCACCGGACGCGTTCTCTTTGAGCAGAACGCCGATGAGCCGATTCCCCCGGCTTCGCTGACAAAGCTCATGACCCTGCACCTGGCCTTTAAGAAGCTGGCCTCCGGCGAGATCAGCAAGGACGACATCGTTCCCATCCGGAAGGAGGCCTGGGCGGCCACCATGCCGGGTTCCTCGGTGATGTTCTTGGAGCCCGGGCAGATCGTGACGGTCGAAGAGCTTCTCAAGGGCATCGCGATCGTCTCCGGCAACGACGCTTCGGTGGCCCTGGCCCAGTATCTGGCCGGCTCCGTGGACGCCTTCGTGGCCATGATGAACCAGGAGGCCCAGGAACTCGGCTTCAAAACCCTGCACTTTGCCGATCCCGCGGGACTGAGCCCCGAAAACAAGATCACGGCTCGGGAGTTTGCCCAGTTTGCCCGCTATTACATCCAGCAGCATCCGGAGGCTCTGACGGAACTGCACTCGGTCCAGGAGTTCACCTATCCGCAGCCTCATAACCTTCCGGAGGACAAGAAGAATACGCCACCGATCACCCAGTACAACCGCAACAAACTGCTGGGTACCGTGCCCGGGGTGGACGGCCTCAAGACCGGCTTTATTGAGGAGGCCGGCTACAATATTGCCCTTACCGCCAAGCGGGGCGACCTGCGGTTGATCGCGGTCATCCTGGGCGTCCCGGGGGCTACCGAGGAGGAAGGCTCCGCCCGCCGGGCCGAGGAAGGCACCGAACTGCTGGAGTGGGGCTTCAGCAACTTCGTGGCGGTGAAGCCCGACCTGCCCGAAATTAAGCCGGTACGGGTTTGGAAGGGTGCCGCCAACCAGGTGGAGCTGGTTCCCGCCCAACCGGTGCAGCTGACCGTGCGCCGGGGGACCGAGTCCAGCTTGACGGTGACCCTCCATCAGGAATCCAGCGTCATCGCCCCGGTAGCCGAAGGGCAGAAGCTTGGGGAACTGATCTTCGCAGCCGACGGCCAGGAGGTCGCCCGCATCGATCTGGTCGCCGCCAACGAGGTGAAGCAGGGCGGCTTCTTCAGGCGGCTGTGGGATACGATCCGGCTGACCATCATCGGCTGGTTCACCCGCGGCAAGTAGCCGCGCCGCTGCCCTGCCGGCGCCACGCCGCCTTGGCTGACCTCTGCCAGCCGGCCCGATGCCTTGCAGGCGCTTGTCGGATCTTTTATACTGAAGCCAACAGACAGGCAGCCGCGGGAAAGGCAGGGGGAGTTCCCCATGAGAACCATTCTATATGTGGGCAACCTGCCGTGGGCGACCACCGAACAGGAGTTGGTGGACTGGGTGTCGCCCTATGCCCGGGTGATCAGTGCCCGGATCATCACCGACCGGGAGACCGGCCGGTCCCGGGGGTTTGCCTTTGTGGAGGTGCCGGCGGAGGAGGCGCCCAGGGCCATTGAGGCCTTAAACGGTACCATATTTGGCGGTCGGGTGGTCACCGTCGCCGAGTCCCGGCCCCGTTAACCTGCGATGTGCCATCGTGCCCGCCTCAGTGGCGGGCTTTTTCGTTTTCCGCACCCGCGTAGCCCCCGGGTCATATGATGACCACCAGGAGGCGGGTCTTTTCCCGTTCCCCGGTCCCACCAGCGGTCCGCCACATATCATCACGCGCCCATGCGGAACCGCGAGGACCAAGCGATTTGGAAGGGGGAAATCGCAGGTGGCGGATCTTTGCACCCAGCTGCTGAAGTTGCAGTGCCTGGTGTGCGAGAGCACCGGCGAGGCCT
This sequence comes from Symbiobacteriaceae bacterium, assembly GCA_036562385.1. GTDB lineage: Bacteria > Bacillota > Sulfobacillia > Symbiobacteriales > Symbiobacteriaceae > DATCKG01. Next base: position 5,911 of record DATCKG010000050.1, read on the forward strand.
GCGTTGAGTCTCGCTTTACGCTGCCGCACCGGGCGAAAAAGATCGCCGAGATCCAGTCCCGGATCGTAGACCTTGACGCAGAAGTCGTGGACGGCCAGGTCATGGTAACCGGCACCCTGCACAAGCAGATCTTCTTCGTGGGCGAGGATCATCAGGTACATCATGTTCCGGAGGATGTGCCGTTCTCCGTCTTCATCGATTGTCCCGGTGCCATGGTGGGACACCAGGCCGAGGTGACCGGGAAGATCGTCAAGCTGACTCACCATCTGGAGTTCGGCCAGGAACTGGTTCAGCGGGCTATCCTGCAGTTCGTCGTTCGGGTGACCGAGGACTGCCAGGTTCACGTTGTGCTGGATCCCAATGGCCCCCTGGTCAAGGCCGAGTGCGTCGTCGGCGAGACCACCAAGGCCGTCAGCGTGGAGAGTGTGGTGGATCTCGACCGGCCCGCCAAGAAGATCCGGGACGTCCAGGTTTCCCTGGAGGACGTGAAGGCCGAGGCTGCCGACGACCAGGTGATGATCCAGGGCGTCATCGACAAGAACATCTTTTTCATCTCGGAAGATGATGTCGAGTTCTTCCAGGAGGAGAAGGTGCCCTTCACCGCTGTGGCCGAGGTGTGCGGCACCGAACCCGGGGACAACGTCAGCTTGAAGGCGCAGATCCTGCGGGTGGACCGGTTCCTGTCCAACGGACGGGAGGTTCGGCAGCGGGTCGTCTTGTCGATTTTCGTGAAGGTGACCCGGACTTGCGAACTGAACGTGGCCGAGAGCCCCGTGGGCCCGCAGGTGATGGCATCCCGGGTGGTGGCCAGCAACACCCGGCAGATCCTGGTGGAGAATGTGGCGAAGCTGAACCGTCCGGCCCAGAAGATCCAGGAGATCCAGGCCCGGGTAGAGGACGTGGCTGTGGAAGTGATCCCCGACAAGGTGATCATCACCGGTACCTTGCACAAGCAGATCTTCTTTGTGGGCGAGGACGACATCGTCCGGCACATGGGCGAGGACATTCCCTTTACCACCTTCGTGGATCTGCCGGGGATCAAGCCCGGAGACAGCGTCACCATCTCACCGGTGGTGGAGCACGTCGGATTTGACCTGATCGACCCGAAGTACGTGAAGGCGCATGACAGCCGTTTCGGCCACGACGACCATGACGACTACGACGACGAGGATTACGAAGAGGACGGGTCCGAGTTCCCGGTCTTCCGCCGGCTGATTCAGCGGTCGGTGATTCAGCTCCACGTGACGGGAAGCCAGGAGCACCCGATTCGAATCGCCACGGCCCCTGCGCCGGTCAATCTGGCAACCGGTCTGTAAACCGTGGCAAGTCTTGCCGGGACCAGGGCACCCGGGGGGCTGTACAGCGGTCCTGGGCCGGCCGACGCCAAGGGAAAGGGAGACGCCCCGGTTTGGGGTGTCTCCCTCTGTGTATGCCTGACGATGGTGACAGGGCCGGTGCCGGGGGACCGGATGGGGCCTCCCGGGCGTATGGGGGTTGTTCGCAGGAATTGTGGCTCGTGCGAATCGGTGCTGGCGCCAGCGGGAGCAGGTGCCAATCGGTACGGGCGCCCGGCAGGAGCCTTTCCGGCTTCATGGCGTCTGTTCGCAGGAATTGTTGCGGAGCCCGGAGAGCACGCCTGCCCGCTGTGCCCCGCCGTTGTGCGAACCTGTGGCTTCTCCCGGCCCGTCGAGTTTGTTCGCAGAAACTGTGGCTGGGGCTGGCGCAGCACCCCAGGGAGAACCGCTTTCAGCCACAGGTAGGCCACTTCGACCGGGTGCGCCTCCACACGCAGGCGGGCACCTCGATCGGGTGCGCCCCCACAACATTTGCGAACAGTTGGCAGAGGGCGGAGGGTGCCTTGCCTTTCCGTCTGGATGGCGCAGCCACAGGGCTCGCAACCCGAAATGGGTGTGCCACAACGTTTGCGAACAATCGGTATGGGTCCGGAAGATCACCCCTGGTGTTCCCGGCGCTCATCCACAACGCTTGCGGACAACGAGTCGAAGGGAACACACCTTCGGACCGGCCGCACAGCCACAAGGTTTGCGAACAATCCGTAGGCGCTCCGGAAGGCCCTTGGGATTGCCCGGGTGAGGGGTAAGTACACTTCCCGGATCGGATGAGCAACCAAGAAGTGCCCTGGGCCTTTCCGCCTGGGAATATCAATCGAAGGGCGCGCTGCCCGATACGGGTGCGCGCCCACAGCATTTGCGAACGACCCACTGGCGTCTACGGACGGATCTCCGTACCCAGGACCTTGAGGAACTGCGCCAGCCAGGCGGGATGCGCAGGCCAGGCCGGGGCGGTAACCAGATTGCCATCGGTGTAGGCCTGATCGACTGCAATATCCACGTACGTTCCGCCGGAGCGGGTGACATCCGGACCGCAGGCGGGGTACGCCGAACACCGCTTCCCTTCCAGCACGCCCGCGGCAGCCAGCACCAGGGGGCCATGGCAAATGGCGGCGATGGGTTTGTTGGCCTCGGCGAAGTGGCGGACAATCTCCAGTACCCTGGGGTTGAGGCGGATGTACTCCGGCGCCCGACCGCCGGGGATGACCAGGGCGTCGTAGGTGGCTGGGTCGACCTCGTCGAAGGTGGCGTTCAGGGCGAAGTTGTGGCCGGGCTTTTCGCTGTAGGTCTGATCGCCCTCAAAATCGTGAATCGCCGTCCGCACCTTTTCGCCTGCCTTCTTTCCCGGGCACACCGCGTGAACCGTGTGCCCCACCACCTGCAGGGCCTGGAAGGGGACCATCACCTCGTAGTCCTCCACATAGTCGCCCACCAGCATCAGGATCCGTTTTGTGGCCATCTCATGCCCCTCCTTCTCGCTCGCGTCCCGAAGCACAGACGTATTCGACATCGTTTGACAACATTCCTGCGATTGGCACGATTCGGTCTAGACTGTCTGCCGCTGTGCATAGGCTCCCCCGGAGAGGAGGGAGGGGCGTGATCAGCTACCGGGCCACCCTGCCGGCACCGCCGGCGGCTGTTGTGGCGGTGTGGGTACGGCCGGTCAGGCAACCCCGGTGGCATCTGGGGGGAGACCTTCCGTCCCAGGCCTTTCGGGTCACGATTCGCTATGCCTTGCATGACGGGCGGGTGCGGGCCCATCGGGGGCTGGTTTGGGTGGCTGTCTCACCCGATCGTCCACTGCGGGTGGTGGCCTGGCAGGTGGACGGCTCGGCGGTGGCGGTAGCGCTGATGGCTTCGTCCCGGTCCCGGGAGCGGCGTGGCTGCCAGTGTTTCGCCGACCGATTTGTCCTGCCCGTTGTGTGGCAAGCCCCGGGAGTCCAGGCCCTGGAGGCGGCCGATGTACATGTGAAGGCCGCGGCCTCTGGCCGCGGCGATGCCCTGCTGGTGCGGGGAGTGGTATCCATCCGGCTGCAGGGCCAGGGTGTGGAGGTTCCCGTGCGGATTCCGTTCGGCCGCCTTCTTGCCTTCTCAGAGGCAGGGGAGTTGCGGTGGCGGGTCCGGGGCGGGGTGGCAGGGATGCACCTGGCTGTTGGTCCGGACGGGGAAATCCGCGGTGAGGTGGCGTTGAAGGTGGTGTACCAAGGGACGCCTGCCGCAGTGGAGCCGTCGGGGGAGGTGGGGGGCATCCTGCAGGTACGGGAGATGACAGCCACTGTCGCCGCGGCCAAGGCCGAGCCTGCGGGGAGCGACCTGGTGCTCGTGCAGGGGATGGTTGAGGTGGATATCTACTGGGTGGATTCCAATCATCGGAGCCGGTGGACAGGCAAGGCGGTACCCTTTGGCGGGATCGCCCGGCTGCCGGGGATCCAGGAGGGGGACCGACTGGAGGTTCAGGCTGAGGTCCAGCGGATTCGAGAGAAGCCCCGCTGCGCACCGGGAACGGCGATCCTCTTGCTGAAGGCCACCGTGACCCACCTGCGGCTTACGGAGGTGAACCTGGGGGAAGGGTGCTACCGGCTGGAAAGAGTACTGGGCCAGGTGTCCCTCCCGATTGAAGTGACCGTGCAGTGGGCCGAGCCGGCGTGGCTCACCGGGGACTTGCCGGAAGAGGACTGGACTGTGCCCGAACTGGGGCTGCCGGGACCCTGGCGCGAGCTTTCGATGGAGGCCGGCGCCCGGACGGGCTCTGGAGACCGGTGGCAGCTGCAGGCTGGTCTCAAAGGTGAAGTGGTCGGGGGAGACGCAGGGGCTGGTGGCTGGCGCCGGACCGGCGCCCGGGAAGGAAGTCTGCCGCCGGGCTTCGGCGCCTGTGCAGCGGTGTTGCCATCGCTTCAGCGGTTGGGACCGGAGGGACTGTCCGGACGGATGGCGGTGGTGCCGGCTCCAACTGCCCTGCGGCAGCAGGCACCTCGAAGGGTTCATGTGGGGCATCTGGACGTGCCGGGAGCGGTTCGGTGGATCCTCGGGATCTGGGGGGAAGGGGGAAGGAGCAGCCGGGTGCAGGTCCTGGTGGCTGACGAACACGGTCTCCGGCTGGTGGAGGGGCCGATCTTAAAGCATGGGAAAGTCGATCGCCCCGCGGCGCTGACTGTCTATCCCGGGGAAGGGAAAACGCGGGGGCTGGTGGTGGTCGGTGAGTATTGAAACGACAATTCTCAGTAGACATGAGCCCCGGAACATGCTACAATCAAGAACGCCGCTACGGACGGTCGCTTAGCTCAGTTGGTAGAGCGCGTGCCTTACACGCATGAGGTCGGGGGTTCGAGTCCCTCAGCGACCACCAGTATTCATGCGGGTTTGCGGGTTAGGCGGTAGGAACATGGCAGAAACTAACCCGCGAAGAAAATTGTCAGGCCGGGTGTAAGCCCGGCCTTCTTGTCGTTCAGGGAACTCTCTGTTTACGCTTCCACGAGGCGAGCGCCTGAGCCGTTCCCGATATCGCCAAGTTTCCGCAAACCAAACCGCGTTGTTGGACGACTCGCCAGCAGGGTCTGTTTGCCGGCGTTTGGGCGAGACTTCAAGCGCCTGGACAAAAAAACAAGCGGGCGTACGCCCGATCACTGCTCAGGGAAATGCCGGCCCTCTTGGGGGGTTCAATCTTTCGGACAGGCCCCCTCGTCGACCTCTACATCCCGCTCCAGCTTGGTCCACTTGGCCACCGGGATCTCCTGGCGGAAGCCGATCCGGCGGCAGAACTGGACCGCTGCGGCGTTATCCAGCCGGACCGCTGCCTTGACGGGAACCGGCTGGTCGGCCTGTGCCCAAAATTCCGTCAATACGACCCGCAGCAGTCCGCTGCCCAGACCGCGCCGGCGGTAGTCGGGGTCGATACATAGCGCCCGGATAAACGGAATGGGCAGATCCAGCCGGCAGAATCCTACTACTTGCCCGTCCTCTTCCACCACCCGGCACCGGGGTATCGCTGCGGCCCACCGGTCCCGGCTTTCGTTGTCGGCCGGGAAGGCCTGCGAGTGGAGCTGTAGGATCCGGTCCAGGTCCTCCGGCCGGGCCGGCCGAACCTTTCTTGCCACCTCGGGTGAGGGCGCGGCAATTTCGCCGGGGAAGGCCCAGCACAGGAGGGTCTCAGGCGATTCTGTGTCCGGATGGTATCCCCGCCACTCCGCCCAGGCCGCCCCGGACCGATTGTTCAGTCCGATCAGCATCGAGCAGGCCTCGGCTCCTGCTTGTTTGGCCATGGTGGTGATCCGGCCCTCCAGCCATGCTCCGATGCCGGATCCTTCGTTGATGACCAGCGGGCCGTAGACCTCCGCTTCCTTGTATTCGGTCAGGCGGTACCCGGCCATGCCGACCACGGCGCCGCCCTCTTCCACCACCAGAAACACAGCGCCGGGAAAGGCTGCAACCTCTGCGGCCACGTCTGCTGCTGTGGACCAGGTAGGCCGGCCGACCAGCCCGCGGATGGCCGCTTCGTGGGCCATGGCCGCCACGGTCGGATAATCGGCAGGGGTCATGGGTCGTATCGTAGCCATCGCAGAGCCTCCTCTCCGGGCACATCTCCCTGTGTAGGGGTAATGGGTATTCCCTATCGAACGTCAAAATCCTTCTTTGACGACAAGAAAAATTGAACCGGGAGGAACCGGACGGCCGAAGGCGAAATAGCGCAGCATGAGCAGCATCTTTGTAGATTATCATATCCATACGACGCGTTGCGGCCATGCCGAGGGGCGGATGGAGGAGTACGTGGAGGCGGCCATCGCTGCCGGCCTGCGGGAGATCGGCTTTGCGGATCACATTCCGATGTACTGGCTGCCCCTCGAAAGGCGGGCGCCCGACACCGCCATGGCGATGGAGGAGCTGGAAGCGTACGTCGAGGATGTCCTCCGGCTGCGCAGCCGCTACCCGGAGATTCCGATCCGCCTGGGTATCGAGGCTGACTTCATCCCGGGGTATGAGGAGGAACTGGCCCGGCTTCTGCAGCCTTACCCCTGGGACTACGTGATCGGCTCCGTTCACTTCATCGGGGACTGGAACTTCGACCACCCCGACTATGTCCACCGCTATGCCGAGTGGGACATCGACGAGCTATACCTCCAATTTTTCCGCCTGGAGATGCTGGCGGCCCGCAGCGGTCTGTTTGACATCATGGCGCATCTGGATGTGGTGAAAAAGTTCGGCCACCGTGCTACCCGGGACTTGAGTGAGACCTACGCCGAGGTGGCCCGGGTCATGGCCGAGGCCGGTGTGACGGTGGAGATTTCGACCGCAGGCTGGCGCAAACCGGTGGGAGAGCCCTACCCGGCGCCGCCGCTGCTGAAGGAACTGTGCCAGCGCGGGGTACCCTTGATCCTTTCCTCCGATGCACACCGGCCGGCGGAAGTGGGATGGGGCTTTGACCGGGCCGCGGCCCTGGCCCGGGAAGTCGGTGCCACCCACCTGGCCCGCTACGAGGGGCGCCGGCGCATTCTGGAGCCCTTCGCGTAAGGGCTGCCTGCCGGTCTCTACAGGAGGTTCTTCCGCAACGATGAAGGAGAAGAACCTCCTTATTTTTATTTCGTTTCGCCATTTCGAACAAATATTCCTGCTGGCCGCGGGGCTGGTGATTCTGGCCTCGGGCGGTTCCCCTTCCCGCGGAGCCGGCGCCCGGGCACTCCTGGCGCGCGGCAGCAGGATGCCCGGGGGGATCGCGGAGAATGATCCGTGGCAGGAGGTTCCAAGGGAGGGGAATCGAGGATGCTGCACACGCGTGTCTGCGACATCCTGGGGATTGAGTACCCCATCATCCAGGGAGGCCTGCTGCACCTGGCTCGTGCGGAGCTGTGCGCTGCGGTGTCGGAGGCCGGAGGCCTGGGGCAGATCACCGCCGCGAGCTTCCAGGATCCGGAGGACCTGCGGGCGGAGATCCGCAAGGCCAAGGCCCTGACGAAGAAGCCCTTTGCCGTCAACCTGGCCATGGGCTTCCGTAAGCTGGAAGGTCACATCGACGTTGCCCTGGAGGAGGGGGTCCGTCACGTCACCATCACCGGCGGCAACCCGGAGCCGTACATGCGGTACATCGATGAACGGGTGCCGGGGGTCAAGAAGGTAATCCTGGTGGCTGGCGTTCGGGCCGCGCAGAAGGCCGAGAGCCTCGGGGCGGACGCCGTGATTGCCGTGGGCTACGACGGCGGCGGTCACCTGGGGCGGGATGACGTGGGCACCATGGCGCTGATTCCCCGGGTGGTGGACGCGGTGAAGATCCCGGTCCTGGCCGCCGGCGGCATCGTGGACGGCCGGGGGCTCATGGCTGCGTTGGCCCTGGGAGCCGAGGGGATCGAGATGGGCACGCGCTTCATCGCCGTGAAGGAGTGCCCGGCCCACCCGCGGTACAAGCAGCTTTTGCTCGAGTCCCGGGAGACCGACACGGTGATCATGGAACGCTCCATCGGAAGGCCGGCCCGGGTGCTGAAAACAGGCGGCGCCCAGCGGGTGCTGGACGCCGAAGCACGGGGCGCCTCTCTGGAGGAGCTGCTGCCGCTGATCTCCGGCGAGGTCAACGCCAAGGCAGCCCTCGAGGGCGATTTGGATGCGGGATATGTCTACGCCGGCCAGGGGGTGGGCCTCATTCAGGATGTGCCCACCGTGGCCGAGCTGTTTGAGCGGATTATCAATGAGGCCCGGGAGATCGGCGCACGGCTGGGGGCCCTGGTGGTCAAGTAGATCCCTGCCCCTGCAGACTCGCCAGCGCCTCCACCGCCACCTGGGCAAAGAGCGTCGCGGCCTGGGGAATCACCGACTCATCCACCACAAAGCGCGGATGGTGCCACCCAAACGGGCAGCCGGTGCCCATCCACACGAAGCAGCCCGGCACGATCCGCTGGTACTCGGCAAAATCCTCCCCGCCCATGGTGGGCTGCGCCTCTACCACCGTCAGTCCCACTTTGGCCGCGGCCCGGCGCATGAGTTCCGCCATGGCGGGGCTGTTGTCTACCGCCGGGGTTCCTTCCAGCCAGCTTAGCTTGCCCACGGTCCCGTAGGCGGCGGCCACATCGGTGACAATGCGGTGGATTCGCTCCCGGACTCGTTCCCGCACAGCCGGCGTAAAGGTGCGCACGGTCCCCATGAGGGTGGCGGAAGGGGGAATCACGTTGTGGGTGGTCCCTGCCTGAAACGACCCGATAGTGACCACTGCGCTGTCCAGCGGCGAAACATTTCGGGAGACCACCGTCTGCAGGGCCATGACGATGGCGGCGGCAGCCACCACGGGATCCTGGGCGGCATCGGGGATGGCCGCGTGCCCGCCCTTACCCTCGACGGTGATGGAGATGGTATCGGTGGCGGCCATCAAGGGTCCCGCCTTGATCCCCACATGGCCCGGAGGCAGATCCGGCTTGTTGTGCATCCCGAAGATGGCCTGCACTCCCTCCAGCGCGCCGGCCGCGATCAGGGTGCGGGCGCCGCTGGCTTCCTCCTCCGCCGGCTGGAAGAGGATGCGGACCTTCCCGGTCAGGTGGTGGCGCAGCGCTTGCAGGATCCACGCCGCCCCCAGCACGGCGGCCATGTGAAAGTCGTGCCCGCAGGCGTGCATCCGCCCGGGAATCTCGGAAGCGTAGGGCAGGCCGGTCTCCTCCTGAACCGGCAGCGCGTCGATATCCGCCCTCAGCGCCACCGTGGGGCCGGGCCGGGCTCCTCGGACCTCCGCCACCACGCCGGTAGGCAGGTTCAGGGGCAGGATCGCAATCCCCGCCTCGCTGAGCCACGTCCGCAGACGCTCGGTGGTCCACACCTCCTGGTAGGCAAGTTCCGGGTGCCGGTGCAGTTCCTGCCGAACGGCCACCAGTCGGGGGGCCAGCCGCTCGGCGTGGGTGAGGATCTGCCGATTCACGTCATCCATGGCAGTTTCCGCCTCCTTGGGGCCTAACCATTCGCTGCTGGGCGCAAGAATCCTTTCGGGCTCCCAAATAGCACAGGACGGCAGCCTTTCCGGCTGCCGTCCTACCCCATTAGTGCACCTCGCCGTCGGAGACCAGCTTGGTGAGCATGCTGGCCAGCGCCCGGCGTTCCTCCTCCGTCCCCTTGTCCCACAGCTCTTTCAGCAGGCGCTGCTCCCGATTTTTCGGGTCCACCCGCTCAGCGAGGAAGTTGCCGATCCGGGTGGCCAGGCTGACGATCGACTCCTGCGAAGCGCCGGCTTCCTGGGCCGCGTAGACCTGACGGGAAAGAAACTCCTTCCACTGCTCAAAGGATTCCATCACAGGGATTTCCATGGGCAGACCTCCTAAAGCGTCTCAACGGAGTTGGGCCAACTCGCACCCATAGTCTGCCCCTGCCGTGGAAGACTATTCCCGCTCTACAGCCGGCTCAACGCTACCGGGCGCAGCGAACGTGCACGTAGTAGTAGTTTTTCCGGCCCATCTGTGCGGCCCGGGTGCCGGCCCGCATCGGGCGACCGCAGACTTCACAGGTCATATCCGAGGGCAAAATCACGGTTTTGATCGGTTCCGGTCTGCTGGCTTTTCCCTTTTCACGGGGCGGCTCCGGACGCCAGTCCACCAGCCCGGCCTCGGCCAGCCACCTGAGTGCCGCCTCCTTGTCGGGCGCCACCGCGTAGACCTCCTGCACCGCCGAACCGTTCTTGGCCAGAAGCCGGAGGCCCGTCTCGGTGAAGCGCTGAAAGGTCAGTTCCAGCCCCCGGGAGTGGAGGGGGCTGATGGGGCCGGGAATGATGCTGGTGATCTGTTCGCACTCAGCCATGCGCTCCAGCAGCGGCCAGACGCCTTCGATGATGCTGTGTTCTCGCTTGATTTTTCCTGCCCGGTACTTTTTCACGGTAAGGACCATCCTTAGCGTAATCTGTCTAGAGTATAATGCAGCGATTCCGTCTGTGTCATGTGCAGAACAAAACAAGGCCCCGCCGGCGTCTCGGCGGGGCATCTATGTAATCAGGCTTTGTAATCAGGCTTTAAACAGTGCCTCAATCGTCGACTGCAGCAAGTCCGGTGTTCCGTACACCAGAAGCAGCGTCAGGCCCACCACGAAGACGGAGGTGGCGAAGAGGGGGCTGGCCCGCCGCCGGGAAAAGGGTGGCGGCAGCGTTCCCGTGGTCATCATCAGGATCGATCCGCCCAGCAACAGGCCGCTGAGCAGCACGAACGCCCAGTTGACCCATAGGGACTGGCCCATACGAGCGCGCCTCCTTTCCGAAGCCAGCCGGGCACGGGATGGCTGGATTCCATTATATAGCAAAAACTCAGGCAGGTCCAGGGGATCTGGCAAATCGGTTCCAGAGGGTAGGTCTACACCGGGGCCTCCGACTTAGTGAGTATTCAGGTACAAATTATTGAGACGGTAAAGGAGACCTCGCTGATTCCTTCGAATATGGAAGGACGTGACCTGGCTCAATAGGTTGCAACTTTGGCAAGACGGGGGCCTTGCTTGTATGAGCAAAGCGTTTCACCAGTGGCGGCCGTGGCTGGCGGGGGCCGCAGCGCTTGCGTTCAGCTTCCTGCCGCAGACGGCCCGGGCTGATGTCGTCCGGGACAACGGATCTGTCCGCTCTCTGGCAGAGGTGGACGAGCGTACCCTGGTACCGATTCGGGATCTGCTGACGCCTCTGGACGCGCAGATCGAGTGGCTCGGAGCGACCCGCACGGTGAAGGCAGAGGTGTTTGGCCACCATCTGGAGGTGGTGATCGGCAGCGCCACCTGCTTCCTCGACGATAAGGTGGTCATCATGCCAGTGGCGGCACAGTTGGTGGACGGGCGGACTCTCGTCCCTGTCCGGTTCATGGTGGAACAGCTCAACATCCCGGTGATCTATGACGCTGCCAACCAGACCGTAAGCGTGGTGCGGAAGGGCCGGGAGTATCCCGTCAACCTGGTGTACTTGCCACCTGCCCAGCCGGCGGCACCGGCGGAAGCACCGGCACCGAGCCGGGAACCGGAGCCAGCCAGCCGCGGCGACACCGGCAGCCGCATGGGCGCCATGCTGGTGGAGGCGGCCCGGGAGCTGATCGGCTACCCCTACGCCTGGGGTGGTACCAGCCCGGAGACCGGCTTTGACTGCAGCGGGTTGATCGTCTATCTGGGCAACCGGTTTGGCCTTAACCTGCCCCGGACCTCCTTTGAAATGTGGAATGTCGGTGTTCCGGTATCCCGGTCTGAACTGCAGGCCGGTGACCTGGTCTTCTTCACCACCTACGCCGCTGGTCCTTCCCATGTGGGGATCTACGATGGCAACGGCGGGTTTATTCACGCCCAGTCCTATGACACCGGCGTGAAGTGGACGTCCATGTCCAGCGACTGGTGGGCCAGCCGCTACCTCGGGGCTCGGCGGATTGTCCGGTAACCGCAAAACAACTACGGCCCTGGCTTCCCCAAGCGGGACGCCAGGGCCGTCTTGCACTTACGACCCGGTCTCGTCTTTGGCGGGGGCAGGGGCGCCCACCTGACCGTACTCCACCGCCCGGCTGGCAAGCCGCCGCTGCACCCAGATGCTGGCCACCATCAGGAGGATGCCGGTGGTGACAAAGACCATCCGGGGACCCAGGTGGTCCGCCACATAACCGCCCAGCAGCGGTCCCAGTACGGCGCCGATGTTCATGGCACTGGTGTTGATCCCGAAGGCCCGTCCGCGGAAAGAGGGATGGACCACGTCCGAGAGGGTGGCGTTGACCGACGGCTGCACTGCCGCCGTCATCAAGCCGTAGAGGAAACGGAGGACGATCAGTTGCCCCGTGGTGGCAACCAGTGACTGGGGCAGCGCCAGCAGCCCTGCCAGCAGGAGGCCGGAGGCCAACAGCTTCGGGTAACCGATCCGGTCGCCGACCGCGGCCCAACGGGGGGCCGTCAGCACCGTGGCGATGGCCGGAAGGGAGAAGATGAAGCCGGCCACCGTGGCGTACGCGTCCGTCCGGCCGAAGATCAGTCGGGTGGCCCAACTGACCAGGGCGTCCTGACGAAGGGAGGGCACGAACTTCGTCAGGATGGGCTCCAGTGACTGGATCGAGGCGGTGATCAAGACGGTGGAAACCAGCAGGGCCAGGAGAGCCTGACTGGTGACCGCGATCTTCAAATCTTGGATGGGACTGGTTCGCTCTCCCTGGGCCGGCGGAATCCGCTCCCGTACTCCCAGGGCCACCAGCAGGGTCGCCGTCCAGATGATGCCGCCTGCTGCGCGCATGGAGGATCGAATGCCCAGCAGGTCCGCCAGAGCCCCGCCGATCATCGGGCCGAGGATGTTCCCCGCCGCGGTACCGGTCTGGATCAGCGCCAGGGCCCGTCCCACCCGCTCCGCCGGCGTGCTGGTGGCCACCAGGGCGATGGCGGAGGGGATGAAGCCGGCGAAGGCGCCGTTGAGCATCCGCAGGAAGAACAGCTGTTTCGGGCTGGTGGTAAAGCTCATCAGCACGTTGATGATGCCGATGACGAGCCCGGAGCGGATC
>DATCKG010000055.1:0-33759 GCA_036562385.1 Symbiobacteriaceae bacterium
GCCGCTGAGTCCTTTCCGCCGGGGCAGGTGTATGTGTACGACTCCCTGAACCTCTCCACCGGCATCGGACTGCAGGTCCTGTATGCCTGTGACCTGGTCCGCCAGGGGAAGAGTGCCGAAGAGATCCTCCGGGCCCTGGACGAAGTCCGGCCCAAAGTCCGGACCTCGTTCATGATCGACACCCTGGAGTATCTCTACAAGGGCGGAAGGTGCAGCGGTCTCCAGGCCCTGATGGGCACCCTGCTGCGCATCCGCCCTGTCATCGCGGTGGTCGATGGCGGGATGATCGTGGATGCCAAGATCCGGGGACCCAGACATCGGGGACTGGATTACATGCTGGATAAGTTCGCCCAGCATGCCCGGGCCGGTCAGGTCTGGCCGGGGCGGGTCTTTGTCACCCACACCACCACCCGGGATGAGGTCGAATACGTCAAGCAGCGGATTCGGGAGATCATGCCGGACGTCAGAGAGGTGCTGGACACCGATGCCGGCTCCGTCATCAGCACCCACTGTGGCCCGGGCACCATCGGAATCCTTTACATGCTGAAGTAAAGCCAAACGGCTGCTTCCCAAAGCGGAAGCAGCCGTTTTCGGTAAAGCGGCTCACTCAGGAAGCGGACCCCAGCAGGGCCGCCATGTCCAGCATCACCACGATTTCCCCGTGCCGGCGGGCCAGTCCCGCCACGTATTCCTGCCCGGGTAGGCTGACGGTCGGGTCCGGCGGCAGGATCGCCTCCCCCAGCCGCCGGCGCAGGTTGATCACGGGGATCACCTCGCCCCGCAGGTCCACCACGCCTTCCACATACGCCGGGGCGTTGGGGAGGCGCGTCACGGTGGTCACACAGGTCACTTCCCGCACCACGTCCACCGACGCGCCGTACCGCTGTCCTTCCAGGCGGAAGACCACGTACTGCTTCTCGGCGCCCATGTGGGACCCTCCCGACAACAGGATGGGAATCAGGGCCGCAGGGCCGCGATGGCCGCCTGATAATCCGGCCGCCCGAAGACAGCGGTCCCCGCCACCAGACAGGTGGCCCCCGCTGCCACACACTGGGGCGCCGTGGCGGGATCGACGCCGCCGTCCACCTGAATCTCCACCTGGTCCGCCCGGCCCGCCGCCACCAGCATCTCCCTCACCCTGGCGATCTTGGCCAGCACACCGGGAATGAACTTTTGTCCGCCGAAGCCCGGGTTGACCGACATGATCAGCACCAGGTCTACCATGTCCAGTACGTTTTCCACCATGGAGACGGGGGTGTGGGGGTTGAGGGCCACGCCGGCTTTCATGCCGGCATCCCGAATCTGTCCCAGCACCCGGTGCAGGTGCGGACAGGCCTCCACGTGCACGGAGACCAGGTTGCATCCGGCCCGGGCAAAATCCACGATGTACCGCTCGGGCTGTTCGATCATCAGGTGCGCATCAAAAGGCAACGATGTGTGACGGCGCAGCCGTGCGATGACCGGCGGGCCAAACGTAATATTTGGCACGAAATGTCCATCCATCACGTCCAGGTGAATCCAGTCGGCACCGGCCTCCTCCACCCGGCGGAGTTCTCCCGCCAGATCGCTGAAATCAGCGGCCAGAATCGATGGTGCGACCTTTACCCGATCCGGAGCAATCATCTGCACGACTTCCTTACCACCTTTTCAGGGACTCCACTTCCGCCAGGAAGAGGAGGTAGTGTTCATAACGGCTCCGGGGAATCACGCCCTCCTCCACTGCCGCCCGGACTGCACAGTCCGGCTCCTTGCGGTGGAGGCAGTCATCAAACCGGCATTCGCGGGACGGCTCACGGAACTCCGGGAAGTACCGGCCCAGGTCCCGCTTCTCCATGCCCGCAAACTCCAGGTAGGTAAAGCCCGGCGCGTCCGCCAACAAGCCACCGGAGGATAGGGGGATCAGTTCCACATGCCGGGTGGTGTGCTTGCCCCGGCCCAGCTTGTGCGAGAGTTCACCTACCCGCACGTCTTGCCGCGAAGGTTCCAGGGCCCGGACCAGGTGCGACTTCCCGACGCCCGAGTGACCTGCCAGCACCGACAGTTTATCCCAGAGCACCGGGCGCAGTGCGTCCAATCCCTGGCCGGTCAGGGCGGAGATGGGATAGACAGGGTAGCCCACCCGTCCGTAGAGTGCGACAAACCCCTCCACCTCCTCCGGGGTGAGCAGATCCACCTTGTTCAGAAGGATGACCGGCTCCACCCCGGCGTGCTCCACGTGGACCAGCACCCGGTCCAGAAAGAGGTAATCGGCCACCGGCTCCTTCAGGGTGAAGACCACCAGGGCCTGATCCACGTTGGCAATGGGCGGCCGCTGCAGTTCGGTCCGGCGGGGCAGGATCCGATCGATCCGGCCTTCGTCCCCCACCACGGTTACCTCCACCAGGTCCCCCGCCAGGACCATCTGTTTGTCCAGGCGGAACCGCCCGCGGGGCCGGCACTCCACCTCCCGGCCCTCCACCATGACGTAATAGATGTTGCTGTGGGACCGAATCACCTGTCCTACCGGCACACGTCGCATCCTCCTCCTTGCCCGCTTACAACACAGATCAGGGCAGTTCGACCCGGGTTTCAATCCCGTTAATGATCACCCGCAGGTACCCCTGCCCCCGGAAAGAGCCCCTGATCGTCAGCTTCTCCCCGGCTTTCCGCTCCTCGTCCAGCACCGGCGGCTGCTCGATGGGCACGCCGTTGATCACCTCCACCAGGGAGATCCGCACCGGGAAGGACTCCCCAGGCTCTCCGGGGATCGTGATAACCTTCTCAAACGGGGTCGGTTTGGGAGCCCCTTTGGAGACGATCAGGTTGACCTTTTGCCCCGGCTCCACCGCGGTATCAGGAGCCGGATCTGTCGTGATGACAATCCCTTCGGGATACGTAATGTCCTCCACGTAGGTGACATCGCCCGGAACAAGGCCCGCGGCCGTCAGCGTCTGGCGAACCTGGTCCACCGTCTTCCCCGCCACCTGGGGCACCAGCAGCGGTCCGGAACTCACCACCAGATGGATGGTAGAACCGGCCTTCAGGTTGGTCAGCGGAGCGGGCAGCTGATCCACCACCAGGCCCGCCTTGGCCGTATGGGCCTTCTCGGTGATCTCCACCTTGAACCGCTCCGACTCCAGCAAGGCCCTGGCCTCTTCCACGGTCAGGTTCCGTACATCCGGCACCTGCTTGGTCTCCGGTCCCCGGGAGATGTCCAGCCGGATCTTCCGGCCCTTCTTCACCAGGCTGCCCGGTTCCGGGTCCGTGCGGATTACATGGGTCTGGGGAACCTCGTCGCTGAACTCCTCGCTGCCGAGGGTCCACTGCAGCCCGGCTGCGGCCAGCGCCTCCTGGGCATCCTTCAGGTACATCCCGGTGACGTCCGGTACCTCCACCACCGGCACCGCCAAGAACCGGACGGCGCCCCAGACCAGACCAACGGCCAGGAGCACCACCAGCAGCGCCACCCCGGCGATCCGGGGCAGCCGTTTCCGCCAATCCCCTTTCTTCGAACCCGTCTGCTCGATTGCAGCCGGATCCGACCATTCTGCGGTGGCCCCCTGGGCTTTGTGAGTGCGCATGGTGCGCAGGTCCATGGTAGGGAAATCCCCGTCGCGCAGATGGGTCCGGCCGGCTTCATGATCCCGGATGAACTGCTCCAGCGCCTCCTTCATCGCCGCGGCCGAAGGATACCGGTCCGCCGGCGCTTTCTCCAGAGCCCGGAGGATGATCTCCTCCAGTTCCACCGGAACCTCCGGATTCAGTTGGGACGGCGGAAGGGGCTTTTCCCGGATGTGCTTCAGCGCGACGGTAATGGGACTTTCGCCCTGAAACGGCACCGTACCGGTCACCATTTCGTAGAGGACCACGCCCACGGAATAGATGTCCGAGCATTCCCCGGTCGGTTGGCCGTCCGCCTGTTCCGGGGAAAAGTAATGGGCGGAGCCCAAAATGGAGCCGGTGTGCGTCACCGTATCGGAGGTGGTGGCCCGGGCAATGCCAAAATCGGTAACCTTTACCTGTCCGGATTTGCTAATCAGGATATTGTGGGGCTTAATATCCCGGTGCACGATCCGCTGCGCATGGGCATGGGCCAGCGCGCTCAGGATCTGGATGGCAATCTCGGCGGCCTGGATAACCGGCAGCGGCCCCTGCTCTTGGATTAAGGTTTTAAGGGTCTTCCCCTCCACCAGTTCCATGACAATATAGTGCAGATCATCTTCCTGACCAATGTCGTAGATCTGCACCACATTCGGGTGGGAGAGGCTGGCGGCGTTCTGAGCTTCCCGACGAAAGCGGCGGACAAAGTCCTCATCGGAGCCGAAATGGCCCCGCAGCACCTTGACGGCGACCTCCCGCCCCAGCTGCATATCCTCGGCCCGATAGACCAGCGCCATGCCGCCCCCGCCAATGCGTTCCCCGATGCGATATCGGTTTGCGAGTATCCTGCCGGTCATTGCCCGCTATCCCTCCCACCAGGCGGCGAGTACGGTGATGTTGTCGTAGCCGCCCCGCGCGTTGGCCAGGTCCACCAGGCGCTGGGGCATGTCCGCGAATCCTGCCCGGCTGATCGCTTCGATTTCCTCCAGTGAAACCAGGCTGGAGAGGCCGTCGGTAAAAAGCAACAGGACATCACCCTGTTCCCAGGTCAGTTCCCGTCGTTCGACGTTCAGGTTGGGACTGACTCCCAGGGCGCGGGTGAGCACATGCCGCTGAGGATGAACCGCCGCTTCCTCGGCCGTCAGGTGGCCGCTTTCATATAGTTCACTGGCCACATTATGATCGGTGGTCACCTGGACCACCCCTCCGCTTTGCCGGATCAGGCAGGCCCGGCTGTCGCCCACATGGGCGATCAGGACCCGGGTGCCCCAGATCAGGGCCGCCGTCAAGGTGGTCCCCATGCTGCTGCGCCCCGGCTGCTCCTGCTGCGCCCGCAGGATGGCCAGGTTGGCCTGGTTCACCGCCTGGACCAGGCCGTCACCCAGGGCCCCTTTTTCGGCCCAGTCCGAAGAAGAGTCCAGCACCCGATGGCGGACCACGTCCACAGCCATGCGGGAGGCCACCTCACCCCCCTCATAGCCGCCCATGCCGTCCGCGACCACCAGCAATGCTGCGTTGCCCCTGGGGTCAAGCAAATCGACGGAAAAGGCGTCCTGGTTGTTGGGCCGGACCAGCCCCTGGTCGGTCCGGTAACTGAAGGTCAGCCTCACACCGTTCAACTCCTTGCGGGACCCCGCTGCCGCGCCGCGCGGTTGCGCAGCTGACCACACGCGGCCTCGATCTCGCCGCCCATCTCACGCCGGATAGTGGCGGCAATGCCCGCGTCCTCCAGCCACTTGCGGAACTGCACGACCTGCTCCCGGGAGGGACGGCGATACTGCGGACGTTCGGCCACGGGGTTCAGAGGAATCAGGTTGACGTGAGCCAGGGATCCTTTCAGCAACGAGGCCAATTCCAGGGCGTGTTCCCGCTGGTCGTTGACCCCCTGGATCAGAAGATACTCGTAGGTCACACGGCGCCCCGTTTTCTCTGCATACTCCCTGGCTGCATCGATCACCTGCTCCAGCGGAAAGAGCCGGTTGACAGGCATCAGCTGCGAACGCAGTTCGTTGTTGGGTGCATGAAGGGAAACGGCCAGGGTGATGGGCAAGTTCTCGTCTGCCAGCCGCCGGATCCCCGGAACCAGCCCGGAGGTAGAGAGGGTGATGTGCCGGTATCCGATGTTCAGCCCAGCCGGGTCGTGCATCAGGCGGATTGCCTTCAGCACGTTGTCGTAGTTCTCCATGGGCTCGCCGGAGCCCATCAGCACGACGCTGCTGATGCGCTGTCCCGGCGGCAGGCATTTCTGCATCATGATCACCTGGTCCACAATCTCCCCGGCGGTCAGGTTCCGTACCAGCCCCCCCACGGTGGAAGCGCAGAAGGTGCAGCCCATCCGGCATCCCACCTGCGTGGTTACGCAGGCGGAATTGCCGTAGTCATGCCGCATCAGCACCGACTCCACCGTCTGCCCGTCGTAGAGGCGAAACAGAAACTTGCTGGTCTGGGTGGTCGGGTCCTTCTGCTCCATTTCCTGCTCCAGCAGAACCAGAAGCGTGTTTTCCGCCAGCTTTTGCCGGAGGGACAGGGGAAGGTTGGTCATGGCTCCGAAGTCCTTGACCCCTTTTTCATATACCCACTGAAAGAGCTGCCTGGCCCGGTAGCGGGGCTCCCCGAATTCCCCGAGCAGGCCCTCCATCTCCTCCAGGGTCATCCCCACCAACGGGCGTTTCCCTTGGAAGATCAGATTGGGATCGGCCAACCGCAATGGTACGTAGCGGGCAGATGGTTCGTTCATGGAATCCCTCCCCGGGGAGTTCCAACCAACAAATTTCTTCGTCAGGGATGAAATCCCTCTGCTCCGGCCCTCTGTCAGCCGTGTTTTCGCAGTCGCGCGATGAAGAAGCCGTCCGTGCCATGGATGTGCGGCAAAAGCTGGATGTATCCTCCGGTGGCGCTGCCGGCCAGGGACGGGGGCAGAAACGGTGCGATGTCGTCGAACCGGAACTCCGGATGGTCCCGGACAAATCCCTCCACCAACTCCTGGTTCTCCCGGGGATCGATGGTGCAGGTGCTGTAAACCAGCACACCCCCGGGTTTGAGGCAGAGGGCCGCGCTTTCCAGGATCGCCCGCTGAATCGGCGCCAACTGCTCAGCATCCTCTGGCCGCTTCCGCCAGCGGGCATCGGGGCGCCGTGCCAGGGTGCCCAGTCCGGAACAGGGCACATCGCACAGCACCGCGTCCGCCCGCTCCGGCATCAGGCGGCCGGCTTCCCGGGCGTCCTGGCAGACCGCCTCCACGATGGTGGTCCCCAGCCGCCGGGCATTCTCCTCCACCAGGGCCACCTTGTGGGGATGGATGTCCAGGGCCAGCACCCGGCCCTGATTCCCCATCAGTTCGGCCAGATGGGTGGCCTTGCCACCGGGGGCTGCGGCCAGATCGATCACCGTCCAGCCCGGCTCCGGTGCCACCACCGGACCCACCAGCATGGAGGATTCATCCTGGACAGTGAACAGCCCCGCCTTCATGGCCTGCAGATCCTCCAGGGAGGAGGCGGAGGTCAGGTCCCGGATGATCAGCCCGTACGGAGAGTGGCAGGTGGGTTCGGTCCGGACCCCTTCCGCCGCCAGGGCGGCTGCCACCTCCTCCCGGGTAGCTTTCAGCCGGTTGATCCGGATCGTCAGCGGCGGCACCTGATTGCCGGCCTCCAGCAGGGAGACCGCCTCCTCCAGCCCGAACCGCTCAATCCATTCCCGCACCAGCCATTCCGGATAGGAATGCCTTACGGCCAGGGCCCCGGCCGGGTCCACCGCCGGATCCGGCCACGGCAGGTCGGGAAGCCGCCGAAGCAGGTTTCGCAACACCCCGTTGACAAACTTGGCCACCCCTTCGTGGCCGTAGGCCCGGGCCAGTTCCACTGCCTCGTTCACAGCCGCCGAGGGTGGAATCCGTTCCATGAACAGAATCTGATAGGTCGCCATCCGCAGATCGTTGCGAATCCACGGGTCCATCTTCTCCAGGGGGCGGGTGGCCACCTGGCTGATGGCCCAGTCCAGGGTCGCCCGCCGCCGGGTGACGCCGTAGACCAGTTCGGTGGCCAGGGCCCGGTCGCGCCCGCTCAGGCGGGAAGTGCTCAGGTGGGCATCCAGGGCGAGGTTGGCATATGCCCCCCGGACATCCACATCCCACAAGGCCCGCAGGGCCACCTCCCGGGCAGAGCGGGGCGGCCTTTGCACAGATCGGGGCATACAATCGCCTCCGAAAAAGGATCTGAAACTTAGTCTACCCCGAACCTGTCCCCGCGGGCAAACAGAACTCGCAGGCGCCGGCTCCGCTCCCGGAACCGGCGGACAGCAGAAGAGGCTCCGGGCCCACCGGCCCGGAGCCTGCCGTTCCGTCTGACGTTTATGCCCGGACCACCTGCACGGGCTCCTCCCCGAAGCGCCGCAAGGCAGCGTGGAGGGTTGGGCCCACGTACTGGTTCAGGCGGAATCCGTGCTTAATGGCACAGGTGATGAATCGCTTCGCCTCTGTCACCGCCTCCTCCACGGTCCGGCCCTTGGCCAGTTCGGCGGTGATGGCAGCCGAATAGGTACAGCCCGCTCCGTGGGTGTAGGTGGTCTCGCACCGCTCTGCCATGAGGAGCGTGAACTGCTTGCCGTCGTACAGCAGGTCCACGGCCTTTTCGTGCTGCAGCTTGCCGCCGCCCTTGACCAGCACATACTTGGCGCCGGCGGCGTGGATGGCCGCGGCCGCTTCCTTCATATCGTCTACGGTCCGGATGGGCGGGCGCCCGGCGAGCTGTGCCGCCTCGAAGAGGTTCGGAGTGACCACGGTGGCCCTGGGCACCAGCAGTTCCCGCAAGGCCGCCGCGGTATCGGGCTGAAGCACCTCATCGGTACCCTTGCAGACCATGACCGGGTCGATCACCACCCACGGCACCGGGTACCGGTCCAGGGTCCGGGCCACCAGCTCGATCAGTTCCACCGACCCCAGCATGCCGGTCTTCAGGGCGTCCACCCCGATCCCTTCAAAGACCGTGGTCAGCTGTTTCTCCACGATGGGGAGCGAAACCGGGAACACCTGATGGGCCCAGTGGTTGTGCGGGTCCATGGCCACGATGGTGGTGAGTACGCACATGCCGTAAACGTCCCGTTCCTGGAACGTCTTCAGGTCGGCCTGGATGCCGGCGCCCCCACTGGTATCCGATCCGGCGATGGTCAGGACTTTCTTCATCACCAAGGCGAGGTCTCTCCTTCCGCAGACAGGTGCCGTCTCTTGCATCACCGTTACTTATTGAACACCAGTGCCCGGAAAGGTCAACATCCAATCCCGACCCGTCCAAATGGGTCAGGGCGGCGCCCAAGCGCCGCCCAGCCTGCTCATTCCCACACTTATTCGTCCCGGGCCATGCTCCGCAGGAACAGGAGTCGCAGCAGCTGCGACACGGCCGTGGCCGCCGCCGCCACATAGGTGAGGGCCGCCGCGGTCAGCATGGTACGGGCACCTTTGATCTCCTCCCGGGTCAGGTACCCGCCGCTTTCCAGAATCACCAGGGCCCGCCTGGAGGCATCAAACTCCACGGGCAGGGTGATCAGGTAGAAGAACACCGCGAAGGAGAAGGCCAGAATGCCGACGTCCATCATGGTAATGCCGAACGAGTAGCCCTGGAACGCCCCGAACAGAATGCCCAGCACCACCAGGAAGGGGCCCATGGTGTCGCCGATCCTGGCCAGCGGGAAGACCAGGTTCCGCATGTTCAGCGGCAGGTAGGAGACATCGTGCTGAATGGCGTGGCCCACTTCGTGAGCCGCCACCGCGATGGCCGCGATCGAGCTGCTGTTATATGTGGAAGCGGAGAGCCGGACCACCCGGGCCTGAGGATCGTAGTGGTCCGTCAGGTGGCCGTGCACATACTCCACTGGAATGTCATGGAGGTTGTACTTGGCCAGAATGTCCCGCGCCACGTCTGCGGCCGTCACCCCAGAGCGAGTCCGCACCTGGGACCACTCCGCAAACGCGCTGCGCACCCGCGCCTGGGCCCAGAACACCAGGATCATGGCAGGAATGAGGAAGATGAAGGTCGGGTCCCACAACCAGAACATGCGCCATGCCCTCCCAACACGGACTCCACTGAACGAATACCGTACTCATCCTGAAGATATTCCTTGACCCGCAAAAGGTTCAGTCATGATCCCATGATTCGATCTCCGGCATCGTGAACTGCGTTCCCACCTTGACGCCGCCGCCGTTGACGTAGGACTGGGCATCCATCCGTGCCCGGTTGGCCGGCTGCACCTCCTGCACCAGCAGGCAGCCGGAGCCGGTGGCCACCACGAAGCCCTGTCCCTTTTGCAGGGCCACCACCTCGCCCGGGCGCCCCTGGGCGGGGAAGTCCGGCAAAGGTACAGCCTTCCAAATCTTTAGACTGCCCTTGGGGCCCACGGTATACGCCCCGGGCCACGGATTGAGGGCTCGGATCTGATTGAACAGGTCCACAGCGGGACGGGTCCAGTCGATCACCTCGTCGGCCCGCTCCAGCTTGGAGGCGTAGGTGACCCCTTCAGTCGGCTGCGGGATCCGGGGCGCCGTGCCCTCCTCCAACCGCCGCAGGGTCTCCAGGAGGAGATCCGCCCCCATCCGGGCCAGCCGGTCGTGCACCGTTCCCGCAGTGTCCTCCGGGAGGATCGGGGTCCGGGCCATCAGGCAGATGTCGCCGGTGTCCATCCCCTCGTCCATCCACATGGTGGTGACCCCGGTTTCCGTGTCACCCGCCATGATCGCCCGCTGGATCGGGGCGGCGCCCCGCCACCGGGGCAGAAGGGAGCCGTGTACGTTGATGGACCCCAGCCGGCCGATGGCCAGTGCCTCCTTGGAGAGAATCTGGCCGAAGGCCACCACCACCGTCACATCGGGATCCAGGGCCTTCAGCTCCGCCACCACCTCGGGGTTGCGGATCCGTTTGGGCTGAAAGACCCGAAGACCGTGCTGCAGCGCCAGCCGCTTGACCGGGGACGGCTGCACCCGGCCGCCCCGGCCCACAGGCTTGTCGGGCTGCGTCACCACGCCCACCACGGGGTAACCGGCGTCCAGCAGCGCCTGCAGGCTCACCGCCGCAAACTCCGGCGTGCCCATGAACAGGACTTTCAGCAACGGTCACTCCTCCTTCGGGTCGAACTCCGCGCCCACGGCGGCCTCGCTGCCCCCGGCCGGCTGGGCGGCGCCCTGCTCCTCGGCGGCCTCCTCGCCCTCTTCCTCCTCTTCCTTCACCTCGCGGAGGTTGGTGCACTTGTCGGTGTAGAGGATGCCGTCCAGATGATCGATCTCATGCTGGAAGATCCGGGCCAGCCAGCCGTCCACGTCAAAGTAGACCTTGCGGCCGTGGCGATCCAGGGCCACCACCTTGATGCGCTCGTACCGGTACACATCGCCCACGTACCCGGGAATGGAAAGACACCCTTCCGTACCCAGGACCCAGCCTTCCCGGTAGACGATCTCCGGGTTGACCAGCTGCAGCAGCCCCGTCTTCCCGTCCTGGGGATCGATGACGATCACCCGCTTGGACACCCCTACCTGGGGTGCCGCCAGCCCCACGCCCGGCGCCGCGTACATGGTCTCCGCCATGTCATCCAGCAGTTTCCGGATGCTGGCGTTGACCTTGGTCACAGGCTTGGCCTTCTTCCGAAGCACAGGATGGGGATCCTTCACGATTTCCAAAATGGCCATATGCGTAACGCCTCCGCTCCCAGCTCACCCGAACCGGCCTTACCGGAGCAGGCCGTGTTCTCCTGGTATTTCGCTACAGCATATTCACGGGGCCCACGTCCACCGAGAGCCGGATGTCCCGGCTCCGCCGCCACCGCCCCCGCCCGGCGGCAAAGGCCGCCCGCACCTGCGCCGCCATGGTGGTCAGGTCCGCCCCTTTCAGCACCAGGTGGTACCGGTACAGCCCGCGGAGGCGGGGGATCGGCGCCGGCGCCGGTCCCAGGATCTCCCCGCTGAAGCGGTGCTCCGCCAGCAGGGCGCGTACCGCTTCGGCAGTTTCCCGGACCCGGCTTTCCGCCTCGCCGGCGATCACCAGGTGGATCAGGTGGCTGAAGGGCGGGTATCCCAGTTGCTCCCGCGCCTCCAGTTCCCGGCGGTAAAAGGCAGCGTAGTCGTGCCGGCTGGCTGCCTGGAGGCTGTAGTGCTCAGGCTGGTAGGTCTGGACCACCACCCGCCCCGGTTTGCGACCCCGTCCGGCCCGGCCGGCCACCTGCGTCACCAGTTGAAAGGTGCGCTCCGCGGCCCGGAAGTCGGGCAGGTTCAAGGTGGTATCGGCCAGCACAACCCCCACCAGCGTCACTTCCGGGAAATCCAATCCCTTGGTGACCATCTGGGTACCCACCAGCACATCGGTCTCATGGCGGGCGAAGGCTTCCAGAATCGCCGCGTGGGCCCCTTTCCGTCTCGTTGTATCGACGTCCATCCGGGCGACCCGGATATGGGGGTAGAGCCGCCGCAGTTCCGCTTCCACCCGCTCGGTCCCGGCGCCCATGTGCCGGATGTACTTGCTCCCGCAGTGCGGGCAGACCCGGGGAACCGGCGCCTGATGTTCGCAGTAGTGGCAGGCCAGGTGGTTCTCCCCGAGATGATACGTCATCGCCACCGCACAGTTGGGACACATGATGGCCTGCCCGCAGGAACGGCACAGGATAAACGTATTGTACCCTCGGCGGTTCAGAAACAGAATCGCCTGTTCACCTGCTGCGAGGGTCTCCTCCAGGGCCTCCTGCAGGGCGCGGCTGAAGATCGACCGGTTGCCGCTGCGCAGTTCCTCCCGCATGTCCACCAACTGCACCGATGGCATGGGGCGCTGATCCACCCGGTGCTCCAGGGTGACCAGCCGGTACAGGCCGGTCTCGGCCTTGTAAAAGGACTCCAGGGCCGGTGTGGCGCTGGCCAGGACCAGCAGGGCCCCCTCCAGCCGCGCCCGCTCCTCGGCCACCTCCCGGGCATGGTAGCAGGGAGCCTGGCCTTCTTGCTTGTAACTGGACTCGTGTTCCTCGTCCACGATGATGAGACCGACGTTGTCAAACGGCGCAAAGATCGCGCTGCGGGCCCCCACGACGATGGAGACCTCGCCCCGCCGGATGCGCTGCCATTCATCGTATTTTTCGCCCGCCGAGAGCCCGCTGTGCAATACCGCCACGGCGGGCCCGAAGCGGGCCCGGAACCGGCTGATCATCTGCGGCGTGAGGGAGATCTCCGGCACCAGGCAGATGGCCTGCCGTCCCTGCTCCCGCACGGCCTGAATCGCTCGGAGGAAAAGCTCCGTCTTCCCGGACCCGGTGACGCCATGCAGCAGCACCGGCTGCCGGAAGCTGGGCGGCGCCATCAGTTCCTGCTGGATGGAAGCCAGGGCCTCCTCTTGCTCACGGGTAAGCACCGGCGGCGGCAGTGTCACCGGCCGGTCGCCGAAGGGATCGCGGCGCCGCACCTGCTCTGCGGCCACCAGCCAGCCCTTCTGCAGCGCCGCCTTGATCGGATCCCGAATCCCTTCGCCCAGCCGCCGGACCAGTTCGGAGTGGGCCGCCTGGCCCTGGTTCTCCAGCAGGTACAAAAGCAGCGCCGCCTGCCGGGGCGCCCGGGCCTGCAGCCGCTGGATCAGCACCCGGGCCTCGTCTTCTGGCAGGGCCAGCCGGTACCAGTGTTCCCGGAGGGTCCGCACCTGCTCCCGCCGTGCCTCGGCGGGCAGCAGCAGCCGGAGGGCCGCCGGATAGGTGGAAAGGTACCGCCGGGCCGTCCACCGGGCCAGGGCCAGCAGCACCGCCGGAATCGGCGGGATGTCCGAAAGCAGCCCCTGGATGGGCTTGACCGTCACCCCCTCAGGGGGCGCCTCCGCCGGGCCCAGATAGAGCCCGGCCACCCACCGGTGCCCAAAGGGAACCTTGACCCACTGGCCGGGCTGCAGCTTGCCCACCAGGGACGGAGGTACTTCATACGTAAACAGCCGGTCGGTTTCGGCCGCGGCGACATCCACCGCTACCTGCGCCAGTTCAGCGGCCAAGAAGGGACACCGCCTTGTCCAGGATCCGGTCCGCTACCTCCGCCTTGGATAGCAGGGGCAGCTCCTCCACTTCGGTGGCGGTGACAAAGGTGACCCGGTTGGTGTCCGTGCCAAAGCCCGCACCCTCCGCGGTGACATCGTTGGCCACCACGAAGTCCGCGTTCTTGGCGACCAGTTTGGCCCGGGCGTTCTCCACGAGATTGGCCGTCTCCGCGGCAAAGGCGACGGTCACCTGGCCCGGACGCTTCCGCCGGCCCAGTTCCGCCATGATGTCCGGATTCTCCACCAGTTCCAGGACCAGGCGCTGGCCCTGCCGCTTGATCTTCTGTTCGTGATAGACGGCAGGCCGGTAGTCCGCCGGCGCAGCGGCGCCCACAGTAATATCGGTCCCGGGAAAGGCCTCCAGGCAGGCTTCCAGCATCTGCAGGCAGGACTCGACCCCTACGAACCGGACCCCCGGGGGCTTGGGCAGAGAGGACGGCCCGCTGACCAGGGTGACGTCGGCCCCCCGGGCCGCCGCGGCCGCCGCAAGGGCATAGCCCATCTTCCCGGTGGAGCGGTTGCTGATGAACCGCACCGGGTCCAGGGCCTCCCAGGTGGTGCCGGCGGTGATCAGCACCCGGCGCCCCTCCAGATCCCGGCGGGGCTGCAGGAGCTTTAGCGCTTCCGCCACAATCGCCTCAGGCTCGGGCATCCTTCCCTTGCCATAGAGACCGGAAGCGAGGCGGCCCTCCTCCGGCTCCATCACCCGCCAGCCCAAGCCGGTCAGGGTGGCGATGTTGCGCTGGGTCAGGGGATGGGCATACATCTCCGCTTCCATGGCGGGGACCACCAGCACCGGGCAGCGCACCCCCAGGGCCACCACGGTGATCCAGTCCGAAGCGTGGCCCCCGGCCAGATTGGCGATGGTGTTGGCGGTGGCCGGTGCGATGATCAACAGGTCCGCCTGATGGCTCAGATTGACGTGATCGACATGCCCGGTGGTCTGCTCCTGCATCAGTTCAACCCGGACCGGATTGCCCGAGATGGCCTGGAAAGTCAACGGGGCCACCAGCTTGGTGGCCGCGCGGGTCATGAGCACGTGAACGGAAGCCCCCAGCTTCACCAGCCGCGAGACCACCTCCACGACCTTGTACGCGGCAATCCCGCCGCTGACCCCTACCAGAATGCACTTGCCTTGCAGCGTCGGCGTCATGGCTACGGCCCCCTTGCGAAAAGTACGAACCGGGTTCCATGCGGCATCGCTTCCGTCCGGATCTTGCAAGAAAAGGCGCCCGTCTGCGTGGGCGCCTTGCCACCGGGATCGGATGCCGGCAAAATCACCCGTTCGGCCGGTTGGAAACCTGGGTACGCTCCATATACAGCTTGTCCGCCGCCACCTCTTCCAAAGCGATGGTGACGGGCTTGCTGGACTTGGATTCCACCAGAGGGGCGCTGCCATCCTGAATCGCCCGCGCCCGCCGGGCCGCCAGGATCACCAGCGAGTACTTGGAATCGACCTTCGTGGCGAGCTCATCCAGAGACGGCTTGATCATCGTCATCCAACACCCCTTTCTCCAGCAGGCGATGTATCCACCGGCTGCCGTTGCGGGACATGCGGCAGCGCTCGGCTTCCACAATCGCCCGCAACTGGCGCACAGCCTCCTTCAGGTCTCGGTTGACCACGACATAATCGTATGTAAGCCCTTCCTGAATCCACCGGGGAGCTTCCCGCAGCCGGCGCTGCACCGCCTCTTCACTTTCGGTGCCCCGGGCCCGGATCCGCTCCTCCAGGGCCTTCAGAGAGGGCGGAAGGACAAACACGAACACCGCGTCGGGATACCGCTCCCGGACCGCCCTGGCACCGACCATGTCGATGTCCAGGATGACGCAGTGTCCCGCCTCGATGGCCTCCTCCACGTACTTCCGCGGCGTACCGTAGTAGTTGCCGTAGACCTCCGCCCACTCCAGCAGTTCCCCGTTCCGGATCTTGGCCTGAAACTCCTCAGGGGTGCAGAAAAAATAGTCAACCCCGTGAACCTCTCCCGGACGGGCCTTCCGGGTCGTACACGAGACGGAAAAACGGATATCGGGGGCTTCCGCCAGCAGGGCACGACAAATCGTGCCCTTCCCCACTGCGGAGGGCCCCGTCACCACGATCAACAATCCCTTGGATTTTGGCATGTCGCTTATTCGTCCTCTTCCTCGCTGGTAATAGGCTCTTTGGAAGTCATCCGGTGCGCCACCGTCTCCGGCTGAACAGCCGAAAGGACCACGTGCTCGGAGTCGGTGATCACCACCGCGCGGGTCCGACGGCCATAGGTGGCGTCGATCAGGACTCCCTTGTCACGCGCTTCGGAGATGATCCGCTTGATGGGCGCCGACTCGGGACTGACGATGGCCACGATACGGTGGGCGGCGACGATGTTACCGAAGCCAATATTGACCAGTTTGATTTCCACGGCGGGAGTCCTCCCTATTCGCAGGTGCCGCCTGCGGGCATCTACTCCAAGTTCTGCACCTGTTCCCGGATCTTTTCCAGTTCGCACTTGGCCTCCACCACCAGGTTGGTAATGGTGGCGTCACTGGCCTTGGAGCCGATGGTGTTCACCTCTCGGCCCATCTCCTGCACCAGGAAGTCCAGCTTCCGGCCCACCGGTTCACCGCTCCGCAGGGCGGCCCTGAACTGGCCGATGTGGCTGCTGAGCCGCTCCAGCTCCTCGGTGATGTCCGCACGGTCGGCGAACAGGGCTACCTCCTGCGCCAGCCGCTGCGGGTCCACCGCGTTGGGCTGCGGCAACAGCTCAGCGAGTCTGCGCGTCAGACGGGACCGGTAGTCCTCCACCACCAACGGCGCCCGGCTGGCCATGGCCTGCCGCAGGCTTTCCACCCGGTCGCAGCGCTCGAGCAGGTCCTGCGCCAGTACGGCGCCTTCCTGCTCCCGCATGGCGATGAGACCGGCCACGGCCGCCGAAAGGGCTTCGGCGAAGGGGGGCCAGAGCTCCTCGATACTCAGGTCGCCCTCCACCAAGGTGATGACATCGGGCAACGAAGCCAGAGTATCGGCTGTTAGCTCCAAATTGCTCCCGATCTCTTCGCCTAGCTCTTTCAGCGCATTATGATACGCGATTGCCAGTTCCTTGTCAACCTGAACAGTCCTGGCTCGGCTGGAAGGGGTCCAGGTGACGTGGACCTCCACCCTTCCCCTGGCCACCTGCTCCAGAATCAGCCGGCGGGCCCGGTCCTCCAGGGCACTGAACTGGCGGGGCATGCGAAAGACGATCTCGCAGAAGCGGTGGTTCACCGCCTTCATCTCGACCGCGATGCGGCCCAGATCGCCGATAGACTCCCCCCTGCCGAATCCGGTCATGCTGCGTACCATGTTCCGATCCTCCTGTAAAGACCCGGGCACCGCCGCCGCAGCGCCCGGGTCATGATCTCTTCTGCGCACACGTTCACATACTTCTGGGTACGGCCCAGCCCTTCCTTCCCGCCTTTTTAGGCTTCCTCTCCGACGCGGCCGGTCATTCGGACGGGACGGTGGAGCAGGAAGAACCGCCGGAGCGTCACCACCGCCTCCCCCAGGCCGGCGGCGATCAGCACCACGATCCACTCCGGGAGGGTGAGCGGTGCGGTTCCGAAGACCCGGGCCATGGGGGGCCAGTAGATCGCCAGCAGCAGCGCAGCCAGGGAGCTGGCCACCGCCGCAACCAGCCACGGGTTTCCGAAGAAGCCCATCTCCCAGATGGTCCGCTGCTCGGAGCGGCAGTCAAAGACGTGAAGCAGCTGCGCCGTGACCAGGGTGGCCAGGGCCATGGTTCGGGCCAGAGCCAGGACGTCAGGGTCCGCAAAGGGCGCCAGCCCCGGGGAAGGCGCGTTCATGAACGCCCCCACCAGAAAAGCCCCCAGGGTGCCCAGGCCGATCAGGATCCCCCGGCTCAGGATCTTTTGGCCCAGCCGCCGGGCGAAGACCCCCTCGTCAGGCCGCCGGGGCGGCCTGTGCATGACGTCCGGCTCCGGCGGCTCCACCCCCAGGGCCATGGCCGGCAGGCCGTCGGTCACCAGGTTGACAAAGAGGATCTGAATCGGCAGGAGCGGCAGCGGCAGCCGCATCACCGCAGCCAAGAACATCGTGAGGACCTCGCCGGTGTTGCAGGAGAGCAGGTATCGAATGAACTTGCGGATGTTGTCGTAGATGCCCCGGCCTTCTTCCACCGCGGCCACGATGGTGGCGTAGTTGTCATCCGACAGGATCATGGCGGAGGCTTCTTTGGTGACGTCGGTCCCTGTCCGTCCCATGGCGATGCCGATGTCGGCCTCCTTCACCGCCGGCGCGTCGTTCACGCCGTCGCCGGTCATGGCCACGATCTCCCCTACGGCCTTGAAGGCCCGCACGATGCGGAGCTTGTGCTGCGGAGACACCCGGGCAAAGACCCGTGTGGTGCGCACCGCCTCCTCCAACTGGGTGTCATTCATCCGGTCCAGCTGCGCACCGGTCAGCGCGCTGGAGTCCGGCCCGGCGATGCCCAGTTCCCGGGCCACCGCCAGGGCCGTGGCGGGATGGTCGCCGGTGATCATCACCGTTCGGATCCCCGCCCGGGTGGCGGCCTGGACCGCTCGTTTCACCTCCGGCCGGGGCGGGTCAATCATTCCCACCAGTCCGAGGAAGATCAGCCGCTGTTCCCATTCCGCGGCGGTCTGGTCGATGCCGGCGGTCTGAGCCGGTGCGGCCTCCACCGGCAGGGGACGGCAGGCCACTGCCAGGACCCGCAGGGCGTCCCCGGCCATCCGGTCATTTTCCGCCAGGATCTGTTGCCGCAGCGGGTCAGTCAGGGCCAGGACCCGCCCGTCCATCAGGATGTGGGTGCACAGCTCCAGGACCGTGTCCGGAGCGCCTTTGACGTGCAGCATCGCCCCGCCGTCGTCCCAGCGGGTGGCCACCGACATCCGCCGGCGCTCCGACTCGAAGGGAACCTCCCACAGCCGGGGGTAGCTGGCGGCCAGCCTGTCAGGCTTGTATCCTGCCTTGGCGGCTGCCACCACCAGGGCGCCCTCGGTCGGGTCCCCTTCCACGCTCCATCCGTTACGAGGCGTCCCACCGTCGCCGCGGGCGCCCTCCCCCTTGCGGCGGCCGCCGGGAAGCACCAGCCGGGCGTTGCAGCACAAGGCGGCACTCTTGAGGAGCTGGGCCAGGTCAGGTACCTCCGAGGGACGCACGGGGCCGCTTTCCGACAGGAATTCACCCACAGGCCGGTAGCCGTCGCCGGTCACCTGGTAGCGGCGCCCCCCGGCCCAGGCCGCCCGCACCATCATCTCGTTCTTGGTCAGGGTACCGGTCTTGTCCGAGCAGATGACAGTGGCACACCCCAGGGTCTCCACCGCCTGGAGTTTCCGGACGATGGCGTTGCGGCGGATCATCCGCTGCACGCCGAGGGCGAGGGCCACGGTGACGATGGCCGGCAGCCCCTCCGGAATCGCCGCCACGGCCAGGGAGACCCCTGCCAGGATGAGGCGGCCGATCTCCTCGCCCGTCAGGTGGGATGTCGTCATCAGGCCGGTGACCACCACCAGGGCGCAGACCAGCAGGCAGGCCATCACCAGCCACTTGCCCAACTGCTCCAGCCGGCGCTGCAGCGGCGTTTCCTCGTCCTCCACCTCCTGGATCAGCCCGGCGATCCGCCCCATCTCCGTCTGCATGCCTGTGGCCACCACCACCGCGGCGCCCCGGCCCCGGGTAACGGTGGTGCCCATGTAGACCATGTTCTGCCTGTCCCCCAGGGGAACGTCTCCAGTCCCTACCCAGGCGGGATTCTTCCGGACCGGCAGGGATTCGCCGGTAAGAGCCGCCTCCTCTACCTCCAGGCTGGAAGCCTCCAGCAACCGGGCATCCGCGGGAACCCGGTCACCGGCCTCCAGCAGCAAAAGGTCCCCGGGCACCAGTTCACTGGCGGGCACCGTCATCTCCTGACCGCCCCGACGAACCCGGGCCGTGGGGGCCGCGAGCTGTTTGAGCGCCTCCAAAGACTGCTCCGCCCGGTACTCCTGCACGAATCCGAGGACGGCGTTGAGCACCACGATCACCACGATGGTGATGGCGTCCGCCGTCTCGCCCATCCCGTAGGACAGCGCGGTGGCCGCCAGCAGCACCAGCACCATGAAATCCTGGAACTGGCCGAGGAGCATCCGCCACCAGGGGGGCCGCTCCGCAGCAGCCAACAGGTTCGGGCCGGTCTCCGCGAGGCGCTGCTGGGCCTCCCGGAGGGGCAGTCCGGCATCCGGATCCGTCCCCAGTTCCCTGAGGATCTCCGAGGCTGGTCGCTGATGCCACGGCGGAGACGGCTGCACCGATTCCGCCCGCTCAGCGGGAGCAGCCATACGCATCACCTCTGCACGTAGCCTGGCCGCCTCCGCCAACAGGGGCCGGCGGCCGGTGGACTCGCTCCAACCTTACTCGCCGGACCGGTCACTTAGACCAGCCTCTGGGCCAGCACCCCCCGCCCAAGGGTGGCGGCTCCACTGCCGATCATGTTATCTTAAGAATGGAAGAAGCCGGGGAATCGCCCCGGCTATGACGCGGAATAACCTATTTCGTGAATGAAGGAGCTTCTTCATGGCCTTCGATAGCACTGTCATGGCGGCCGTGACGGCTGAACTGGCATCCGCCCTGACCGGCGGCCGCATCAACAAGATTTATCAGCCGGGGCCCGACCGCATCGTGCTGGTCATCTATGCTCACGGCCGCAACCACCGACTGCTCATCTCCGCGCATCCCCGCCATGCGCGCCTTCACCTGACACAGATGGAGGAACGCAACCCGCCCGCTCCGCCCACCTTCTGCATGCTGCTGCGCAAGTACGTGGAAGGCGGACGGATTCTGCAGATCCACCAGGTGGGGCGGGAGCGGATCTGCCACATCCGCATCGGCGTCATCGATGAACTGGGCAACCCGGCGGAATTTGTCCTGGTAGCCGAGGTAATGGGCAAGCACTCCAACATCGTCCTGCTCAATCCCCAGAACCGCATCGTCGACGCCATTTATCGGATCACGGAGGAGGTGAACCGCTACCGCGAACTGCTGCCCGGCCTGCCGTACATCGCCCCGCCGCCCACCGGGAAGATCGACCCGGAGGCCCTCACCTCCGGGGATCTGCAGCCCCGGGACGAGGAGGCGGAACTCCCTGCCTGGCGTCTCGTGCTGGACCGGGTAGACGCCCTGGGGCCGCTTTTGGCCCGGGAGGCGGTCTGCCGCGCCGGCTTCGACCCGGAAGCGCCGGCTTCCGCCGTCTCGCCGGAGCGGCTGGTGGATGCCGTCCGGAGCCTGTTCAGGGTTGAGGCCTACGAGCCGTGCCTGCTGTACGACCCCCAGGGAAAGCTGAAGGACTTTCACGTGCTGCCCCTGGCCCACTGGCAGGGCCGGCGGGAGACGGGGTTCGCCTCGGTGAGCGCCGCCGTGGAGGCCTTCTTCGGCCTCCGGGAGGAGGAGGAACGGCTCACCTCCCTCCGGGGCGCCCTGGCCCGGCTCCTCCGGGACGAGACGGCCCGGGTCCGCCGCAAGCTGGAAGCGCAGCGAGAGTCCCTGGCCAAGGCGGAGAATGCGGAGACCTACCGGCTCTACGGCGAACTGATCACCGCAAACCTGTGGCAGCTGCAGAAGGGTCAGAAGGAAGCGGTGGTGCCCAATTATTACGATCCGGAGGGCAGGACGATCACCATCCCCCTGGATCCCGCCCTGACCCCTCTGGAAAACGCCCAGGCCTACTACCGCAAGTACCAGAAGGCCCGCAGCAGCCTCTCCGCCCTCCAGGAGCAGGTGGCCCGCAGCGAGAGCGAGCTCGCCTACCTGGAGCAGGTGGAAGTGGCGCTCCAGGAGGCCCGTTCCCTGCCGGACCTGGAGGAGATCCGGCGGGAACTGGCGGCGGAGGGATACCTGAGCGAGGATCGGGGTCACCGGTCGCGATCGGGGTCCCGCCAGGGCGAAGGCAAGGAGCAGAAGCCTGCACCGCCCCTGACGGTCCGCTCCACCGACGGACTGGAAATCTGGATCGGACGCAACAACCGACAAAACGACTACCTTACGCTGAAGCTGGCTGCACCCCACGATCTTTGGTTCCACGCCAAGAACATCCCCGGTTCCCATGTGATCCTGCGTGTGCCGCCGGGGCGGGCTGTGCCGGAACGGGCGATTTACGAGGCGGCAGTCCTGGCTGCTTACTACTCCAAAGCCCGGAATTCCTCGGGCGTTCCGGTGGACTACACCCTGCGGAAGTACGTCCGGAAGCCCAACGGAGCCCGGCCGGGTATGGTGGTGTACGAACAGTACAAGACCATCTGGGTGACGCCGGATCCCCAGCAGATCGCCCAGCTTCAGGAAGGTGGTCACCATGACACTGCAGGCGCTGATTCAGAAAGTGGAGGCGACCCTTAAGGAGCAGCTGAAACCGGTGGAGTTCCGCCCGGGCCGGTTCTCCGTCTGGCTCCGGTTCGTACGGTCGCCGGAGCCGGGGGCGCCGCCCACCGAGCAGGTGGGGGAAGTCCAGAAGCGGGTTGACACAGCCGGCAGTTACAACGAACTGATCCACCTGATTGCCCGAGAGATCGTCCTGGCGGTGTACGGTGCCGAGGTGCAGGTGGTCACGGAGGTGCCGAACCTGATCATCACCCTCCTCGGGCACCGGCATCGGGTCCACATGCCCGGCGCCCCGCCCCTGGACGAGCCTGATCAGATCTTCCTGAAGGTTACCGTATACCGCTATCAGCCGAGCCTCCTGGAACTGCTGTTTCCGAAAAAACGTCAGCTCGCCGCAGCGGAGGAGCGTCAGGAACAGTCCGGCCAAAAACCCGGGCGCCCTTCCGGGCCGCGAGGCCCAGCGGAAGGGCGCCCTTTTTGCTCAGTCGTCTCCGAACCCATAGTTGAACCCGGCCACCCGCTCGGGCGCCCGCCGCTCCCGGCGAGCCACCCCGGTGGCATAGGCCGCGGTCTCCACCGCCTGGGCCACGGCCTCCACCACCCGCCGGTTGAAAACGCTGGGGATGATGTACTCCTCGTGCAGTTCCTCCTCGCTGACGACGCCGGCGATGGCCCGGGCCGCCGCCAGTTTCATCTCATCGTTGATGCACCGGGCCCGGCAGTCCAGCGCACCCCGGAAGATGCCCGGGAAGCAGAGAAGGTTGTTTACCTGGTTCGGATAATCGGACCGGCCGGTGGCCAGCACCCGTACGTAGGGCGCCGCCTCCTCGGGATCGATCTCCGGCGTCGGATTGGCCATGGCGAAGACGATGGGGTCCCGGGCCATGCTCTTGATATGCTCCACCTTCAGCACACCGGGCCCCGAGACGCCGATGAAGACATCCGCTCCCCGGATGGCCTCTGCCAGGCCGCCGGTGAGCCTTTCCGGATTGGTATGCTCCGCATACCACGACCACATGGGATTGGTGGGATACCGCCGGCCCCTCTCGATGATGCCGACCCGATCCACGCCAACGATGTTCTCCACGCCGGCCAGCATGAGCAGTTTGGAGATGGCAACGCCCGCGGCACCGATGCCGCAGACCACCACCTTCAGGTCCTCCAGCCGCTTGTTCACCACCCGGGCCGCGTTCATCAGCCCGGCCAGGGTCACCACTGCGGTGCCGTGCTGGTCGTCATGAAAGACCGGGATGTCCAGTTCCTCCTGCAGCCGCTGTTCAATGAAGAAGCAACGCGGCGAGGAGATGTCCTCCAGGTTGATGCCCCCAAATCCCGGTGCCACCGCCTTGATGATCCGGACGATCTCTTCCGGATCCCTGGTGTTGAGGCAGAGGGGGAAGGCGTCCACGTCCGCGAACTGCTTGAACAGCATGGCTTTCCCTTCCATGACGGGCAGGGCCGCCTCAGGCCCCACGTCCCCCAGACCCAGG
The DNA here is from genome assembly GCA_036562385.1 of Symbiobacteriaceae bacterium. Lineage (GTDB taxonomy): Bacteria > Bacillota > Sulfobacillia > Symbiobacteriales > Symbiobacteriaceae > DATCKG01. The sequence continues at coordinate 23,445 of DATCKG010000055.1, forward strand.
ACGGCCGTGCCGTCGGTCACCACCGCCACGGTGTTCCGCTTGATGGTCAGGGTAAAGGCCTTGCTCGGGTCTTCCCGGATCGCGTTGCACACCGCGGCCACTCCGGGCGTGTAGACCATGGACAGGTCGTCCCGGGTCTTGACCGGAACCCGGGATCGAACCTCAATCTTGCCCCCCAGATGCGCCAGGAAAACCCGGTCCGACACGTTAATGATCTTCACGCCCGGCAGGCGGGCAATGGCCTGAACCACCTGACGCCCGTGCTCATGGCTGGTCACTCCCACCGTCACGTCCCGGATCACGAGGTCCCGGCGGGCCTGGATTAAGTCCACGGCGAGGATGTCGCCCCCGGCCTGCCCGATGGCGGCGGCCAGACGGGAAAAGATCCCCCCGATGTTCTGAATCTCCATCCGGATGATCAGGCGGACTCCGCCCAGCGCCTGCATGACCACGTCTCGTCCCCATCCCCTTTTGCATTGGAAGCGGGGCACCCGGCTGCCAGCCGGCTCCCCCGCTCCTTGTCCCGCTGCATCTAAAGGTTTATTATATCCATTGTGACTACCTAGTCCTAGACAATTGTGCTATCTTAACATGTTCTTCCGCGCCAATCGGGGATGGGGCTTCCTGTGGATGCAGACCCGGCGCAGGTCAACCCTCCTTCTCGGGGCGGCTGACGCCAAAGTATTCAAGAATCAACTCCAGGAGCTTCTGCGCGGCCGCATGGCGGCGCTCCTCCCCCTTGGGCAGCAGCAAGGAGGTGGTGCGGACAATCTCCCCCAGCCCGTCCACCGTCAGGGGAACCAGACGACCGGTCTCCAGGTCCTGCCGGACGGCGCTGCGGGGAACCATGGCCACGCCGAAACCCAGTTCCACCATCAGGCGGACTGCTTCATGGCTGTCAAACTCCATGGTCACGTTGGGGTAGACCCCGTACTGCTCCAGCACCGAATCCACAAAGGTCCGAAACCGGGAAGGCGCTTGGAAGCTGATCATCTCCACCTGGCTGAGCTGATCCAGGGGCAGTGGATCCGGCAGCCGCTTCTTGACCTCGGGCGAGCAGACCAGGACCACCGGGTCCCGTTGCAGGGGAATGCACTCCAGCCGCGGATGGGACACCGGACTGGTCATGATGGCCATGTCCAGTTCCCCTGAAAGGACCCGCTCCAGGGTATCGGCGGTCCGTCCGGCCTTCACCAGCACCCGGACCTGGGGGTACCGTTTGGTGAACTCCCTCAGCACCGGGGGCAGGAGGTTGAGACCTACGGTGGTCACGGCGCCGATGGTCACCCGGCCCTGGCCCCGCTGGATCAGGTCCTCCACCTCGCCTTTCAGTTCGGTTACCATGGCCGCGATCCGCCGGGCCCGCTGGTAAACCAGTTCGCCCGCGGGGGTCAACCGGAACTGCCGGGTGGAACGGTCCAAGAGCGGTGTGCCGAGTTCGGCCTCCAGCGCCGCCACCTGGCGGGTGACCGCCGGCTGGCTCAGTCCCACCAACTCGCCGGCCTTGGAGAACCCGCCGGTCTCTACCACTCTGCAAAAGGTGATCAGATGCTGAAGGATCAAGTTTCTCGCCCCCAGCCAAACTGTATGCAGGATATGTATTCGTATTATGCCACCTATGCATTTTCATGATATCATGGGGTGGCGTATAGTTGGTAGTGAATAACACCGATTGTCTACCCCAAACAGCCAGTATACAACATCGTTCCACCCACCCCGCCAGGGGTCATGGCTACACTTGAGGAGGGAACCAGTTTGTTGCAGGAGGTTTGCTGGCAGATCGGCGGCGAACAAGGCACCGGCCTTGATTCCACCGCTGAGGTGTTTAACACCGTCTGCAGCCGGGCGGGCTATTACGTTTACGCCTACAAGACCTTCTCCTCGCGGATCAAGGGCGGTCACACGGATTTCACCACGCGGGTGAGCATCCGTCGGGTTCAGGCACCCGCTGAAGGCGTCAACCTGCTGGTCGCGCTCGATCAGGAGACCATCAACCTCTGTGCCAAGAATGTCGTCCACGGCGGTATTGTGCTGGCCGACACCGCGATCAATCCCGTTCTGCCTGAGGGGATCAATGCCAGGCTGCTGACCATTCCGTTCAACGAGATGGCCCTGGCCCTGGGCAACCCGATGATGCGGAACAACCTGGTCCTGGGCGCTGCCGCTGCGTTCCTCGGCCTGCCCCTCAAGGCGTTCCAGGAGTATGCAGCCTCCCGCTGGGGCCGGAAGGGTCAGGAGTTTGTGGAACTGATCTGGAAGGCCATGCAGCAGGGCTACGACTACGTCAGCAACCACTGGCCGGATCTGAAGCTGCCCCTGCTCCCGTCCGACGGCCGCGAAAAGCTCCTGATGACCGGTAATGACGCGACCGCTCTGGGAGCCCTGGCTGGCGGCTGCCGTGCCATCTTCTCCTACCCGATCACCCCGGCCTCCGAAATCGCCGAAAACCTGGTGAAGATCTTCCCCAAGGTTGGCGGCGTTGCGGTGCAGATGGAGGACGAGCTTGCGTCGATCGTCGCGGCGGTCGGTGCCAACTTCGCCGGCGTCCGGGCCATGACCGCCACCTCCGGCCCTGGTCTCTCCCTGATGCAAGAAGGGCTGGGCCTGGCCTCCATGACCGAGACGCCCGTGGTTGTGGTGGACTGCCAGCGGGGCGGCCCCTCCACCGGCATGCCCACCAAGCATGAGCAGTCTGACATCCTCGCGATGTGCCTGGGCGGCCACGGTACCGGGCCCCGCATCGTGCTGGCGCCGGGCAGCGTCGGTGAGCTGGTTTCCATGACGGCGGAAGCCTTCAATCTGGCGGATAATTATCAGTGCCCGGTGCTGATTGCCTCCGACCTGGCTCTGGCCCTGTTCCAGCAGTCGGTGGAGCCGGAAGAAGTGGCCCTGGACAAGCTGCCGCCCATCGACCGCAGCAGCATTGCAGACCCGGATGAGGTGGCGGCCCTGGGTCGGGATGTCTACGAGCGGTATAACAAGGCCGACGGCATCGGCATTACCCGCCGGACCCTGCCGGGCATGAAAAACGGCCAGTTCCTGGCCACCGGTTCGGAGCACAACAGCCGCGGCAAGGTCTTTGAAAACCCGGCCAACCGTGTCTACATGATGGACCGGCGTATGGGCAAGATCCGGAAGGTCAAGACCGAGGCGATCCGGTACTTCGGTCCGGAGAACGCCGATCTGGTGCTGATCGCCTTCGGCACCACCCTGGGGGCCTGCAAGGAGGCCCGGGAGCACATCGAGGCGGCCACCGGCAAGAAGGTGGGCGTGCTGCAGGTCCGCCTGCTCTTCCCGGTGCCCATCGACGAGATCCGGGCCAAGGTGGGCAACGCCAAGGCGCTGGTGGTGGAGTCCAACGCCAACGCGCAGTTCGCCTTCCTGCTCAAGGGCGCTGGCTTCAACCCGGATCAGCTCTACAGCCTGCTGAAGTACGACGGGACGCTCTTTACCGTTTCGGAGATCACTGACGCCGGTCAGGTGGTACTCGCTGACGAGACCCACTTCCTGGTGACAGGCGGCGGCCTTGGCGTCCGTGCAACCATCGACCCGACGACCACGCTCATTGCGAAGGAGGCCTGAGCTTCATGGCCACGTTGGCGGAATTCCGAACTGCGGAGAAGGCCTGGTGGTGCCCCGGCTGCGGCGACTTCGGCGTGCTCGCTGCCCTGCAGAAGGCGCTGGTGGAGCTCGGGGTGGAGCCGGAGAATGTGGTTCTGGTCTCCGGTATCGGCTGCTCCGGCAGGATGGGTAACTATATCAATTCCTACAATATCCACGTCGTCCACGGCCGGACCCTGCCCGCGGCCCAGGCGATCAAGCTGGCCAACCGGGAACTGACGGTCATCGCCGCCGGCGGCGACGGCGACGGTTTCGCCATCGGCATGGGCCACTATATGCACGCCCTGCGCCGGAACGTCGATATCACCTATATCGTTATGGATAACATGATCTATGGTCTGACGAAGGGGCAGACCTCCCCCACCTCCCAGGGCGGCTTCGTGACCAAGTCCACCCCCTTCGGTAACATCGAGAAGCCGGTGAACCAGCTGCAGCTTGCGGTGGCTTCCGGCTGCGGATTTGTAGCCAACGGCCTGTCCTCCAACCAGAAGCAGCTGGTGGAGATCATCAAGCGGGCCATTCAGTTCCCTGGCTTCGCCCTGGTGAACGTTTACAGCCCCTGCGTCACCTTTAACAAGGTGAACACCTTCGAGTTCTTTAAGACCCACCTGAAGAACCTGGATGAGGATCCCACCTACGATCGTCACGACCGGTTCGCCGCCATGCGGGTCCTGATGGAAACCCAGGAACTGGTCACCGGTATCATCTACGAGGACCTGGAGTCCGTGCGGTACGAGGACCAGATCCCCGGGTTCAAGCCCGAGGGCATCGTCCATCAGGACTGGACGGTGGATCCTCAGCTCTGGGAGCAGCTTCTGGCGAAGTACCGGTAATCGCCCGCGTCTGTCGCAGTCCCGCCCCCGTGCGCCGGGGGCGGGATTTTTTGCCCTTGGCGCTCAACCGAAAACCACCTATGATGATGAACGTATAGACCATTTACAGGGGGAATGGATCCGCTTCTTGTCGAACGTATAAGGACTGGCACGCAGCGGCCCGACGAAGGAGGTAATCGTGGTGACCGATCCCAACACCCCGCGCATCAACCCGTGGACCGCACTCCTTCGGATCCTCACGGACCCCTTGGATACCTTTGAACGGCTGGGGACCCGGCCGGCCATCCTGCCGGCGTACCTGCTGCAGATGGTCACAGGACTGGCGGGCGCATGGATGGTATTGCCACTGACCCTCCAGGCCCTCCAGGAGGTTCCCGCCGGCACCCTGACGGCCGAGCAGATGGCCATGGTGGAGAAGACGGCGACGGCCATGGCTCTGGTGGAGCCGCTGGTCGTCCCCTGGATCACGGGCGGACTGCTCGCGCTGGTGGCAGCCTTTGTGGCGCAGTTTATGGGCGGCAGCCTGGGCCTGCGCCCCTACTTCGGGATGGTCGGGTACGCACGGGTGCCGCTGGCAATCAACACCCTGCTGACCAGCTTTCTCGCGTCCCGGGCCGACAGCCTGGCGGAGGCGGCCACCATGTCCCTCAGCCCCGCCGCCTTTCTGCCGGCGGGAAGCAGTCCCTATGCCACCGCGCTGCTTGGCATGATCAACCCCTTCGGGATCTGGTATTACGTGCTCCTGGCCCTTGGTTTTGCTGCCCTGCACCGGAACCGCCCCGCCCAAGGGGCGCCCCTGGCAGGTGTAGTCTTTCTGATCAATCTTGCAGGTGCTCTGATCAGCGCGGCCCTTGCATCGACCCGTTCACTCCTGCAGCCGTAAGGAGGCATCCCGGTTGAATAAACGCAAGTGGTTGATTGGCGGACTGCTCTTGCTGGTGGTAGGCGGACTCGTCTGGTTCAACCTGAGCAAGGCCGGCATCACCACCGCGCGCGTCCCGAAAAACGCGCCGCAGGTGAAGGTGGCACCGGTCACCCGTCAGGATTTGGTCCAAAAGGTCGTGGCGCCCGGCACCCTGGAGGCCACCGACATCCAGGAGATCCGGGCTCCTTTCTCCACCACCCGGGTCCGAATGCTGGTGGGCGTGGGGGAGCAGGTGAAGGCCGGGCAGCCCCTGGCTGAGCTGGAAAGCGATCAGCAGCGGGTGACCGTGGCCAACCTGACGGCTCAGGTGGCCCAGGCCCAGTCGACCCTCTCCCAGCTTTTGGAGCAGCAGCAGTTGGCTCCCATCACTGCCCAGCAGCAGCTGGAGCAGGCCAAGGCGGCGCTCCTGCAGGCCGAGGAAGGGCTCCGGAACGCGCCCATCCAGGCAGCCCAGCAGGTGGAGCAGGCCCGGGCGACGCTGCTGGGGATTCAGAGCATGATCGACCAGGTCAACGCCCAGGTGGAACAGGCCCGGATTGCCATGGAGCAGGCCGAGTTGAATTATCGAGCCAATCCCCTGGACGCCTCTCTCCGCGAGGCCTATGAGCAGGCCCGGGCGGCTTATGAGGACGCCCTTCGCACCTCCAGCAGCACCTTCCAGCAGTACGCCGCACAGCTTGCCAGCGCGCAGGCAGCCCTGGAGATGGCAGAGGCCCGGGCGGAAGGAGAGGATCCGCTGGCGGTCCAGCTCGCTCGGGTGAACCTGGAGAGCGCCAAGCAGGCCCTGGCGGCTGCCCAGCTCCGGGTGGAGCAGACCGGGGCGCTGGCCGACCAGGTGCGGGCTGCCCAGGCGAACCTCAACGCCGCGCGGGAGGCCCTGCGGCTTGCCCAAAGCAAGCTGGATCAGGCAGTGGTGGTGGCGCCGACCGATGGTGTCGTCCTCAAAGTTGCCCTGGAAGACGGCCAGCCGGCGGCCGAAAACACCCTCCTGTACCAGATCGGAACGCTCAACACCCTCACCCTGAAGGCCCGGGTGGATGAGGTGGATGTGCCCAAGATCCAGCCGGGACAGAGGGTCACCATCAAGACCAACGCCTATTTGAATGAACAGTTCGAGGGCACCGTCACCCGGGTGGCCGCGCAGGCAACCCAGCCCACGGGCCCCACCCAGAGCACGAGCACCACGCCCTATTACGAGGTGCAGGCCCTGGTGGAAAACCCGGAGGGCAAGCTCAAGGGGGGCATGACCGTGGAGGCCACCTTTGAGACCGCATCCCGGTCTGACGCCCTGGTGGTGGAACTGGGATCCCTTCGGGAGGACGAGGACGGTACCTTCGTCCTGGTGGTCAAGGACAACAAGGTCCAGCTACGCCCCGTCACCGTGGGACTGCGCACCCAGACCCATGCGGAGATCCTCCAGGGGCTCACAGAGGGCGAGGAGATCGTCACTGGACCGTTTAACCTGGTGCGGTCCCTGTCCGACGGCGACTGGGTGCGGATCGAGGCCGGCTCCGCCAAGGAGGACGGCAGATGATCAAACTGGTGGACATCCGCAAGTCCTATCGCATGGGGAACACCGAACTGGAGGTTCTCAAGGGGATCAACCTGGAGATCAAAAAGGGCGAACTGGTGGCCATCATGGGCCCCAGCGGCTCCGGCAAGTCCACCCTGATGAACATCATGGGATGCCTCGACCGGCCCACCTCGGGGACCTATGAGCTGGACGGCAAGCTGGTAACCGCCCGGACCGACGCCGAACTGGCCCGGGTGCGCAACCAGCAGGTGGGGTTCGTCTTCCAGAACTTCAACTTGCTGCCCCGGATGAGCGCCCTCCGGAACGTGGAACAGCCGCTGCTGTACGCCGGCGTGCCCCCTCGGGAGCGGCGCCGGCGGGCGGAGGAAGCGCTCCGCCGGGTGGGGCTGGCAGACCGCATGCACCACAAGCCTAACGAACTGTCCGGCGGGCAGCGCCAGCGGGTGGCCATCGCCCGGGCGCTGGTCAACAACCCTTCCATCATTCTGGCCGACGAGCCCACCGGCTCGCTGGACACCCGCACGGGTGAGGAGATCATGGCCCTCTTTCAGGAGCTGCACCAGGAGGGCGCCACGGTGGTGATCGTCACCCACGAACCGGATGTGGCCCAACACGTCAACCGGATCATCCGCATCCGGGACGGCCTGATCGTCGGGGACGAGATCGTGGCCAATCCGGTCCGGGCCGTCGACCGGCTCCGGGAGATGGGAGGTGCCGCTTCGTGAACCTGCTGGAGACCCTGCGGGTCGCCTGGGAGGCACTGGCGGCCAACAAGCTGCGCTCGCTGCTCACCATGCTCGGCATCATCATCGGCGTCGGGTCGGTGGTGGCCATCTTCGCCATCAGCCGCGGCGCCAGCAAGGCCGTCTCCAGCGAGCTGGCAAACCTGGGCGCCGGTCAGATCATCCTGTACCCCGGCGACGTGGGACCCTACGCGGTCAACGAGCGGAAAGAAGCTTTCACAGAACAGGACCTCAAGGATCTGGAACGGCTGATTCCCGGTGTGGAAGCAGCCCTGTACGACATCAGCACCACGGGCACGGTCAAATACGGCCGGGAAAGCGTGGCCGCCTATATCCAGGGCCACTTTGCCCGCGCCGCGGAGGCCTTCAACCTGGAGATCGACCGGGGCCGCTGGTTTTCGGAAGTGGAAGAGCAGGCCGGCAGCCGAGTGGTGGTGCTGGGCGACAATGCGGCCCGGAACCTCTTTGGTGAAGGAGTTGACCCGGTCGGGAAGGAGGTCACCATCGACGGCACCACCTTCCTGGTGATCGGCGTCACCAAACCGCTGGCCGGCGTGCTGGGCTCCATGGGCGGCAGCCGCGACATCGCGGCGGTCTACGTGCCCATCGGCTACATGAAAAGGCTGTTCCCCGACCGGGAGATTTCCATGGTGTACCTGAAGGCAAAGGACGGCGAGGACCCCAAGTTCGTTTTGGACCAGGCCGTGGCCCTGATGGAGCAGAAGCACTTCGGCGCCGAATATTCGGGAGAGACCTTTGACCAGATTCTCGAGGTCGTCAACAGCGTCCTGAACATTATCACCGTGGTGCTGTCCGCCGTCGCCGGCATCTCCCTGGTGGTGGGCGGCGTCGGGATCATGAACATCATGCTGGTCTCGGTCACCGAACGGACCCGGGAAATCGGCGTCCGGAAAGCGATCGGGGCGACGTACCAGAACATCCTGACCCAGTTCCTCGTCGAAGCGGTGATGCTGTCGGTCCTGGGCGGTCTCATCGGCACGGCCCTGGCCACCATCCCTGTCTATTTGGTCGGTAAACTGTTGAATATTTCGTTGCGCTTGGACTGGGTCTCCGTATCGGTGGCCCTGGGGTTCTCAGCGCTGGTGGGCATCGTCTTCGGCGTCTATCCGGCTTCCAAGGCCGCCCGCCTGGATCCCATCGAAGCGCTGCGCTATGAGTAAGAGGAGGGCGGACACTGTGCGCAAATCACTGGGTTTGGTCCTGTCGCTCTTGCTGGTGCTGCTGACAGCCGTGCCGGCTGCCGCCGCCCGTCAGCCGGTTCTCTACGGCGTGGTGACCGACCGGTCCGGACGGCCCGTAGCCGGGGCTGAGGTGGAGGTCTATGCCCTGAATCAGGGACTGGTGGGCCTCCTCCAGACCGCAGCCGACGGCTCTTTCGCGCTGGATGAGGTCCAGGGCCGTCCCCTGCTTTGGAAGGTCCGGGTTTGGGCCCCCGGATACAAGACCTATGAATCGGGCTGGTTCACGCTCCTTCAGCAGCAACCCTACTGGCCGATCCGACTGCAGCCCCTCACCGGCGGACTGCAGGTAACCGTGCGGGATGAAGCCGGCGCCCCGGTGGAGGGCACCGCGAGCCTGATCGGCCCCGGAGGCAAGCTGATCGGCCAGTTCCCGGTGACGCAGGGATCGCTGATCCAGGAGGGCCTGGAGCCGGGTCCCTACCGGCTGGTAGTGAGCGCACCCGATCTGGCCCCGGCCTCCGCGACCCTCATCGTGGCGCCTGATCACATCGCCACCGCCGCCATCACCCTGCAGAAGGCCGGCTTCACCGTCACCGGCGAGGTGCGGGACGCGTCTGACAGCGAGCCCGTCATCGCCGCCCAGGTGGAGCTGCTGCGGGGGGACCTCACACAGGTGACCGTGGCTGAAACCGATCTTAACGGCCGGTTCGTCCTCTCCGCCCCCTCTGAACCGCCCGGGAACTACCGGGTACGGGTGACCGCCCCGGGCTACCGCTCCGTCCTCATCGATCCCTTCCCGGTCTCCGCCGGGCAGGGGGTGGACCTGAGCGGCGAGCGGGCGGTGTGGCTGCAGGGCCGGACCGGCACGCTGCGAGTGGAAGTCCGGGACGAAAACGGCGACCCGGTACGCCGGGAGTGGGTCACCCTGGTGCTGCAGGGCTACGGCGAGCTGGCCCGGAAGCGGACCGATCAGAAGGGCGTCGTGGTGTTTGAAGACCTGCCGGCAGGCACCGGGTACCAGTACGCGGTGGTGCCGCAGGTCGGGTGGGGCCGATATAACCTTCCGTGGATTCAACTCCTCCCGGGCGGAACTCGCTTCGTGGTACTAAGCGGGCAGGCAGAGACAGACGAAAAACCTGGCGGCGAAGGCCACATTTCGGGTATCGTCACCACCCGGGGTGGTGAGCCCATCCGGGGCGCCGAGGTGGAGCTGATCCTCGGTGGCGAGGTCATTGACTCGGTAGAGACGGACCGAAACGGTACCTTCCGGTTTGAGGGCGTAGCCGCGACCTGGGAAGTGCTTGCCTGGACACAGAACCTCGGGACCAACTGGGAAGAGACCTTCGCCGAGGATGCCGGTGCGATCCCCGATGACGCCACCGGCGAACATGGCGAGAATGGCGAAAATGGCGAGAATCCCGGAGAGAACCCCGGAGAGAACCCCGCAGAGAACCCCG
>DATCKG010000045.1:0-87240 GCA_036562385.1 Symbiobacteriaceae bacterium
CTACTCCAGAACGCTGAGGGGCTTGGCCGGCTTGTAGTCAGCCGAAAGAACAAAGAGCAGCACTGCGGATTTAGACAAGAGCCAAAAGAATCCAGAACACTTCCGGAAGTGTGACGTACCCACTTTAGCTTGACAGGCCCCCCGGGGGGGCTTTCATTGACAGGGGTCCACGTTTCGTGGTAAACTTACTTGTCGCCTCTGCGCGCCCGTGCCTTCAATCGGACAAGGGCCCGGTGGCAACCGCTCGGACAGGGTCCCAAACCGGCCTCGGGCCGTACCCGATTCCGGCGAGTCTACATCTCGGAGGTGCTCCTGTTGACCTACGCAATCATCGAAACCGGTGGCAAGCAGTATCGTGTGCAGCCCGGCGAAACCATTCAGGTCGAGAAGCTGAAGGCCCAGGAAGGCGAAACCGTCGTGCTGGACAAGGTTCTCGCCATCAACCAGGACGGCAAGCTGACCGTGGGCACGCCCTATGTGGAGGGCGCCAAGGTGACCGCAAAGGTCAAGGCCCATGGGAAGGGCCGGAAGATCATCGTGTTCAAGTATCACAACAAAACCAACTATCGGCGTAAGACCGGCCACCGTCAGCCGTTTACCGCACTGACTATCGAGAAGATCGAGGCGTAAACCCGATGACCGAGATCCTGGTGCGGCGGGCGCCGGACGGCAGCATCACCGAGCTGCAGGTAACCGGTCACACCGGTTATGCCGAGGCCGGCGAGGATATCGTCTGCGCCGGCATCTCCGCACTGGTGGTGACCTGCCTGATCGGGCTGAAGCGGGTGGCCCGTCATCCCCACGAGGGCCGGGCAACGGCCGGTAGGATGTATTGCAGGCTCCTGCCGGGCGGCACCCCGGAATCCGCCGCCCGGGCACAGGCGATTCTGGAGACCATCGTGTTAGGGCTTCAGGATATTGCCAGGGATTATCCGGATTTTGTCCGTGTACGCGTACATGAAGGAGGATGTTAGCTGTGTATCTCCAGCTTTTTGCGCATAAGAAGGGCGTCGGTTCGTCCAAGAACGGCCGCGACTCCAATCCCAAATACCTGGGTGTGAAGCGGTACGACGGTCAGTGGGTGACCGCCGGTTCGATCCTGGTGCGCCAGCGGGGCACCCGGATTCATCCCGGCCTGAACGTCGGCATCGGTAAGGACGATACCCTCTATGCCCTGGTGGACGGCACCGTGAAGTTCTCCCGCAAGGGTGCCAACAAGAAGCAGGTCAGCGTGCTGCCTGCGTAAGGAACCGGCCGGCCCCAGCACCCAGCGGTGCTGGGGCCTTTTGCTCCATGGGCGTCCTTCGGACGGTGCTCCCCCGGCGGCAGCACATACCCTTTGCGTTCAGGGCGAAGGCTAGTCTCACCACGTCTTGGGGTGATCCTGTGTTTGTCGATGTAGCGAAGATCTACGTGAAAGGCGGCGACGGCGGACGGGGTTCCAACGCGGTGCGTCGGGAGAAGTACGTGCCCATGGGCGGCCCCTGGGGCGGTGACGGCGGCAAGGGTGGCGATGTGGTGCTGGAGGTGGATCCTGGCCTCAGCACCTTGCTGGATTTTCAGTACAAGCGCCACTTCAAGGCCCAGAAAGGCGAAATCGGCGGCACCAAGGGGATGCACGGCGCCGCCGGCGAGGACCTGATCATCAAGGTGCCGCCCGGCACGGTGGTCAAGGACGCCGATACCGGGGAGGTCCTCTTTGACCTGACCGAACCCGGCCAGCGCGCGGTGGTAGCTCGGGGCGGCCGGGGCGGCCGGGGCAACATGCGCTTCAAGACGCCCTGGAACAAGATGCCGACCTTTTACGAGAAGGGCGAGCCCGGCGAGGAGCGGTGGATCATCCTGGAACTGAAGCTCCTCGCGGACGTGGGGCTGGTGGGCTTTCCCAATGCCGGCAAGTCCACGTTGCTTTCCCGGGTCAGCCGGGCGCAGCCCAAGATTGCCGACTACCCCTTCACGACCCTCCACCCCATCCTGGGCGTGGTGGAGGTGGAGGATGGCCGCTCCTTTGTGATGGCTGATATCCCCGGCCTCATCGAGGGGGCCAGCCGGGGAGTGGGCCTGGGACATGAGTTTCTCCGGCACGTGGAGCGGACCCGGGCGCTGATCTACGTGCTGGATGGAGCGGGCACCGAGGGGCGGGATCCCCTGAACGACTTTGCCGTGCTCCGCAAGGAACTCCGGGAGTACAACGCTTCCCTCCTGGAGCGGCCGGCCCTGGTAGCCATCAACAAGATGGACCTCACGGAGGCCCGGGAGAACTTCCCGCGGCTGAAGGCCGAACTGGAGCGCCAGGGCTTTGCCGTCTTCCCCATCTCCGGCGTGACGGGCGAGGGCATCCGTCCGCTGCTGCAGGCCGCGGCCGATGCCATCGAGCGGTACGTACCGCCGGCACAGCCTAAGCCGGTGGGGGAGGAGAAAGTCTTCCGCCCGCGGGATGACTCGTTCACCATTCACAGGGAAAATCGCGTCTGGGTTGTCCGGGGGCGGGAGATCGAACGGCTGGCGGCCATGACCATGTGGGAGAACGATCAGGCGGTGGAGCGGTTCCTGCGCATCCTCCGGGCCAAGGGTGTGGAAAAGGCCCTCCGGAGCCAGGGGGCGCAGGACGGCGACACCGTCCGGATCGGCGATATCGAGTTTGAGTTGACCTCAGATTCTGAATAAGGAAAAGAGGAATCGGACGTGGAACTGCGGGGCAAGCAGAAGCGGTTTCTCAGGGCACTGGGTGTGAACATGAACCCGATCCTGATCATCGGCAAGGACGGCATCACGCCCAACGTCGTCATGCAGGCCGACCGGGCGCTGCTGGCCCGGGAACTGATCAAGGGAAGGGTGCTGGAGACGGCGCCGCAGAGTGCAGAGGAGACGGCCCGCGCGCTGGCGGAGGCTACCGGGGCGGTCCTGGTTCAGGTGCTGGGGCGCAATTTCCTGCTGTACCGGCGCAACCCCAAGGAGCCCAAGATTGAACTGCCATCATAAGGGATGGAGCGGTCATGCTGTATGTGGGCATCATGGGTGGGACCTTCGACCCGATCCACCTCGGCCATCTCGCGGCGGCTGAGGGCGCCCGACACCTGCTGGGGCTGGATCGGGTAATCTTCATGCCCAACCGGCAGCCGCCTCACAAACAGGGGCTGCCGGTCACCCCGGCGGAACACCGGGCAGCCATGGTGCGGCTGGCCATTGCCGGTAATGACGCCTTTGTGTTTTCGGACCTGGAATTGCGCCGGGAGGGCCCCTCTTACACCGTGGACACGCTGCGGGCGGTGCGGGCCCTGCATCCTGACTGGCGGATTGCGTTCTTGATCGGGACCGACAGCCTCCTGCAGATCCACACGTGGCACGAGTACAAGGCGCTCTTTCGCCTCGCGGAGGTGGTGGCCATCCGGCGGCCCGGCCACCCGGAGGCGGAGGTGGCGGAGGCGGTGCGGCGCCTGGCCAGGGAGACCGGCGTACAGGTACAGGTGCTGACGCTCCCGGGGGTGGATGTGGCCTCCTCCGACCTGAGGCAGCGGGCGGCTCAGGGGTATCCGCTCCGGTACCTGGTGCCCGATGCGGTGGAGAGGTACATTCGGGAGCACCGGCTCTATTGCTGACAGGGGGAAGAGGTGGACGACGGTGGTGGACTGGGAGCGGCTGGAGGCCGCGCTCGCCCGCCGGCTTGACGGGGAGCGGCTGGCCCACGTGCGGCGGGTCCAGGCCACGGCCCGGGACCTGAGCCGGCAGCATGGCGCCCCGGTGGAGGCCGCGGAGGTGGCCGGGCTGATGCACGATTACGCCCGGTGTATGCCCGCGGCCGCTTTGTTGGCGGAGGCAAGGCGGCGCAATCTGGTGGTCGATCCCAGCGAGGAGGTGCAGCCCTACCTGCTCCACGGTCCGGTGGCGGCAGCCTTGCTGGCCGAGGAGGGGCTGGTGACCGATCCGGCGACCTTGGACGCGATCCGCTGGCATACCACTGGCCGGCCCGGCATGGGGCTGTTGGAAAAGGTGATCTGGCTGGCCGATTATATCGAGCCCGGCCGGTCCTTTCCCGGGGTGGAGGAGATCCGGGCTGTGGCGATGCAGGATCTGGACCGGGCCCTCCTCATGGCCTTCGACAACACCCTGAGCTATCTGGTGCAGCGGGGGCTGCTGATTCATCTGTATACCGTACAGGCCCGCAACTGGCTGCTCCGGGCGCAGCGGAAATTGGGCTGACCCGGAACCTTGGCAAGTTGGGGCCTTTGCGATACCATTGGCAAGACGGGCATCGATCGTAAATGCGCCTCCGACATAGGAGGAACCCGTCGTTGCGGATGGAATAGGGTACAATACGTTCAAGAAGAACGCGACTTATACGCTGCGAAAGGAGAATGCCCGAGTTGGTAGAATCCGCCCGGATGGCCCGTGAAGCGGCCCTGACCGCTGAGGATAAGAAGGCCAAGGATGTCAAGATCCTGGACATTCGCTCCATCACGACCGTGGCCGATTACTTTGTAATCTGCTCGGGTACCAATGCGACGCATGTCAGAGCGATCGCTGACCACGTGGAGGAGAAGCTGACGGCCCTTGGCTATCCTCTGCACCATGTGGAGGGCTATCAAAACGGCAGGTGGATTCTCCTCGATTTCGGTGATGTGGTGGTCCATGTGATGCAGGAACAGGAGCGGGAGTTTTACAACCTGGAACGCCTCTGGGGCGACGCCCAGGAAGTGGCCGTGACGAAGGCCAGCGCCGGGTAGCGGGCTCTGTACCCACCCCCGTGCATGCTCCCGCCGGGACATTTCGTGATAACGAAGCCAACACGACCGGGGAGCGTGAACCCCCGGTCTCCTTTTGATGAATACGAATCCTTTTCGGGCGCCGGATCGTTGATCAATGCGCGGTCGTTTTTGGGCACCCATGACATAGATAGCGTTCGGGCATATATCCCACACGGGGGTGAATCGTGTGAGCACCGAGTCAAACCGGGAGTCCAGGCAGTCACGGCGGCGCCAAGGGCCCCACAGCAAGCGCCCCCGCAGCACCCGGAGATGGGTGTTGCGCATCCTGCTCCTGGTCACGCTGCTGGTGGTTCTGGCAGGCCTTGCGGTCGGCTGCAGCGTGATCCTGTCTGCCCCGAAAGTGACAGAACTCAACTGGCAGGCTGCCACGATCATTTACGATCGGGACGGCAATGAGATATACCGGCTTCACGCGGGTACCAACCGCACCCCGGTGAAGCTGTCCGAGATCCCGGATCATGTGGTGGAGGCCTTCCTGGCCATCGAGGACCCGGAATTTCGGGAGCACTTCGGCCTCAGCCTCCGGGGGATTGCCCGGGCGATCTGGCGGACAGGCCTGTACATGCTGGGGCTGCCCGGCGGTCGGATTGAGGGTGGCAGCACCATTACCCAGCAGTTGGCCCGGGACGGCTGGCTGACTCAGGATCTCTCCCTCAAGCGGAAGCTTCAGGAGGCATGGGTGGCCATCCAGCTCGAGCGGATGTACACCAAGGAAGAGATCCTGGAGATGTACCTGAACCAGATCTACTACGGGCATGGTGCCTACGGCATCGGCGCCGCGGCTCGCACCTTCTTTGGCAAGGAAGTGAGTGAGCTGACCCTGGCTGAGGGCGCCCAATTGGCCGGGATGGTCAACGGTCCCAGCATTTACGATCCCTATATCGATATGGAAGCCTCCCTGGAGCGCCGGAACCTGGTGCTGGAGGTCATGCTCAAGCAGAACCGGATCACCCGGGAGCAGTATGAGCAGGCCATTGCCGAGGTGCCGGTCCTGGCCGCCAAGGAGGTGGAAGAGCAGACCGAGGGCAACAGCTTTGTCGACTATGTGATCAACATTTTGCAGGACGCCCAGCCGGGTCTTGCCGCCAAGTACGGTCTGAACCTGCCGGATCCTTCCAGCGTCGCGACCGCGGGGCTGAAGGTGTACACCACCATGGACAGCACCTTGCAGAAGCTGGCCGAACAGGTGGTTCGGGAGCAGATGGCCATCGCCGACGAGCAGTATGGCACCGGCGGCAAGGAGGAACTGCCCCAGGCGGCCATGGTGGTGATGGACCCCACCAACGGGCATGTGCTGGCCATCGTGGGCGGCCGTGACCGGGATGCGATGCTGGAGTTTAACCGGGCCACCGATGCCCTGCGCCAGCCCGGTTCAGCCATCAAGCCGCTGGTGGCCTATGCGCCGGCCATCGAGGAGGCGGGACTTTCCCCGGCCACCATCCTGGACGACGCTCCTGTCATGCTGAGCAACGACAAGACCACGGTGTGGCCCCAGAACTACAACTTTAAGTACGAGGGGCTGAAGCCGGCCCGCTACGGCATCCAGGAGTCGGTCAACCCCATGGCTGTCCGGGCGCTGATCATGGCCGGGGGACCGGAGGTGGGGGTGGCGTACGCCCACCGGTTCGGTCTGACCACCATCGGCGAGAATGACAAGCACCTGGCCCTGGCCCTGGGGGGTGTTTCCGAGGGCACGACGCTTCTGGACCTGACGGCCGCGTATGCCGCCATCGCCAACATGGGCCTGAAAATCGATCCCATCGTGATTACCAGGATCGAGGACCGGAGCGGCCGGGTCTTGTTTGAGGCGACGCCCCGCAAGCAGCAGGTGATCAAGCCCTCCACGGCCTACCTGCTGATCGACATGATGAAGGACGTGATTCGCCGGGGTACGGCCTATGCCTTCACCGGCGGTTTCAAGGGCTGGCCGGTGGCCGGAAAGACGGGCACCACGGAGTTCAACCGGGACGGCTGGTTTATCGGCTTCACGTCGAACCTGATCGCCGGCGTCTGGAACGGGTATGACAACCCGGAGAACAAGCTGCCCTGGACCGGTGCCTTTGTACCGGTGAAGATCTGGAACGCCTTCATGACCCAGGTGGTGACCGAGCGGCCCGCCGACTGGCCCCGTCCGGACGACGTGGTGGATGTGAAGGTCTGCCGCCTCACCGGTGCCCTGCCCAACGAGCTCTGCCCGCCGGACCAGGTGGTCACCGACCTGTTCGTCCGCGGCACGGAGCCCAAGGATGCCGGGAACATCCTGGTGAAGGCGAAGGTGGTTCAGGTGAAGGTGCCGAACCCCGATGGCAAGGGCCACACCACCGAGTGGCAGCTATGGCAGCCTGGCTGCGGCGTGGGCGTGGAACGGGTCTTCATCAAGCGGCCGGAGCCGTGGGTACGCCATCCCACCGATCCCAACAATCCGAAATATATCCCGGCGGACGCCAAGGACGAACTGCCCACCAAGACGTGTACGCCGGGCAAAGGGTTGTTGGACCTTTTGTTCCCGGATGGTGGGGATGGGGATGGCGGCGAGGATGATCGCGGTGGTCCGGACAAGGGCAATCGTGGCAAGGGCAAGAACAAGAAGGGCGATGAGGACGACGGCGAGGAAGGCAGCCTGGAGATCCTTCTGCCTGGTCCGGCCTTGCCCGATGTCGTTCCACGGACTTGACTTTCGCGCCAAGATCCGCCATAGTAATAGCTACTATGGCAATATCTGCGGCAATGACGGGGCTCAGTACGCTGTGCAGCGTTCAGAGAGCCGCCGGGTGGTGCGAGGCGGTGGTGAGCACAGCGGAATCTCACCCCTGAGCTGTGCGGGCGAACACGGCCGGGGCCGCCAGTAGTCCGCACCGGTGGCCGGCCCGTTACCGCTGGCTAAAGCGGGGCCGTTTTCGGCCAATCAGGGTGGTACCGCGGGAGCATCCGGCTCTCGTCCCTCTCGGGGCGGGGGCCCTTTTACTTGTCCCCAGTTGTCGGCAAGGAGGTTGCCATGCGCCATGGCAGAGGAGAGGTTCGACTTCCGAACGCTGGAGCCCAAGTGGCAGAAGCGCTGGGCTGAGGAACAGATTTACAAGACGGAGTGGGACGATACCAAGCCCAAGTACTACGCCCTGGAGATGTTCCCGTATCCGTCCGGGAAGCTGCACATGGGCCATGTCCGCAACTACACTATTGTGGACGCCATCGCACGCTACCGGCGGATGGCCGGCTACAACGTCCTGCATCCCATCGGGTTTGACTCCTTCGGCATGCCGGCGGAAAACGCCGCCATTCAGCACGGCGCCGACCCGGCGGTCTGGACCAAGACCAACATCGCCGAGATGGAAAAGCAGCTCCGGCGCCTGGGCTACAGCTACGACTGGGACCGGACGGTCTACACCTACCGGGAGGACTACTACCGGTGGACCCAGTGGATCTTCCTGCAGCTTTACAAGAGAGGGCTGGCTTACAAGAAGACGGCGCCGGTCAACTGGTGCCCCACCTGCCAGACGGTGCTGGCCAACGAGCAGGTAGAGGAGGGCCGGTGCTGGCGCTGCGACAGCGTGGTCACCAAGAAAAATTTGTCCCAGTGGTTCTTCCGCATCACCCAGTATGCGGATGAGCTTCTGGAGGACCTGAAGCTGCTGGAAAAGGGCTGGCCGGAACGGGTCCGGATCATGCAGACCAACTGGATCGGCCGCTCCGAGGGTTTGCAGATCGAGTTCACGTTGGAGCCCACGGGGGACAAGATCCCGGTCTTTACCACCCGTCCCGACACGGTCTACGGGGTCACCTTCATGGTGGTGGCGCCGGAGCATCCCATCGTGGAGAAGATCTGCACGTCGGGCCTGGTGAGTGAGGAAAAGGTTCGGGAGATTCGGGCCTTCCAGGAACGGATGAAGACCCTGAGCGAAATCGAGCGCACCTCCACGGAGGCGGAGAAGGAAGGCGTACCGCTTGGGGTCAACGTCATCAACCCCTTCAACGGTGAGCCGGCCCAGCTGTGGATCGCCAACTACGTCCTGATGGACTACGGCACCGGCGCCGTCATGGGCGTGCCGGCCCACGACCAGCGGGACTTTGAGTTTGCCAAAAAGTACGGGATTCCCATCAAGGTGGTCATTCAGAATCCGGACCACAGCCTGAAGGCCGAGGAAATGACCGAGGCTTACGTGGACCCGGGCATTATGGTGAACTCCGGCCCCTTTGACGGTACCCCCAACCTGGAGGGCATCGCCAAGGTGGCAGCCTACGCGGAGGAGAAGGGGATTGGCCGGCGCACCGTCCATTACCGCCTGCGGGACTGGCTGATCAGCCGGCAGCGGGCCTGGGGCGCGCCCATTCCCATCGTCTACTGTGACCGCTGCGGCACGGTCCCGGTGCCCGAGGATCAGCTTCCGGTGCGGCTCCCCGAAGGGCTCGTCTTTACCGGTGAGGGCGGAAGCCCCCTGGCCAGGCACGAGGGCTTTGTCCACACCACTTGCCCGCAGTGCGGTGGTCCGGCCCGTCGGGAGACCGACACCATGGACACCTTTGTGGATTCTTCCTGGTATTTCCTCCGCTACTGCGATCCCCACAACGACAAGGCGCCCTGGGATCCGGAAGTGGTCAACAAGTGGATGCCGGTGGACCAGTACGTGGGCGGCATCGAGCATGCGGTGCTGCACCTGCTCTACTCCCGCTTCATCACCAAGGCCCTGCGGGACATGGGGTACGTCAACGTGGACGAGCCCTTCGCGGCGCTGCTGACCCAGGGCATGGTGATCAAGGACGGGGCGAAGATGTCCAAGTCCAAGGGCAACGTCGTCTCCCCGGAAGAGATGATCGAAAAGTACGGCGCCGACTCTTGCCGCTTGTTCATCCTCTTCGCCGCACCGCCGGAGCGGGATCTGGACTGGTCCGACGCCGGCATCGAAGGGGCCTACCGTTTTGTCAACCGGTTCTACCGCATGGTGGTCAGCGCCGTTCCCATGTGGCAGCATGCGCGGTCGCTGCTGCCTGTCCGTCCCGGTGACGTGGCCGGGATGACCGGCGCCCTGTCCGAGGCGGAACTGACCGAGGCCATCGCCCGGTCCAGCCTCACCGCGGAGGATCGGGAACTGAGACGGGTGGTTCACACCACGGTCAAGCGGATCACCGCGGATCTGCAGGAACGCTTCGCGTTCAATACCGCGATCTCCGCATTGATGGAGCTGACCAACGCCGTTTACGCCTATCGGGAGCAGGTGCCCGAGGAGAAGCAGAACGCCCTGGTGCTGGCGGAGGCCATTCAGAAGGCGGTGCTTCTGATCGCGCCCTTCTGCCCGCACCTGGCCGACGAACTCTGGTCCCGGCTGGGCTACCCGCAGTCGGTGCACCTGGCCTCCTGGCCGTCCTACGACGAGGAGGCTACCCGGGCCGAGACGGTGGAGATCGTGGTCCAGATCAACGGCCGGGTCCGGGACCGGCTGACTGTACCGGCGGGGATCGACGCCGCCGAGATGCAGAAGGTCGCCCTGGCCTCCGAGAAGGTCCAGTCGCTGATCGCCGGCAAGCAGGTGGTCAAAGTCATCCCAGTGCCCGGCAAGTTGGTCAACATCGTCGTGAAGGGATAACGGGGCTCCGGCAGCAGAAAGCCCCCTGAGGTCCGCCTGGCGGACTTCAGGGGGCTCTCTTCGCTGATGGACGAGGTTTATCCGGCGACTTCCGCACCGGCAAACTGGCTGTTGTACAACTCGGCGTAGAATCCGCCCCGGGCCAGCAGTTCCTGATGGGTTCCCTGCTCCACGATCTGGCCCTCGTTCATGACCAGGATCACGTCGGCATCCTCGATGGTGGAGAGCCGGTGGGCGATCACAAAGCTGGTCCGGCCCTTCATCAGTGCCTTCATGGCCCGCTGGATGTGTAGCTCCGTCCGGGTGTCCACGTTGCTGGTGGCCTCGTCCAGGATCAGCACCGGCGGATCGGCCAGAATCGCCCGGGCGATGGTCAGAAGCTGCCGCTGCCCTTGCGAGATGTTGGAGGCTTCCTCATTCAGGACCGTGTCATACCCCTCCGGGAGGGTGCGG
Source organism: Symbiobacteriaceae bacterium (assembly GCA_036562385.1). GTDB lineage: Bacteria > Bacillota > Sulfobacillia > Symbiobacteriales > Symbiobacteriaceae > DATCKG01. The sequence continues at coordinate 10,799 of DATCKG010000045.1, forward strand.
ATGAAGTGGTCCGCATGGGCGGCCCGGGCGGCCCGGATGATCTCCTCCTCTGTGGCATCGGGGCGCCCATAGGCGATGTTCTCCCGGATGGTGCCGCTGAAGAGCCAGGTGTCCTGCAGCACCATGCCGAACATCCGCCGCAACTGTTCCCGGCTCATCTGACGGATATCGACGCCGTCGATGGTGATCCGGCCGCTGTCGATCTCGTAAAAGCGCATCAGCAGATTGACCAGGGTGGTCTTGCCGGCGCCGGTGGGGCCGACGATGGCCACCAGCTTGCCCGGCTCCACCCTCAGGTTCAGGTCCCGAATGACCGGCTGACCCGGCTTGTAACCGAAGGTCACGTGCTCAAAGACCACCTCGCCCCTGGGCGGATGGGGCACGACCACCGGATGCCGGGGATCGGGTTCGACCTCCTGCTCATCCAGCAGTTCAAAGACCCGTTCCGCCGCGGCCACGGTGGCCTGAATGATGTTGACGATGTTGGCCGTCTGGACGATGGGGTGGGTGAACTGCCGGGAATACTGCATGAACGCCTGAATGTCGCCGATGGGCAGGGCCTGCCGGGTTACCAGGATGCCGCCTACCACACAGATGGCCACATATCCGATGTTGTTGATCACATTCATCAGCGGCATGATGATGCCGGAGATGAACTGGGCCCGCCACGCGGCTTCATACAGCTCCTCGTTGATCCGCCGGAACTCCGCCACGGAGGCCTTCTCCCGTCCGAAGGCCTTGACCACCTTGTGGCCGGTGAACATCTCCTCCACATGGCCGTTCAGCCGCCCCAGCGCGGCCTGCTGCTCCTTGAACTGGGGCTGGGATCGCCGGGCCACCGCGACGGTGACCAGCGCGGACAGCGGCAGGGTCAGGAGGCAGATGAAGGTGAGCAGCCGGCTGATGCTCAGCATCATCACTAGGACACCCATCAGGGTGACCATCGCCGTGATCAGTTGGGTGAGGCTCTGCTGAAGCGTACCGGCGATGATATCGACGTCGTTGGTGACTCGGCTCAGGATCTCGCCGTGGGTTCGGCTGTCGAAAAAACGGAGGGGAAGGCGGGCCAGCTTTTCGTTCACATCCTGTCGCAGGTCGTAAACGGTCCGCTGGGCGACGCCTGCCATGACAAATCCCTGGATGTAGCCGAAACCAGCGCTGATGAGGTACAGCAGGGCGAGGATCAGCAGGATGCGCGACAAGTAGCCAAAATCTACCCCGGCGCCCGGGATTCCCGCGTACTTGGCCGTCATCCCTTCAAACAGCTTGGTGGTAGCCATGCCCAGCACCTTGGGGCTGACGATGTTGAAGACCGTGCTCAGGATGGCCGCGATCAGCACCACCGCCAGCCGCCAGCAGTGGGGGCGAAGGTAGCGGAGCAGCCGGCGCAGGGTTCCCTTGAAATCCTTGGCCCGTTCCACCGGCAGGCCCACTGCCGGGCCCATTCCATGGCCCCGGTGAAACCCCGGTCCCCGGCGAAACCCGGGTCCCCGCGACGGATGGCTCATGCGGTCTTCACCCCTTTCATCTGGGAGGCGACGATCTCCTGATAGACGGGGCAGGTCCGGAGCAGTTCCTGGTGGGTGCCGATGCCGGCCACCCGGCCCTCGTCCAGCACGATGATCCGGTCGGCATCCACCACCGTGCTGACCCGCTGGGTGACGATGAAGACCGTGGCACCGGCGGTTTCCCGCCGCAGCGCTTCCCGCAACCGGGCTTCCGTCCGGAAGTCCAGGGCCGAGAAGGTGTCATCGAAGATGTAGATCTCAGGCCGCCGCACCAGGGCCCGGGCGATGGTCAGCCGCTGCTTCTGACCGCCCGACAGGTTGCTGCCGCCCTGGGTGATTTCCGCCTCCAGCCCGCCCTGCAACTGATCCACGAAGGCGGCCTGAGCCACCTCCAGGGCGTGCCTTATTTCCGCCTCCGAGGCATCCGGCTTGCCGAAGCGGATATTATCGGCCACGGTGCCGCTGAACAGCATGGGCCCCTGCGGCACGTACCCGATCTTGGCCCGGAGTTGTTCCTGGGTCATCTCCCGGATATCGACGCCGTTCACCAGGATGCTGCCGCTCTCGACGTCGTAGAAGCGAAGGATCAGGTTGATCAGCGCCGACTTGCCGGATCCGGTGCTGCCGATGATTGCCGTCACCTCACCGGGGCCGGCTGTGAACGAGACGTCAGACAGCGTGGGCTGTTCGGCCCCCGGGTACCGGAAGGTGACGTGCCGGAACTCCACGGTGCCCCGGGGGGTCCCGGCGGGTTCCTGGGCCGGCTGCGGGGGATCCTGGATCCGGGGCTCTGTCGTCAGCACTTCCCAGATTCGGCTGGCGGAGGCCGACGCCCGGGGAACCATCACGAACATCATCGAGAAGATCATCAGGGAGAAGAGGATGTGGAAGACGTACTGGATGAACGCCATCAGGTCTCCCACCTGAATGGCGCCCTGATCGATACGGATCCCGCCGAACCAGAGCACCGCCACGGTGGTCAGGTTCATCACCAGCATCATCAGCGGTAGCAGCGCGGCCATGATCCGGTTGATGAGGATGGCGGTCTCCGTCAGGTCGCGGTTGGCTTCCTGGAAGCGGCGCTGCTCGTGCTGGGTCCGGTTGAAGGCCCGGATGACCCGGATGCCGGTCAGCCCCTCCCGTACCACCAGGTTGAGCCGGTCCATGTGCCGCTGCATCCTTTTGAACAGCGGAATCACCTTGGACGCGGTGAGCCAGATGCCTACCGCCAGCACCGGGATGACCGCCAGGACCACCAGGGAAAGGGGCGGGTCCTTGGCCACAGCCAGGATCAGGCTGCCGGCGAACATGAGGGGCGAAAAGGCCATCATCCGCAGCAGGATGATCATCACCTGCTGCACCTGGAGGACGTCGTTGGTGGTGCGGGTGATCAGGGTGGCGGCGCCGAAGCGGTCAAACTCATAGAGGGAAAACTGCTCTACTTTTTCAAAGATCAGGTTCCGGAGATCCCGGCCGAAGCCGGCCGCCACCCGGGCGGAGAGATAGCTGGAAAGGACCGTCACGACGCCGACGGCCGCCGTCACCAGCAACATCAGACTGCCTACCTTGAGGATGTAGGCGGTATCGCTCCTGGCGATGCCGTTGTCCACGATATCGGACATCAGGGTGGGCAAATAAAGCTCCCCTATGGCCTGCAGCAGAAGGAGTGACAGCGACGCGGCAATCTGGAACCGATATGGCTTCAGGTATTTGGCCAATTGCAGCATATGTGATACCCCTATGCGCTATATAAAGATGAAGTGAACCGGTCAGGCATCCCTGTGGTCCCCAGATTCGGCCCGGTTTCGGGTCCGGCGCAGGGCTTCCAGCAGCACGCGGAAACTGCGGACCACAGCCTCGGTGTCCGCCTGCGATAACTCTGCCGTCACCTGGGCCCACTCCTCACGGATACGGCTCTCCAGCGCATCCAGCCGGCTCCGGGCCAGATCGGTGGGGAAGAGGCGGATGAGCCGTTGGTCCGCGGGATCCGGGCGCCTTTCCAGGTACCCTTCGGCCACCAAGCTGTCCACCATGCGGGAGACGTAGCTCTTGGCCGATTCGGCGCGCCGGGCCAGTTCGCTGAGGGTGATCCCGGGATGGTGGTTCACCTGCTTCAGCAAAATCAGGGTCATGGGCGGCAAGTTGAACTCCCGGAAGATGGGCCGAAAGCGATCGTGGATCGCGTGGGTCAAGTGGTGCCACAAATCCATCAGTTCGGTTCGCTGGCCGGTCAAGGGCGTCACCCCGTTCCCTTGGGAACGTTCTGTACGAAACATACTCTACACCCTGGCGGCGCCGAGCGCAACTATCAAGAAACCCCGGCGGGAAAGGCCGGGGTTTTCCTTTCACGAGAACTGCTGCCGGGGCACGTGCTTGCCCAACCCCCCCGTGCTATTCGTAGACCTTCTCGGCCTCAAATGCAGCGCCTGTGGCGTCGGCCTCCACATCCCGCCCCTCGGTGGGCCGCCGGGTAATCTCCTGAAAGTACTCGTGCTGGATCACCAGGTTCATGATCTCGTTGGTGCCAGTCCAGATCATGGTGAGGCGGGCGTCCCTGAGCAGTCGTTCCACAGGGAACACGTTGGTGTAGCGGATGCCGCCCATGATCTGCATGGCATGGTTGGTGACCTCCCAGGCATCCTCGGTGGCTGGCCCACCAGGTTCTCTGCCGGGACCTCCACGTTTCGGAAGACCACCCGACCGGTACCGCCTCCGCGGCTGCCCATCAGGCCGTAGATGTGGCCCACTTCCACCCCGGGGCCTCTGTCCACCAGGAAGGCCCTCATGCCCTCTTGAGGCGGGACATCCGGGTTCGTCCGGGCATAGACCAAAAAGTAGTCGGCTCCTTCTGTGCCGACGACGAATCGTTTCTGCCCGTTCAGGATGAAATAGTCGCCCTTGCGCACCGCCGTGGTGGTGGCACCGGAGAAGTCGGAGCCGCCCCGGGGTTCGGTCAGGCCCTCAGCGGTGAAGCGCCGGCGCCGAACTTCAGTCCGCACTGCCCGTTGCGTCTCGGTAAGCACAAAGTCGAACATTATTCCCGCTCCCCTTTCTCCCCGGTTCAGCCTGCCTGCGGCCACCCGCCTGTCGATACATTTGGTACGCTAAACTTATTGATTTTTGGCCTGAAATGCTCACACTATGAATCAGAAGCACTATCGACAGCGCCTGACCGCGGGGGCGGGTGAGGAGGTCAAACACATGGACTACGTACAGGCGTTCGAACAGAAAAAGCGTCATCGCAGGAACGCGATCATTGCTGGCCTTCTTCTCGAGTTCGTGGGGGCCTCTGCCGTAGGCCAGATTCTGGGCGACACGGCCGGGTTGGTCTTTTTCCTCCTGGTGATCATCGGGTTCCTGGCATATATGTGGTGGGACTGGCGCTGTCCGGCGTGCCGGAAACGGCTTGCACCTGAGTTTGCGCACGGAGCCTGCCCCCACTGCGGGACGCGTCTGACCCCGTAACCGGTGATGCAGATCGCCGTACCCGAGTGGGTGAACGCCCAATTGCCCCGATGAACAGACAAAGACCAGGAAGCGGGGGAAGCTTCCTGGTCTCTTCTTATGGGAAACGCCAGTCGGGATCGGCGTGAGCGTCCGCGGGTTTATCGGGCACTGACGGGAGTGTCGTGGAACTGCTCCTCCTCGGTGGATCCCTTCAGTGCCAGGGTGGAGGACTGGCCGCCGGAGATGACCTGGGACACCTCGTCGAAGTAGCCGGCACCGACCTCCCGCTGATGCTTCGTAGCGGTGTAGCCCTGTGCCTCCATGCTGAACTCCTTTTGCTGCAGCCGCACGTAGGCGGTCATGCCTTCCTCGGCGTAGCCCCGGGCCAGTTCGAACATCGAGGCGTTCAGGGCGTGGAAACCGGCCAGGGTGATGAACTGGAACTTGTACCCCATGGCCGCCAGCTCCCGCTGGAACCGGGCGATCTCCTCATCGCTGAGGTACCGCTTCCAGTTGAAGGAGGGCGAGCAGTTGTAGGCCAGCAGCTTATCGGGATACTCCCGATGAATCGCCTCGGCAAACTGTCGGGCCTCCTCCAGGTTCGGCGTGGAGGTCTCGCACCAGATCAGGTCGGCGTACGGGGCGTAGGCCAGACCCCGGGCGATGGCGGCCTCGATGCCGTTCCGGACCCGGAAGTACCCCTCCGGCGTCCGCTCGCCGGTGATGAACTGCCGGTCCCTGGGATCGATGTCGCTGGTCAGCAGGGTGGCAGCCAGCGAGTCGGTGCGGGCGATGATAATGGTGGGCACACCCAGCACGTCGGCAGCCAGACGGGCCGCTGTCAGGGTCCGGATGTGCTGCTGAGTGGGTACCAGCACCTTGCCCCCCATGTGACCGCACTTCTTTTCGGAGGCCAGCTGGTCCTCGAAGTGGACGCCCGCGGCACCGGCCTCGATCATGGCCTTCATCAGTTCAAAGGCGTTCAGCGGACCGCCGAACCCGGCCTCCGCGTCGGCCACGATGGGAGCAAACCAGTAGATGTCGTTGTTGCCCTCGGCCCACGCGATCTGGTCGGCGCGCCGGAAGGCGTTGTTGATCCGCCGGACCACCGCGGGCACGCTGTTGGCCGGGTAGAGGCTCTGGTCGGGATACATGGTCTCGGCCAGGTTGTTGTCGGCCGCGACCTGCCACCCGCTCAGGTAGATGGCCTTCAGGCCCGCTTTCACCATCTGTACCGCCTGGTTGCCGGTGAGAGCACCCAGGGCCGGCACATAGTCCTCGGTGTGCAGCAGGTGCCACAGGCGCTCAGCCCCCATGCGGGCCAGGGTGTACTCCACCTGGATGGAACCCCGCAGGCGGATCACATCCTCCGCGCTATAGTCCCGGCGGACCCCCTTCCAGCGGGGGTTGGTCGCCCACTCCTGCTCGAGGGCCGCGGCTTCCCTCTTAATGCGCTCCTTCAGATCGCTCATTCTCCATGTTCCCCTTTCTCTCGGATTCAGTCGATATATTCATAGGCCGGGATGGTGAGGAACTCGATAAACTCCTCACCAAGGGCGACCTGTTCAAACAGGGCACTGGCCTCCCGGTACCGCCCGGCGGCGAAGGTCGCCTCACCGACCATGCGGCGGATCTCCTCCAGCTCTTCCTGCACGAGCTTTCGGACCAGGTCCCGGGTGATCTGGGTATCGGTGCCGTCGATGCGGGCGCCGTGCCGGACCCACTGCCACACCTGGGACCGGGAGATCTCGGCCGTGGCGGCGTCCTCCATCAAGTTGTAGATGCCCACGGCACCGGTTCCCCGGAGCCAGGACTCCAGGTACTGAATGGCCACGCTGATGTTGTTGCGCAGGCCGGCCTCGGTGATCTTGCCACGCGGAATCTTGAAATTGAGCAGGTCCGCCGCCGTGACGTTCACGTCGTCCCGCTGGCGGTCCACCTGGTTGGGCTTGCTGCCCAGAACCTCGTCAAAGACCGCTGTCGCCACGGGAACCAGGTCCGGATGGGCAACCCAGGTGCCATCAAAGCCTTGCGTGGCCTCCCGGATCTTGTCCTCCCGAACTTTGGCGAACGCGATCTCGTTCACTTTCGGATCTTTGCGGCTCGGGATGAACGCCGCCATGCCGCCGATGGCGTGGGCCCCGCGGCGGTGGCAGGTCTTCACCAGCAGGTCGCAGTAGGCCCGCATGAATGGCACCGTCATGGTGACCTGCCCCCGGTCGGGGAAGACGATGTTGGGATGGTTGCGGAACTTCTTGATGGCACTGAAGATATAGTCCCAGCGCCCAGCGTTCAGACCGGCAGAATGTTCCCGCAGTTCATAGAGGATTTCGTCCATTTCAAAGGCGGCCAGGATGGTCTCCACCAGTACCGTTGCCCGGATGCTGCCCCTGGGGATGCCCAGCGTGTCCTCCGCAAAATTGAAGACATCGTTCCAGAGCCGGGCCTCCAGGTGGCTCTCCATCTTGGGCAGGTAGAAGTACGGGCCGGTGCCCTTCTCCAGCAGCCGCTTGGCATTATGGAAGAAATACAGGCCAAAGTCGAATAGGCTGGCCGATACCGGTTTACCGTCTACCAGGACATGCCGCTCCAGCAGATGCCAACCCCGGGGACGGACCATCAGGACGGCGGTTTTTTCGTTGAGGCGGTACTCCTTGCCCTCCGGGCTCCGGTAGGAGATGGTTCCCTCCACCGCGTCCCGCAGGTTGATCTGGCCTTGCACCACGTTGGCCCAGGTGGGGGAGTTGGCGTCCTCAAAGTCCGCCATGAAGACCCGAGCTCCGGAGTTCAGGGCGTTGATCATCATCTTCCGGTCTACCGGACCGGTGATTTCCACCCGCCGGTCCATCAGGTCCGGAGGCGGAGGTGCTACCTTCCAGTCCCCTTCCCGGATCTCCCTGGTTTCCGGCAGAAAGTCCGGCATCTCTCCCCGGTCCAACCGGGCCTGCCGTTCCATCCGACGCTGCAGCAGGGCTTCCCGGGTGGGGTTGAACTTCCGCTGCAGTTCGGCCACGAAAGCCATCGCTTCCGGCGTGAGGATTTCCGCATACGGGTCTGTGACCGGTCCGCGGATCTCTGTACCCTCCAGAATCTTCATTCTCTTACCCCCATCACGTTACGAACTCCGTGGGCAACGCTTTCTCGCCCCGGGCAACGTGCCCTCGCCCTTCGTTATACAAGTTTTCCGGCTTTTCGTGCTGTATGGACGATGAAAAAACAGAATCCAGCGTCAAAACGCAATGTTTGGGAATGAACGTGCAATCTCAAACACCCCGCCGGTGATCAGGACCGCTGACCAGTGGATTCGCGCGTCTCGCCGAGGGCACCTGGAAAAAGAAGGAAAATCCTGGAAAATGTCGAATCCCTCCTGTGCAGAGCAGGAGGGATGACCATATGGAACAGACCGAACTCAGCCCTGCCGTGCGCTACGCGGTATGGGTGCTGGTGGCGGTTCTGGGCTTCGGGGTGGTCTGTCTGGGTGCCATTCGCTATCAGGAGGAAAGGCGGGCCGCCGCAGCAGCGCTGGAGGCAGCCGGAACCGAAAAGGTCCCGGCCGTGCCGGCAGGAACAGCGGCTTCTGCCGGGCCGGATGCACCTGCGCCGAAGCCGGAGCTGGTGGTCCATGTGACGGGGGCCGTGGTTCGTTCGGGGGTCTTCCGGCTGCCGGAGGGCGCCCGGGTGGAAGATGCCCTGGCGGCAGCCGGGGGCGTCACCCCGGAGGGGGCGCCGGAGGTCCTCAACCTGGCGGCCCGGGTGTCTGACGGCGATAAGATCTATGTGCCAACAAGGAAGGAGGCCCGGGCGGAATCTCAACTCTCCCCGGCGGCCCGGGGGGCAACCGTGGGGATCGGGGAGAGCCCGGCCGCCAGCGCCACCGGAAGTCCCGGTCGGGTGAGCATCAACCGGGCCTCCGCCGCGGAACTGGAGCAGGTAAACGGAATCGGCCCGGCCATCGCCCGGGCGATTGTGGAGTACCGGACGAAGCACGGGCCGTTTCAGCGGCTGGAGGACCTGGAGAAGGTACCGGGAATCGGCCCCCGGACCATGGAGAAACTCTTGCCGCACCTGACCTTGTAACCGGTTTCAATCACAGGACGAGCCGCAGCAGCGCCATCGCTGCGATCCCGGCGATCACCGTGCCCATCAGGCTGCGGGTGGTGGCAGCCACGATGAATGCCGGCAGGGCTGCCAGGAGGTGGGGGTGCGCCGGGGGAAAGGCGAGACCGGCATCGGTCATCAGCAGTTCCTTGGCCAGCAGGGCTGCCAGTACGGAGACCGGCACGTAGCTCAGCCATTTCAGGACCAGGGGCGGGAGCTGTACCCGGCTCAGGACCACCAGCGGCAGCATCCGGGGCAGATAGGTTACCAGGGCCATGCCCAGGATAATGGCCAGAACAGCCGGTCGGACGGTCATTTCAGCAGCACCCCCACGGTGGCGCCCACCACCGTGGCGCCGATGATGGCCCACCCGGAACCGGGGCTGAGCAGCAGGATTCCGATGCTGACCGCCGCCGCGACCAGGGCGCTGAGGACTTTCTTCCAGCGTTCCGCCCCGCTGATCTGGGGCACCAGCAGCCCGATGAACATGGCCGGCAGGGCAAAGTCCAGTCCCAGGGCCTCGGTATTGGCGGCCATCTGGCCTACCAGTGCTCCCGCCACAGAGGCCAGGACCCAGCTCGCCTGAGCCGAGACGTGGACGCCGGCCACAAAGGCCGGGCTGGCAGGCTGGCCCCGGAGAAGGGCGGAGTTCAGGGCAAAGGTCTCGTCCGTGATGCCGAAGGCTAGCAGGCTGTTCTGCCAGGCACGGTTCTGCCGCAGGGACGGCACCAGGGCGGTGCTCATCAGCAGGTGCCGCAGGTTGACGAGAAACGTGGTGGAGATGATGGCGGGTGCCGGGGCGCCCGCCCCGATCATGGCCGCCCCGATGAACTGGGCCGAACCGGCGTAGACCAGCACCGACATCAGCCCGATCTCGGCCACGGTTAGTCCGGCGGTTCGGGCCAGCACCCCGAAGGCAAATCCGATGGGCAGGTAACCCAACATCACCGGGCCGGCAGCCCGGACGCCCTCCAGGAAGCTGGAGGGCTGGCGGGTGACAGCCGTCTCCAGGGTTGCCACGTGTGCACGCTCCTTCTTCCGGGAGATGATTTCTACACGATTCCACCTCGGCCGCCGCTCTTCCTCTTCACTGTAACCCAAGAAGAGAACGCTACCGTTCAGCGACAGCGGGGTGCGAAAACGGATCGGAGGGGAGATCCTCCCCTCCGTGTCTTATTCCATCAAGGACCGAGCATACGCCATTTCCGGCCCGTACTCCTCTTCGGAGGCCACTGGCGTCTCCAGGATGACCGGGAGCCCCTCAAAGGCACCCGACCGGAGCAGTGTGGCGATCCCCTGCTCTCCGATGAAGCCCTTTCCGAGGTTGGCGTGGCGATCCTTGTGCTCTCCGTATCCGAACTTGCTGTCGTTCAGGTGCACGGCCCGGAGCAGCTGCCAGTAGCCGAGGCGGCGGGCCGTGTCCACAAAATCTGCCCATTCTTCGGGCCGGTACATCCCTGCGGCGAACCCGTGGCAGGTGTCAAAACAAAAGGCGATTCGCTCCGGCTGTTCCACCCGGGCCCGAACCTCGAGGCATTGTTCCAGGGTCGTGCCCATCTCCGATCCCTGTCCGGCGGTGTTCTCCAAGAGCAGGGGACACGGGCCGGTGTACGCCTCCAGCAGGCGGTTCAGGGTATCTACCATCCGCTGCAGGCCATAAGCCTCCCCGTGATTGAGATGCTTGCCCATGTGACAGACACATCCAAGGGCCCCATACGCTTCCGCGTTCTCCAGGTCCTGTTTCAGTGACTGGATGGAGAGCGCCTGCAGTTCCGGATCCGGGGTGGACAGGTTGGTGATGTAGGGAGCATGGGCTACGGCTACTAGACCGTACTGGGCCATCAGGGCCCGGCCTTTGGCCGCGTCCTCCGGATCGGCAGCCTTGCCCCGTAAGGCCCGGGGGTTCTTGGTGAAAAACTGGAAGGATTGGCATCCCAGCCGGTGTGCGTTTTCCACGGCCTGTGCAAAACCTTTGGCGATGCTGACGTGGCAGCCCAGCAGCATTGTGGCTCACCTCTCCCTGAGTATAGGCCATTGGGAGGATCGCGTGCAGGGGCCCGACCTGCCTGGTATCGCGAATAGGCTTCGGATACCCACTAAGGCGGGGGTCAGAGGCAAAAATATTAGACCTTTGTGACTCTATAAGGTCTATAGTCTAAAGGGGTATGATCAAAGCGAAGATTCGCAGGGGTACATGACGCAGGAGACTGGACTGTTCGATCGGTCACCGTTCTGTGTCGGTGCTTGTGAAGGAGGGAACCACTTATGGTGATGCTGGTGGAACGCCCGCAAGTCCCGCAACCGGTGGAAGAGAAGAAAACCGTGAAGCACGACTGCTATGAAGGCCTGAAGCGGCTGCCTGTTTACCTGTTCGGCAAGCTGCCTGTAGGCTACAAGGAGGATCCCCTGGATCCCGCTGGCACCGCCGATTGATTCGGGACGTTCCAACGCAGCATGCATCGAAGCCTCCTACACGATAGAATGATCCCCCGGACATGCATCCGGGGGTTTTTTGTGTGCACGTCGTGGGTTCTTACCGCACCTAATTTAAACGGTTACATTAGCGGGCGGCTTCGGGCCGCCCGCTTTTCAACTGCCCAAAGTAGATTTTGCAATAGGCATTTTGGCCTCTTAACCAGTTGTCCACTCAAGCGGATTGACGCGTTTTCATGGGTTTCTTACGATGAAAATGTAACCGGTTACATACCATACTTTCAGTGGCTACACTCCTTTGAGGAGGCAGACCAGATGCGCTTTCACGCCGGGCTGGTCGGTAACGGCTACACCGCCGCCCTGGTTGAACCGGATCTTTCCGTGTCGTGGCTTTGCATTCCCCGGTTTGACAGCCAGCCGCTTTTCGCAGCGGCTCTGGACCCCTGTCGCGGGGGAAGCCTGTCCCTAAAGCTCGAGGTACAGGGCGAACCGGTGGCCCTGACACCTTTCGACCAGCGCTATCTCGGCCATTCTGCAGTGCTTCAGACCCGGCTGTCGGGGCCGGGTGTGCGGGTGACCGCCACCGATTTCATGCCCTGGGGTGTGCAGGGCCTCGTTCGCCACCTGGAGGTGGAAGGGGCCCCGGAGTCGTCCCGCCTGGTGGTACAGGTCAACCCGGTGCAGTCGGTTCATCTGCCGGTGACCCGGGAAGGGGATCTTCTCCGCACTCCGGATGGAGTGGCCATTGTCCGTGGCGTCAACCTGGAACTGCGGGGCGGCGACGCCTGGCTCTACGTGGCCTGGGGAGGGACCCAGGCGCAGGCCGAAGCGGCAATGGCTGACCTGCAGCAGGCCTCCCTGCAGAAAGAGTTGGACCAGTGGCGGGACTGGCTGAGCGCCGCCCGCAAGCCCCAGGGGGTAAGTCCGTCCTGGGAGGAGGCCTACTGGCGCAGCCTGATCACGATCCGGCTGCTCAGCTACGAGCCCACCGGTGCGCTGCTGGCGGCTCCCACCGCTTCCTTCCCGGCGATTCCGGGCGGCGATCACCAGTGGGATTACCGCTTCCCCTGGTTGCGTGACGGCTACTATACCGCGATGACCCTGGATGCAGCGGGACTTCACCGGGAGGCCCGTCGCTTCTACGATTTCTGCTTCAGCCTCCAGGGGCCGGACGGCCACTGGAAGCAGCCCCTCTACACTGTCGACGGGAAGGACCCTCACGAGCGCCTCATCGACGACCTGCAGGGGCCGGGCGGCGAAAAGCCGATCCGGCTAGGCAACGCGGCTTCCCAGCAACTGCAGCTGGACAACGAGGGCAGCGTGCTCCACGGCCTCTGGTTCCACTACAAGACATCCGGCAACCGGGAGGCCCTTGAGACCCACTGGGAGGGCGTGCGCCTGGCCGCAGACTGGACGCTGGCTAACTGGCAGCGCCGGGAGTCCGGTATGTGGGAGACCCGGGATTACCTGTCACACTGGGTCCATGGCAAGGCGATGTGCTACGCAGCCCTCACCGCCGCTGCCCGGATCGCCCGGGTGTTGGGCCACGCTGACGAGGCCCGCCGGTGGCGGGAGGGAGCCCGCATCATCGCGCAGGAGACCCTGGCCAAGGGCTGGGATCCGGAGCGGCAAGCTTACGTCCGGCATTGGGATGCCGTCCCGGAAACGCGGGCGCCCATGGACATTTCCGTGCTCGCCCTGGTCTTTTACGGATTGTTGCCGGCCCGGGATCCCCGCATGCGCAGTACCGTGGAACGGATGTATCGCCCGGCTGACGACGGCGGCCTGCTGCTTTACGAGGGCGTCTGCCGCTATGAGAACGCCGCGGTACCGTTCTACCTGCCTACCCTGTGGCTGGGCCGCTACCACCTGATGGCAGGGGAGGAGGATCGCTGCGACCACTGGATCAACGTCTGCCTGAAGGCCGCCACCAGCCTGGGGCTGATGGCCGAACACTTCGACGGGCGCAATGGCACGCAGTGGGGAAACTTCCCGCAGGCTTTCAGCCACGAAGAGATGGCCCGCCTGATCCTCGAGCGGTCCCAGGGGTGGTCTTTCTTCGAATGGGAATTTGAGACGGAGTAAGCATAACGGGCCATGTCGAGGTGATGCCGTTGCCAGGACCGACCATTCGCGATGTGGCTGCCAGGGCCGGGGTGTCCGTCGCCACGGTCTCCCGCGTCATCTCCGGCTCGGTGCGGGTATCCCCTGCCACCCGCCAGAAGGTGGAGCAGGCCATGGCCGAGCTGGGCTGGCGCCCCAACATGACTGCCCGCAGCCTGGTACGCGGGCGTACGGGCCTCTTCGGCGTCATCGTTCCCGATGTGGCCAACCCTTTCTTTGCCGAACTGGCTCAGGGCATGGCGCTGGCCGCCGCCTCCCTGGGCGTAAGGCTGGTGTTGCTTCACACTGACCTGTCGGAAGAGCGCGATGTCGCTGCTATTCACCTGTGCCGGGATCACCGGCTCGACGCCGTCATCTACACCTCCGGGGCCCTGAGCCCTGCCCACCAGGAAGCCTTCCGCCAGGTGGGCCGGCCGGTGGTACTGGCGGCCACCTTTGATCCGGAAGGGCAGTGGCCCGGCATTCTGGTGGACTCTCTCACCGGCGGCCGTATGGGAGCCCGCCACCTGCTGAGTCTGGGCCACCGGCGCATCGCCATGGTGGGGGGGCCGTCCACCGATCCCGTAGCGGCCGGTCCCCGCTGGGAAGGTTGGCGACAGGAACTGGCCGCGGCCGGCTGTCTGCCGCCTCCCAACTGGCAGCTGGAAGTGGGCTGGAAGCAGCAGTACGGCTACCAGGCGGCCATCCGTCTGCTGCGGGAACCGGAACGGCCCACTGCCATCCTCTGCGGGTCTGATGTTCTGGCCCTGGGCGTTCTTGCAGCGGCGGCGGACCTGGGCATCCCGGTTCCTCAGGAACTCTCGGTGGTGGGGTTTGACAACCTGAACCTGGCGGCCCTCTGGCGGCCTTCCCTTACCACGGTGAGTCAGCCCATCGGTCTCATCGGACAGGAGGCGGTCCACCTGGCCTTTCGGTTGGTGGCGGGGGAGCCCGCGCCACCTACCCGCTGGTTGTCCCCTGAACTGGTGGTGCGGGGCTCCACGGCACCGCCGGCCCCGCACGGCTAGGCTTTGTGCTCACGCTTGGTACCGCCGGATCGGCGTACCAGGTTATTTCTCCTGAACTAAGCACAGGAGGAGGGCAGAACCATGTTACGGAAACGTCCGCTGATCATCGGTCTCCTGGTCCTTTCCATGATCCTGGCGGCATGCGGATCCAAACAGGGCCCCCCATCTGGTGAGCAGGGTAGCTCCGGCGAAAAGAAAGTCGTCACGGTTCTGGGTGTGCTGACCGGCGAAGAGGAACGGCAGTTCAACGAGGTGCTGGCGGACTTTGAGAGAGCCAACCCCGATATCGACGTCCAGTACACGGGAGCCAACGATTTCGCTACCCTGATCGAAATCAAGGCCCAGTCGGGCGATGTCCCGGACATCGCCGCGTTCCCGCAGCCCGGCGGTGCGGCCCGCCTGGCTCGGCAGGGCAAGCTGGTGGAACTGTGGCCTGAGCTCGTGCAGCTGATCGACCAGAACTACAAGCCCATTTGGAAGGAACTCGGCACGGTGGACGGCAAGGTCTATGGTCTGTTCCACCGGGTCAACGCCAAGGGCTGGATCTGGTACAACAAGAAGGCCTTTGAAGAGGCCGGCTACCAGGTTCCCAAGACCTGGGATGAGCTGATCGCCCTCACAGAGCAGATCAAGGCCGACGGCCGTACCCCGTGGTGCGAGGGCATCGAATCGGGCGACGCCACCGGTTGGAAGGGGACCGACTGGATCGAGAGCATTCTGCTGCGGACCCAGCCGCCTGAGGTCTACGACAAGTGGGTCGCCGGCGAACTGCCCTTCAGCTCTCCCGAGGTGAAGGAGGCCTTTGAGATCCTCGGCCAGATCTGGATGGATCCGGACGCCGTCTATGGCGGAACCACCACCATCGCCACCACCAACGTGGCGGACGCGGCCAAGTTCCTGTTTGACGATCCGCCCAAGTGCTACCTGCACTTCCAGGGCAGCTTCGCGACCGCCTTCTTCCCGGAGGAGATCCGGAACAACCTTGATGAGAACGTCGGCGTCTTTATCCTGCCGCCCATCAAGGAAGGCATCACCCCGGGCTTGGTGGTCGGCGGTGACGAGTTCGTGGTGTTCAAGGGCCATGACCGGCCTGAGGTCAAGAAGTTCATGGAGTGGCTCGCTACGTTGGACGCCACCACCACCTGGGCCAAGTCGGGTAATGCCCTGTTCCCGCACCAGGGTCAGGACCTCAACCTGTATAAGACCCAGATCGAGCGGACCATGGCCGAGACCATCATGAATGCGGAGTCGGCCCGCTTCGACGGTTCCGACGCCATGCCTGCGGCGCTCAACCGGGCCTTCTGGAAAGGCATCACGGACTGGGTGAGCGGCAACGGCGATCTGGACACCATCCTCAAGGAGATTGATGAGGCCGGCAAGTCTGGTTCCTAGTCAACCGGATTCACAATTCGAAAGCCGGGGACAGCGATGGGGCGGGCGCGTACCCTGCGCCCGCCCAATCCGGCTCTGCGCCGGACTCGGCGGTTCCACGGCGTCCCGGGTTGGGAGGAGGAGCAAGATGCGGCAGACGAACAAGCCCGGACAGCGGGAGGGGGTTCGGTCGGGGCTGTCAGCTCCGGTGGGGCGGTTTCTCTCTACCGTGGTCCTACCGATCGTTGTCCTGGTGTTCCTCCAGCAGAGCTTCGTCTTCCTGCGGGATACCCGGCTGCCCCAGTGGGTACAGGCCCTTCTCGCGGTCATCTGGGGTATCGGCGGTGCGATCCTGCTGTTTACAGTGGCTTCCCATGTGGTGCAGCAACTCCCTGCGCGTTGGAACCGCCGCCTCGTGCCGGTGGTCTTTGTCGGCCCGGCTGTGGCTGTGGTCATCGCGTATCTGGCCATGCCGACCGTACGGACTCTGATTGCCAGTTTCTACGATGCTAACGGGGAGCAGTTCGTCGGCCTGGCCAATTATGTCTACGCCTTTTCCAGCCGGGAGATGCTGATCTCGTTCCGTAACAACTTCTTCTTCTGGCTGACCTTCAGTACCGTATTCAGCATCGTTTTCGGCATGCTGATCGCGGTCCTGGCGGACCGGACGCACCCCGTCTTCGAGCGGATCTGTAAGGCCATCATCTTTATGCCCATGGCCATCTCGATGGTCGGGGCCTCGGTGATCTGGAAGTTCGTATACGAGTACCGGCCGCCTGGATCCGAGCAGATCGGCCTGCTGAACGCCATCGTCGTGGCCCTGGGCGGTGAGCCCAAAGCCTGGTTGCTCATGCAGCCGTGGAACAACATCTTCCTTACCGCCATCATGATCTGGCTCCAGACCGGTTACGCCATGGTGATCTTCTCCGCGGCCATCAAGGGGGTGCCGCAGGAACTCCTGGAGGCTGCTCGGGTGGATGGTGCCAACGAGATCCAGGTGTTCTTCCGGATTACCCTGCCAAACATCTGGGGCACTGTGGTCACCGTTGCCACGACGACCATCCTCGGCACGCTGAAGGTGTTCGATATTGTCCAGTCCATGACCGGCGGCAACTACGGCACCCAGGTGATCGCCAACGTGCAGTACACCCAGATGTTCCGGCAATTCCACTACGGCCGTGCCGCAGCGGTGGCCATCGTGTTGCTGCTGGCGGTGCTGCCCGTGATGTACTACAACCTGCGCCAGTTCACCAAGCGGACGGAGGCGTTCTGATGAGCAGCTACGAGCCGACAATCACGGCCAGGAAAGCCGGGCGGCGCCTCAGGGTGACACCCGGGATGGTGCTGGTTTATGCGGTGATGATCCTGATCACCCTGGTCTGGCTTACCCCGACGGTGGGTCTGCTGGTCAGTTCCTTCCGGCCGGCTGACGATGTGAGCCGGACGGGTTGGTGGACGGTGATCACCAACCCCGGGGAGTCCAGGTTTACCCTGGACAACTACCGGGTCGTTCTGGGTTTGGCGGAGCCTGGTCAGGTTCAGGGTGGCCGTGTGAACATTAATCTGTTCAACAACATGCTCAATTCCATAGCCGTGGCGGTGCCGTCCACCGTGATTCCGATTTCGATCGCCGCCATGGCTGCCTACGGATTTGCATGGATTCGCTTTCCGGGCCGGCGATGGCTCTTCATCCTCTGTGTGGGGCTGATGGGCGTACCTCTGCAGGTCTCGCTGATCCCGGTCCTGCGGGACTATCTGAAACTGAACCTGAACGGCACGTATCTGGGTATCTGGCTGGCTCATACGGGCTTTGGCCTGCCCCTGGCAGTCTACCTGCTGTACAATTTCATCAGCTCGCTGCCCCGGGATATTTTTGAATCGGCGTTTATCGACGGGGCCTCTCACTTCACCATCTTCACGCGGCTCATCCTGCCGCTGTCGGCCCCGGCCCTGGCATCCTTTGCCGTCTTCCAGTTCCTCTGGACCTGGAACGACCTGCTGGTGGCCCTGGTCTTCCTCAGTTCGCAGGCCGATAAGCAGGTCTTGACACAGCGTCTCCTCGGCCTGATGGGTGCCTACGGACAGGACTGGCACCTGCTGACGGCAGGCGCGTTTGTCTCGATGATCCTCCCGCTGACCGTGTTCTTCCTGCTTCAGCGTTACTTCGTACGCGGTCTGCTGGCGGGTTCTGTCAAGGAATAGCGTCACTGCAGGCCTCTGACTCCTGGTGTCATCGAACCTGGCTTCCTTTTTCCACGTAGTGGAAGACGGTGACACTTCGAGACAGAGGAGCGTGAGGCCGTGCGTCCGGCACTCTTGATGGCTGCAGCCCTGGCTCTGGGCATCGCCATCGCAGGGTGGGTCCGGCCGCATCCGGGCCTGGCGCTGGGAGGGCTGGTGTTTTGCCTGGGATGGGCGGCCCGGTCGCGGCAGCGCACCATGGCGGCGCTGCTGGCGGCTGTGGCCGCCTTTGGCGCGCTCCGGTATAGCTTCGTGCAAACGGCAGGGCGCGGCAGCATCGGGGCCTGGGAGGGGCAGCGCGTGCAGGTGACCGGGACGGTGGTCAGCGAGCCAGAGAGCCTGCCCTCGGGTGGCTGGGCCTACGCCGTGGCCGTGGAGGCGGTGGAGGACCACCCGGCGCGGGGCCGAATCTGGATCACCCAGTGGGACGGAAAGGCGCCGGGATACGGGGAGCGCATCCGGGCACAGGGACGGCTGGAGCAGCCGCCTGGGGCCCCGCGGCCCGGGGCCTTTGACCAGGCGGCCTACCTCGCCAGGCAGGGGATTTACGTACGAATGTCGGTCCGTTCTGTCACCGTCACCGGTCCGGGGCGGTTGGACCCCATTCGCCGCGCCGCGGTGTCGCTGCGGCAGCGGATGGAAGCGGTTCTGGCGGCCATCCTGCCGGAGGGCTACGCGGCCTTGATGGCCGGGCTCGTCCTGGGGAGCCGCAGTGACCTGCCGGAGGATATCAGCCAGGCCTTCCGGGAAAGCGGCGTCTTTCATCTGCTCGCAGTCTCCGGCGGCAACGTGGCCATGATCCTGCTGCCGTTTCTCGCGCTTCTGCGCCGGGTGGGGGTTCGCCGCCGCTGGGCGGCCGCTGCAGGTATCCCTTTGGTAGCCTTCTTTATCCTGCTTACGGGCAGCACACCCTCGGTGTTGCGGGCGGGGCTGATGGCGATTCTGGTGCTGCTGGGTGATGTGCTCGGACGGGAGCGAGATGCCCTCAACACCCTGGGAGCGGCTGCCCTTCTGCTGCTGGCGGCCGCTCCGGGGTTGCTCTTTGACGTGGGCTTTCAACTTTCCGTGGCTGCGACCCTGGGTATCCTCTTGTTCACCCGGCCGCTGCAGAAAAGGCTCGCCCCCTGGCTTCAGCAGGTACTCGGGCAGCGGTTCGGGCGCTGGATGGCGGAAGGTCTGGCAGTCACCTTTGCCGCTCAGTTGTTGGTGGAACCGCTCTGCCTTTCCTACTTTGGAACCCTCTCTCCGGTGGCACCGGTGGCCAATCTGCTGGTGGCCCTCTGCCAGGGCCCTGTGGTCTACCTGGGGACCGTCACGCTGTTGGCCGGTCTGGTGCTCCTGCCGCTAGCCCGGCTTCTCGCGGCCGCCCTGCAGGCGGGGCTGTGGGTGCTGATCTTTCTGGTAAAAGCGACTGCGGCGGTGCCCGGCGGTTACCTGGAGGTCGGACGGCTGCCGTTTTTCGGGGTGGTGGTCTGGTACACCATCCTCTGGCTGTGCCTGAGCCCATACCCGAGCATGCTCCGCAACCAGGCCGGGCTGCTTCGGGAGAGGGTGCGGATCCTCTGGCACCGGTGGCGGCCGGCGCTGGCCCGACAGGTTCCGGTGGCGGCCGCGATGGTGATGCTGATGGGGGCCGCGGTGCTCACCTGGCGGCAGGTGCTGGCCGGTCCTGGAGATGTGCTCACCGTTACGTTCCTGGATGTGGGACAGGGCGACGCCGTCCTGGTCCGTTCGCCGGAAGGCCGCACCATGCTGGTGGATGCGGGCCCTGTCATTCCGCCGCATCCCCACCGGCGGCAGCCAGGGTGGGACGCGGGGAAGGAAGTGGTGGTGCCCTTCCTGCGGCGGCTAGGGGTGCAGCGACTGGACCTGCTGGTGCTTACCCATGCGGATCAGGACCATGCCGGGGGTGCCGCAGCCGTCCTGCGGGCCCTGCCGGTGGAGACGTTCTGGCATGCCGGCCTGGACCAGGAAGAACGGCCTTACCAGGAAGCCCTGCGGCTGGCCCGGGAGGCCGGCATCCCGCTGCGGGCGCCCGTCGCGGGCGAGCGGGTGCTGCTGGGATCGGAGGTCACGGTGGAGGTGCTGAATCCACCGGCGGAACTTACCCGGTCTGCCGCCTCCGATGATAACAACCGCTGCGTCGCACTTCGGGTGACGTACCGTCATGTCGGATTCCTGCTGGCCTGCGACCTGGAGGAGGCCGCGGAGGCACGGCTGGTGGCGGCCGGCGTCCCTTTGCAGGCCGATGTGCTCAAGGTGGCCCACCACGGCGCCCGGGGCAGTACCTCAACGCCCTTCCTGGAGGCCGTAAAGCCCTCCTGGGCGGTGATTTCGGTGGGGGCCGGGAATGCCTACGGCCATCCCCACCCGGCGACCCTGGAGCGCCTTCGGGAGCAGCAGATTCGGCTTTTCCGCACGGACCGGCACGGAACGGTCACCTTTCGGACGGACGGAACCCGCATCTGGGCCTCCGGCCGCCGGGGCCTTTCCGAAGAAGCGGAACACCGCCCCGTGGGACTTCTGGGGCGGCGGTGGCTCTTTGCGTGGTAGCTACTTCTGACCGTACTTGGTCAGGTATTTCTGGCGGATCCGGGACACTTCGGAGTCGGGCAGGATGTTGGGCCGGCCCACGGAGAGGGCGAAGTGGTAAATCTTCGCGGCGTTTTCCACTACCTCCGCGACGGTGTAGGCCTCCTCCAGGGAGGAACCGACGGCCACCACGCCGTGGTTGCCCAGCAGCACCGCGGTCCGGTCCCCCATCGCTTCCAGGGCTACCTGGCCGAAGTGCTCGGTTCCCGACGGAGTGTAGGGCGCACAGGGCACCGAACCGCCCACGGCACTGGCCAGGGTGGCGACTACCACGGGAATTTCCTGACCCAGCGCCGCGAAAGCGGTGGCGTAGAGGGAGTGGGTGTGAACGACGGCATGGCACCAGGGCTTCGCCCGGTAGAAGATCAGATGCAGCGGTGTTTCCGTCGACGGCTTCCACGGACAGTCCACATGGTTTCCGTCGAGATCCAGGACGCAGATGTCCTCCGGCTGCAGGCTGTCGTAAGCCATGCCGCTGGGGGTGATCAAGATGAGGCCGGTTTCGGGATCCCGTGCGCTGATGTTGCCCCACGTCGCGGGTGCCAGGCCTGAACGGGACATCTTCAGCGAGTACTCCAATACTTGCTTCTTCAGTTCCAGAAGATGCGGTGCGTCAAAGCGTGCCGTCACGATTCTTCGCCCCCCGTAAGCCTCTTGGACGGAGCGCCTGCAGGGGATCTGGGCACCCTAGGGATGAGGCAGTCGGTCCGTCCATGCAGACTGCTGCTGGATATTCGCTGTGACAATCCCCGCACCTTGCGACTTTCAGCAATTCGATACGAAGTAACTATTTGTAGCCCACGGGGCGAACGGAGCAAAGGTGCGGCTTCACCGTGGGGCCGTTCGCCTAGCCATGGGCAAACCGGGCGCCGAGGGATGACCTCCCGCCCGGTTTCGTGTAAACGCGGCCCTTCTCCGCCGGGAAACGGACGGTACCAGCGCGCACGGGAATCGGCAGTCCTGTGGCGCTGCGGGGCCAATCCCTTTGCATCGGTTGGCTGCACTTCCGGAGAACATCCGTACCCTTGCCCAACAGTTAGTCGACATCCTGTCCAATGGAGTGTAATGACATGAACGATATTCAGATTGCCATGGAAGCCAGCGGTGTGGTGGCCATCCTGCGGGGCCTGGAGCCCGACGCCGCCATCCAGGTGGCCCGCGCCCTGCACCGGGGCGGAATCTCCTTTATCGAGATCACCTTTCCGTCCCCGGGTTCCTTGGATGCCCTTCGGGCCCTGGCGGAACTGCCGGACGTGGTGCCGGGGATGGGCACGGTGATGTCGCCCGCGGAAGTGGATCAGGTTAAAGCCGCCGGCGCCCGGTTCATCGTGGCGCCCAACACCGACCGCGACGTGATCTGCCGTGCCAAGGCGCTTGGACTTTTCTGCGCGCCGGGCGCCATGACCCCCTCGGAGGCGGTCATGGCCCGGCGGTGGGGCGCCGACATGGTCAAGATCTTCCCCGCCAGTGTCGTCACGCCGACCTTCTTCCGGGAGATGCAGGGCCCCTGCCCGGACATCCCGCTGATGGCCACAGGCGGCATCACCCTGGACAACGCCCACGAATTTATCAAGGCCGGCGCCAGGGTGGTCGGGCTCGGCGGCGCCCTGGCCAACAAGAAACTGATCGCCCAGGGCCGTTACGACGTGCTGGAAGAAAAAGCCCGCACCCTGGTGGCCAGGGTACGGGCTGCCAAAGGAAACGCTTGACGGCACCCGCCTTTAACCGATGCGGGCGCCGTCCCGCCACAGCTGCAGGAGTTCAGCCGGAGTCGCCACCTGAAGGTGGGGCTCCGGCTTTCCGCTTCGTTGTCCCACCTGGATCGTCCACATACCAGTCTGCCGCCCACCGGCGATATCGGTCTCCCGGGTATCGCCTACCATGACGCTGTCTGCGGGCGCCGTCCCCATGGCGGCCAGAGCGGCCTTAAACAGCAGCGGTGAGGGCTTGCCCACCACCTCCGGGTACCGCCCCGTAACTGCCTCGACAGCCGCCACCAGCGCCCCGACGCCCGGCAGCCACTGCCCGTCTTCGATGGGAAGGCGGGCGTCGACGTTCAGGGTGATGTAGGGGATGCCCCGTTCCACGGCACGGCAGGTCTGGGTCAGACGGTGGTAATCAAAGGTTTCGTCCCGGCCCATCACTACCGCCTCGGCCTCCATGGGGTCGTCGACACAGGTGTGTCCCTCCGCCTCCAGCGCGGCCCGCAGCACCTCGGCGCCGACCACCAGCACCCGTACGGAACCGAACCGCTCCCGAAGCTGTCGGGCCGCGGTTTCCATGGGGGAGATCACCTGCTCCGGGTTTGCCGCGATGCCATGAGCCCGGAGGCGCTCCGCCAGCATCTGCCGGGATGCCGTCGAGTTGTTGGAGAGGAAGACGACCCGCCTGCCTGTTTCCCGCAGGGTCGCCACCAGCTCCCTGGCGCCGGGAATGGCCTGACGGCCCGACCAGATCACCCCGTCCAGGTCGAACACCCAACCTGCAAGATCCTGCAAACGCATCCCGTTCATCGCCCTTTCGATCATGGCTGCTTCATCTTACTTCCGGGTATGGCGCCGAATCGTCTTCAGCCGGATCACGTTGTCGGCTTTTCGGGCTGGATCCCCGGTCTCCCGCTGCGGCCACAGCCGTTGGGTGAGCCGGGCCGCGTTGACGCCCAACACCAGCCAGATCGGGCTCAGGTAGCTGATCACAACCACCTGGAAGACAGCCGCCAAGAACCAGGCCACCAGGCCAGGCGCAGGCAGTCCCGCCGGGAAATCCCGGCCATAGATGATCAGCAGGACCACAGCCGGGATGGCCGTCACCACGGCGGCGGTCAAAGCCGTGTGGAGGGTCGCTGCCCCCACGAAGGGCGCCCGCCGCATCCCCTGCCGGGCCGCGACGAACCCGCAGGTCAGGCTGGCCAGCCCCATGGACAGGGCCACCGGAAGCGCCCGCAGCGCGAAGGAGCCGGGGGTGACGGCCTGCAGGGAGACCAGGGCCGTCAGGTAGCCTCCGCCCTGCAGCAGCAGGAGAAGGTGAAAGGCGGCCAGGTAGGTGCAGAGGCCCAGCCGCAGGGGAAAGCCGAACCGCTGTCGCAAGGCCAGGGCCAAGTAGAGGAGCAGGACCGCCAGCAACCCGCCCAGGTACGGCAGGCGGGCGGGCGCTGCAGCCCTCCAGTGGGCGCTGCGGGCTTGCTGAAGCAACTCGCTGAGTTGGTCCAGGTATGCGGCCGCTTCGGCCCGGGCCTCAGGGGGCTCCGGAAGTTCCCTCTCATCGCCCAGCGCCTCCAGAGCTGCATGGGTGTAAGCCCGGCGGGTCGCGAGATACTGGCTGACGATGACGTCCGCCGTGCGCCCCTCCGCGGTCAGGGCTTCCATCAGCGGCTGGCCCTGGCTGATGGCGGGGAAGGGAATCCCCAGCAGCGCCGCCGCGGTGGGCGCCACGTCCGTCAGGGAGGCAGTGCCCCAGACCTCTGGCTGAATGCCGGCCCCCGCCATCACCAGGGGAACGGAGGCCTCCATCATGGAGAGGGGCGGCTGCCTGACGGGCAGGCCCACCACCATCACGGCGGTGGACTGCAGATCCACCGGTTCAAGGATCTGCACCAGGAGCGCATCCAGCTCGGCCAGTGCCGTTCGGTCCGCTGCCGGCTTCCCGCCGGGCATCGGCACCTGGATCAGCACCAGGTGAGGGCCTCCGGGAGCCACCAGGGTTCTGGCCATTTCCACCAGTTCCGTGTCCGAGGTGGGTACCTGCCAGTTCTCCTCCGCGTGCATTCCGAGGGCACCCGCACCGATTCCACCCACGCCCCGCTGCGCCCGAGCGGCGGCCTGAGGCAGGGAGTCGGTCAGCCCCGGCCCGCCCGGGGTTGAAAGGAAGCGGCCGTGCACCTCCGGTGGCGCTCCGGTCAGGAGTGTGGCGGCTGCGGCTGCCTCCGATGCGGGGGCGGGAACCGTCAGGTGGTAGCTGCCTCCCTGGCGGCGGATCCAGTCCAGCGACGGCAAGAGGGTGACGTCTGACGCCTCCAGACCGCTCACCGCGATCAACACCAGCCGGTCAGCCAGGGGAGTGGCTCCCGACTCGGTCAGGGCAGCGTCGGAGACCGGCGGGGCATAGGTGGTCACCCGGTGCCAGGCGGCCATCAGGGTCCGTTGGGCGGCGTATCCGAAGGCAAAAAGGAGAGCCAGGATGACGAAAAGTACCGGACCTCTCCGCATCCTGACTCCTCCTTTCCATTCCGTAGTGTTGCGCAACGAAGGAGGAATTCGGACCCGAAGCCTCGGAGTCCTGCAGGAGTCCCTTTGCAAGAACCGAAGTGAATCAAGGCGAAAAAGGGGGGAAATCGGTGAACCACCAAGAGGCCCTGGCAGAGATCCGGGCGGGTACCCTGCGGCCCGTTTACCTGATTTACGGAGAGGAATCTTTTCTGAAAGAGGAACTGCTCCGGGCGATCCGCAAGGCCGCGGTGCCGCCGGAGACAGCCGATTTCAACGCCGATGTGGTGGCGCCCGGGCCCGACCAGGTGGCCCAGGCCCTGCGGCTGGCGCAGACGCAGCCCTTTTTTGCCGAGCGCCGGCTGGTGGTGGTCCGGGACTGTCCCCTTTTCAGCGCCCGCCGCAGGTCGGAGAAACAGGAGGAGAAGCAGGAGCAGGACGAGGAGCCTGCCGCTGCCGAGGAGCCGCTGCTGGCCTATCTGAAGCATCCGGTTCCCTTTACCTGCCTGGTTTTTCTGGCAGGGGACAGCGTGGATCACCGCCGGAAGGCGGTCCGGGCCGTGGCCGAAGCCGGAGCGGTGGTGGAGTGCCGTCCGCTGCAGGAGAGGGAAGCCATCCCCTGGGTGGAACACCGCGCCCTGATCTATGGCAAGCGGATGGACCAGGAGGCGGCCCGGATGTTGGTGGAGCGGATGGGCAACGACCTGCAGAGGCTGGACAACGAACTGCAAAAGCTCGCTTTGTACGTGGGGGATGTCCCCGCCATCACAGCACGGGATGTGGAGGCGGTGGTGGGGGGCATCACGGAGACCCAGATCTATCAGCTCACCGACGCGGTGGTGCTGAAGCAGCGGCCGCAGGCCTTGCTCCTGCTGGAACAGATCCTGAGGCAGGTGGACCATCCCCTCCAGGTGGTGGCAGCGCTGGCCAACCGGTTTCGCCAGCTTCTGACCGTCAGGGCGCTGGTGGACCGGGGCGTTTCCCGGAAGGAGGGGCCGGCACTGGCCCGGATGAAGCCCTTCGCGTATGAGAAGGCGGTGGACTGCGTCCGGCGGTATCCTCGGGAGGCGCTGGTCGCGGCGCTGGAAAAGGTGCTGGCGGCCGATCTGGCCATCAAGTCCGGTGCCGATCCCACGGTGACCGTGGAGACGTTGGTGGTGGAACTGATGCAATAGCAGGGGCGCCAGGCAGCGTGATCTGCCGGCGCCCCTGAGACACGAAAAAAAGCCCGACCGCAGACCGGGTGGGCTTCTTTACGTGTGAAGTTCATACGAAAACGTGGCGGATAAGAGACCACGAAAGGCCTACAGGTAGGATCGATTAGCCGTTCGCAACGGAGGCCAGCTTCTTGGCCAGACGGGCCTTCTTGCGGGCGGCTGTATTCTTATGAATAACACCCTTGCTGACGGCCTTGTCCAGTGCCCGGAAAGCTTCGCTCAGCCTCGCGGCGGCTTGCTCCGTGCCCAGTGCCTCCCGGAACTTGCGGATGGCCGTACGGACGCTGGACTTGATCGCCTTATTCCGCATGGCGCGCTTGGCTGCCTTGATGGCCCGCTTCTTGGCAGACTTAGTATTGGCCAACTACCTCACCTCCAACATGCATGATTCTAACACGGGAGCCAGTCCCTCGCAAGGGAAAACATAGGCGAATAACCTGCGGATGCTCTGTGGAGACTACCAGCGTGGATTCTCATTATAGCAAATCCAGGAGTGGGAGGATGCGATGATCAACACCGTTATCCGGTTTGTGGTCTCCGCAGTGGTGCTCATGTTTGTCAGCTGGCTTACTCCCGGTGTGGAAGTCAGCGGTTTCTGGGGCGCCCTGTTTGCCTCGCTGGTGATCGCAGGCCTGGGGTACCTGGCCCAGAGCCTCCTGGGCAAGAACGCCTCCCCTGCCAACCGCGGCTTTATTGGGTTTCTCTCCTCCGCCATCATCATCTGGCTCACCAGCGCCCTTTTCCCCGGCTGGCTGCAGGTCAACTGGGTGGGGGCCGCCATCGCCGCCATCCTGATCGGGTTGGTGGATGCGGTGGTGCCCACGGCCCTGCGGTAACGCCGGTCGGCAGTCACCTCCCTCCGCTCAGGGAGGTGCTCTGTTTCCGCCCTCTTGCAGCGCCAGGCTTTTTCCTTATCGCACACTCCCTGTCCGTTGTGCTATTGTGGGAGTGGCGAGGAGGCTGAGAGCCATGACACTGCAGGAGGTTGCACAGGAGCTGGCCCGGCGGCTGGATGCCCGTGTGGAGCCGGTGGTGGCGCCCAAGTCGGAGTCGGAGGAGGCCCAGCCGGCAGAGGTATGCATCCAGGGCAAGGGATACCAGGTGGTGGTCAGCCCGTTTTTCGGCGGATGGCAGGCGACACTCCATCTCCCCAAGGAGCCTCCCCTGGCCTTTTTCGCTGAGAACGTGGACATGCTGGAAAGTCGCCTGAAGGCCAAACTGACCGGAAGGGATTACCGGTTTTGACAAAAAGGTATCCGCAAAAACCCCGGTGAATTTTCGCACGGCCCCTTGATTCTTTCCCCGCAGGTGACTAGAATGTATCTCGAACAACCAGCAGGTGTTTCCTCACCTGCGGGGTTCTTCTTTTTTCACCTCATGTGCACCACTTCCTACAATCCGTCATGTCTTGGATACCGGGACGGTAGACTAGCACAGGCCGGTGTACAGTCCCGGTTTACTCGCAGGTCCGTGAGTATCGACTAAAGGGAGACGGAACGCCATGGAAGAGAATAAGACGATTGTGCTGTCACCTGAAGGCTATCGGAAGTTGCAGGAGGAGCTCGAACACCTCCGCAATGTCAAGCGCAAGGAGGTTGCGGAGCGCCTCAAGGAAGCCCGTGCTCTGGGTGACCTCTCGGAGAACTCCGAGTACGAGGACGCCCGCAACGAGCAGGCCTTCGTGGAAGGGCGCATCGTCACCCTGGAGAACACTTTGCGCAATGCCAAGGTGATCGAGGACGACGGCTCCGCCAATCAGGGCGAGGTCCGTCTGGGTTCCACGGTCACGCTCAAGGATCTGGAGTACGGCGATATCCTGGAGTACACCATCGTCGGCTCGGTAGAGGCTGACCCGGAGAATCGCAAGATCTCCAACGAGTCCCCGGTGGGGAAGGCCATCATGGGCAAGACCAAGGGGACCATCGTCACGGTGGAGGCCCCTGCCGGCAATATCCAGTACGAGATCCTGGACGTGCGGTAGTCCGCACAGCGCATCGGTCCCGGTTGCAGCTAACCGGGACCGATCCTTTCCTTAAATATCTTTGCCGGCCTCGTTGTCATAACGTGGCGATCCCGGCATAGGGATAGGGTACAAGCTACCCTTCCTGGGCGAGGTGATCGCCACGAAACCCGGTCGTACCACCAAGCCCCTGCTGCTGGCTTACCTGCTGGTGGTGGGCTTTCTCGCGGGCCTCTTGGTGAACCGATCTCCGGAGGCCGGCTATCCTGTGGTCGCGGTGGACAGGCCGCTGTCCGCGACAGGCGGCGTGCCGGATCCGGAACGGGAGCGACCCGAACCGCCGCTGTGGCTGCAACTTTTCCGTCCCAGCCTCCCCACTGCCAGAGTCATGCTCCGGGCCGGGCTGCCGTTCCTCAGCCTATTGGACGGTTCCGCCCGGGAGGTGGAGAACCGGAGCCTGCTGGTCTACCTGGCGAAGGACGCCCAGCCGCGGCCGCAGACCCTTTTCCAGGCTGTGCTTCCCTTCCTCCGCCATCTGCCGGACCAGCCTCCCGGCCTGTCCGGGACGGACGGGGCAGTGGTACCGGAGTTTCCGCCTGCCACTCCGCCTGCCCAGGAGGAGGGTCCGGCACCGGAGGAAGAACGGAGGACGCCGGTGGCCGGTGGACAGCCCCTGGTGGGCATCTACCATACCCATGACTGGGAGTCCTACAT
This sequence comes from Symbiobacteriaceae bacterium, assembly GCA_036562385.1. Lineage (GTDB taxonomy): Bacteria > Bacillota > Sulfobacillia > Symbiobacteriales > Symbiobacteriaceae > DATCKG01. The sequence goes on from DATCKG010000045.1 coordinate 39,713, forward strand.
TTCCGAGTTTCCGACCCTGAAAGTCGAGAAGCCCGAGGACTTGCTTCAGATTCAGTCGGAAGATCACACCCGGCGAACGGTGAAGGATCTCGGCCTGAACCTGGCTCTCAGGCTGAAGGAGCAGGGCATCACCACCGTTTACGCCGACGCGACGCACCAGCGCCTGGGATACAACTACGCCTACACGGCCTCCCGGGAGACGGCCCGGCAGATCCTGCGGGAGCATCCGTCCGTGAAGATTCTGCTGGATATCCACCGGGACGGCGCCTGGGGGCTGGATACCACGACGATGGTCCGGGGGCAGCGGGTGGCCCAGGTCCGGTGCATCATCGGCCGGAATCAACCCCGCTGGGAGGAGAACAAGGCCTTTTGCGACCGGCTGATGGAGCGGCTGGACCAGATGTATCCGGGGATGGCCCTGCCCACCCGGGTCCAGGAGGACCGGTATAACCAGGACTTGCTGCCCGGAGCGATTCTGCTGGAAATCGGCGGGGCCCTGAACCATTTTGACGAGGCAGACCGGGCCGTGACGTACCTGAGCGAGGCCCTGGCCGCACTGATCCGGGAGGGTGCATATCCCAGGTAAGTTCTGGGCAGGCTATTTCCGGTGACGTACCGTGTTGGGAAGCCGGAGCATCGGGAGGCGGCTGGCCCTGGTGGCCCTTCTGGTCCTGCTGGCGCTGCTCAGGGCCGAGCAGGGTGTCTCGGAAGTGCGAGGGCGGAGCGATGCTCCCAGTCGCATATTGCGCTTGCTCCCCACCGGCGACGGCCGGTGGTTCATCTCCTTTCTCGGATGGGAGGGCTGGCTGGATGCCCGGGTGGTATTGGTTCCCGGGGACCCGGCGCCCGAGAAACAGTAGACCCCCGGGTGGCGCTGCATACCCGGGGGCGCTTTGCTGGCTGCGGAACATATGTAACTACTTATGTGGAGCTACGCAGTTCTTTCTGTTTCATGATCAGCAGATCGATGGCCATGTCCAGCATCTCCGGCTGGATGCCGTTGGTGGCGGCCTTCTTCATCAGATTGACATAGGCGCTGATCATTTCCTTGGGGATTCCGTCGCTCTGATCATCCAGGGAACCACAGCGGAACCAGTGGGGGGAGATGCCCGTCACGCGGGACAGGGCTTCGGCCAGTTTGGTGTTGACTTCTTCCGGCAGTTCGTCACTGGGCCAGCCGTCCAGCAAGGCCTGGAAAGTCTGCAGATCGATGCCGACGCTCTCGGCCAGCCGGTCCACCGAAAACTCGTTGGGGTATTCCGCCATCAAGAAGTCCAACACCATCTTGATCCGGGTCCGGGGGGAGGCGAAGTAGAGTCGGGACCGCTCTTCCGGAGGGAGGCGGCGGATCGCAGACTCGAAATCGTGGCGCGGGTCGCGACCGGTCAGCAGGTACTCCATCCGGACGCCGTAGCCATCCGCAATCTTGCGCAGCGTGCTGTGGAAGCTCGCAGTCACTTCCCCTTTTTCGATGCGCGCGATGGTGGTATGGCTGACACCCGTGCGCATGGCCGCATCCCGCAAGGACTCCCCGTGTGCCGCCCGGAGTTTGGCGATCCGTCTTCCTACCTGCATGATCGCATTCCTCCGTCCCAGATGATCCGTTTGTAATTATAGCCATTAAGGAAAGTTTCGGTCAATATTGATAGAACCGACAACGTATAGGTGTATCAAATCACAGGCTAGTCCATCAGAGTTATTATGAATAGTACTTTGGCATCATTGCTGCATCTGCCCTTGCAGCGGAACCCTGCGGCCCGGGGACGGCTCGCTCTCCGTGCCTTCGTTGTAGCGGGAAACGGCTGGATGCTATAATATCCTGAAGGCCGTTCACAGGAGGATCACGGCAAGAGAATGGCAGACCAGAAACATATTCGGAACTTCTGTATCATTGCGCATATTGATCATGGGAAATCGACACTGGCTGACCGGTTGATCGAATATACAGGGCTGCTCAGCGACCGGGAGATGGAAGACCAGGTCCTGGACACCATGGAACTGGAGCGGGAGCGGGGGATTACGATCAAGGCCCAGTCTGTCCGCATGGACTACGTGGCAGACGACGGCGAGCATTATCTTTTGAACCTGATCGATACCCCCGGCCACGTGGACTTTACCTATGAGGTGTCCCGGGCCCTGGCCGCCTGTGAGGGGGCCCTGCTGGTGGTGGATGCGTCCCAGGGCATCGAGGCCCAGACTCTGGCCAACGTCTACATGGCCCTGGAGCATGATCTGGAGATCATCCCCGTGATCAATAAGATCGACCTGCCCAACGCCGACCCGGAAAAGGTGAAGCGGGAGATCGCCGAGGTGATTGGCCTGGACGTCTCCACAGCCATCTTGGCTTCCGCCAAGACCGGCGCCGGCATCAAGGAGATTCTGGAGGCGGTCTGCACCCTGGTGCCGCCGCCCCAGGGCGATCCCCGGGCGCCCCTGAAGGCGATGATCTACGACTCCTTCTACGACTCGTACAAGGGCGTCATCACCTATTTCCGGATCTTCGACGGGACCGTGCGCAAGGGCGACCGCATCCGGCTCATGGCCTCCGGCTGGGAGGGCGTGGTGGATGAGCTTTACGTCTTCCGCCCGTGGCTGACCCCGGTGGAGGAGCTTTCCGCGGGCGAGGTCGGGGCGCTGGCCGCCACCATCAAGGACGTACGTCAGGTCCGGGTGGGCGACACCATCACCCTGGCGGACAACCCCGCGCGGGAGCCGCTGCCTGGTTACCGCAAGGCGACGCCCATGGTGTTCACCGGCCTGTACCCGGTGGAGACGAATGACTACAACCGCCTGCGGGAAGCGCTGGAGAAGCTTCAGCTCAATGACGCCTCCATCAGCTTCGAACCGGAGACTTCCGAGGCGCTGGGATTCGGCTTTCGCTGCGGCTTTTTGGGCCTGCTGCACATGGATGTGGTTCGGGAGCGGCTGGAGCGGGAGTTCGGGCTGGAATTGATTACGACCGCCCCCAATGTGGTCTACCGGATCAACCTCACCAACGGCCAGCAGCAGATGATTGAAAATCCCGCGGCCTGGCCCGATCCAACCAAGATCGAATCGGTGGAGGAGCCGGTGGTCAAGGCTACCATCATCACCCCCGCTGAATACGTGGGGCCGCTGATGGAACTCTGCCAGGACCGGCGGGGTACCTTCCTCAACATGGAGTACCTGAGCCCCCAACGGGTGAGCCTCCATTACAAGCTGCCCCTGGCGGAGATCATGTTTGACTTCTTTGACCAGCTGAAGAGCCGGTCCCGGGGGTATGCCAGCTTCGATTACGAACTGGCGGGCTACGAGCAAGCCAACATCGTCAAGATGGATATTCTGATCAACGGCGAGCCGGTGGACGCCCTTTCCTGCATCGTGCACCGGGAGAAAGCGCAGCGGATCGGTCGGGCACTGGTCAGCAAGCTGCGGAAGCTGATCCCCCGCCAGCTTTTCGAGGTGCCCATCCAGGCCGCGATCGGCAACAAGATCATCGCCCGGGAGAACATTCCCGCGCTCCGGAAGGACGTGCTGGCCAAGTGCTACGGCGGCGACGTCACCCGGAAGCGGAAGTTGCTGGAGAAGCAGAAGGAAGGCAAGAAGCGGATGAAGGCAGTGGGGTCCGTGGAGGTTCCCCAGGAGGCCTTCATGGCGGTGCTTTCCACCAGCGAGGAAGAGGACTAGCAGGTGTGGCGGCCGGCCCTGCGGGGTCGGCTTTCCCGTTGGCGGCGCCTGTCTGGCCGGAAGGAGGCAGGTGTTGGGTGGGCATCGCCCTCTACCTTCACATTCCGTTCTGTATCCAGAAGTGCCGGTATTGTGATTTCAACAGCTATGCCGGCTACGGGCCGGAGGAGCAGCAGCGGTACGTCGACGCCCTGCTGCGGGAAATGGCCCTCTGGGCAGCCCGGCCGGAGATGGCGGGGACGCCGGTCTCCACCCTCTATATTGGAGGCGGCACGCCCACGGCGCTGGACGGCGCCTTGCTGGAGCGGCTCATCCGGGCGGTAGGGGAGTACTTCGCCCTGGAGCCCGGGGCGGAAGTGACCCTGGAGGCCAACCCGGGAACGGTGGACATCCAGGGGGAGAAGCTCCACAGGGCCTTTGCGGCGGGGGCCAATCGGATCTCCTTCGGGGTGCAGGCCCGGCAGGAGTATCTGCTGCGGCGGCTGGGCCGGATCCACACCGCCGCGGAGGTGGAGAAGGCGGTGGCTGCAGCCCGGGAAGCCGGCTTTACCAACATCAACCTGGATTTGATGTACGGGCTTCCGGAGCAAACCCCCGCTGAGTTTCGCGAGACACTGCACTGGGCCCTGTCCCTGGAGCCCACCCACATCAGCGCCTACAGCCTGATCGTGGAGGAGGGCACTCCCTTTTTCGCCGCGCAGCAGGCCGGGCGATTGCCCCTGCCGCCGGAGGAGGCGGAGGAGGAGATGGCCGCCGATGCCGTCCGGATCCTCGGGGCCGCCGGATTGGAGCAGTACGAGGTGTCCAACTTCGCCCGGCCAGGCTTTCGGTGCCGGCACAACCTGGTGTACTGGCGCAATGAGCCCTACCTGGGCCTGGGGTGCGGCGCCCATTCCTTCCTGACGTTACAGGCGCCCCTGGATAACCTGGGTCCCGCCGGCCCCCATCTCAGCGCCTCCCGGGTTCAGGGAGACAGCCACGTGGCCACGGCACCGGGCCGGCCGGGGGATCACTACCGCTTCTGGAATCTGCGCACGCCGGCGGCCTATCAGGCGGCCCTGGAGGCGGGGCGCCTGCCGGTGGAGGCCGGCGAGGCGCTGGATGAGGCCGGAGAGATGGCGGAGACCATGATCATGGGCCTGCGCATGGTGGAAGGAGTAAGTGAAGCCCGCTTCGCTGCCCGCTTCGGCCGGTCGGTGACCAGCGTCTACGGCCAGGTATTGGAGCGCCTGGAGCGGCAGGGGTTGCTCGTGCGCCAGGATGGCGCGGTACGGCTGACGCCCCGGGGCATGCGCCTGGGCAACCGCGTCTGGATGGAGTTTCTGCCTGACTGAGGTGGCTCGTCCCGGGGAACGATTCGGCCCGGAAAAACGTCCAAAATGACGAAGTGTGTTCCATCATTACATGAAACTTTTCGGGAAGGCGGTCATATAGGCGTGGAAGTCGAAATCAAACTGAACGTCAAGCCGGCCATCGAGGGCGGCCCGGTGATGCTGTTCACCAAGCTGACCATGCAGCCGAGCCTGGCAGGGTATCCCATGGGGCCCATTTCAAAATACGAGATTCACGATCTGTACTTCGATACCCCGGACGGTGCCCTGGCCAAGGCCGGTGCCGGCCTGCGGTGCCGGGTGGTCAACGGTGGTGCGTGGGTCACCCTGAAGGTGAACCATTACCAGAACGGCGCGCTCACCAGCCGGGAGGAATTTGAGGAGCCCCTGTACCAGGACCGCCTGGACTGGGTGCTGTCCCATATCCGGCAGTACGTGGGTGACGGGCCCTTTCCGGCGGAGGACTTTGCAGCCGGGCGCCCCTGCGGTGGGCTGATTCCGGTGCTGCGGGTGGGGACCGCACGTCTGAGCCGGCCTGTGGGGGATGTGGCCGAGCTGTCCCTGGACATGGTCGAGTACCCCGGGGTGTCCACCCATCCGTACTTCGACATCGAGGTGGAGGCCAAGGCCGGCCCCATGGGCGAACTGGCGGTGCGGCAGATTGAGGAGGCCCTGTATCAGCTTGCCGGCGGTTATCTGGCTCCTGCCAGGGAATCGAAGCTGGAGCGGGGACTCCGTCTCAAGGCCAAGGTACGGCGGCAGGCGTGAGCATGTTCAGGCGACCCGCAGCGCGGGTCGCCTTCCCGTATGCAGCCCTGCATGGCGGCAGCTTGCCCACCGGGGGGCCTGCTTGACGGTAAAGAGACTGAATGCTATGTTCAAGAGCGGAGGGTGGCACTCACGGAGAGCCAGTGCTAACAGCGGGAGCCGCCGGAGGTGATCGCCGATGCTGGACGAACGCAAAAGCCGGGTGTTGCAGGCTATCGTCGAAGACTACGTGGCTACTGCGGAGCCCGTGGGTTCCCGCACCATTGCCCGGAAGTACAGTCTCGGCGTAAGCCCCGCAACAATCCGCAACGAGATGGCTGATCTGGAAGAGATGGGATATCTCGAACAGCCCCACACCTCCGCTGGCCGTATACCCTCGGATCTGGGGTACCGGTACTACGTGGACTGCCTCATGGAAACCCCTGAAGTGGATCCGGCCGACGCCGAACTGATCCGGCGGACCTTCGAACGGAAGATCCGTGAGGTCGACGTGCTCATCCGGGAAACCGCAAGGCTCCTTTCGGAGACCACCCATCTGACGGCCGTGGTGGTAGGCCCTCAGCTTTCCAAGGCGCACTTCCGGGAACTCCGTTTCATTCCGCTGGACGACCGCAGGGCGGTTCTTATTTATATCACCGACAGCGGCTTCGTGGAGAACCACGTGGTGGAGCTGCCGGTGGAAATCACCATGCTGGAGTTGGAGCGGGTGGCGGAGATCCTGAACCAGCAGCTCCGGGGCCAGCCGGTGGAGAGCCTCTCCCGCACGGCGCTGCGTATCGTTCAGGATGAGCTGAAGCGGTACGGCGCGTTGCTGGAGCAGACGCTGGAGTTCCTCAAGGAGAACCTGGAGCCTGGTGAAAAGCGCCGCCTCTATCTGGGCGGTACCACCAACATCCTGAATCAGCCGGAGTTCCGGAATGTCGACAAACTCCGGTCGCTCCTGAGCGTTCTGGAGAACGATGAACTGGTGGCCGAATTGTTGGAGGCCACCGAGCCCGACAGTGACAAGCCCACGATCCAGATCGGCGAGGAGATCAAGATTCGGGAGATGGCCGATTGCAGCGTGGTTTCCGCCTATTACACCCTCGGCAACGAGGTAATTGGCCGCGTGGGCATCATCGGTCCCAAGCGGATGGAGTATGGCCGGGTGGTGGGCATTATGGAGGCGGTAACCCGGCAACTGGCTCTGGCGACCAGCCGGTATCGGTTCTAGCAGGATCAAGGGGGGTACGTAGGCGTTCCTGCCCTTTCTTTTTTTCTGTTTCTTCCGGAGAATACCAAAAGGGCTGGGTGCCGAAGTGACTTCTCTTGACAGGGACCGGGCCCGGTGCTATTGTCATGTATGGATGCGTTAGCACTCGTTGCCACCGAGTGCTAACAAGAACGAGAGGTGACCGGTGCTGATGACGGAAGAGACCAAGAAGCCGGAACCCGATCACGTGACCGAAGCGGAGCAAGGTCAGGCAGCGGCACAGGAAGCTCCTGCACCGGAGGGTGCCGCTGCGCAGGAGGGGCCGCCACAGCCTGAGCAGCCCGACTGGGAAGCAGAAGCGAAGCGGCTGCAGGCGGAGGTAGCGGACCTCACCAACCGGCTTCTGCGGGCCAGGGCGGATTTCGAGAACTATCGTCGCCGCATGCAACGGGAGCTGGAGGAGCGTACCATTTACGCGAACCAGCGCCTGATCTTGGACCTCTTACCCGTGCTGGATAATCTGGACCGGGCTCTGGCTACGCCCCCGACTCCGGGAGACGAGCGGCTGCGGCAGGGGGTGGAGCTAACGGCCCGGTCTTTCCGGGAAATTCTGGCCAAGGAAGGACTTACTCCCATCGAGGCGGTTGGACAGCCCTTTGACCCGAATCTCCATGAGGCTCTGGCGACGGTGGAATCGGCGGAGTATCCCGAGGGAACAGTGGTATCAGAATTTCTGAAGGGATATAAGCTAGGAGATCGGGTCATCCGCCCGAGCAAGGTGCAGGTAAGCAAGGGTGCACCAGCGCAGTCCGAGTGAACTGTGACACCCAATCGAGGTATAAGGAGGACTCTACTTAGATGTCCAAAGTCGTCGGGATCGACCTGGGCACGACCAACTCGGTCATTGCTTACATGGAAGGCAAGGAACCGGTGGTGCTGGAAAACGCGGAGGGTGATCGTACCACCCCGTCCGCGGTTGCCTTTGCCAAGACAGGTGAGCGGCTGATCGGGAAGCTGGCCAAGCGGCAGGCTATTCTGAACCCCGATCGGACGATCCTTTCGATCAAGCGGCACATGGGCACCAATTACCGCGTCCGTATCGACGACAAGGAGTATACGCCGCAGGAGATTTCGGCCATGATCCTCTCCAAGCTGAAGGCGGACGCGGAGGCGAAGCTGGGCGAGAAGATCACCAAGGCCGTCATTACGGTGCCGGCCTACTTTACGGATGCCCAGCGGCAGGCTACGAAAGATGCGGGTACCATCGCCGGCCTGGAGGTGCTGCGGATCATCAACGAGCCGACGGCCGCAGCCCTGGCGTACGGGCTTGACAAGGAAGAGGACCAGCGGATCCTGGTCTTCGACCTGGGCGGTGGTACGTTTGACGTTTCTATCCTGGAATTGGGTGGCGGCACGTTCCAGGTGATAGCCACCTCCGGTAACAACCGGCTGGGCGGCGACGACTTCGACGAGCGCATCGTAAACTGGCTCGCGGACCGGTTCCAGCGCGAGCACGGCATTGATCTTCGCAAGGACCGCCAGGCGCTGCAGCGGCTGCGGGAGGCGGCGGAAAAGGCGAAGATCGAGCTCTCCAGCGTGACCACCACGACCATCAGCCTGCCCTTCATCTCCATGACGGCAGACGGCCCGGTCCATCTGGAGGAGACTCTGACCCGGGCGAAGTTCGAGGAACTGACCGCCGACCTGGTGGAGGCCACCTTGGGCCCGACCCGGCAGGCGCTGGAGGATGCGGGCTTGGAGCCCAAGGACATCGATAAGGTGCTGCTGGTGGGCGGCTCCACCCGCATTCCGGCCGTGCAGGAGGCCATTCGTCGGTTCATCGGCAAAGAGCCGTACAAGGGCATCAACCCCGATGAGGTTGTCGCGATGGGTGCGGCGATCCAGGCGGCCATCATCACCGGCGAAGTGAAGGACGTGCTGCTCCTGGACGTTACGCCGCTTTCCCTGGGTATCGAGACCCTGGGTGGCGTCTTCACCAAGTTGATTGAACGGAACACCACCATTCCTTGTGAGAAGTCCCAGATTTTCACCACCGCGGCGGATGGTCAGACCTCTGTGGAGATTCACGTGCTGCAGGGCGAGCGGCCTATGGCGGCCGATAACAAAACCCTGGGCCGGTTTATCCTGGATGGCATTCCGCCGGCTCCCCGGGGCGTGCCCAAGATCGAAGTGAAGTTTGAGATCGACGTCAACGGCATCGTGCACGTCTCCGCGAAGGATCTGGCCACCGGTCGGCAGCAGCAGATCACCATTCAGAGCCAGACCGGCATGTCCAAGGAGGAGATCGAGCGGGCCATCAAGGAAGCCGAGCGCATGGCCGAAGAGGACAGGAAGCGGCGTGAAGAGGCCGAGATCCGCAACAATGCCGACTCGGCTCTGTACCATGCAGAGAAGATGATCAAGGAGTCCGAGGGCAAGGGCGTGGATCCGTCGCTCATCGACGCGGTGAAGGCGGCCATGGGCCCGGTGAAGGATGCCCTGGGCGGCAAGGACGTTGAAAAGATTAAGGAGGCCACATCGAAGCTGACAGAGGCGACCTACCGCCTGTCCGCAGCCTTGTATGAGAAGGCCGGTTCTCAGACCGGTGCCCAGTCCAGCGGCTCGGGTACGCAGAGCGGCCCGGACAGCGGTGGTACTACCTTTGACGCCGACTTCAAGGTGAAGGAGTAAGCAGTCTCATAGCAAGGACCGGCCCCCCACGGGGCCGGTCCTTGGGCATAGGAGGGAATAGGCCTTGCGCCGCACCCTCTTCCCGGCCGATAATGAGTTCACAGGGATAAGGTGAGGGTGAACGCGTTTGGCAACCAAGCGGGATTACTACGAGATTCTGGGCGTTCCCAGGAATGCCACCGAAGAAGAAATCAGGAAAGCGTTTCGGACGCTGGCCCGCAAGTATCACCCCGACGCCAACAAGGACGATCCTAACGCCGCTGAAAAGTTCAAAGAGATCAACGAGGCCTACCAGGTCCTTTCGGACCCGGAGAAACGGGCCCGCTATGACCAGTTCGGTCATGCCGCTGAGCAAATGAACGCGGGCGGCAATCCCTTCGAGGGGATGGATTTCGGAGACAGCCCCTTCAGCGACATCTTCGACATCTTCTTCGGCGGCGGGCGGCAGCGGCAGCGCGGGCCGGAGCGGGGCGCCGACTTGCAGTACGAACTGGAGATCAGCCTGCAAGAGGCCGCCTTCGGCTGCACGAAGGAGATTCGCGTTCCCCGCACCGAGCTCTGCGATACCTGCCACGGGTCGGGAGCGAAGCCCGGAACCTCGCCGATTACCTGCCCGAAGTGCGGCGGGACTGGCCAGATCCGAATCAGCCAGACCACCGTTTTCGGCCGTTTCGTCAACGTCAGCACCTGCGATCGCTGCCACGGCGAGGGCCGGATCGTGGAACATCCCTGCCCCACCTGCCGGGGCCGGCGCTACGTCAAGCGGTTCCACACCGTGGAGGTCCGGATTCCCGCGGGCGTGGACACGGGATCCCGCTTGCGCATGGCCGGCTATGGCGAGAGCGGCGAACGGGGCGGCCCGCCTGGCGACTTGTATATCGTCCTGCGGGTGCGTCCTGACAGCCGGTTCGAGCGGCGGGGCGATGACATCTACACGGAGGTCACCATCAGCATGGTGCAGGCGGCCCTGGGCACCGAAGTGGAAGTACCCACTTTGGAGGGGACCGAGACCGTGCAGATTCCGGCCGGTACGCAGCACGGCGACACCATCCAGCTCAGGGGCAAGGGCGTCCGGCATCTGCGTGGCACCGGCCGGGGTGACCAGTACGTGGTGGTCCGGGTGCGTACCCCCACCCACCTGTCGGAGCGTGAGCGAGAACTGCTCCGGGAGCTGGCCGCCCTGCGGGGCGAGCGCGTCCTGGATGGTGACCAGGGCAAGGAGCGGGGCCTCTTCCGAAAGATGCGCAATGCACTGGGGAACCGGTAAACCGGTAAGAAGAGACCAGGGAACTGGAGGCCGGGGCAGTGCGGTATTTGGAAGTCAGTGTTCGCTGTCGCCGGGAAGCGGCTGAAGCGGTGGCCAATCTCCTGTCGGAACTCTCCGGCGGAGGATACGCCGTGGATGATCCGCTGGATATCATCATCAACCAGGAGAAGGGTTGTTGGGACGCCACCGACCTGGTGCCAGGTGATCCGGCCTGGGTGACGCTGCGCGCCTGGTTTGCAGAGGTGAAAGACCCGGAGCAGACCCGCCTGCGCCTCGAGGAAGGGCTGGAGAAGATCCGGGCCCTGGGGCTGGGGACGGTCCAGGCTCCGGCTTATGCCTGGGTGCAGGAAGAGGACTGGTCCAACAACTGGAAGGCGTATTTCAAGCCGCTGCGGGTTGGGCAGCGGTTGGTGGTGATCCCCTCCTGGGAGACCTACGATCTGCAGGAGGGCGATCTGCCCATCATTCTGGATCCCGGCATGGCCTTCGGCACCGGTTCCCACACCACCACTGCCCTTTGCTTGCGGCAATTGGAGCGGCTGGTACGCCCGGGGACGCGGGTCCTGGATGTGGGTACCGGGTCCGGGATCCTGGCCATCGCTGCCAAGCGGCTGGGAGCTGGGAAGGTTACTGCCATCGACGTGGATCCGGTGGCGGTGCGGGTGGCCCGGGAGAACATGGCCCGCAACGGCGTGGATGTTGCAGTCCAGGAGGGTACCATTGAACGGCTGCCCCCGGATCCCTATGATTTGATCGTGGCCAATATTGTCGCTGCGGTGATCATCGATATCCTGCCGGAGGTGGCTACCCGTCTCGTCCAAGGGGGACGCTTCCTCGCGTCGGGAATCATCACCGAGCGGAAGCAGGAGGTGCTGGATGCCGTGCGTGCAGCTTGGCTCCTGCCTCTGGAGGTTTGGGAGGAGGACGGCTGGGTGGCCATCCTGGCCGGCAAACCGTGACGCGTTTTTTCGTTGAGCGGGTGGAAGGCGATCGGGTCCGCCTGGACAAGGAGGACTCCCATCATCTGCTCCGGGTGCTGCGGGCGCGCGTCGGAGAGCCCTTTACCGTGCTCTGCGGGGGCATGGAATACCACTGCCGGTTGGTGGGTCATCACGAGGGCTACGCCCATGGAGAGGTGGTGGAAACCCGTCCCGCCACCGGGGAGCCGGCGGTGCACATCACGCTGTTTCAGGGTCTGGCCAAGGGTGACAAGCTGGAGACGGTGATCCAGCAGGGCACGCAGCTAGGCATCAATGAGTTCGTACCGGTGGTCACCAGCCGGTCCGTGGTGAAGCTGGAGCCGCGAAAGGCGGCCGAGCGGGTGCAGCGTTGGCGCCGCATTGCCCGGGAGGCGGCGGCCCAGAGCCGGCGGGGGGCGGTGCCCCACGTGCGGGATGTGGAGCACTGGCACCACGTGGTGACCCAGAGCCGGCATTACGATTTGGCCCTGGTGCCCTGGGAGGAGGGGGGCGAGCCTCTGCGGTCGGTATTGGCCGATGTCCCGGCGCCTCGCCGCATCGCCATCTTTATCGGCCCGGAGGGCGGCTTCGCCCCGGAGGAGATCTCCCTGGCCAGGGAACATGGAGCCCGTCCGGTTACCCTGGGCCCCCGCATTTTGCGGACCGAACTGGCCGGACTGGTCGCGGCTGCCGTGACCCTGTTCACCCTGGGAGAGTTGGGCTGAAATGGAAGAGGGCTGTCCCAAGAGCAGATCGCTCTGCCGGGACAGCCCTTTTCGGTTAGTGGCCATGGTCATCAGCCGTAAAACCAAAAGCCCCTGGGCAACGCCTATTGGCGTGTCCAGGGGCTGATCTGCTCGACTGAATGCCATCTGCTTTACCCCAGCGGGAAGTGGCAGGCAGCCCAGTGCTGGGGACCCAGCTGCTGCATCTTCGGCTCTTCCTCCCGGCAGCGCGGCTGGGCGAAGGGGCACCGGGTATGGAACCGGCAGCCGCTGGGAGGATTGGCCGGGGAGGGCACCTCGCCGCCCAGCACGATTCGCTCCCGCTTCCGCCGGGGGTTGGGCTGCGGAATGGCGGAAAGCAGGGCCGCGGTGTAGGGGTGGGCAGGATGGGCGAACAGCTCGTCGGTGTCAGCCAGTTCCACCAGCTTGCCCAGGTACATCACGCCGATCCGGTTGGAGATGTGGCGCACCACATTCAGGCCGTGGGCGATGAACAGATACGTCAGGCCCAGCTTCTCCTGCAGATCGCACAGCAGGTTGATCACCTGGGACTGCACCGAGACGTCCAGGGCCGAGACTGGCTCATCGCACACGATGAACTTGGGGTTGAGGGAGATGGCCCGGGCAATACCGATCCGCTGGCGCTGGCCTCCGGAAAACTCATGGGGGAAGCGGTTGCGCCAGGAAGGATCCAGGCCCACCATCCGCATCAGTTCGGCCACTCGGGCGTCCCGCTCGGCCTTGGTGCCGATGCGGTGCACCCGCAGCGGCTCGCCGATGATGTCGCCCACGGTAAAGCGTGGATTGAGGGAACCGAAGGGATCCTGGAAGATAATCTGCATCTCCCGGCGCATACGCCGAAGCGTCGCGCTGTCCATCGTGGTCAGGTTTTGTCCCTCAAAGAGTACGTGTCCTTCCGTGGGCTCCTGAAGGCGCAGGATCACCCGCCCCAGGGTCGACTTGCCGCAGCCGGATTCGCCCACCAGGCCCAGGGTTTCTCCCTTCATCACGTCAAACGAGACGTTGTCCACGGCCCGGACGTACCCGACGACCCGATTGAAGAGTCCCCGCTTGATGGGGAAGTATTTCTTGATATGGCGGACCTCCAGCAGCGGCTGCTGGGCAGGGGCGACCTGATGCTGCTCATTCACTGGGGACACCACCGCATTCACTCAGGATGCACCTCCTTGCCCTCCGGCTGGAATGTTGGAGCCGCCGTTTTCGTGTTAGCGAGGACCTGATCCACATGCCAGCAGGCCACCCGACGGCCGTCAATGACCTGTATGGGCGGTTCCTGTGCCCGGCACTGGGGGGTGGCATAGTCACACCGGGGGTGGAAGCGGCATCCTGGCGGCAGATTCACGATGTTGGGAATGCTGCCCTTGATGGTGTGCAGCCGGCGGCCCCGCTCCCCTTCCAGGCTCGGGATGGAGGCCAGGAGGCCTGCGGTGTAGGGATGATGCGGCTGATCAAAGATCTGGTAGACAGACCCTTCCTCTACGATCTTGCCGGCGTACATGACGATAATCCGGTCAGCCATTTCTGCTGCCACGCCCATGTCGTGGGTGATCAGAAGGATGGACATGTTGAGCTCCTGCTTCAGGGACCGCAACAGGTCCAGAATCTGCGCCTGAATGGTCACATCCAGCGCAGTAGTGGGCTCGTCGGCGATGACCAGGCGGGGATTGCAGGCCAGAGCCATGGCAATCATCGCCCGCTGCCGCATGCCGCCGGAAAACTCATGGGGATATTGATGGGCACGGGTGGCCGGTTCCGGGATGCCCACCAACCGGAGCATCTCCACGGCCCGTTCCCAGGCCTCTTCCTTGGACTTGCCCTCGTGAAGCATCACGGCCTCGGCGATCTGATGGCCAATGGTAAAGACCGGATTGAGGGCGGTCATGGGCTCCTGAAAGATCATGCTGATCTGGCTGCCGCGGATCTCCCGCATCTCCTCCTGGGTGGCCTTAGCCAGATCCTTGCCGTCAAACAGGATCTGCCCGTCCAGGATGGCCCCGTTTTCGTAGTCCACCAGCCGCATGATGCAAAGAGATGTGACGCTCTTGCCGCAACCGGACTCACCCACGAGGCAGACGGTTTCCCCTTCGTTGATGGTAAAGGAGACGTCATCCACGGCCACCAGCAGTCCGTGTTTGGTGAAAAAGCCTGCCGTCAGGCCTTTGACTTCGAGTAGCGGGCGCGCCATGCTGCAATCCTCCCCTTCGGAATACGCGTTTTCTGCCGCGGGTCAAAGGCATCCCGGATGCCGTCGCCGATAAAGTTCACGGCCAGCACCGTCAGGAATATGCACAGGCCGGGGTAGACTGCCAGCATGGGGTTTACCAACATGTATTCCCGCGCTCCGTCCAGCATCTGGCCCCAGCTTGTGGCAGGCGGCTGAACGCCCAGGCCCAGGAAGGAGAGTGCGGACTCCGAAAGGATGGCACCGCCCACGCCCAGCGTGGCCTGCACGATGATCGGGGCGGTGGCGTTACGGAGAAGGTGGTTGAACATGATCTCCCAGTGGGAGACGCCGATGGCCCTGGCCGCTTCTACATACTGCATCTCCCGCAGCTGCAGGAACGAGCCCCGTACCAGACGGGCCACGCCCATCCAGCTGGTGAAGACGAGAATGGCCACCAGCCAGTAGAAGCTGCTGCCGAAAATGGCCAGCACCAGGATGTTCAGGAACAGCGAAGGAAACGACAGCATGACGTCGATCAGACGCATGAACAGCGTGTCGACCCACCCGCCGAAATAACCGGCCAGGGCGCCGACGATGGTCCCGACCACCACGGCCCCGCCGGCCACCAGGAATCCCACCAGCAGGGAGACCCGGCTGCCGTAAATCAGGCGGCTCAGCACGTCACGGCCGATCAGGTCGGTTCCCAGCCAGTGCTCCCGGCTGGGTGGAGCGTCCACGTTCAGCAGGTCGGGGGCCGCCGGATCATACGGGGCAAGATAGGGGGCAAAGATGGCCACCAGAATAAAGAAAATCAGCACCGCCAGCCCACCCATGGCCAGTCGATTGGAGCGGAACCGCTTCCACCCCTGCTGCCACAGGCTCTCGGGCTTCTCGGAGAACTCGGTCAGCAGCATCCCGTTCACTTCGGGGAGATCGGTGACGGCCTTGTTCGGTTTGGTCACGAGGCCTCACCTCCCCGGGCGCCCAGGCGGACCCTTGGATCCACCAGGGCATACAGAATGTCTGCCAGCAGGTTGCCCAGAATAACGGCGACGGTGATGATCATTGTAATGGCCATCAGCGCGGAGTACTCGCGGGCGAAGGCCATCTCCACAAACAGGCGGCCCATCCCCGGCCAGTTGAAGACGGTCTCCGTCAGGGTGGCGCCTGCCACTACGATGGGCAGGTCCAGTCCGATGACCGTTATGATGGGAATAAGTGCGTTCCGCAGGGCGTGCTTGTACACCACCAGACGCTCGGGAACCCCCTTGGCCCGGGCGGTGCGTACGTAGTCCTGACTCAGAACGTCCAGCATGCTGGCCCGGGAGAAGCGGAGGTAGCTGGCCAGATTGATCAGGACCAGCACGGTAACGGGCAGGACCATGTGGTACAGCAGGTCCAGAATATTCCCTTCCTTGCCATAGGTGTACATGTCAGAGAGGGGGAACAGATTCAGTTTCAGAGAAAACGTCAGCTGGAGCAGAATACCGAACCAGAAGGCCGGCATGGCAAAGCCTGCGTAGCCGACGATCGCGGCAATATTGTCCGACACCCCGTATTGTCGTGTGCTGTTGTAGACACCCCATGGAATGGCGATGAGCAAGGCCAGAAGCCAGGATGTGGCCATCAAGATGATGGTGTTTTTCAGGGTCGGCCAGATCAAGCTGGCCACCGGCGTGCCTGACTTGAAGGTCTTTCCGAAATCACCTTTCAGCATCCGGCCCAGCCATTCGATGTATTGAATATGGACCGGACGGTCGAGACCCAGCTGTTTCTTTTGCAGTTCAATCACTTCAGGAGACTGGCCCGGAGCCAGGAAGATCTGGACAGGCCCGCCCGGTGCGGCGTGAATCAGCCCGAAGGTTACGATGGAGACTAGGAACATTACCAATATCGACTGGAGAATACGTCGAATGAGATACTCTGTCACGCCGACGTCTCCTTTCCAGATTGAATCTCGGGGGCCGGATAATGAGGGAAGGGGCCGCAGCCCCTTCCCTCGTCCGGCGCGCGTTGTCGAGACTTACTCCGACAGCCACCAGTTGTAGATATGCCGGGTTTCACCGTACGGCAGGCTCAGGACCGGCTTATCCTCATCCTTGAACTTCACCCGGTCACGCATGCCGACGATGATGTTCTGCTGGTAGAGGAAGACGTAGGGCAGATCGGTGGTGATCTCCTTGGCCAGCTCGGCGTAGACCTTCTTGCGCTCCGCCGGATCGATAACGCTGTAACCCTTCACCCAGAGCTCGTCGACCTTCTCGTTCTTGTACCAGCCGGAATTCTGGCCGTTAGGCGGGAAGAACTTGGAGCTGAAGATCGACTCGGCATCGGGGTCGATGCTCAGGGACCAGCCCAGCAGCACGGCCTGATACCGGCCGGGGGTGACGTGGTTCTCGATCCAGCTCGAGAAGTCCAGCGGCTCAATGTTGACCTTGATGCCGACTTCCTTCAGGTTGGCCTGGATGATGGCGGCCACGGCCTCACGCCGCTTGTTGCCGGTGTTGAACTGGAGCGTGAACTCGAACTTGTGGCCATCCTTCTGCAGGTAGCCGTCCGGGCCCATCGTCCAGCCGTCTTCCGCCAGAAGCTGCTTGGCCTTTTCGACGTTGTACTCGTAGTTGATTTCGGCCCCGGTGTAGGCCCAGCCGTTCGGCAGGAAGGGACCGTTCAGCAGCACGCCGTGCCCCTGCAGCACGCTATCCACCAGACCCTGGCGGTTGATGGCGTGGGCGATGGCCTGCCGTGTCTTGATGCCCGCGAAGGGGACGAAACCGTCAGGCCAGTTCTCCGGGTTGAAGTTGAAGCCCAGGTAGTCGTAGACAGGTCCCGGACCCTCGATCAACTTGATCCCGGGTTTGCCTTCCACAGCCGGCAGGGAGGCCACCGGAATCTGGGTGACCAGGTCCACTTCACCCTTCAGGAGAGCCTGAACCTCGGTGTTCTGGTCGGCGTAAATCTTGTATACGATCTTGTCAATGTGCGGCTTCTTCGGCCCCCACCAGTTGGGGTTCCGCTCGAAGGTGAGGCTCTGCTTCTGCTTCCACTCCGTCCAGATGTAAGGCCCGCTGTAAATCGTCTTGGACGGATCCTTGCCGAAGGGCGCGTCCTTGTACTGAGACGGCTCATAGCCTTCGAAGGCGTGCTTCGGCATGATCTGGATGTAAAGGCCGGAGGTTTCGAAGGGAGCAAAGACGGTGCTCAGCGTGACCTGGACGGTGCGCTCATCCAGCGCCTTCACCGACTCGATCTTGTCGAAGTTGGCGTACTGGGGCGAGAGAACGTCCTTATTCGCGAAGCTCTCCAGCGTGAAGACGACGTCCTCTGCCGTCAGCCGCTTGCCGTCGGACCACTTCGGGGTATCCTTCAGCTTGATGGTGTACGTCTTACCATCCTCCGAAACCTCGGGCAGTTCGGAGGCGATGCACCAGTCGTCGACCACCAGTCGCCCTTCCTCGTCGACGTTGTACAGGTACGCGTAGATGAGGTTGGCGACGTCCTGGGAAGCGGTGTCGTTGATGAAGAAGTAGTTGAGCGTGATGATGTCAGAGGTGGTGGACCAGGTCAGGGTACCGCCGTCCCGGGGTTCGTCACTGGAAGTCTGACTACCGCCGGACGGAGCCTTGGATCCTCCGCATGCGGAGACCAGCAGGCTCAGGGCCAGAGCACCGGCCACCAAGATAGACCATTTGCGCTTCAACGATGTGGACCCCCTTTTCCCCTTTTTCTGCTCCGTTCTCGCTTCCGTCGCGGGACGTGAAACTTCGGGCCTTCCCATCCCTCCTTCTCCTACGCCCATACGGGATCGCGGTGCTCCGTCGGGCGCCGGGACAGCCGGCCCACCCTGTATGCCCCGTACAGGACCTACTTAAGTTCGGATACAAGTAGCTTACCGAAAATCGCCGCGGCAGACCTCCGACAAGGGGACAATTTTCCCTTGGCCAAAAGGATAGTTGGCCACCTGTCCATGTGGACAGGTGGCCTTGGCGTCCGGGAGAGATATTGGGTCCTGTGGCCGGCGGAGCACAATCCTTCGTGAATAGTAAGTCGCGTGTTCCGGAACAATTTCGGTGAACGCCTGGCGGCTTTTCGCCGTCCTATGGGTAACACAAGAACGTCTCAGCCGGCAGAACCGCGAAGCGTGGACAGGCTGTTGAGGTTGATCCCAATCAAACAAAGAGTAGGACACTTCCGCGAACATGGACGCGACCGGCAGGGCGGTCTCCACGTTCGGAGGTTCATCCCTTGGCCTCCATCAGGAAAGGAGGGGAACGGCATCGTGGATCGACAGGAGCGTATTCGCATCATGATCGTCGACGATCAGGCGGTGGTCCGCAGTGGCCTCGCCGCATTGCTGCAGACCTTTCGCGACCTGGAACTGGTGGGTGAGGCGGGCAGTGGCGAAGAGGCTGTCCGGCTCTGCACCCGGCTGAAGCCAGACGTGGTCCTGATGGATCTGATGATGCCGGGTATGGGCGGTGCGGAGACAATCCGCACCATCCGCAGGCTCTGTTCGGAGACCAAAGTGATGATCCTCAGCAGCGCCCGGGATCCCGAATCGGTGCGGGCGGCCCTGTGCGCGGGCGCCACCGGTTACCTGCTTAAGGATACCACCCCCCTGGAACTGGTCAAGGCCCTGCGCGAAGTGGCGGCCGGACGCTCCATTTTGGGACGGGAGGTCACCGAAACGCTGATTCAGATCGTCACCCGGGGAGACCGGCCGGAATTCGACCTCACGGAGCGGGAGCGGGAGGTTCTCTCCCTGTTGGTGGCCGGGTTGAGCAATCCGCAGATCGCCCAGCGGCTGCTGGTCAGCCGGTCCACTGTCAAGTTTCATCTGAGTTCGATTTTCAGCAAACTCGGTGTCAGCACCCGGACCGAGGCGGTGGCCATGGCCATCCGCTGCCGCCTGGTGGACGCGCAGCCAACCCTTGAACGGAGATGGGGGAGCGCGTAAGATGAAAGGATAGTAATAAAGGATAGGAATGCAGCAGCCCACCGGGCTGAGAGAGAGGGGAAGCCGACATGACGGAAACCAAGCGTGTTGCCTTCGCCACGCTTGGCTGCAAGGTCAATCAATATGACACGGAAGCCATGAAGACGCTTTTTCGCCGGGCAGGGTACCAGATTGTCGACTTTGACGACGTGGCCGATATTTACATTATTAACACCTGCTCGGTAACAGGGCGCGGAGCGGCCAAGAGCCGCCAGCTCATTCGCAATGCGGTTCGCCGGGCTCCCCTCAGCGTGGTGGCAGTGGCGGGGTGCTACACCCAGACGGATCCCGATGCAGTAGCGGCCATTCCGGGGGTTTCCCTGATCATCGGGAATCAGGACCGGCACCGGGTGGTGGAACTCTGCGAGGAGGCAGCCCGGTCGCCGGAACCGATCCGGGCCGTGAATAACATCTGGCAGGCCCGCGAGTTTGAGGAGCTGCCCGTGGACACGTTTCTGGGGCAGACCCGGGCGGTGGTGAAAATCCAGGAAGGCTGCAATGCCTTCTGTACGTACTGCATCATCCCCTTTGCCCGGGGGAAGCCCAGGAGCCGCCGGCCGGATTCGGTGGTGGAGGAGGTGCAGCGGCTGGCTGCTCAGGGGTACCGGGAGGTGGTCCTGACCGGGATTCACCTGGGAAGCTATGGGAAGGACTTTCCCGAGGGGCCGACCCTGGCCCAGTTGGTGGAGCGGCTCACTGCCATCCCGGGGTTGGATCGGATCCGGCTGTCCAGCCTGGAACCCCGGCATGTCACGGACCATCTGATGGACCTGCTGGAGCACAATCCGAAGGTGTGCAAGCACCTGCACCTCAGCCTCCAGAGCGGATCCGATACGGTCCTGCGGCGCATGCGCCGCTCCTACACCGCCCAGGAGTACCGGGAGAAGGTGATGGAGCTGCGCCGCCGCATTCCCGACCTGGGACTTACCACCGACGTGATCGTCGGTTTCCCGGGGGAGACGGAGGAAGAGCACCGGGAGTCGATGGCCTTCATCCGGGAGATGGGCTTTCATCGGATCCACGTCTTTCCGTTCTCGCCCCGTCAGGGCACCCCGGCGGCCACCATGCCGGGTCAGGTGCCCCGGACGGTGAAGGAACGGCGTACCCACGAGATGATCGCTCTTGGGCGGGAACTGGCGCTGGCCTTTGCCCGGCGCTACCTGGGCCAGGTCCTCTGGGTCCTTGCTGAGGAAGAGACCGACGCGGAGCCCGGGTGGCTGGAAGGGTACAGCGACAACTACCTGAGGGTCCGGTTTCCGGGCACCGACGAACTGAAGAACAGTCTGGTGCCGGTTCGCATCACCGCGGTAGAGGAGGAGTTCTGCCTCGGGGAGATCGCCGGCACGCCTTTGCCTCCGACGGGCCGGCCGGCCGCGGTCGGGGCATTCGATCGGAAGGAGTGGCCCCATGGCTGAGAAGACGCGCGTCTATTTGATCTTCGGCGGCCGGTCCGGGGAACATGAGGTTTCCCTCATGTCCGCCCGGAACGTGCTGGATGCCCTGGACAAAACGAAGTACGACGTGGTACCGGTCGGCATCACCAAGAAGGGGCAGTGGCGGCTGATTACGGATCCCCAGCGGGCCTTTACCGAGGGCGTGGAGGCCGCCGGCGGTACACCGGTGGCGCTGCTGGGCGATCCTACCCGCCCGGAACTCGTGACGCTGGACGGCACGGCGGCACCGCTGGACCAGCACGGTCCGGCAGTCTTCTTCCCCGTCCTGCACGGCACCTATGGCGAGGACGGAACCATACAGGGGCTGCTGGAGATGGCCAACGTGCCGTACGTGGGCTGTGGCGTGCTGGCCTCCGCCGTGGGGATGGATAAAGGCGTCTCCAAGATGATCTTCCAGCAGGCCGGCCTCAAGGTGGCGCCCTACAAGGTATACACGCGGCATGCGTGGGAAAAGAATCCGGAAGCGGTCCTGGATGACGTGGAGCAAACCTTTGGACGCTATCCGCTCTTCGTGAAACCGGCCAACCTGGGCTCTTCCGTGGGGATCTCGAAGGTGCGCAACCGGCAGCAGCTCGCCGCAGGCTTGGCCGAGGCGGCCCAGTTCGACCGGCGCCTGATCGTGGAGCTGGGGCTGGACGCGCGGGAGATCGAAGTGTCGGTACTGGGCAACGACGAGCCCATCGCGTCGGTCCCCGGTGAGATCATCCCGGGCGCCGAGTTCTACGACTATCATGACAAGTACTTCGACAACCGTTCTTCCCTGCGGATTCCCGCAGAGTTGCCCGCGGACGTGGCGGAGGAGATCCGGCGGCAGGCCGTGGTGGCCTTCAGGGCCATCGACGGGTGCGGCATGGCCCGGTGTGACTTCTTCCTGGAGCGGGGGACCAACCGGATCTTTATCAACGAAGTGAACACCATTCCGGGCTTTACCCGGATCTCCATGTACCCCAAGCTGTGGGAGGCCTCGGGCATCTCGTACAGCGAACTGTGCGACCGGCTGATTCAGTTGGCCCTGGAGCGGCATGCGGACAAGAACCGCAACAGGACATCGGTATAAGAGTGGATGTTTTCCGCTGGTACAGCAGGAGAGTGCGGGGGGATCTGCGAATCATTTCCGGAGAAAGGCGTTGGGTAACCCCCTGAACGCCCGAGATCATGGTTGGAGTGATCTTTGGTGTCGGCCGACTGTATCTTTTGCAAGATTGTTGCGGGTGAAGTTCCCGCTACCAAGGTGTACGAGGACGATCAGGTGGTTGCCTTCGAGGACATCCATCCGGTGGCCCCTGTGCACGTCCTGGTGATTCCGAAAAAGCATCTTGCGTCGGTCAACGACCTGCGCGCAGAGGATACCGAGCTGCTTGGCAGGATCTTTGCCGCCATTCAGCGGGTCGCAGCGGAAAAGGGTGTGGTCGAATCCGGGTACCGGGTCATTACCAATGCCGGGAAGGATTCGGGCCAGGCCGTTTTCCACCTGCACTTCCACGTCATTGGCGGACGGGTCCTGGGGCCCCTGGCGTAGGGTTTGACATGAACCCTCCAGGTGCGGTATACTCCGTGGGCATGTTTTTCCCCGATGTTGTCTCGGAGGGGAGGGAAGGCCGGGATGTCCGAGGTCCGAATCGGCAAGAACGAGTCGCTTGACAGCGCTCTTCGCCGTTTTAAGCGCCAGCTTCAGAAGGCGGGTGTACTCGCCGAGATCCGGAAGCGGGAGCACTATGAAAAGCCCAGCGTTCGGCGGAAGAAGAAGAGCGAGGCTGCTCGCAGGCGCAAGTGGCGGGACTGAGCGAAGGAGTCTGATTCATCTATGAGCCTGAGCCAACGTTTGATGGACGACATGAAGGCTGCCATGAAGGCCGGTCCGGCCGGAAAGGTCCGCCTGGAGACCATCCGGATGCTGCGGGCGGCGATCAAGAACGCTGAAATCGCGAAAAGGGCTCCGCTGACCGAGGAAGAGATTCTTGACGTCATCGCCAAACAGGTGAAGCAGATCAAGGACTCCCTGGCCGAGTTTGAGCGGGGCGGGCGGCCCGATCTGGTAGCGAAGGCGCAGGCAGAACTGGAGATCCTGAGCGGGTACCTGCCCGAGCAGTTGAGCGAAGAGGAAATCCGCGACCTGGCCCGCCAGGTGATTGCCGAGGTGGGTGCACAGGACCTCCGGGACATGGGGAAGGTCATGGGCCCCATGATGGCTCGGACGAAAGGCCGGGCCGACGGCAAACTGGTGAACCGGATTGTAAGAGAACTGCTTGGGTCGCCACAGCAGGAGACTGGCTGACAAGCGGCCGCGACATCTGTCGCGGCCCTCTTTGTTTATTAGGGGAGGAGGGGTCGGTCCTGAGCGGGGATTGCCGGCAGGATCGCAGGGCGTTTCTGAGGGAAAGCTTGCGGGCGCTGGGGCGCCTGGTGGGAGAGGCGGTCTTTCAGGCTCTCGCCGCTACGGAGGGCAGTGCCCCGTATCTCCGTCCCCCCGGGGCGGTGCCGGAACCGGCCTTTCTCCTGGCCTGTACCCGGTGCGGCGAGTGCGTTTCCGCCTGCCCCCGGGGCGCTATCCGACTCCTGCCCGCATCGGCCGGTGCGGCGATGGGAACGCCCTACATCGATCCGGCCCAGCGGGCCTGCGACCTTTGCGGCCGGTGCATGCCGGTCTGTCCTACCGGGGCGCTCGTCCCCATCGCGGATCCCCGGCAGGTGCGGATGGGCGCGGCCGTGATCGATCCGGTCCGGTGCTGGGCCTACCAGGGCCGGATCTGCGACCTTTGCTACCACCGCTGTCCGCTGGCGGAAGAGGCGTTGCGCATGGAAGGGGGCAAGCCGGTGGTCATCCGGGACGCGTGCACCGGCTGCGGGCTGTGCGCCGAGGTCTGCGTCGCCACGCCGCCGGCGGTGCAGATTCATCCTGGCCACTGAACAAACAGAAGGTGCCTCTGCAGGGCGCCTTTTTCACGCCTTGGGCCACCGTTTCGCTATGGTATAATCGAAGCAAATATCAAAAGGACCTTCCTTCGCCCCCCTGGCGCGCCCTGTCTGGTCCTGCCGGGAGCGACGGAAGCCGCACGAGGAGGGATCGGCATGGCAGGGCGAAACCCGGACGTGACGGTCAGAAGGGCGGTCTGTCCCCACGACTGCTGGGACACCTGCTCCATGCTGGTACATGTGAAGGACGGTCGGGTCGTGCGGGTGACGGGCGATCCGGACCATCCCGTCACCAGGGGCTTCCTGTGCGTCAAGGGCAACCACTACCCGGAACGGATCTACAGCGCTGACCGGGTTCTCTACCCCATGCGGCGAACGGGGCCCAAGGGATCCGGCCGGTTTGAGCGGATCAGCTGGGACGAGGCCCTTTCCACCATTGCCCGGCGGCTGGAGGAGATCCGTTCCCGGTGGGGCGCGGAGGCGATTCTTCCGTACTCGTACGCCGGGACCATCGGAGTGCTGCAGTATGGCTCCATGGACCGGCGGTTCTTTCACAAACTGGGCGCCAGCCGGCTGGCCCGCACCATCTGTTCCTCCGCCGGCACCGCGGCCATGCTGAGCGTGATGGGAACCCGCCAGGGGCCGGATCCCGAGGATATGGTCCACGCCCGCCTGATTGTGGTCTGGGGTCTCAACGTGATTTCCTCCAATCCGCATCAATGGCCCATCATCCAGGAGGCCAGGCGGCGGGGCGCCAAACTCGTCGTGATCGACCCGTATCGGCACAAGACCGCCCGGGAGGCTGACTGGCATATCTCCCCCCGTCCCGGCACCGATACAGCCCTCGTCCTGGGCATCATGCACATCCTTATAGCAGAGGACCTGCTGGATCACGAATACATTCAGAAGTACACCCTGGGGTTTGATCAGCTGGCCCGGCGGGCATCCCAGTGGCCCCCTGAGCGGGCGGCGGAGGTGACCGGGGTGCCGGCCGATGCGATCCGCCGGCTTGCCCGGCTCTGGTATCACTCCCGGCCCGCGGTGCTGCGGGTGGGGTACGGCCTGCAGCGCCACACGAACGGCGGATCCGTCATCCGGGCCCTCTGCATGCTGCCGGCCCTCACCGGGCACTGGCGGGACCGGGGAGGCGGCTTCCTGCTCTCCCAGTCCGGAGCGTACGGGCTCAACACCGAGGCCCTGGAGCGACCGGACCTGATGCCCCGGCCGCTGCCCCGGGAGATCAACATGAATCAGCTGGGCAGGGCGCTGACCCAACTGACCGATCCTCCTGTCAAGGCCCTGTTCGTCTACAATGCAAACCCGGCTGCCGTGGCGCCGAACCAAAACCTGGTCCTGAAAGGTCTTTCCCGTGACGACTTGTTTGTGGTGGTTCATGAGCAGCTTTTCACCGATACCTGCCGGTGGGCGGACATCGTGCTGCCCGCCACCACCCAACTGGAGCACCTGGACCTGATGTACTCCTACTGGCACCTGTACCTGCAGCTCAACGAACCGGCCATCGCTCCGCTGGGGGAGGCGATTCCCAACACGGAGCTGTTCCGGCGGCTGGCGAAGGCCATGGGCTTTACCGACCCCTGTTTTGAGGACTCCGATGAGGACATGATCCGCCAGGCCCTGTCCTCCGGAAGCCCGGCCCTGGAAGGGATTACGCTGGAGCGGCTGAAGCGGGAGCATATCGTCAAGATCCGGCGGGACCCGGCTCCTTTCGCCCGGGGCGGGTTCAGCACCCCTTCGGGGCGGGTAGAGTTCTATTCCGAGGCCCTGGCCCGGGCCGGGCTGGATCCGGTGGTGGAGTACGTGCCCCCGGCTGAGTCGCCGGACGGTGCTCCGGAGCTTGCAGCCCGCTATCCCATCCACCTGATTACCCCGGCTGCCCATCATTTCCTGAACACGACCTTTGCCAATCTGCCCTCCATGATCAGGGGGGAGGGGGCTCCTACCATCTACCTGAATCCCGAGGATGCTGAATCCCGGGGGATACGGTCCGGGGATTGGGTACGGGTCTTCAACGACCGCGGCTCGGTTCGGCTCCGGGCGCAGGTGGGCGACTGGACCCGTCCCGGGGTGGCCGTTTCACCCTCCATCTGGTGGAACCGGTTCATGCCTGACGGGGTGGGCGTCAACGCCCTGACCAGCGATGAGCTTGCCGACCTGGGCGGCGGAGCCAGCTTCCACACCAATTTGGTCCAGGTCGAGAAGACGTCTCCTCCTGATCCAAGCACCTGGTCCCTGCCTGTGAATCAGCAGGAGCGGCCGTAAGGTCGCCGCAAGCGGAGGTGTCGTGTGTGCGCCGGTTCATCCTTGCCCTGTTCGTCATCCTTGCAGCCAGCTTCGGGTTCGGGCCGGCTCACGGAGCGGCCGCCGGGCCCAACCGCGTCTATGTGGTGCACGTGGACGAGATGCAGTCCATCGACCCGACGCTGGCTCGGATCACCCGGCGGACCATCGCCGAGGCCCGGCAGGATCCCCAGGCCGTCGCGGTGGCCTTTGTCATCAACACTCCCGGGGGCGACCTGCAGAGCGCCGTTCACATGAAGGACGCGATCCTGTCGGCCCCCGTCAAGACGGTGGCCTTTGTCTCAGGGCGGGCCTGGTCCGCCGGCGCCCTGATCGCCACGTCGGCCGAGGCCCTTTACATGCAGCCCGGATCCACCATCGGAGCGGCGGAACCCCGGGTACTGGGGAGCAATGAACCGGCGGACTACAAGACCCTCTCCGCTGTCATCAGCGAATTTCGGGCCGCGGCCAAGGCCCGGGGCCGGGATCCGGAACTGGCCCAGGCCATGGTGGACAAAAACGCCAAGCTGCCGGGGCAGACCACGGAACTGCTGGTCATGACCAGTACCGATGCGGTGGCCAGGGGCTACGCCGATGGCGAGGCGTCCAGCCTGGAGGAGGCGCTGCGCCTGGAGGGCATCACCGACTACACGCTGGTGGCTGCGGAGATGACCTTCTCCGACCGGGTCGGCCGGTTTCTCACCACGCCCTGGGTGGCGATCCTTCTGCTGGTCACCGGCGTCATCGCCATCGGGATGGAGTTCATGAAGCCAGGCCTCACCGTACCGGGTTTGGTGGGCATCATCTGCCTGGGGCTCTTCTTCCTGGGCAACATGCTAGTAGGTACGGCCGGCTGGCTGGAACTGGCCCTGGCCCTGATCGGCATCTTGCTCCTGATTATTGAAGCGTTCGTTCCTGGTTTTGGGATTTTCGGAGTGGCCGGCGTGGTGGCGGTGGCTGCCTCCATCTTCCTGGCTGTTCCGACCCCGGAGCAGGCCATCACGTACTTGGTGTGGACGGCGGCGGCCTTTATCGTGGCCCTGTTCTTCATCGTGCGGGCCATCGGGCGCCGGGGCCTGGGCCGGGCGCTGACCCTGGAAAAGAGCGGCCGGGATTGGACACCGCCCCGAAAGGATCTGGAATCGCTGGTGGGGCAGGAGGGGAAATCCCTCACAGTCCTGCGGCCGGCCGGAACCGCCCAGTTCGGCGATCTAAAGGTCGATGTGGTGACGGAGGGCGAGTTTGTCCCCGCCGGCGCCACCGTGAAGGTCATCCGTGTGGAAGGAACGCGCGTGGTGGTTCGCCAGACCGAACCGCCGCGCTGAACGGGTCCGCACACCCAAATGAGGAGGTAGTGTCATGGAAGGTCTCCTGGGCATGATTCTCGTCCTGTTCCTGATCATTCTGGTCCTGTCCGTCTTCTTCAGCTTCGTCCCCGTGGGGCTCTGGATTTCGGCTGCAGCCGCCGGCGTACGCGTAAGCATCTTCTACCTGATCGGCATGCGGCTGCGCCGGGTGTCGCCTGCCCGCATCATCAATCCGCTGATCAAGGCCGAAAAGGCCGGCCTGACCGTCGACAAGGAGCGGCTGGAGGCTCACTACCTGGCCGGCGGCAATGTGGACCGGGTGGTGAACGCCCTGATTGCTGCGCACCGGGCGGGCATTGAGCTCACCTTTGAGCGGGCCGCGGCCATTGACCTGGCTGGCCGGGACGTGCTGGAGGCGGTGCAGATGTCCGTCAACCCCAAGGTCATCGAGACGCCGGTGGTGGCGGGAGTCGCCCAGGACGGCATTGAGCTGAAGGCCAAGGCCCGGGTGACGGTGCGGGCCGATATCAACCGCCTGGTGGGCGGCGCCGGCGAGGAGACCATCATCGCCCGGGTGGGCGAGGGCATCGTCACCACCATCGGCTCGGCCAAGAGCCATAAGGAAGTGCTGGAGAATCCCGACCTGATCTCCCGGACCGTCCTGGCCAAGGGTCTGGATGCCGGTACCGCCTTTGAGATTGTCTCCATCGACATCGCCGACGTGGACGTGGGGGCCAACATCGGCGCCCGGCTGCGGGCGGACCAGGCGGAGGCCGAAAAGATCATGGCCCAGGCCAAGGCCGAGGAGCGCCGGGCGATGGCAGTGGCCCAGGAGCAGGAGATGAAGGCCGAGACCCAGCGGATGCGGGCCAAGGTGGTGGAGGCAGAGGCCCAGGTGCCTCTGGCCCTGGCCCAAGCCCTGCGGGAAGGGAAGATAGGCGTCATGGATTACCTGACTATGAAGAATCTCCAGGCCGACACCCTCATGCGGGAGAGCCTGGGCCGGGGTCCGGGATCCAATCCCGAAGCGAAGTAGGTGATTGTGGTTGGACTTGTGGGAGGATCTGATTGGAATCTTGCTGTTTTTGCTTATCGCGGCGATCACCGGCATAGGCTCCAAACAGCCCCGGCGGACAGAGCAGCGGCGGAAGTCGCGCCCGGTCTGGCCGCCGCAGTCGCCGGTGCCCGGGCCCTTTGACACCTCTCCGCCCCCGGTGGCGCCGCCACCCTGGCCAACCGAAGTGTGGGAGCCGGAGCCCGTGCGGATGGAGGACGTCCGCGAAGGGACGTCTGTGGAGGGGAAATCTTCGGAAGGGAAGTCTGTGGAGGGTCTGTCCGAGGAAGGGAAGCAAACCGAAGGGTACGGGGAATTTCAGCCCGGGCCGTCCCGGCTGGGCGAATCCGTCCTGGCCGAACGTCAGGAGTTTGCCAGGTACCGGGCAGAGTTTCTCGCTTCGGGCCTGACTCCCGGGCTTCAGCCTTCCATCCGGAGTTCGGTCCAGCCCTCTGTGCAGACCCCCGCGGCTTACACCCACGTACCTGTGGCCGCTGCTCCCCGCTCATCGCTGGAAGCGATGCTGTATGATCGGGAGGGCCTTGCCCAGGCCGTCCTGCTGGCGGAAGTGCTGGGTAAGCCCAAGGCGCTCCGGCCCGGCCGCTGATGACGAAACGGGGCTCACCGGCCACCGGTGAGCCCCGCTTTGCACAGGTCAATGCAGAACGGGTGTCAGGATGGGATCCAGCCTCCGGACTAGCTGCTCCGCCAGGCTCACCACCTGCTGGACGGCTCCCTCGCTGGTCAGCAGCGCCAGCGGATGATGCCGCTGCAGCCCCGCCTGGTACCGGTCCCAGTCCAGCGTGCGGAGGGACGCCGGTGTCAGCTCCGCCAGGGGGATCTGATGCTCCTGCTGCGGGGACCACAGCCAGAGCAGCGGATCGTGTTCCAGTTCCCGGAGGCGGTCCAGCCATTCCCCTTGGTCAGTCAGGGCCTGCCAGAGGCGGCGGTGGTTTTCGCCGGCTTCCTGGGTCACCCAGAAGCTGATCTGCAGGTCCTGCTGCTCCAGGTGCAGGGCGATCCGGAGAAACCCACCGGGTCCGAACCGGTCGCCGGCGAAGTCACGGTAGACGTAGCCCGCCAGCAGGTCGTCGGCTCCGGAGGACCGCACCGGGCTCACGCCTTCCCAGAGGGCAGCCAGGGCGGGCTCCACATGGCGGAAGAAGCGATCGGCGGTTCGGTCCACCCGGCTCAGGGTGGCCAGGGCTTTGGGCACCTGCTGCAGATCCGCCGGGTGGAACCCGGCGAAGTGCTCCAGACCCAGGTCGGCCAGCAGCCCCCGGAACTGCCGGATCAGGAAGCCGGTACGGGTCTCGGGGCTGAACTGGTCGGTGAGTTTCAGCAGGAGCCGATCCACCGCTGCCCAGGCCAGGGTGTGTGCGCCGGATACTGGCTGTCCGGTGAGGGTCACCGCCAGCACCTCGCCCTCCGCCGGCGGCAGGTTCTCCAGATCCAGGGGCTCCCCCGGGTTCTGGGTGATCACGACGAGCCTGAGGCCTGGCAGCGTGATGGCGCCGGCCTGCGGAGGAGCGCCGGGCAGGGGAAAGGTGACCGTTGGATCCGTCTCCGCCTGCGCGGAGAACCCGGCCTCCCGGAGCAGGGCGTTCAGGACGGAGCGATCTGCATGTTCCAGCAGCGCCAGCAGCCCCACCGTCAGGCCTCCCGGCTCAGCGGACAGGCGGCGGAAGAGATTGACCACACCATCTCCTCCTTTCTCCCGGTTAGTCTATCCGCTGGGCCCAGAAACTACCGGTACAAGAAAGGACCGAATGCTTATTTCCAGGGAAGGGACTAGGGCTTGTGCCCCAAGACGAGGCCATTGGAATGAGTACCTTTGGTGCGTGGCGCCGGTGGACGGATTGCCGATACAATAGGGGGGGTTCGGGCCGGTTTGCCCTCGCTGACCCGACGGCCTTACTGGAGGGCGTGATGCGCCGGGAGAGGTTAAGCAGGCAGCGCCCCCTGCCTGCACGGCTTCCTTCATCCAGAGGGACACTATGAGAGCAGGGAGAATGTGCTATGACGCATAGGCTGGTTACCATTGACGGGAATGAAGCGGCAGCCCATGTGGCTTATAAGACCAATGAAGTAATCGCGATCTACCCGATTACCCCGTCCTCCCCCATGGGCGAGCACGCTGACGCCTGGGCCGCGGCGGGGAAGACCAACATTTGGGGTACCGTCCCGCGGGTTCAGGAACTCCAGTCCGAGGGCGGGGCAGCCGGAGCGATTCACGGCGCGCTGCAGACCGGTGCGCTGGCCACCACCTTTACCGCCAGCCAGGGTCTGCTTCTGATGATCCCCAACATGTACAAGATCGCCGGTGAGCTTACCAGCACGGTCTTCCACATTGCGTGCCGTGCCGTTGCGACACAGGGTCTGTCCATCTTCGGTGATCACAGCGACGTGATGGCAGCCCGGGCCACCGGCTGGGCGATGCTCTTTGCCAGCTCCGTGCAGGAGGTCATGGACTTTGCCCTCATCGCCCAGGCCAGCACCCTGAAGGCTCGGGTGCCGTTCCTGCACTGCTTCGACGGCTTCCGTACCTCCCATGAGATCATGAAGATCGAAATGCTGCCGGATGAGGTGATCCGGGCCCTCATCGATGATGAACTGGTGCGGCAGCACCGGCTGCGGGGGCTCAACCCCGACCGGCCGTTCATGCGGGGTACGGCCCAGAACCCGGACGTCTACTTCCAGGCCCGGGAGACGGTCAACCCGTATTACCTGGCCACGCCGGCCATTGTGCAGAGCTACATGGATCAGTTGGCGAAACTGACGGGCCGACAGTATCACCTGTTTGACTACTACGGTGCGCCCGACGCGGAACGGATCATCATCCTGATGGGTTCCGGCGCCGAGACGGCTTGCGAAACCGTCGATTACCTGAATGCCCGGGGCGAGAAGGTGGGTGTGGTCAAGGTCCGCCTCTTCCGGCCGTTTTCGGCGGATCACCTGCTGGCGGTTGTGCCCTCCACGGTCAAGGCCGTGGCGGTGCTGGACCGGACCAAGGAACCGGGCAGCGCGGGCGAGCCGCTGTACCTCGACGTGGTCAGCGCCTTCAACGAGGCCTATGCCGCCGGGAAACTGCCCATGGCCACCCTGCCGCGGATCGTCGGCGGCCGGTACGGCCTGGGCTCCAAGGAGTTCACCCCGGCCATGGTCAAGGCCGTCTTCGACAATCTGGCCTCCGACCATCCCAAGAACCACTTCACCGTCGGCATCATCGACGATGTGACCCACACCAGCCTGCCGGTGGACCCCAACTTCCACATCGAGTCCCCGGATGTGGTGCGCTGCATGTTCTGGGGGCTGGGCTCCGACGGCACTGTGGGCGCCAACAAGAACTCCATCAAGATTATCGGCGAGGAGACCGACAACTACGCCCAGGGCTACTTCGTGTATGACTCCAAGAAGTCCGGCGGCATCACGATCTCCCACCTGCGGTTTGGTCCCCGGCCGATCCGCAGCACCTATCAGATCCAGCGAGCCAACTTCGTGGCGGTCCACCAGTTCGTCTTCCTGGAGCAGTACCCGGTCCTGGATGCGGCCGAGGAGGGCGCCACGGTTCTGATCAACAGCCCGTATCCGGTGGATGAGGTCTGGGATCACCTGCCCGAGCCCGTCCAGCGGCAGATCATCGATAAGAAGCTGCAGGTGTACGTGATCGACGCGGACAACGTGGCCCGGGAGACCGGGATGGGTCGGCGGATCAACACCATCATGCAGACCTGCTTCTTCGCCATCAGCGGCATCCTTCCCCGGGAAGAGGCCATCGCCAAGATCAAGGAGGCGATCCGGAAGACCTACTCCAAGCGGGGCGAGCAGGTGGTGCAGCAGAACTTCGCCGCGGTGGACGCGGCCCTGGCACACCTGCACCGCCTGAATGTGCCGGGCCAGGTAACCAGCACCAAGGGCCTGCGGCCGCCTGTGCCGCCCGAGGCACCGGAGTTCGTGCAGAAGGTGACCGCCGAGATGATCGCCGGCCGCGGCGACCTGCTGCCGGTCAGCGCCCTGCCGGCCGACGGCACCTATCCCACGGGCACCACCAAGTGGGAGAAGCGGAACATTGGGCTGGAAGTGCCGGTCTGGGATCCGGAGGTTTGCATCCAGTGCGGCAAGTGCGTCATGGTCTGCCCGCACGCCGTCATCCGGGCCAAGGTGGTCGATCCGGCGGATCTGGCCGGCGCTCCCGAGGGCTTCAAGCATACCAAGGCGCGCTGGCGCGAGTTCCCCGACAAGGAGTACATCCTTCAGGTGTCGGTGGAAGACTGCACCGGCTGCTCGCTGTGCGTCGAGGTCTGCCCGGCCAAGAACAAGAAAGAGCCCGGCCGCAAGGCCATCAACATGGAGCCGCAGCTGCCGTTGCGGGAGATCGGCCGCCGTCACTGGGAGTTCTTCCTCACGCTGCCTGAGATCACCGAGGCGCAGATCAAGTTCGACAACGTCAAGAACATCCAGCTGGCTGAGCCGCTCTTCGAGTTCTCCGGCGCCTGCGCCGGCTGCGGCGAGACGCCGTACCTCCGGCTGCTGACCCAGCTTTTCGGCGACCGCCTGGTGGTGGCCAACGCCACCGGTTGCTCCAGCATCTACGGCGGCAACCTGCCCACCACCCCGTGGGCGCAGAACAAGTACGGTCGGGGCCCCGCCTGGAGCAACTCCCTCTTTGAGGACAACGCCGAGTTCGGCCTCGGCATGCGGCTCTCCATCGACAAGCAGACGGCCTACGCAAAGGAACTGCTGCAGGCCCTGCGGGATGAGATCGGTGCCGATCTGGTGGACGCGCTGCTCAGCGCGGACCAGTCCACCTACGAGGGGATTGAGGCCCAGCGGCAGCGGGTGGCTGAGCTGAAGCGGCGGCTGGAGGGCAACGATTCGCCCAAGGCCCGCGATCTGCTGGCCGTGGCCGATATGTTGGTCCGCAAGTCCGTCTGGATCGTGGGCGGTGACGGCTGGGCCTACGATATTGGCTTCGGCGGCCTGGACCACGTCCTGGCCAGCGGCGCCAACGTGAACGTGCTGGTGCTGGATACGGAGGTCTACTCCAACACCGGTGGCCAGGCTTCCAAGGCGACGCCGAAGGGCGCCGTCGCGAAGTTCGCCGCCAGCGGCAAGGCCGGCACCAAGAAGGATCTGGGCGCCATCGCCATGACCTACGGCCACATCTACGTGGCCCAGGTGGCCATGGGCGCCAACGATGCCCAGGTGATCCGGGCCTTCCGGGAGGCCGAGTCGTACGACGGCCCGTCCCTGATCATCGCCTACTGCCACTGCATCGCCCACGGCTATGACATGGCCAAGGGCATGCTGCAGCAGAAGCTGGCGGTGGATTCGGGCCACTGGCCGCTGTACCGGTACGATCCGCGGCTGAAGGCTCAGGGGAAGAACCCGCTGCAGTTGGATTCCCCGGGGCCGAAGATCCCGCTCAAGGACTACATCTACAACGAGACCCGGTACCGGATCCTGGCCAAGGCCGATCCGGAGGCCGCTGCCCAGCTCCTGGCAGAGGCCGAGGAGGAGATCCGGGCCCGGTGGGAGTGGTACCGGAAGATGGCCAGCGAACCGGTCAACGCCTAGCGCAGATACACACCACGGACCAGCCCGTCCTTCGGGACGGCTGGTCCTGTCGTTTTCCGCCTTCTTCGGAGGGACTGGCCTGCATACCTTGTATCCAGTCCAAGCCGAGAAGGGAGGGCGGCAGAGGTGGCCGGCAGGGGTGACTTGCGCCGGAAAGTGGCCTCGCTCCTGGAACTCCCGGAGGACATGGTGCTGGATGTGGCCCGCATCAGCCTGGTCGGCAACATGGAACTGCTGGTGGAGAACCACCGGGGCCCGATCTTCTACGGGCCTGACAGGGTGGTTCTGGCAGTTCCCCAGGGGCGGCTCGCCGTGGAAGGCAGTGAACTGAGCATTGGCTTCCTGTCTGTGAACCAGGTGATCATCCTGGGCCAGATCCGGTCGGTCCGCTACCTGGATCCGGAAGGGGGATCCGGCGAGTGCTGAGGCGGCTGATCGCCTTTGTCCTGGGCCACCTGCGCATCGAGGTTCTGGGCGGGGAACCCGGCCGCTTTCTCAACCTTGCCCTGCAGGCGGGCCTGGTCCTCTGGGATGTGGGGTACCGGGGGGACTCCCTCTGGGCCTCCCTGACCGTCCGGGACTTCCGGGCCCTGCGCCCGGCGGCACGGGGCGCCCGCTGCCGCGTGCGCATCCGGGCCCGGCGGGGACTCCCCTTTCTGCTGGCCAGGCTGCGGGGCCGGCCGGCGCTGGTGGCCGGCGCCTTTCTCTCCCTGGCGGCCATCTGGTGGTGCGCCAGCCATGTATGGCTGATCCACGTACGGATTACACCGCCGCAGAACCTGGACCCCCGGGCCATCCGGGCGGTGGCCGCCGAAGCCGGTCTGCGGCCCGGCGTGTGGAAAGGGAAGGTGGACGTCACCGCGGTGCAGCGGCACCTGCAGAACCGCATTGGCGAGATCGCCTGGGCCACTGTGCGGCTGCAGGGCACCCGTGCCATCATTGAGGTGGTGGAGAAAGCCACCCGGACGCCTGTGCCCACCGGCAGCGTCGCCTGCGTCAATCTGGTGGCCCGCAAAAGCGGCGTGGTGGAGCAGGTGGTCGCCTTCCAGGGGGAGCCGGTGGTCCGGCCCGGTGACGTGGTGAGGGCAGGGGATTTGTTGGTGGAATGTGCCTTCCGGTACTGGGAAGGGGGACGACCCCTGACCCTGCCTGGCACCCCGCCGCCTCCCCGGGAGAACGTCGCCAGGACGCTGGTGGCCCAGGCCCGGGTGATGGCCAGGGTTCCCTACAGCCTGTACCAGGAGGTGCCCCTGGTGCAGGAGGTGGAGGTACCCACCGGGCGCACCGCGACCCGTTGGGTGTTACATGTCAGGGGGCAGTCTATACTAAAGGGAGGCGAAGACGGCTACCCTTCCCGGGACGGCAAGCCCTTTGCCGCGTACCGGGAGGAGCGGCGAGTCTACCGCCTTGGTAGCTGGAGGAATTGGACCCCCCCTGTCGAACTCGTCATCATACGTGCTGAGGAGACGGAGATCAGACAGGAGCCCGTCTCCTTGGAGCAGGCCGTGCAACAGGCCCGGGAGCGGCTGGATCAGCAACTGCGCTGGATGCTCAGCCCTTCCGATCGCCTGCTCGGCCCCATCACCGCCGAGGTGGTGGAGCAGACGAAAAACTACGCAGGCATCAAGGTGTCGGCAGAGGTGTTGGAGGAGATCAGCGTCCCGCAGTTCGGGGAACCGGTTCCGGTGCCCAGGGACTCCGGCTCCGCAGAGCCCTGACCGACCCATCCATCAAGGGGGTTCAAACCTGATTGGAAGAGACTGAGGGCAGGCGCATCTTGATCCCGGACAACGAAAAGGCCCGGGAACTGTTCGGTCAGAACGATGAGCACCTGAAGGTTATCGAGGCGGCTTTTCCCGTCAGAATCGTGCCCCGGGGCAATGAAGTGTTGCTGCACGGGCCCGAGGAGGAGGTGGGCCGGGTCCAGCGCCTTCTGGAGAAACTGATCGCTGCCCAGAACCGCGGCGCCCACATCAACGAGCGGGACGTCCGGTACGCCGTCCGCATGGCGGCGGAGGGGCAGGAGCCACCGCTGGATGAGGTCTTCGGGGACGTCATCATCCAGA
The DNA here is from genome assembly GCA_036562385.1 of Symbiobacteriaceae bacterium. GTDB lineage: Bacteria > Bacillota > Sulfobacillia > Symbiobacteriales > Symbiobacteriaceae > DATCKG01. The sequence continues at coordinate 76,162 of DATCKG010000045.1, forward strand.
CCCATCGCGGCAAGCAGATCCGCACCAAGACCCTTGGCCAGAAAAGGTACGTGGATGCCATCCGCCGCAGCGGCGTCACCTTCGGCATCGGCCCGGCCGGGACGGGCAAGACCTATCTGGCCATTGCCATGGCGGTGGCCGCCTTCAAGCGGAAGGAGGTCAACCGGATCATCCTGACCCGTCCTGCGGTGGAGGCCGGCGAGAAACTGGGATTCCTGCCGGGGGATATCCAGGCCAAGGTCGACCCGTACCTGCGCCCCCTCTACGATGCCCTCTGGGACATCATGGGGATCGAGAGCTTCGAAAAGTACCTCAGCAAGGGGCAGATCGAGGTGGCTCCCCTGGCGTTCATGCGGGGGCGGACCCTGGACGACTCCTTTGTGATCCTGGATGAGGCCCAGAACACTACCCGGGAACAGATGAAGATGTTCCTGACCCGATTGGGCTTCGGGTCCAAGGCCGTGGTCACCGGGGATGTGACCCAGGTGGACCTGCCGCAGGGCACCGTCAGCGGCCTGGTGGAGGTACAGCGGATCCTGCGGGGCGTGGAAGGTGTCTCCTTCTGCTACCTGACCGAACAGGATATTGTCCGTCATGAGTTGGTCCAGCGGATCATCAAGGCCTATGAGGCCTACGCGGCCTCCGGAGGAGGCGGCGGTACATCCACCGAGCCCCGCAGCTAGGTGCCGGACGGGTTTTTTCATCCTTTTTAGCACGGGAGGCGAGGGAGGATTCTCCCCTTCCGGAAGGGACAGGGGAACGTTTCCCTAGAAATTACCATGTATCTATGGCATGAATTTCGCGAACGGATTCTGCGGTGGCTCCAGCGTGGCCGAATCAAGAATGCTCGGGTGCGCCGGCTGCTTTACGCCGGCCTGTTCTTCGCGCTCTTGACGCTGATTCTGGCGAGCCAGCTTGCGCCGCAGCGGCTGGAGATCGAGGTGGGGGACGTGGCGCCCCGCACGGTGGAGGCGCCCCGGGCCATCGTCAACCGGGTGGCCACGGAGGCCAAGAAGCAGGCCGCCGCCCAGGCTATCCCTCCCCTGACCCGGGTGGATCCCAGCTTCCTGCGCCAGGCGGAGGAGTACATCACCTTTGTCTTTCAGGAGATCCAGACTGTAAAGAACCTGCCGAATCAGGACACGGCCACCCGGGTGGAGACCCTCGCGGAGCGGCTGCAGTTGGGCAGCGCCGTCAGCACCGATACATACCAGTACCTGCTGGAGGCTGACGCCCAGAGCCTCTCCAGTGCCCGGGAAGACGCCCTCCGTTTGGTCCGTGAGGCCCTTTCCGGCAGCGTGGGGCCGGAAGATGTGGAGCCCATCCGGCAGCGCATCGATGCGGAGCAGGAGGGCTTCACCCTGCAGACCGAGGATCCGATCCTGAAAGATTTCGTGAAAGAGCTGGCCAAGAGCCAGATTCAGTCGAACCTGGTGGAGGACGAGGAGCTTACCGAGCAGCTAAGGAAGCAGGCCTACGAGAACGAGGAGCCCGTTATCTGGCAGAAAGGGCAGATCATCATCACCAAGGGCCAGCCGGTCACCGAAGAGCAGTACGAGATGCTGAAAGATCTCGGACTGGTAGGCGGTCCGGCGGACGTGCGGGCGATTCTGGGGGCAGCGCTGCTGTCTGCGGTGCAGGTGGCCCTGATGGGGCTGTACCTGTACCGGTACCGGCGGGATCTCCTGGAGGAGGATCACAAGACCATTCTTCTGGGCTTCATCGGCATCATCACGCTGCTGCTGTCCCTGATGATGAACGCGTTCCGCGATGGTTTGGGCGACGGCGTGGCTTACCTGATGCCGGTGGGTGTCAACGCGATGTTGGTGACCATCCTCCTGGACGCCAAGGCAGCCCTTCTGCAGAGCGCCCTGTTGTCGGTGCTGGTGGGCCTGCTTTCCCAGGGCGAGCAGCTGAACCACGCCCTGGTGGCGCTGGTGGGCTCCACGGTGGGAGTCTACTCCGTCAGCCGGGTGGAGAGCCGCACCGACATCTACCGGGCAGGGCTGCTCATCTCCGCGGCCAACGTGCTGGCCATCGCGTCGATCTACCTGATTGGATCGTACTCGTTCCTGGACCTCAGCGTTTGGGTCGACATGGGCCTGGGCGCCGCCAACGGCATCGTGGTGGCCATCCTGGTCACCGGTGCCCTCCCGGTGTTCGAAACCCTCTTCGGCGTGGTGACCCCGCTGAAGCTGCTGGAGCTCTCCAACCCGAACCACCCGCTGCTCAAGCGGCTGCTGGTGGAGGCTCCCGGTTCCTACCACCATACGATCCTGGTGGCCAATCTCTGCGAGGCCGCGGCAGAGGCGGTGGGCGCCGACCCGGTGCTGGCCCGGGTAGGGGCGTACTTCCACGACATCGGGAAAATCAAGCGGCCCTACTTCTTCGTGGAGAACCAGTTCGGCGGCGAGAATCCCCATGACAAGCTGCCGCCCAACCTGTCGGCGATGATCATCACCAGCCACGTCCGGGATGGGTTGGAGATGGCCAAGGAGGCCCGGCTGCCCAAGGAGGTGGCCGATTTCATCCCGGAGCACCACGGCACCACGCTGGTGAGCTACTTCTACCACATGGCCAGCAAGGATGGCGGGGCCGAACGGGTGCTGGAAAAGGACTTCCGCTACGAGGGGCCCCGGCCTCGCCGCAAGGAGACGGCCATCTGCATGCTGGCCGACAGCTGTGAGGCTTCTGTCCGGGCCCTCCGGCAGAAGGGCCACCTGACGGTGGATCAGATCGAGGCACAGGTGAAGCGCATCATCGCGGACCGGCTTCAGCAGGGGCAGCTGGACGAATGCGATCTGACGTTCCGGGATCTGGAAATCATCACCCGGACCTTCGTGCGGGTCCTCAGCGGCGTCCACCATGCCCGGATCGAATATCCCACCGGTGAGATGCAGGGGGACCAGGCGGACGGGAGCCGGTCCGAGGAGGGTGAGTCGGTTGGAAATCTGGATCAACAACCAGCAGCAGAAGGTGGCGCTGACGCCGGAGCAGGAGGAGATCGTCCGGAAGGTGATCGAGGGGGCCCTGAAGCTGGCGGGCAGTGAACTGGGCCAGAACGTGGAGGTCTCCGTTACCTTTGTGGATGATGCGCAGATTCATGAGTTGAACCGGATTCACCGGGGCGTCGACCGCCCCACCGATGTGCTTTCCTTCTCCCAGTTGGAGGGGGAGGATATGGGCGCCCTTCCGGAGGGCGCGCCCCTGCCGCTGGGAGATATCGTCATCAGCCTGGAGCGCTGCGCTGAGCAGGCCAGAGAGTACGGCCATTCCTTCGAGCGGGAATTGGGCTTTCTGGTTGGCCACGGCATGCTGCACCTGCTGGGGTATGACCATCAGACTCCCGAGGATGAGGCCGTCATGATGGCCAAGACGGAAGCGATCCTGGGTGAGCTAGGCCTGACACGGGGGTGATGGCGGGTGCCGCCGGAGCGTCCGCCTTTTTGCCTGCGGCTGCAGGTGGCCCTCCGGGGCCTGTGGATCGCGTATCGGGACGAGCCCAACCTGCGCTTCCAGGTCTTTGCCGGCACCGTCGCGGCGGTGGTCGGGTGGGCCGTTGGCCTCTCCGGCTGGGAGGTGGCCTACCTTGCACTCACCATCGGGCTGGTGTTGTTCGCTGAACTGGTAAATACCGCACTGGAACGCACGGTGGACCTGGCCGGACAAAACCGATCCAGCACCCTGGCAGGGGATGCGAAGGACATCGCAGCCGGCGCTGTGCTGCTGACCTCCCTCCACGCGTTGCTGGCCGGCGTCTGGCTGTTCGCCGTACAGCGGCCCCTTCTGGTTACCCTTCATCAGTTGGTGGATCTCCTGGTAGCCAGACCCTGGGCCGCAGCGCTGCTGCTGCTGGCCGCTTTCGGCTGGCTCTGGCTGGGCCGGAGCAGAGCGCTTTCGAATTGACGCACGCGGGAGGTGCTGGTCGTGGAGGATCAGGTCCTGATTGAGGCAGCCCGGCAGGCCAGAGAACGGGCGTATGTTCCCTATTCCCGCTTCGCCGTGGGTGCGGCGGTGCTGACCGAGTCCGGACGGATTTACACCGGCTGCAACATCGAGAACGCGTCCTACGGGCTGACCAACTGCGCCGAGCGGACGGCCATTTTCAAGGCGGTGAGCGAAGGGGAGACCCGGTTTGTGGCGATGGCCGTCATCGCGGACACGCCGGGGCCCGTCAGTCCCTGCGGTGCCTGCCGGCAGGTGATCAGCGAGTTTGCACCGGATCTGCGGGTAATCCTGACCAACCTCAAGGGCGACACCCTCGTGACCACCGCGCGGGACCTGCTTCCCGGCGCCTTTCGTGATTCCGATATGTCGGCCAAGGGGTAAGAACATGGAGAGCATGGAGAACGAACGTTTCGTATCTGGATTTTGCTGCATCGTGGGCCGCCCCAACGTGGGCAAGTCCACCCTGCTGAACGCCTTTCTCGAACGCAAGCTGGCGATCATGTCGGATAAGCCCCAGACCACCCGCAACCGGATTCTGGGCGTCTACAATCGCCCCGGAGTGCAGGTGGTGTTTCTGGACACGCCGGGAATCCATAAACCGCTCCACAAACTTGGCGAGTACATGAACCGGGTGGCCACCAGCACCATCCCGGAAGTGGACGTGGTGCTGTTCATGGTGGATGGCACGTCGCCGGCTCCTGGCGAGGGCGATCGGTATGTGGCCGAGGCAGTGGCGCGGGCCCGCAAGCCCACCATCTTGGTGGTCAACAAGATGGATAAGGTGAAGCGGAGCCAGTGGTACGCCGTCATGGACGCGTACAAGGCCCTGGAAGATCCGGAGGTCCGGGGCGCCGACCCGGCCTCGGGGTCTCCCCGCATTGAATGGCTGGACGTGGTGCCCATCTCCGCGCTGACCCACCGGAACGTCGATGCCCTCCTGGAACTGGTAGTGCGGCAGATGCCGCCAGGTCCCCGGTACTACCCCGAGGACATGGTGACGGACCAGCCGGAGCGCTTCATCATCTCCGAGTTCATCCGGGAGAAGATCCTGGAGCTGACCCGGGATGAGGTACCTCATTCGGTGGCCGTGGATGTGGAGCAAATCGAGCGGCGCCCCAATGGAACCGTTTATGTGGCTGCCAGCATTTATGTGGAGAGGGAGAGCCAGAAGGGGATCATCATCGGGGCCAAGGGCTCCATGCTGCGGGAGATCGGCACCAGAGCCCGGCTGGAGCTCGAGCAGCTACTGGGGTCCAAGATCTACCTGGACCTGTTTGTCAAGGTCCGGGAGGACTGGCGCAACCGCCTGAGTGTCCTGCGGTCCCTGGGCTATCAGGAAGAGTGAAGCCCGGGCCGATCAACCCCTCCGGTTTTCCGGAGGGGATTTTTGCGTTCAGGGTAGGCGCCATCTTGCTCGGGTGGTAAAATAGAGCCCTGTGAAGTGTGCCGGAAGGAGGTGGTGAGCGTGGAACCGGGACCGAGTAGCGATCACCCACGCATGGACTGCCACATGCTGCATGCCCTGGTGTGTATCCGAAAGACTTCGAAGGTGAACGCTGCTGGGGGGTTGACCGAGCCGCGTCTCACTGCCTCTGTCGCCGTGCCCTTCGCACCGGTAGGGGCTGTCTTGCCGCGGTGATGGGAACCCTCCGTAGGCGGGGAGGTGATTCCCTTGAACCAGGAGCTGATGGAGGTTCGGGACCAGGTCACGCTTCTGCTGAAGGCGCAGCAGACCGAACAGGTGGCAGGTCTCCTGGCTGCGGTGCACCCTGCCGATCTGGCCGAACTGCTTAAGGAATTTGACCCTTCCGAGCGGGCCATGATTCTGGCGCAGTTGCCTGCTGAGCTGGCGGCCGAGACCATCTCCGAGATGGAGCCGGAGGATCAGGTTGCCCTCCTGCGCGCTCTTGGCCGGGAACGGGCAGGCCATATTCTGCAGCAGATGTCCGTGGACGATGTGGCCGACCTGGTGGGCGAACTGCCCCCGGATCAGGCCCGGTCGCTTCTGCAGTGGATGGACCGGGAGGACGCCGCGGACGTTCAGGAACTGCTGGAGTTCCCCCCGGATAGCGCCGGCGGTCTGATGACCACGGAGTATATCGCCGTGCCGGCTTCGATGTCCGTCCAGAGCGTCATCGAGGAGCTGCGCCGGCTGGCGCCGGACGTGGAAACACCCTATTACGTGTATGTCGTCAATGAACAGAACCAACTGGTAGGCGTCCTATCCCTGCGGGATCTGATCATTACCAACCCGGAGACGCCGGTCCGGGAGATCATGCGGACGCAGGTGGTCTCCGTGAGACTGCTGGACGATCAGGAACAGGTGGCCCGGATCGTCAGCCGGTACAACCTGCTGGCCGTTCCCGTGGTGGACGATGCCGGGCGTCTTCGGGGGATTGTCACGGCCGACGACGTCATGGACGTCATGGAAGAGGAGGCCACCGAAGACATCTACCGGGCCGCGGGCGTGGGGGAGGAGGAGCAGGACCTCGATCCCTACGGCCATATTTGGGAAGCGATCCGTTCCCGGTTGCCGTGGCTGCTGGGCCTGCTGTTCCTCTCCATGATCTCCGGCAAGGTGATTGAGCACTTCAACAACCTGATGGCCGCGGCCGGCGCCCTCTCCTTCTTCATTACCACCATGGCCGGCGGATCGGGCAACGCCGCAACCCAGTCGTTGACCGTGGTGGTGCGGGGCCTCGGCACCGGCGAAATCCAGCCCTCTCAGGTGCTGCGGGTGCTGTGGCGCGAGGTCCGGGTGGGCCTGGTGGTCGGTGCCGTGTGCGGTCTGGTGATCGGGCTGATCGGCCTGATCGTGCACCACAACCTGCTGGTGGGCGTCATCGCGGGCCTGGCGCTCTTCGTAAATCTCACCCTGGCCAAGGCTGCCGGCGCGCTGGTGCCGTTTCTGATGGTCAGCCTGGGGTTGGATCCCGCCGTGGCTTCCGGCCCCTTCATCGCGACCATCACCGACACCACCAGCATGCTCATTTACTTCAACATTGCCGCTGCCGTACTGCGTCATGCCGGATTGCAGTGAACTGCCCGCAGGAGTGGGGTAGACTGGTACCGTTGGCACGCGCTGGATCGTCTAATGGGCAGATGCATCTGCTCTTGGGAGGTGGAGCATCTATGCCTCATCTGTTTGAGCCCTTTACGCAGCGGTCCATGACGCTACGCAACCGTATCGTCATGTCGCCGATGTGCATGTACTCGGCCGGAACCGATGGCGTGGCCAACGATTGGCACCTGGTCCACCTGGGTTCCCGGGCAGTGGGCGGCGTCGGCCTCATTATTGCCGAGGCGACGGCTGTGGAGCCTCGGGGCCGGATTTCCGAGGCCGATCTGGGACTGTGGAATGACCGGCAGGCCGAAGCGTACGAGCGGGTGGTGCGCTTCTGCCATCAGCATGGCGCGGCGTTCAGCATCCAATTGGCTCACGCCGGCCGCAAGGCCTTTACCGACAAGAAGGGCTTCGGACCCGAACAGCCGGTAGCCCCCAGCGCCCTGCCCTACCGGGAGGATTGGCGGACCCCGGCTGAACTGGACCGGGAAGGCATCGACCAGATCGTGGCCGCGTTCGGCGCCGCCGCCCGCCGGGCCGGGGAGATCGGCTGTGACAGCGTGGAGATCCACGCCGCCCACGGGTATCTGATCCATGAGTTCCTGTCACCCCTCTCCAACCACCGCACCGACGAGTACGGCGGGTCGCTGGAGAATCGGGCCCGCCTGCTGAAGCGGGTGTGGGAGGCCGTCCGGGCCGCGTTCCCCGCCGATCGGCCCGTGTGGGTGCGCATCAGTGCCACGGATTGGGTGGAAGGCGGCTGGGACATCGAGCAGTCGGTGGCCCTCTGCCACATGATGAAGGAGTGGGGCGTCGATCTGGTGGACGTCTCCAGCGGCGGCAACTCACCGCTGCAGCACATTCCGAATATCGGCCCTGGCTACCAGGTGCCCTTTGCCGAGCGGATCCGGCGGGAGGTGGGCATCCCCACCGGCGCCGTGGGTCTCATCACCCAGGCGGAGCAGGCCGATGAGATCATCCGCAGCGGCAAGGCCGATGTGGTGCTGCTGGGCCGCGAGCTACTGCGCAACCCTTACTTCCCGCTCGCGGCTGCCCACCAGCTCGGCCACGAGATCCAGTGGCCCTTCCAGTACGAGCGGGGTCGGTTCCCGGCACCGGCCCGGAAATAGACATGCGCAAGGAAAATGCCCCGGGTAACGGCACGAGCCGTACTCCGGGGCGTTTTTGTGTGCTTGACAAGGTCCGTCGCGCTGCAATTCCTCGCAAGCGAAATTTTTCGTGTCCCGGAAGGAATTTCAACTATCACATACGAAATATCCGACTAGGTTCCTAAACATAATTAAGAAAGTGAGCTGACCATGCGACTGTCTGGGCGCCCTCAACTGATGCGCAGCATCAACCGAACGTTGGTCCTCGACCTGCTGATGGAACGGGGGCCCCTATCCAGGGCCGAACTGGCCGCCGCCTCCGGCCTCAGCGCACCGGCGGTTTCCCGGGCTGTGGCGGACCTGATGGCCGAGGGGCTGGTAGTGGAGGTGGGTGCCGGTTTATCGTCCGGAGGCCGCAGGCCCATCCTGCTGGATGTTAACCCGGAGGCGGGAGCGTTCCTGCTCCTGGACATCCGCCCCCACCGCATCACCGCCGCCGTGTCCGGGCTGGACGGGCAGATTGTCGATCGCACGGAGCGACCCACCCGTGCGCGGGGACGGGCGCTGGTGGATCAAGTCCTGGCTCTGGCCGCCGAAGTGCGGACGCGGATCCGCCGGCCGCTGCGGGGATTGGGGGCGACGGTACCGGGGGTCTGCCTGGACGGAGTGGTGGACCAGGCCCCAGCCCTGGATTGGCAGGATGTTCCGCTGGCGGACGAACTTCAGTCCACCATCGGTTGCCCGGTCTACTTGGAAAACGATGTAAACGCCCTGGTCCTGGGCGAGCAGTGGCAAGGGGCCCTCAGCGGCTGCCAGAACGCTGTGGGCGTGGTGATCGGCTCAGGTGGCGTGGGCGCCGGCATCCTGATTGGCGGCCGCCTTTACCAGGGCCGGGACGGAGGAGCCGGTGAGATCGGTTCCTGGTGGCTGGGGCCGGTGGGCCCGGACCAGCTTTTGGAGGATCTCACCTCGGTGACCGCCTGGGCCCGTCAGTGGGCTGAGTCCCGAGGGGAGGCGGTGGTTCGTGCGCCGTTGGACAACTTCCTGGCATCGCTGAAAGCCCGGGACTCCAGTGCGCTGGCTGTTCTGGAGCGCGTCACGGGCTTTCTGAGCGCTGCGGTGGCAAACCTGGTGACGGTCCTGAATCCGGAACTGGTGGTGTTGGGCGGGGAGGTGCTGCTGATTGGTGACCTGCTCATCCCGGCCCTCGAGACCGCCATCCGGAGGCACTGCCCGTACCCCACCGAGGTGGTGCCGGCCCGGCTTGGGGAAGACGGAGCGCTGCTGGGCCTTGTCCGGGGGCTTCTGGATCAGTCACGCAACACGGTGACCTTTGTAGAGTAACGGAAAGGGGTAAACATCATGGCGGAGCGATCCCTCTTTGAAGCCGATGTACGGGCCCAGCCTGAGGCATTCCGGATGTTGGCAACAGGGGGGCCCGACCGGTGGGAGAAAGTCCTGGATGCAATGGCCCGGTCTCCCGAAGGAGGCTGCACGCTGCTGGTGGGCATGGGTAGCTCGTACATGGCCGCCACGGGTGCCGCCGTTTCGTGGTCAGCCTGGGGTGTGCCTGCCAGGGCGGAACTGGCTTCCGACCTCCTGCACTACGGTGCAGGCCTCATCGGGCCTCGCGATCGGGTCATTCTCATCTCCCAGTCCGGAGCCAGCGTAGAGGTGGTCAAGCTGGCGGATCAGCTTCGGGATCAAGGCATCCCGCTGACCGCGGTGGTGAACCGGGCCGACTCACCGCTGGCAGGCAAGGCGCAAGCCGTGTTTACGATGGAGCTTCCCCCTGATCACGGGGTGGCTGTCAAGTCGTTCGGCGGCACGCTTCTCACGCTGCTTTACCTGGGGTATCGCCTGGCCGGCGGTCCGGCACGAGATTGGTCGGAGCGGGCGCTGGCCGTGGCATCTGCTCTCGAAGAAGCCATGGCTGCCGGCGCAGTGTGGCGCGCACTCGGGGCGGACCTTGCCCGCCGGCCAGCACAGCCTGCCGTGGTCACGCTGGCCAGAGGTCCGCTGTTGGCGGGAGCGAGGGGGGCAGCCCTGCTCTGCAATGAGGTGGCCAAGGTACCGGCCTGGTGCGAGGAGGCCGGCGAGTTCCGGCACGGCATTGTGGAGATGTGCGATGAGCGGGTGGCAGCCGCCGTCATGATTGCCGCAGGCTCCGGGGCAGACCTGCAGCTTTCCCTGGCGGCAGAACTGCAGCCTACCGGTGCTTTGGTGCTCGCCGTTGCGCCGCCCGCGTATGCCGGGGCCGCCTCTGCGGCGGGCGCCCGGGTGTTGGAGGTGCCGGACGTGCCCGAGGACTACGCTTCGCCTCTGTACGTGTTGCCTTTCCAGTGGCTCACCCTCGGGTGGGCCGAAACCCGGGGAATCAGGCCCGGCCAGTTCCGGTACATCCCGGGGGTCATCACATCGGAAACGGGAGGCCGCCGCTCCTAGCGGCGACCCGTTGGTAAGCCCATCATGAATTTCATGCAGAAGGGGGTTCCGACATGAAACGCGTCACCGGTTGGCTTCTCGTGGTGATCCTGCTCCTCGGTTTGACTGCATGCGCCAGAGGTCAACAGCCCCAAACCCCCGGTACCGAAAATGGCCAGCTAACCCTGCGGATGCTGACCATGAAGCAAGCTGCCTACAGTGACCAGAGCATCCAGGAGATGGTCAGGCAGTTTGAGGAACAGCATCCCAACATCAAAGTGGACGTGACGTTCGTTCCCTATGAGTCCCTCCACGACAAGATTGTCACCGACCAGGCGTCCGGAAGCGGCGAATACGACGTGGTGCTGGTAGATGCGTATTCCGGACGGATTCGACCACTCATTCCGGTCGAATCCGTCCGCTTGTTACGATTGAAATCGACCACCCGTTCCGACGGAACTCGTCCACTCATTCCGGTCCAAATCGACCATCTCTAGGCTTAGAGCGAAGCGGCATGGGCAATCATCACAGGGT
>DATCKG010000065.1:0-16930 GCA_036562385.1 Symbiobacteriaceae bacterium
GATCCGCACCTTCCACTCGGCGGCCCTGGCCCTTCTCCGGGAGCATCTGCACCTGTATCCGGCGGCCGGCCGGGATGCCCACTTCGGCATCGCGGATACCCGTACGCAACTGGCCCTGGTGAAGGAGGCCATTGCCGAGCGCAACTTTGACCTGAAGGCAAACCAGCCGGAATTCTTCCTCTGGCGGATCAGTCGCTTCAAAAACGAGATGGCCGATCCCGAGAGCCTGCTGTACCGGCAGCCCACGAACCCCTTCATGGACTGGGAGCGGGTCAGCAATCTCATCGGCCAGACCGACCGGTACGTGAATCGCCTGACGGCCGAGATCTGGAAGCGGTATGACGCCAAACTGCAGGCCAACAACTTGATGGATTTCGACGACCTGATCCGCCTCTTCGTCCGGATGCTGGCCGACGTGCCGGAGGTGCGGGAGGGGCTGCAGGAGCGCTTCCGATACATCCAGGTGGATGAGTTTCAGGACACCAACATCGCTCAACTGCACATGGTAAAGCTTCTGGCCGGGGACCGCCGAAACGTCATGGCGGTGGGCGACGACGCGCAGTCGATCTACAGCTGGCGGAGCGCCGATCTCCGCTGCATCCTCGATTTTGAGCGGCACTTCCCCGGTGCCAAGGTGGTGAAGCTGGAGCAGAACTACCGCTCCACCGGGGCGATCCTGGGGGCGGCCAACCGGCTGATCGCCCACAACCCGGGACAGCTTCCCAAGCGGCTCTTCACCACCGCCGGCGAGGGCTGGCCGGTGGTGCATCACGAGGCGCCCACCGGTGAGGAAGAGGCCCGCTGGGTGGTGGGCGAGATCCGCCGGTTGGTAGCAGAGGGGCGCCGGTACGGGGAGTTTGCGATCCTGTACCGAACCAACGTCCAGTCGCGGCCCTTTGAGGAGTGGCTGCGGGCCGAAGGCGTGCCGTACCAGGTGGTGGGAGGTCCGAAGTTCTACGACCGGCGGGAAGTCCAGGATGCCTTTGCCTACATGCGGCTTCTGGTCAATCCCCGGGACTCCCTGAGCCTGGAGCGGGTGCTAAGCGCGCCCCGGCGGGGGATCGGACCCCGGGGCTTTCAGAAGATCCTGGTCCTGGCGGCCCGGCATGACACCGATTTGATCACCGCCCTGGATCTGGCAGTTCAGGAGGAGGCGCTGGTGGATCAGGCCGCCCGGGGCGCCCGGGAACTGCACGGGCTCTTCCGGCAGGCGCAGCTTGCGCTCAAGCAGGGCGAAACCTACCCGGCGGTGGTGGAGCGGCTGATTCAAGGCAGCGGCCTGCTGGCCCGTCTGCAGGCGGAGGATGCCCGGCGGGACGAGCAGCGGGCCGAGGTGGTGCGCTCCGTGATCACCTCGCTGTATGAGTTTCACCGGCGGCGGCCGGATTCGACCCTGGCGGATTTCCTCGAGCGGCAGGCCCTGGCCGATGACCAGGATAATGACCAGGGGGGCGACGCGGTCCGACTGCTCACCATCCACGCGGCCAAGGGGCTGGAGTACCCGGTGGTCTTTGTGGTAGGCATGGAACAGGGGCTCCTTCCCAACCGGCGGGCCCTTGAGGAGGGGAACCTGGAAGAAGAGCGGCGGCTCTGCTATGTGGCCATCACCCGGGCCCGGGAGCGGCTGTATCTCACCAGCGCCCGGATTCGGGCTCAGCAGGGGGACTTTGTGGTGACGGAGCCCTCGCAGTTCTTGGCGGAGGCGCTGCAGGGGCCCCCGGCAGAGGCGGCGGACTGAGGGCCCTGGCGGCAAACCAGTGGTGACGCTGCCGGAAGAAATATGGTAGACTGGTGGCGCTGCGGGTCTGAGGAGGCCGCACGTCGTTGGAGGGAGCGTCGTGACCATACTGCGCGCCGTGGTGCTGGGAATAGTACAGGGACTGACGGAGTTCTTGCCGATCTCCAGTTCCGCGCACCTGGTTCTGGTACCCTGGTTCTTGGGCTGGCCGGAATCCGGCCTTACCTTCGATATTGCCCTGCATGTCGGCACACTGCTGGCGGTGACAATCTACTTCTGGCGGGACCTATTGACCCTCGCACTGGAAGGGCTCACCCACGGGACTCGCACCACCATGGGCCGGGTCGGCTGGGGCATCGTGGTGGGCACCATTCCGGCGGCGATCTCCGGCCTGCTGCTGGAGGAGCAGGTGGAGACCACCTTCCGCCATCCCTTGCAAATCGCCTTTCTGCTTGCCTTCATGGGCGTGATGCTGTACCTCGCCGACCGGTTGGGCCGGAAGGCGCGGTCCCTGGAGGAGGTCAGCATTCTGGACGTGTTCTGGGTAGGGGTGGGGCAGGCCCTGGCCGTGATCCCCGGCTTCTCCCGGTCCGGCACCACGATGACGGTGGGCCTCATGTTGGGGTTGGATCGGGGAACTGCCGCCAGGCTCTCGTTTCTGCTGGGGTGGCCGGCGATCTTCGGCGCTGGGGTACTGGCTCTGAAGGACTTGACCGTTGCCAGCCTGACGCCGGCCTTCTTCACGGGGGTCGCGGTGAGCGCCCTGTCCGGGTATGCGGTGATCGCGTTTCTGATGGAGTACCTCCGGCGGGGGACCTACTTCGTATTTGCCGCCTACCGGGTTTTGCTGGCCGCAGCGACGGTGCTGGTCTACTTCCTCCGGGGGTAAGGATCTGGGCAGGAAAAAACGGGACCACTGGCCGTCTGGCCCGTGGTCCCTTCCTACTTGTCTTGTGTCAGTTCTGCGCTGGTTCCTGGGGCTGTTCCGGTGGCTGCTCCTGGGACTGTTCCTGGCTGGCCTCCGCCTGGACGCCGTGCCGCGCGGGGTCGTACAGGATATCCCGCTCGCGGGCCCACTGCTCCCATTCCTCCAAGGTGTTGAACCGGCGGAAGCCGTAGTACTTCTGGTAGTACGGCTGGCTGAACATGTCTTCCAGTTCCTCCGCCGAAGCACCGGTGGCTTCCATCAGCTCGGCTCCGGTCATCGGGCGGTGGTGGAGCGCGAGAAAGTCAGACATCACCTTCCACACCTTAAGGGTCAGGGTGCTGGTGGTGCTGTTTCCAAATACGTACGTCGTTGTAAAGTAGGCCTGTGCGGTGGGGGTTGTGGTACCCATGGGGAATCCCTCCGTCAGCAATCCTGCTCAGCTGTAACGGTGCCATGAGGGCGCTGAATCCATACCTCATTTTACTGGCATTTTCCGGTCTGTCCAGCGGTCTCCTGTCCGGAGCCGGTCGCTTCCGGATTGCACCAAAGCTTGGTAAGATAAGTGCAAGGGCTTTGAAAGGAGGCTGGTCTGTATGCAGTCTGGCTTTGTGGCCGGAATCATGGCGGCCCTGGATTTCGGTCAGAACCGGATCAAGGAGGCCATCCGGGATCTTTCCCCGGAACAGCTTGCCGCCGTGCCGGATGGGTTTCAGAACAGCATAGCCACCCTGGTCGTGCACCTGGCGGCAACGGAGGTCAACTTTGCCTACCGGTTCCGGGGCGAGCCGGTACCGGATGCCCTGCGGGCTGAATTCCTGCTGGACAAGCCTCACGATCCCCTGCCGGCTCCGGAAGGGGAGACGGCGGAGAGCCTGATCGCCAAGTTGGACAAGGCGCGGTCCGTGCTTACCGAAGCGGCGGAGCGCCTGACCGACGCTGATCTGGACCGGGAATGGGAGGGCCCTGGTGGCCGGCGGATGTCGGTTCGCTTAATGCTTTCCATCCTGCCCTACCATCAGGGACTGCACTTTGGCCATATCCAGTACCTGAAGCGCATGATCGGCTGACGGTTGTTTCATGGCATCGGTGGGGAATCAGGGGCGGAACCCGGCGGGGTTGCGCCCCTGAATTGCCCCTTGACAGGGGAAGGGGCGTCCACCGGCGGAGGCGCGTTGGGGACGGCCGGCTTGTTTTCAGGTGCGATGATGGTCCTGAAGAAGGGGAGCGATTGCAAACGGTGAACTAACGGAAAAATAAACCGACACGTTGTTAGATGAGGGGCTGAGGCCATGGCTGTTACAATCAGAGATGTGGCGCGCCACGCGGGCGTATCCGTGGCGACCGTTTCTTACGTGCTCAACAACGACCCGCGCATTTCGCCGGAGACGCGGCGCAAGGTCCTGGCGGCCATTCGGGAGTTGGACTACCATCCCAACAGTTGGGCCCAGGGCCTTGCCAAACGACAGCCCGACATCGTCGGTCTGCTCATGCCTGCCCCTCGCCACGCGGATCCGTTCCTGCTGGAGTTCATCAGCGGTGTCATCGACGTGACGGCTGCCCACCATGTGGGTCTGCTTCTACTGCATGCCGGCCGGGGGGCGGACGACCCGCCGCGGGAACTGCTGCGCCGCAGGGTGGGAGGGGTGATCGTGCTGGAGTCCAGGGCGATCGATCCCCGGGTGGAGTGGCTGCAGAAACGGGGGATCCCATTTGTGCTGTTCGGCCGCTGTCAGAACGTGGACGTCTCCTATTGGATCGACGTGGACAATGTGGCCGGAGCGCGGATGGCAGTGGAGCACCTGATCGACCTGGGGCACAGGCGTATCGGCTATATCGGCGCGCCGCTCATGTACATGTTTGCCCAGTTCAGATTGCAAGGATACCGGGAGGCGCTGGAGTATCATGGCCTGCCGCTGATACCTGAATTGGTGCGTGAGGGTGATCTGACCGAGGAGGGCGGCTATGTATCGGCGGCGGCGATGCTGCAGCAGAAGGAGCGGCCCACGGCGATCTTGGCGGCGTCGGACATCATGGCCAGAGGTGCTCTGCGGGCCATCCGAGACCAGGGACTGCGGGTTCCCGAGGACGTTGCACTGGTGGGCTTTGACGGAACTCCCCTTTCGGCCTATACGGATCCGCCGCTGACAACCGTCCGGCAGCCTGTGTATGAGATCGGCCGGGATGTGGCAGAACTGCTGCTGAAGATCATCGCACACCCGGATACCGAAAAGACCAGGAAGTTGATTCAGCCTACCCTTGTGATCCGGGAGTCGTCCGGACGGCGCCTGCAGCAGTAAACTGCTTTCGGTATTGCGAAGGACTTTGGTGCTATAAGGATGGCGCTTTGTGGCCTTTCCATATCTAAACAGAACCCCGGTAGCAGGAAGGACGGTCCGAGTCGGCGAAGTTTTCCGCGCCAAAATTTAACCGGTTCACCGGAGGGCCCAGCCGATTCGGGCCGTTTCCGCGGGCTCCTGTTGAAACGGTTAAACATCCTACCACTCACAGGGGGGAGATGGCATGAGGAAGAGATGGGTCGCAATCCTGTCTGTATTGCTGGTGGCCACCATGGTGCTGACCGCCTGCGGTGGATCCAAGGACTCCGGCCAGTCCGCTGGCGGGGAAAAGGTGACGCTTCGACTGACCGGCTGGGCTTCCTCACCTGCTGAAACCGAGATCCTGAACAAATTGCTGGAAGGCTTCCACGAGAAGTATCCTGACATTACCGTGAAGTACGAGCCCGTGAACGCCGACTACGACAAGAAAATCCAGGCGGACGCCGTTGCCGGAACCATGGCCGACGTCTTCTACATGGACGTGCTGTGGGCACCCGACTGGATCGACAAGGGGCTGGCGATTCCGCTGGATGACTACATCGCAGCGGAAGGCGTCAACCTGGATGACTTCGAGCCGTCGCTGCTGAAGGGCTTCCAGCATGGTGGCAAGACCTACGGCCTGCCGAAGGGCTACAGCACTCTGGGGCTGTTCTACAACAAGGAGATGCTGGAGGCGGCCGGCGTCAGTGTCCCCACGACCTGGGACGAACTGCGTGAGGCTGCCAGGGCCCTGACCAAGGACGGCGTCATGGGCCTGGCCATCTCCGCCGACCACGCTCGCTTCGTTCCCTTCATTTACATGAACGGCGGCAAGCTGTTCAACGAGGACAAGACCGAGGCCTACTTCAACAGCCCGGAGGCGGTAGCGGCGGCCGAGTTCTACGTCGGCCTCGTGACGAAGGATAAAGTGGCGGCCACTCCCAAGGCGCTGGGGGCCGAGTGGGCCGGCGACGCCCTGGCCAAGGGTAAGGCGGCCATGGTGCTGGAGGGCCACTGGATGATCCCCTTCCTGCAGGAGGCCGCTCCCAACCTGAAGTACGGTGTGGCGGAGCTGCCGGCGGGCCCGAAGGGCAAGTCCAATTTCGTGTTCACCGTGGCCTACGCGGTTTCCAAGGACTCCAAGCATCCGGACGCTGCGTTTAAGCTGGTGAACTACCTGACCAGCGAGGAGGCGCAGCGGCAGCAGATCCGGCTCGGCCTGGAGCTGCCCTCCCGCATCGCGGTGGCCAGCGACCCCTTCTTCGACGGCAAGGAAGACCGTCAGGCCCTGATCGCCGGCGTCAAGTACGCTCAGCCGTTCCAGTACACCAAGAACCAGGCTCCCTACGTGGACGAGTTCCAGAAGGCTCTGGAGCGGATGATCCTCGAAAACGCGGATCCCAAGACGGAACTGGATAAGGTACAGGCCAAGTTCGAAGAAATCATGAAGAAGTAACAGCAGCAGCGAATGGGGCCGGCACCGATGGTCGGCCCCCATTCCAATCTGGGGGGATGCCTGTGCTGAGGCGACTGAGGTCCCAGAAGGTACAGGAGATCGTCACCGCGTACGTCTTCCTGGTGCCGGCGATTATCATCCTGGGCACGTTTGTCATCGGTCCGCTGATCTACGCGATCTATCTGAGTTTCTTCGACTACGACATCCTGTCCCCGGACACGATGAGGTTCATCGGGCTCGGGAACTACCGGGAGGCTTTCCGGGATCCCGTTTTCATCCGGTCCGTGATCAACGTCTTCATCTATGCCGCCGGCGTGGTGCCGACGCAGATGGTGATCGCACTGATCCTGGCCCTGATGGTGACCAGCGGCATCAAGGGCCAGAACGCCTTCCGGGTAGCGTACTTCATCCCCACGGTGACCTCCTCCGTCGTGGTCTGCATCATGTTCCTCTACATCTACTCGCGGGACGGCATCTTGAACCACTTCCTGGCCTGGTTCGGCATCCCGCCGCAGAACTGGATGGAGAACGTGTACACGGCCTTGCCCTCCATCATGCTGATGAACGTCTGGTCCACCGTGGGGCAGTATATGGTCATCTTTACGGCCGGGCTGAACGAGATTCCCGACTCCTACTATGAGGCGGCCATGGTGGACGGCGCGGGCTACTGGCAGCGGCTCCGCTACATTACCCTGCCGCTTCTGCGTCCCACCACGCTCTTTGTCAGCATCATGTCCGTGATCGGCACCCTGCAGCTGTTCGACCAGGCCTACCTCATGACCAACGGACAGGGCGGCCCCGCCGACTCCACCATGACGGTGGTGCTGTACATCTACAAGAACGCCTTCGGCGGCTACTTCCGCATGGGGTATGCATCGGCACTGGCGACGTTGCTCTTCCTGGTGATTCTGCTGCTGACCTATGTTCAGAAGCGGTGGTTCGGTGAGGAGGTCCAGTACTAGCCATGGAAATCAAGAGCCGGCCTGTGCGGGCGATCCTGTATGTCCTGCTGCTTGGCTATGCGGTGATTACCGTCGGACCCTTTCTCATGTCCGTGGCCACCGCGCTGACGAAGACCGAGCACTTGCCGCTTCTGTTCAGCCGCTGGGGCATCCCCCCGGAGATTACGCTGGAGAACTTTAAGTATATACTTAAGAGCGGAGACTTCGGCCGCTGGTTTCTCAACAGCGTCATCGTGGCCGGACTCGGCACCCTGGCCAAGGTCTTCTTCAACTCCCTGGCCGGGTACGCGCTGGCCCGGATCCGGTTCCCGGGCCGGGAATTCATGTTCTGGGTCATCCTGGCCACCATGATGATCCCCGGTGCGGTCATTCTGATCCCTCAGTACCTGATCCTGAACCGGTTGGGCTGGCTGGACACCTATGCAGGCCTGATCGTGCCCTTTACCGTCAGTGCCTTCGGCATCTTCCTCATGCGGCAGTTCTTCCTGACGATTCCCGTGGAACTGGAGGAGGCGGCCCAGATCGACGGGCTGGGCCGGTTCGGCATCTTCTGGCGGGTGGTGCTGCCGCTGACCAAGCCGGCCCTGGGGGCCCAGATCATTTTCAACTTCCTGGGCGACTGGAACAACTTCCTGTGGCCGAACCTGATCGCCCGCAGCCGGGAGATGTACACCCTTACGGTGGGCCTGCAAACCTTCAAGAACGAGTACTACAGCTTCTGGAACCAGGTGCTGGCGGGTTCGATGTTCCTGACCATCCCGGTCATCATCGTTTACCTGTTCCTGAACCGCTGGTTTATCAAGGGCATCACAATTACAGGCATGAAGGGGTAGGGGTCGTGCAGCATGGCAACCAGTGAGGGGCTCTCGATCAGGAAAGATCAGCGGCTGACCGACCGGTACATCACCGCGGGCGACCGGGCCTACCTGATCGGGGCTCAGGACGGCACCTTTCCGGATCTGGGGTGGCACGTCCCGGGGGAGATGGGCGGGCTGTGGGCGCATCCGGTAAAGCTCCTGGACGGCTTCTGGCTTCGGGTGGACGACACCTGGCTGACATGGGCCGCTTGGTTTCGAAGCGGCGCCTTCTGGAGTGAGCATGGATATACGCTGGAGGGGCTGCAGATCGTCCGGCGCCAGTTCGTGCCCGACGGTGAGCCGGCCCTGGTGGTGCGCTATGCGTTTCGGTCGGAAAGCCGGCGGACGGTGCGGCTTCGCTTTCTGGCCCGCAGCGACCTGCAGGGAGTGTGGCTCTCGGACCGGCACGGGATGGAGGACGGGCGGGACTTCGCTACCTTTGAGGATACGCTGCATGCATGGGTGATCCGGGATGAGCGGAACCCCTGGTATGCGGTGGTGGGGGCCCGCCACCTGGCGCCGGTGGGGTGGGAAAGCGGTCCTGACCTGTGGGGTCCGGAGCAGTCCCGGGGGCTTGGGGTCTCCGTGGCGCTGGATTATGAACTCACCTTGCCCGCGGGGGAGGAGGCCGCCGTTGAGTTCGTGGTCGCCGGTTCCCATGCGGGGGAAGAGCCCGCGCGGGAGGCTTTTGTCCGCACGTGCAGCGACGCGGACGCTCTGTGGGCGGCCAAGGCGACCCGCTACGACGAGATGCTGGCCCGAAGCGTCCTGCAGATTCCCGATGGGACCATCCAGCGGGCCTGGGACTGGGTCAAGTGCAACTACGACTGGCTGGTGCGGGACGTGCCCGGTCTGGGGCGGGCGCTGGGGGCCGGCGCCCCGGAGTACGTCTGGTTTTTCGGCTGCGACAGTTCCTACGCTGTGTTCGGAAACCTGGCCCTGGGCCAGCACGAGATCGCCATCGAGACCCTGGACATGATCCGAAAGCTGAGCGCTGGGTCAGGCGGCGACAGCGGTCGGGTGATCCACGAGGCGAACACCTGGGGCCATGTTTACCATCCCGGCAACACTCAGGAGACCCCCCATTTTGTGAAGGCCGTCTGGCACACGTTCCTGTGGACCGGTGACCTTGCGTTTCTCCGGCGCAACTATCCGTTTTGCAAGCAAGGCCTCCTGGGCTGGGTGCTGGGACGGCGGTGTGACAAAGAGGAAGTCTTGCCATACGGCAGCGGCATCATGGAGGTCCCGGGTTTGGACCTGCAGATGATCGACAGCGCTGCCTACACGGTGGAGGCCCTGGATGCACTGGCAGGCATGGCCGATGTGCTGGGTGAGCCCGCGGTGGCCGCCCACAGCCGCCAGCTCCGGGAGGCAGTGGCCCGGCGCCTGGAGGAGTCCTTCTGGATTGAAGAAGAGGGCCTGTACGGCGACCTGCTGGCCACGCCGCGGCAGATTGCCCCCCGGCTCCGCCAACTGATCGCCGACGCCACTCAGTCCGAGTACATGGACCTCCAGCGCCCCGGTGTCCGGGAGGCCTACGGCCGGATCCTGGCCCGGGCAGAGGCGGCTTCGGATCAGGACGGGAAGCAGCCGTGGCTGCTCAAGAATTGGATCATCATCACCCCGCTGGAGGCGGGGATCACACCACCTGAGCGGGCGGTTCGTGTGCTCAGGCGGATGGAATCGCCGGAGTTTACCGGCCGCTGGGGCATGTACCTGAGTGGCATCGAGCAGGCCTATGCCATGAGCATCAACACCGGGGTTCTGGCGGTGGCGGAACTGAACTACGGACGGGCGGAGCAGGCCCTGGACTACATCCGGATCCTGGCCGAAACCCTGGAGATGCAAATGCCCGGGGCGATTGCGGAAGTGATGCCGGATGCCGGGTGCTTTGTGCAGGCCTGGTCCGGTTATGGCATTGCATGGCCTGTGGTGGCGCAGGTCTTCGGCCTTCGCCCCCGGGCCCACGAGCGGAGACTGCTGGTGAAGCCGTGTTTCCCGAAGGGCTGGACCGAGGCGGTCCTGAAGGGCGTAAGGGTTGGCACCAACTCATTTGACTTTTGCTGGGACGGCGTGACCCTCACGGTGACCTCGCAGGAGCCGGGGTGGACCGTGGAGGGGGAAGGCGCGCGGATCCGCCTGGTGCAGCTCTGACCGGCATGGCGGAGTCTCCTGGTTTCGCTGCAGCAGTGATCACGGCACGAGGAGGCAACCACGGATGGAGCATCTTGTCACCCGAGAGGGCGATTTGTTTCAGGTATCAAACCGCTGGGGAGACTTCACGCCGGAGGAGGGCTCCTTCGGGCTCTTCTTTCGGGATACACGGTACCTCAGCCGCCTGGAGCTGCGGGTCGACGGAGAGCGACCGGCGCTTCTGGCCGGCACCGCGGCGCAAAACTTCATTCAGCGCATCTTTCTTCAGGCCGGCGTCCAGAAGCAGATTTTCAACCGGGTCCGCCTCGGCCTGGAGCGGCAGCGGGTGATCTGGGCGGGGGCGATGTACGAACGCATCATCGTCACCAACATGCAGATCAGCCCGGTACCCGTGCGCCTGGATCTGCGCTACGAGGCGGACTACGCCGACCTGTTTGAGATGCGGGGGTTCCCGAGGGAGGCCCGCGGTCAGCAGGAGGCGCCCCAGGTGGGCGACGGATTCGTGATCCTGGGTTACCGCGGCCGGGACGGCGTGCTGCGCCAGACGCAGGTGCGATTCCTGACGGCTCCGACGGCCCTGGCCAGCGACCACGCCACGTGGGAACTCACCCTGGAAGCGAAGGGGACCGCGGTCATCGATTTTGTGGTGTTGCCGGCGGAAAACGGGGCTTTCGCACGGTGCACCGGCTTTGACGAGGCGCTGGAGGCGCTCCGGCAAAGCTATGACGATTGGAGCAGGTCCTGCACGGCCTTTGACACGGATAACCCGCTTTTGAACCGGCTCCTGGAGCGGGCCGTGCTGGACCTCAGGATTCTGGCGGCGGATTACGGTCACGGTCTCTTTCCCGTGGCGGGTATCCCCTGGTTTGCCGCTCCGTTCGGCCGGGACTCCGTGATCACCGCGATGGAGGCGCTGGCGCTCAATCCCGAACTGGCCAGGGGTACGCTGCGGACCATGGCGGCGGTCCAGGGGAAGGAGATCAATCCATTTCGATTGGAAGAGCCCGGGAAGATCCCCCACGAACTGCGCTACAGCGAGATGGCCAACCTGGCGGAGGTCCCCTTCGGCCGCTATTACGGATCCGCGGACAGCACGGCACTCTTTCTGATGTTGGCCTGTGAGTACTACGCCTGGACCGGTGACCTGGACCTGATCCGGGAGCTTCTGCCGAACATCCGGGAGGCGCTCGAGTGGATCGACCGGTACGGCGACATGGACGGCGACGGCTTTGTGGAGTACAGGGCCGACGTGGGGCTGGGCCTGGTAGTCCAGTCGTGGAAGGATTCGCCGCATTCCATGAGCCATCGGGATGGAACGCCGGCCTGCAGCCCGGTGGCGGTCTCGGAGGTGCAGGGCTACGTCTACGCGGCCAAGGCAGGTCTGGCGCCGATCATGCGGGCGCTGGGGGAGGAAGAACTTGCCCGCCGTCTGGAGGCGGAAGCGGCAGCTTTGAAGGAGCGGTTCAACCGGGCATTTTGGATGCCGGACCGGCAGTACTTCGCCATCGCCCTGGACGGTCAGAAGCGCCAGGTGGGAACGGTTTCCTCCGATATCGGTCACTGCCTCTGGTCGGGCATTGTCGCCCGGGAGCATGCGCCTGCGGTGGCTGCCCGGCTCCTGGCGCCCGACATGTTCAGCGGGTGGGGGATCCGCACCCTGAGCAGCGAGGAGTTCACCTACAGCCCCATCAGCTATCACAACGGGTCCGTGTGGCCCCACGACAACGCCCTGTGTGTGCTGGGCCTCAAGCGTTACGGCTTTGACCAGGAGGCCAACCAGGTGATTTCCGGACTGGTGGAGGCCGCCTCGCACTTTCCGTACTACCGGCTGCCGGAGCTGTTCTGCGGATTCTCCCGGGAAGTGGGCATTCCTGTGGACTATCCCACGGCCTGCTCGCCCCAGGCATGGTCGGCCGCCACGCCGATCATGCTCATGCAGGCCATCCTTGGGCTGGAGCCCGATGCGGCCCGGGGCGTGCTCCGGCTGCGTCCCAGCCTACCCCCTTGGCTGGGGAGGCTCACGGTACGCGGGCTGCGGGTTGGCCGGGCCCGGGTAGACCTGGAGGTGACGGCCGGTGGCGCGAGGGCCCAGGTCTCCGACCCGGAGAAGCTCCGGGTGGTGGTGGATTGATTGGGGTCCTCGGGGTGGTGTCAGGCTCCGCCGGCGGGGCCTGATCCCCTTGGCGATGCCTACCAGACAAACGGTAGGAGCGGAAGGCCGGCTCCCAGGTACGGGTCCATCATGAAACGGCAGCATACGGGACTTTCGGCGTTGCCGCCGGGAGTCCCGTCTGTTTTTCCCAGGCCGTTGATTTCCGCCCGGCAGGACGGCGGCCGGCAGCGGCATCGTGGGCCGCTTCCGGCCGCGGTCAAGCCTTGCGCAGGTTCAACCGAGCCATCAGGAGGTAGGATTAACAGATTCTTCATAATCCCATGGATTGACAAGCGATTCTGACGACCGCTATGATGGAACCAAGCAAGCGCTTGGTTGGAGGGAGGCCCATGGGCCGTACCGCTCGGCGGGAGCAGGTGCTGCAGGCAGCCGCCGCTCTGTTCAGTCGCAAGGGATACCACGCCACCACCGTACGGGATATCGGGGAGGAAAGCGGCATGCTTTCGGGCAGCCTGTACGCTCACATCCACCACAAGGAGGACCTGCTGTACGAACTGGTGCTGCGGGCAGCGGAGCGGTTTCAGGCCGCGGTCCGGCCAGTGGTGGAGGGCGAGGGCAGCGCTTCGGAAAAGCTGACGCAGGCCATGGCTGCCCACCTGAAGGTGGTGGCGGAATCACTGGCCCACGCCCGGATCTTCCTCCACGAATGGAGGGCCCTGACCGGTAAGCGGTGGGAGGCCGCCGCAGCCCTGCGGCGGGAGTATGAGGACCTGCTGGCCAGGGTGATCCGTCAGGGGGTGGAATCCGGCGAGTTCCGGCCCGTGGACGAGAAGTGCGCGCGGCTGTTGGTCCTGGGCGCCCTGAACTGGACGTACGAGTGGTACGACCCAGAAGGTCCACTGGGTCCTGAGGAGATCGCCAAACGCTTTGCCGACATCGTGGTCGAAGGTCTCCGGAACCGGGAAGGAGGAGGGACCACATGAGCGAGGAGCGCCTGGCGGAGTTCATGGCGCGGATTGAACGGGGCGAGAAGATCGAGGCCACCGACTGGATGCCGGACGAGTACCGGCTGGCCGCGATCAAGTTCATGCAGATGCACGCCCTTTCGGAGGTCATGGGCGCCTTTCCCGAAAAGGAGTGGGTGCCCCGGGCTCCGACCCTGGCCCGCAAGCTCTCGCTGATGGCCAAGGTCCAGGACGAGGTGGGCCACGGGCAGCTGATTTTGCGGGTGGTGGAAGATCTGGCCCGTCCGCTGGGCAAGGGCCGGGAGGAACTGATCGAAGAGCTCCTGACGGGGCAGACCAAGTTCCATAACGTCTTCCACATGCCCGCTCCCACCTGGGCGGACTGCGGCATCATCGGGTGGCTGGTGGACGGCGCCGCGGTCATCTCGCAGGCGGCTTTGCTGCAGAGCAGCTATGGCCCGTACGCCCGGATCCTGCAGCGGGTGTGTGCCGAGGAAGGCTTCCACATCCAGCACGGCGAGTCCATCTGCCTGGCCCTGGCAGAGGGGACCCCGGGGCAGCGGCAGATGCTGCAGGAGGCCCTGGAGCGCTGGTGGGAAGCGCTGCTGCTCTTCTTCGGCCCCCCGGAGACCGACAGCCCGACGGCGCAGATTCTGCTCAAGTACCGGTTCCGGACCAAGACCAACGAACAGCTTCGGCAGAAGTACCTGACCAAGTACGTGCCCCGGATTCAGGCCCTGGGGCTGCGGATTCCCGATCCGGAACTCCGCTATGACGAGAAAGAGGGCCGCTGGATCTACACGCCGCCCGACTGGAACAAGCTGAAGGCCATCGCCCGGAATGAGGGCCCGCTTTCCCAGTATCGCCTGGGGCTGCGGCGGATGTCCTACGAGCAAACCCGCTGGGTCCGGGAGGCGCTCCTGGGCCGGAAGGTGGCATAGGGGGAGACGCCATGGCGCAGCATCCGGAATTTCGGGTTTTCGAGGTCTTCGTTCAGAAAGACCATCTGAGCCCCCACGTCTGGGTGGGCAGCGTGGATGCGGGATCCCCGGAGGACGCGCTGATCATGGCGCGGGAAGGGTTTCTGCGCCGGGACCCGGCGGTCTCCATCTGGGTAGTGCCGTCTGATGCGATCTACGGCACCGACTATCAGGACCGCGACTTCTTCGCCCGGGAGACCGACAAGGAGTACCGGCTGGTCAGCGCCTATGCGCCGGAGAATGCCGAGCGGTGGCGCAAGTATAAGCGCAGCTTGCTGGATATCGAGAAGGATTTCATAAAGGACTGATGGGCATGGCGAATGTGGATCGCGGCGCCCTGGTGGCGCTTCTGTACCAGATGGCCGATGACGAACTGATCGTCGGCCACCGGGATTGCGAGTGGCTGGGTCTGGCGCCTCATCTGGAGGAGGATGTGGCCTTCTCCTCCATTGCCCAGGATGAGGTGGGGCATGCGGTCAATCTCTATCAGCTCCTGCAGGACCTGGGAGAGGGCCGAGTGGATGACCTGGCCTACGGCCGTCCGCCGGAGCGGTACCTGAATGCCGTCTTGCTGGAGCGGCCCAACGGCAAGGGCACGTACATGGATAACCCCCAGTTTGACTGGGCCTACACGGTGGTCCGCCGGCTGGTCTACGACGTCTTCGACGGAGTCCGCCTGGCGGTCGCGGCCCAGTCGGCCTACACACCCCTGGCCGACCTGGCGGCCCGGATGCGGCGGGAGGAGCGGTATCACCTCCTGCACCACGTCACCTGGTTCAAGCGGCTGGCCACCGGGACCGAGGAGTCCCGAAGCCGCATTCTGAATGCCGTGGAGAAGGTGTGGCCGGACCTGCCCGGTCTCTTCGTCCTGGGTGAGGCCGGTCCAGGCGCCCACTTCCCGGCTAGCTCCGCGGACCTCTTGAGCCAGTTTGAAGCCGAGCTCAAGCCGCTCTTCCAGGAGGTCGGCATCCCCTGGAGGGAGATTAGCCTGAATCAGGAAATCGCCGAAAACGGGCGGCTCGGCATCCACTCCCCGGATCTGCGGACGCTTCTGACCACCATGGGCGAGGTCCGGTTCCAGGAACCGGAGGCGGTGGCATGGTAAGGGAAGAGGCCCTGTGGAAGGCACTGGAGACGGTGACCGATCCGGAGATTCCCTCTCTCAGCGTGGTGGAGATGGGGATGATCAAACGGGTCGAAGCCGAGGGGCGGGAGGTCCGGGTGGAGGTGCGGCCCACATTTGTGGGCTGCCCTGCCCTGGACATCATCCGGCGGGATATCCACGGCGCCCTTTCCGCGGTGGAAGGGGTACAGTCTGTGGAGATCCGGTTCGTGCACGACCCGCCCTGGTCGCCGGAGGAGATCTCTCCGACAGGGAAGGAGAAACTCCGGCAGTTCGGCATCGCTCCACCGGTCTCCTGCAGCGGGGACGCGCCGCTGACCCAGGTGGATGAGGTTCCCCCCTGTCCTTATTGCGGCTCCACCGACACCCATATGGAAAATCTCTTTGGTCCCACTGCTTGCCGGTTCATCTGCTACTGCAACGGGTGCCAGCAACCCTTTGAGGCCATGAAGAGCCTCCGGTAGGATTCGGACCCGCCAGGGATGCCAACATTTCCCCTGCCGGCACAACCAGTCAGCCCACGCATGAGGCCGGAAGACGGCCCGTAGTATGGCAGTGGGCTGACTGGGGCAGGGTGAGGCACCCCCCGTTTGTCCGCCCGCTTCTTGGTCGATACTGATGGGCCAGGAGGGGTTGTCCATGCGGAATGCGGGGGTGGAGGACCGGGTCCAACGGATTCTGGAGCAACACATGCACAACGAGCGGATGCTGGACGCCTACTGGCAGTGGGCCACCAATCCGACGCCGCCCGCAGCGGGATACGCACTGGAGGAAAACTGCGGCTTCATCGCCACCAACCTGCTGCTCCGGTACGGGGAGCCGGCCATCGAACTGGTGACGCAGATGGCGGCGGAATGCCGGGAACTCCGGCGGGAAGCGTCCGTATACGACCTCCAGCAGGCCGTCATTGCGGTGCTGAACGGGCCGGTGGGAAATGAACTGCGGGAAGGGATCCTGAACCGCATCAATCAGCCGATCCCGGAGCGCCGCTTGCTGGCGGCTTGGCTGGTCAGCAGGGCCCGCTGGGCGGGCCGGACGGGCGACGATGCCTGGCTGGCCGGGGAGTTTGACTGGTCCCTGGGGGTGGATCTGCAGTCTGCCTCCAAGGACCTTCAGAGTCCCCTGGTGCGCACCCTGTACGGCATCGACGGATCCCAGGTGGATCTCGCCCGGGAGGCCCTGTTGGTGGGTGTGGTGAACCGGCTCCTCTATCGAAATGTATCCGGACGAATGGAACCCAAGATGCGTCCGGGTCCGCGCCTGCCGCTGGCGCGGATAACCTACTGAGGCCGGGTCCCCGGACCGGGCTCTGTGCCCGGTTTCCGGGGCCCGGCCGCTG
>DATCKG010000079.1:0-4114 GCA_036562385.1 Symbiobacteriaceae bacterium
CAGATATAGTGTATAATCGCCAAAAAGGCGACGGCATCAGCATGGCGGATTCAGATCGCACCAGGGGAAGGGAGAGCAAGATGACCAAGGAAAAGCTCACCACCGCCGGAGTGCGGCGGATGAAACGAGAGGGACAGCGGATCGTGATGGTCACCGCCTATGACTATCCGGGGGCGATGGCGGCGGAGGCTGCCGGTGTCGACATGATCCTGGTGGGGGACTCCCTGGGGATGGTGGTGCTGGGGTACGAAAATACCTTGCCCGTTACCATGGACGACATGGTCCACCACACCAAGGCGGTGCGGCGCGGCGCCCCCAATACGATGGTGGTGGCCGACCTGCCGTTTCTTTCCTATCACATTTCGCCGGAAGAAGCCGTGCGAAACGCCGGTCGCCTGCTGCAGGAAGGACTTGCGGATGCGGTCAAGCTGGAAGGCGGCCGCGAGCGGATCAGCGAGATCCGCAAGATTGTGAACGCGCAGATTCCCGTGATGGGCCACCTGGGTCTTACCCCCCAGTCGGTGCAGCAGCTCGGCGGCTTTAAGGTGCAGGGCCGGGACGCTGCCGGCGCCCGGCGCATCGTCGAGGATGCCCTGCTGCTGGAGGAGGCGGGGTGTTTTGCCCTGGTCCTGGAGGCGGTACCGGCTGAACTGGCGGCGTACATCACCGAGCGGCTGACCATTCCCACCATCGGGATTGGCGCCGGCGCCGGCTGTGACGGGCAGGTTCTGGTGATGCATGACCTACTCGGTATGCACGACAGCCACGTGCCCAAGTTCGTCAAGCAGTACGCCAACCTGTACGGGCAGATGGTGGAAGGCATCCGGCAGTATGCCGAAGAGGTGCGGGCCGGCCTCTTTCCGACCAGCGAGCACACCTACGGCATCAAGGCGGAAATCTGGGAGAGGGTCAAACAGGAGCTGGAGCAGCATGGAGATCATTTGCACGATTGAAGAGATGCGCCGCTGGGTGCGGGCAGAAAGGGAAAAGGGAGCCACCATCGGGCTGGTACCCACCATGGGATACCTGCATGAAGGGCATCTTTCCCTGGTGCGGCGGGCCAGGGAGCAGTGCGACCGGGTGGTGATGAGCATCTTTGTCAACCCGCTGCAGTTCGGGCCCCGGGAGGATTACGACCGCTATCCCAGGGACCTCGAGCGCGACGCACGGCTAGCCCGGGAGGCAGGGGTGGATGTGATCTTTCACCCCTCGGTGGAGGAGATGTATCCCCGCCCGAACCTGACGTACGTCACGGTGGAGCGGCTCTCGGAGACGCTCTGCGGCCAGTCCCGGCCGGGCCATTTCCGGGGCGTGGCCACTGTGGTGTCCAAGCTCTTTCACATTGTGCAGCCGGACCGGGCCTACTTCGGCCAGAAGGATATCCAGCAACTCCGAGTGATTGAGCAGATGGTGGAGGACCTCAATTTCCCGGTGGTGGTGGAGGGCTGCCCCATCGTGCGGGAGCCGGACGGGCTGGCCATGAGTTCCCGGAACGTCTACCTGAGCCCCTCCGAGCGGCAGCAAGCGCCGGTGATCTACGCCTCGCTGCGCAGGGCGCAGCAAGCGTACGCCGCCGGCGAGCGGGATGCGGAGAAGCTTCTCAGCCTGGTGCGGGAGGGGATCAGCCAGGCACCGGATGCCCGGATTGACTACATCCGGCTGGTGGACCGGTACACGCTGGACGATGTGCAGCGGGTGGACGGGCCGGCCATCTTGGCGGTTGCCGTCTGGTTCGGTTCTGCCCGGCTGATCGACAACATCATTCTGGGAGCATGAGGTGGCGCTGTGTTCAGAACCATGATGAAATCCAAGCTGCACCGGGCCACCGTCACCGAAGCGAACCTGAACTACGTAGGGTCCATCACGATTGATGCGGAACTGATGAGGGCTGCGGACATTCTTGAGAACGAGCGGGTGCAGGTCGTCAATATCAACAACGGGGCGCGGCTGGAGACCTACGTGATCTCGGGAGAGCCGGGTTCCGGGGTTATTTGTCTCAACGGCGCCGCAGCCCGGCTGGTGCAGCCTGGAGACAAGGTGATCATCATCTCCTACGCCATCATGGACGAGGAGGAGGCCCGGACCTACCGGCCCATTGTGGCGATTCTGGACGAGAACAACCGGATCGAGCAGCTCATACGGGGCGAAGTGCACGGCACTGCGATCTCAGAACGGCCTTGATCCAGGTCGAGGCGACGCTTTCCAATAGAAAGGACAACGGAAGGGCACCGCTGCACTCAAGGAGGCGTGCCCTTCCTGTTTTTTTGTTGACCCTCCCGGCCGGGCCAGCGCGACACTGAAACTGGACGGGGGCCTCCTCGTTCGTGGTTGCTGGGGCACTCAGCTGCGTCCTTCTCGCAGCATCTGAGCAAACCGCTGCGGCAGTTCGGTAGCTTCCACTGCTTTGGCGGCTGCCTCATAATCGTATGGAACCATGATAATCTGAACGTCAATATGTTGATGGGTTAGGGTTAGTAGTAGGAGGTGTCAACAGATGGACGCGGAGGAAATTCGGGAGACAGTGCGAGCCCGCTACGCAGAAGTGGCCCGGAGAGGCACGCAGGCAGGATGCTGCGGGGCCGCACCGACGAGCGAGGACCTTCCAGTGGTAAGCAACTGCTGCTGTGGCGCCACTGCCTCCTTGCTCGACCTGGGTAAGCTCATCGGGTATTCCGAAGGTGACCTTACGGCCGCGCCGGAAGGCGCTAACCTTGGGCTGGGTTGCGGAAATCCCCAGGCCATCGCGGACCTCAAGCCCGGCGAAACCGTGCTGGACCTGGGCTCAGGCGCAGGCTTCGATTGCTTCTTGGCCGCGCAGCGGGTCGGTGAGACGGGAAGGGTGATCGGCGTAGACATGACCCCCGAGATGGTCAGCCGGGCCCGTCAGAACGCCAAGAAGGGCGGGTATACCAACGTCGAGTTCCGGCTGGGGGAGATCGAACACCTGCCGGTGGCTGACCAGAGCGTTGACGTCATCATTTCGAATTGCGTCATTAACCTTTCGCCTGACAAGGAGCAGGTCTTCCGGGAAGCCTTCCGCGTACTCCGCCCCGGCGGGCGGTTGGCAATTACCGATATGGTGAGCGCGGCGCCGCTGCCCCCTGAGGTACGGTCCAACCTGGCCTTGTATGCCGGCTGCATAGCCGGTGTCGCAACGGTGGATGAGTTGAAGGCCATGCTGGTCCGTGCCGGGTTCTCTGAGATTGCGATCAAACCGCGGGAGAGCCGGGAACTGCTCAAGCAGTGGGGCGTTGACCCGGCCCTGGCGGATCTGGTCTTCTCTGCCACCATTGAGGCGGTGAGGCCCAAGTAGGAAAGGTCACTCTCCAGCAAGGAAGGGGCTCGAATCCGCTGTCTTACCTTCTTTTACTCGCACTCGTCCAGCGGCTTGGCCGGCCCAGATCAGCGGCAGTCCCAATCCCCACACCGGCTGCGGCCAGACCGACCGCCACGCTGCCTGCCACGTTGGCAGCAGCGACCGCAAGCCGGCCGGACTGAATCAGGCGAAGGCTCTCCAACATCCAGGTGGAGAACGTGGTGAACGCACCCAAAAATCCGGTGCCTAGCACCAGGTACCATACGTTCGGCAGCACCTGCCGGCCAGACAGACCGACCAGCATACCCAGGGCGAAGGCGCCGACGATGTTGATTGTGAAGGTCCCAAGCGGAAACGGAGCGGTCCAGCGGCGTCCCACCCAACTGCAGAGCCAGAAGCGCAGAACGGCTCCGGCGAAACCGGCGAGTCCGATTCCCAACAACGTCAAGCCAAGCATCCCCCTTTTGTCCGCTCAGCCCTGGACCCTCTCTCCTTCTGCCTGTCTGTAAAATGGTCCATTGCGCGGCAATGGCTTCTACGCGAGGAGCGCGTAGAAGCCATTCGCATGCAATGCGGTTTGGACCGAATGGCCCGGGCGGGCTTCATCGCCGTTGTTGTATCAATGTGGTAACAAGAAGAGTAGAGCGGGATCGTTCAACCGTCAAGCCTCGAATGAGTCGAATGTGGCCAGCCCGTGATATTGTCACCCTGAAATCGGTCTGTGAAAATGTCACCCATGAACAAGGTGATGGTGACATTGTCGCAGGCTGAACTAAATTGAGCGTTCGTACTGCAGCG
>DATCKG010000081.1:0-28110 GCA_036562385.1 Symbiobacteriaceae bacterium
CGATAGCCTGCGCGTCGAATTTGCCAAGATCGGACGAAGTGGACAGCACGAAAGTACGTTCTCCATCCTGTCCAGGTTCCACTCTCGTGACGATTGCGGGCCACGAGCCATTCAGCATGTGAAGCAGCCGCCAGGCGTCGCCGGTGGCGTCGCTTTCGTCCTCGGCCGACCAGCGTCCCATATCGACGGTAAGGGCTACCGCATGTTCCCCATTTGTCCGGCGGGGAGGCCTGAGCCAGTGCCAGCGGACCTGCACCTCCACCTGCTGGGGGGCGCTTTCCTCCTCAGCCGGCAGTTCCTGGACGCTTACGACTTCCAGCCTCACGTCTTCCGAACGGGGTCCGGCAGGCCACAGGACCATTGCCACCATGAGGGCCGCCAGCAAGAGGGCGAGGTTCCACTCGTACCAGCACACTTTCATGGCGCATTCTCCTCCACCGGTATCGGATTCCCCTCGGCGTCAAGATAGCGAACCTGATACAGGCTTGCCGGTCTGATCGAGGTAAGCTCTTCGGGAATCCGGATGATGAAGAAGGGATCCTTGGGGGAGAGCGTGTGCCGCAGGCCGAAGACCTCGACGGCAGCAATGCGGTCGTCTGTTACTTCGCCGAACAGCAATTCCTCCCGGGTGTTCGGGTCGGTGGCGGTGGTAATGCGGGCCGGCTTCGGGCCGAGTCTTACACGTGTCCCCCAATCGTCATTCCACCAGAGTCGCTTCCAGCCGAACCGGTTTCGGGCCAGTTCCGCGATGCGCGTAGTCTCCGTATTGATCCGATAAAGGACCAGTTCCGTCCTACCGTTGTCCTGGGGTTCAACCTTGACGATTTGGAAAGGATCCTTCTCCAGCGCAAGTTCCCGGGTCACGCGGTAGCCCTCCCACTGTCGGGCGAGGCCGAAGGCCGCTGCTGCCATCAGCAAGGCGCCGGCCAGGGTTGCCCACCAACGGCGAGAAACCGGCTCCGGGTTTGCCCGGGGCTCCTCGGCCGGCGGGCTGAGGTAGAGGGCTGTAGCGGCAGCGATCAACATGGTCCCCACGAAGGGGTAGATGAGCAGGCCCACCAACATCGGCTTCCCCAGCAGAACCCAGATGGCATGGCAGATCAGTGTGGTCAAGAGCGTGCGCCACGCCCAGCCGAGCCAGCGGAACGGCCAGAATTCGGACCAGAGCGCCCCGGGCGCTTCCTGCAAAGCGGCGATCAAGGATCGGTCCCCTGCGGCGATGACCAAGGGCAGGAGCGGGTAGGCCAGAAGCCAGATCACACGCAGGCCGGCCAGCCCGCCCATTTCGCTGGCCGGGGTGATCGCGTAGGCGATATTCCAAAGGAGGAAGATCACGTACAGGCGGGGCGTGGCCCGCAGGGTGCGTAGCAGCGCCTCACGCCAGATCGGGCGGCCCTGGGTGACCACTTGGGCGACCAGTATCAGGAACAAGGCCAGTGCCGCCGCGTACAGAAAAGGAACCAGGACGGCGCCGGCCACGGCTGCTCCAGTGGTCACAGCGATGGGAATCGCCAGCGACTCGGGCTGAATGGAGATTCCCATGTCGGTAACGCTGGGGAGCCAGGACGGGAAGAAGATTCGGATGAGTTCCTCTACTTGTGAGCTTGTACCGCCATACGTGTGCGCGTAGGACGCGGCGTGCCGGGCGGATTCGTACATCTGGACCAGGTGATCAGAACCCGACACGTACCCCAGCGGGATTTTGGCCCAGGCGAGGGCGACTTGGATCAGGTTGAATGCCAGGGGAATCAGGGCAAGCCAGGGATGCCTGCCGATAGCCTGGAGCCCCCGCTGCCAAGCTTGTTTGACTGTCAAGGCGGCATCACATCCTTCGGACGGGTTCTTGGTTTTACCATAACATAAAAAGAACCCTGAGAGGGCAGAAATGCGTGAATAAGCAAGAACGGACCCGGCCGGCAGGGATCTGCACGACCGGATCCGTAGGTGACAGCAGCAGGTTGTTATCACAGGACGGCCTGCTGCTCGATTTCAAAGCCGAGATCGGCGATCATCTGAAAATCAGCCTCCGGTGTCTGGCCGTCTGTCGTGAGGTAATCGCCCACAAAAATGGAGTTGGCGGCATAGAGACAGAGCGGCTGCAGGGAGCGAAGGTTCAGCTCCCGGCCGCCGGCGACCCGGATCTCCTTGGAGGGGTTGACGAACCGGACCATCGCCAGGAGCTTCAGGCACCGGCGCGGGTTCAGTTCCGAGAGATTCTCAAAGGGCGTACCCGGGATGGGCTCCAGGAAGTTCACGGGGATGGACTCGGGATCCACGCTGCGCAGGGCGAACGCCACATCGACGGCATCTTCGTCGGTTTCGCCCATGCCGAAGATGACGCCGGAGCAGGCGGAGATGCCGGCGCCCTTGGCCGTCTTCACCGTATTGACCCGATCCTGGTAGGTATGGGTGGTCACCACGTTGGGCGTATGGCGCTCACTGGTATTCAGGTTGTGATTGTACCGGTCCAGACCGGCTGCCCTCAGTTTCGCGGCCTGCGCTTCGGTCAGCAGACCCATGGAGAGGCAGACTTCGAGATTGTACTTCTGCTTGATCTCCCGTATCACTTCAGCCATCAGGTCGACCTGGCGGTCGGAGGGACGGCGCCCGCTGCAGACGATGCAGTAGGTGGAGGCTTTCAGTTCCACCGCCCGCCGGGCACCTTCCAGGATGACCTCCCGGGACCTGAGGGGGTACTGTTCGATGTCGGCCTTTGAAATGCGGGACTGCGAACAGTAATGGCAGTCCTCCTGGCACTGGCCGCTTCTGGCGTTGATCAGCATGTGAAGGCGCACCTTGTTCTGGAAATAGTGATAGCGAATGCGGTACGCCGCGGCCAAGAGATCCAGAACTTCCGTATCCGGCACCCGGAGCATGGCCAGCGCCTCTTCCCGGGTCACGGCTTCCCCCTGCAGGACGCGCTCGGCCAGGTCGTACCAGTTTATCCTCTCTGTTAGCTGCACTTCCCCCACACCCTCTGCTCACCAAAATGTTAACCAAAGTATACGGTATAATTAACATTTTAGGATGAAGGCGCTCGTCCGACAAGGGAGCGGTGACAAATAGCTTGCGGAAGCCGGCATCCTCTGCATCGAACTTAACGGAGCCTCCTTAGGACTACTCGCTCAGCACTTACAAACGGCAGATAGGGAGCGTGAGGAGGAGCGTAAAGCACGTCGCCAAGACGTTCATTCAGATGGAAACGAACACGGGCTGGCCGGGACGCGTCGGACCAGAAAACAGCCGCCTCATTGCCACCGTTCCAAATCACAAGCAGTTCGCGGCCATCCCGGGACTGCGCCTGGTACCAGGGGCCGGGCAACTGGGTCTGCTCGCCGCTCAGGTCAATGCTGAAGATCGGCGGCTGGGCCCCGGTCTTATCTGCCGGCGGCATGAACTGGAATCGATCGTTGCCAAGCCACTGCCCGAGATGGACGCGTCCTTGAAAGGTGGCCAGTGGGCGAATCTCCCCGTCCGCCACCACCGCCAGTTGACCCGGTTTTGGCGGAGCCTGAGGATCCGGCGTTTCGCTCCAGATTTCCTCATTCAGAGCAAGGGCGATGTAGGTGCCGTCTGGTGAAAACTTCGCCTGGACCGAAAAGGTGCCGCCCAACGGGATCCGGACCGGGTCGTCGCGGCCATCCCAGATCCAGAGGTCGGTCAAGGGCGGATCATAGGGGGCATCGGCATAGGCAATGGCGGGTTTGAAAAGATCCAGCCAGGAACTCTGGCGAGGGCTTCCGGTGAACCAGAGAGCCCGCTTGCCGTCGGGCGACAGCGTTACGAAATGAGCATCCTCTTTGCTTAGAAGGCGCTTTTCGCCCTGAGGCGAGAGCGCCCAAAGCGGGCCGCCCTGCAGGCCCTCTACAGCCAGCACCTGACCGGTTGCCATCCTGCCGACCAGGTACCCCCTGTCAATCAGCACAGCCTCGTCACTGCCGCCCAGTTTACCGGACACGATGGTGCCAACGCGATGCCCCTGCGTGGTTGTGCTCTGCCATCGGTTGATCACGTAGTACGTGTCTTCCGGCCGGAGGTAGTGGATGACGGGGTAATCCAGGCCAAACCAGTGCAGCAACCGGTCTTCGCCGGTCGTAAGGTTGCGCAGCTTCAGGTTCCCGCCCTGCATCCAGAGGACTTCGGTCTCCGACCAGAAGACCGGTGGCTCATACGCGTCGAGGGATTCGATCGGCTTCAGGGAGGGCTCCTCCGTATTCAGGACGAACCACCCGGACTTGGATTCGATCAGCGCAGTCTTGCCCGACGGCGACCAGATGATGGACCACACGGCGGTCAGCCCGGTCAGTTCGAGGTCGTCTCCAACCTGCTTGACCCCGAGCCAAGGAGGTACTTCGGGTACCTCAGACTGGGTGGGAAGATCGGTACCGCTCTGGCTGGGGGAAGGTATCGGAGCAGCCGAATTGCAGCCAGGCAGCACCATGACAGCGATTAGGACAAGTACCACGAGTCGCCCCAGGCGCCTAAACAGTCCCTTCATCGAAATCACCTCCGATTCTGGTTTCGTAAACTGTAACGATGATTTGGTCTTTTTGGTTACAAAGACCCCGAAAAGACCGCGGGGATGTGTCCACCACTGGTTCAGCCTGCACCCCTTTGGGGAGGGCGAAGATGGGGCCCGGCTCCAAAACCGGTAGCGAAGAGGGGATATGCAAGCGGGCGCCCGGGTTCAAACCGGTCCGGTAGCCGTCGAGAGGGAATTGGGCTCCCCGCGAAGAACCATTATTGGGGTAGAATCCCAAATAGAGGGAGAAGGCAGACGAACCGCCATGGAGGCAAGACCCTGTGTGCTGGTCGCAGCCGGTGCTACAGCCCTGCGCTCCCGGCTGGCGGAAATGGTCTCGGCGCGCGGCTGCCGTATCCTGGATGCGGCCACCGGCGGAGAGGCCCTTCGGGCCGGCGAAGGCGCCGATGTGGCCGTTGTAAGCCTGGACGTGCCGGATGTGAGCGGCTTGCGGTTGGTGGAGCAGTTTCGGCAGCGCTACCCGGACTGTCCCATGATCGTGCTGGTGGCGCCGGAGGCGGTGCAGGACGCGGTACAGGCGGTACGGCTGGGGGCGGAAGAGGTGGTGCCCACTCCCCTCCAAGAATCTGCATCCCTGGAGCAGGCGCTTGACCGGATCCTGGACCGTTGTCAAAGGAGTCACCGCCCATCAGAGGTGGCTGCCCTCGCTGCAGAGGTGGGCCTGGTTCTGGGGATTAACCCCGCGATGTGGCGGACGGCCCAACTGGCGCACCGTGTGGCGGCCACACAGGTGAACGTGCTGATTCAGGGGGAGACGGGCACCGGCAAGGAGATGTTCGCCCGCTTTATCCACCGGGCCAGCAACCGGGCAGACCGGCCGTTTGTCGCGGTCAACTGCGGCGCCTTGCCGGAGAACCTCCTGGAAAGCGAGCTGTTCGGCCACGAGCGGGGGGCCTTTACCGGCGCCAACCAGACTCGCCGGGGGATCTTCGAGATTGCGGACAAGGGTACGCTGTTTCTGGACGAAGTGGGGGAAGCTAGCCACTCGGTCCAGGTCAAGCTCCTGCGGCTGTTGGAGACCCGCCGGTTCCGACGGGTGGGTGGAGAGCAGGAACTGAAAAGTGATGTGCGGATCATCGCGGCCACCAACGTGCCCCTGGAGGAGGCGGTCAAGGCCGGAAAGTTCCGCGCGGACCTGTTCTACCGCCTGGAGGTCGTTTCCTTACATCTGCCGCCCCTCCGGGAGCGGCCCGAGGATATCCCGGTGCTGGCGGACTATTTCCTGCGGAGGGCCGCGGGGAACGCTCCGGTGGAGCTTTCGCCCGAGGCGCTTTCGGCCCTTTGTTCGTACCACTGGCCGGGGAACGTGCGGGAACTGAACAACGCCATCACCCGGGCTGTGGCGATCGTGGGCCGCGGGGTGATCACACCGGAACACCTGCCGACCCGCATCCGGTCACAAGCCGAAAACGCCGGAGGAAGGGAACCGGCAGGGGAGCCGGCGGAGTGGCTGAGCCGCCTGGGCGGGGGCAGAGAACCGCCGCCGCCGGAGGTGGTTCTGGAGGCATGGATGGAGCGGTATCTGCGGTCGGTTGAGCAGGAGGAAATCTTGAACCTCGATGAACTGATGGGCCGGTGGGAGGACGCGGTGCACCAAGCCTCCCGCACGGTGATCCGCCGGGTCCTTTCGGATGTTCGCGGGGACCGGGAGGAGGCGGCCAGGCGCCTGGGCATCACGGTGCGGCGGCTGCGGTACCTGCTGAACGAAAAGCGGACGACGGCGGTATGATGAGGGGAAACAGACGCAACAAGAACCCCGGCCACCGCGGCCGGGGTCTGCGATTCCCTATTCGGTGATGGACGCCAGATACCGTTCAAACTGCGGCTCCAGCACCGCTGCCCGGCGAAGGGCCAGGAGAGCGGCGGCTTCGGCCTGCTGAGCCTTTTCCCGATCACCCATGGCTGCCAGGTATTGGGCGTACTCCCGGGTGCACACACCCAGGTTGTAATGGGCGGCGGCATCGAGGGGGCGAATCACCGTCGCGGCCCGCAGGCAGATGAGTCCTTCTTTGAATTGGCCCGCGGCGGCCCGCTCCACGCCCTGCTCCGTGAGATACGCCGTGATCTCTGGCTGCCAGATCTCCAGGAACTGGGCATAGAGGGTGACGTGGCTTCCTACCGGGGCATGGGCCAGCACGTAGACCATCGCTTCGGCCACGGCTGCCCAGTCGACCCCTTCGTCGCTGATGGCGGTGTCCACCTCATCCGCAAAGAAGGGAATCTCCGTGCCTGGCGGGAGGCGGTACTCGCCGATGCCCAGTTCCACTCCGGGCGCCGGCAGGGCGAAGACGATCCGCTGCTGCCAGTTCTCCTCCAGCAGGGAAGCCCAGGGGTCCGGCACGGCGCACCTCCTTTCCCGCTGTCCTGCCTACTCCGGCAGGTCCGTGTCCAGGGGCACGAACACGCCTGCCCGAGTCTCCGGCGGCGGCCACCGGTGGTAGATGAGCATGCTCAGGGCCTGACCTTCCCGGGTCAGGGGCTCCAGATCGGCCCCCAGGTCAGGAATGCCCCGGTGAGCGGCGGCCCAGGCGAAGAAGGCCTTGAGCGTCAGGAGCCGCCGCTCCAGGGCCGCGGTGTTGGCGCCTTCCCGGGCGCAGGCGTACAGGTAAAATTCCACCACTTCCGCCGAGAGGTCCTCCGGCGCCAGTTCGGTGGCAGCCAGGAAGTCCCGGAACTCCGTAAGCAGCGGTCCGGCCGACTCCGGCGAAAGCAGGGCGGGCTTACCCGTCAGTTCGGCCAGAAATTCCGTCCGCAGGGCATCAAACCGCTCAGCCAGGGTCGGCGCCACGCTTTCGCCTCCTTACGGGCTCAGCCGGAACCGGCCGATGGTCCGATCGCCCTCCACCAGGTGGACGGTGCAGACCAGGCACGGATCGAAGGACCGGAGGGCATGGAAGACCTCCACCGGGTTCTCCAGGTCCTCGGCGGGGCAGTCCATGCAGGCGGCGGCGATGGCACCGTACTGCCCCTTGCTGTCCTGGGGACCCACGTTCCAGGTGGTGGGAGCGATGATCTGGTAGTTCACGACCTTGTTATTCTTGTAGACCGCCCAGTGGGCGACGGCTCCCCGGTGGGCCTCATGCCAGCCCCAGTACTCGCCATCCTCCACTTTCCGGGGGGTCGGGACGTAGAAGGGACCCCTGGGATCCAGCTCGCGCAGCCACTGGGAGATGACCGGCGTGGTGATGATGACCTCATGAAGCCGGGCGAACTGCCGCAGGAAGACCGAGGGGCCAAGCTTCCGCTCCATGTCGCGGATCAGCTTGTCGCCGCGGGTGAGCATGCGGGCCAGCGGCCCTACTTCCGCGGGCAGCCCGTCGAACCGGGGCGCCTTCGCCCAGGAGTGCTTCTCGCCGGGCCGGATATCCCGGATCGGGATGGTCTGCTCATCGAAGGGATGCGCCGCACCGGTTCCTTCAAAGTAGGAACAGGTGATGTCCTCCGTGACCCTGGCCTGGAAAGCCCGCAGGTCCGGCCCCGGGGGCTCGTAGCGGCCATCATAGCGCCAGGCGCCGTGGTAGAGGCCGCCCGGGTTCCAGTAGTGGCCGGAGGGATACTCGTAGCACGGCCAGGAGAGGAACCGGTCCACGCCCCGGCCGATCTTGTCCAGTCCGTGGTGGAGGCAGAACTTCACAAACAGGCCGAGGTCGCTGTCTTCATGCTCGCCCTCACCCATCCATTCCTGGAAGGCCTCCCAGGAGTCGATCTCCAGGTACCGCTCCACCGAGCCTCTCAGCAGGATCTTCTCGGTGAAGTTCTCCACCACGTCTCGCCAGATGCCCAGGCTCTTGGTGATGTCCTGCAGGCTCGGGCTGGTGGTCACGCCGCCGGGGACGATGGCGGAGGGGTGGGGCTGCTGGCCTGCGAAGATGGCGGTAATCTCCACCGCCTTCTTGGACCAGGCCACCGAGGCCCGGTACGAAGAGCCGTTGAAAGGCGCCAGCCGGGCCAGGATTTCCGGGTAGTAGGGGGAGTCCGCGTACTTCGGGTTGCACATGTCGGGCGCGAACAGCAGCCAGTGGTGGCGCATGCCGCTCATGTAGCTTTCCGTGGCGGCGATGATGTTGCGGACCAGCATGGCCTGGGGCGGCAGATTGGTGCCCAGCAGACCGTTTCCGCTGGCCGAGTCCACCGCCTTGACCGCGCACATGATGTGGCTGATCCCACATATACCGCAGGCCCGGGGGGTGACGGTGATGGGGAGCCACGGGTCCTTGTCCTTGAGGATGATCTCCCAGCCCCGGAACATGACGGCCTGGGTGTGCAGATCCCGGATGACGCCGTCTTCCACGGTCAGCCGGAATTCCAGGTCGCCCTCCACCCGGTTGAGGGGTCCCAGGGTGATGGTCTTCCTGCTCACAGGTCGGTTCCTCCTTTCCTTGCGGTTGAAGGATTACCGTGCCTGCCGGACGCCCAGGGCCGGGCTCTGGGCCTTTGCCCGCTCCACGAGGTGCTTGGGCCGGGACAGGCCGCCGAAGAACTTCTGGATCAGGTACGGAAGCACCTTATACCCTTCGGTCATGGGGGTCAGGAACGGCTGCGCGTAGAAAGGCTTGCGCTCATGATACACAACATCAGGCCAGCCGATGGTGGTGCAGCCCAAGCACGGGCTTCCGACCCGGGTCTTGCTGGACTGCCGGTTCCAAAGGCGGAGGTTGCAGTCGGAGAAGGTCCTGGGCCCCTGGCAGCCCTTGGTCAGGTAGAGGCAGCCCTTCTGGGTGAACTCCCTGACGGAGTAGCGGTGGTCGTAGTACTCGTTGTTGGTGCAGCCGGTATGGGCGGTGGTGCCGTAGAACATCAGGGGCCGATTGTACTGGTCGAGCTGAATCTGGTGACCCCGCCCCTCGACGATGGCCATCAGGGTGTGGATCATCCAGTCCGGATGGGCCGGGCAGCCGGGCAGGTTGATCACCGGCAGGCCTGCTTTGGACCGGTAGCTGGAGCCCAACACACCTCCTGGCTGGGTGTTGGTGTAGGTCAGCCCCATGGCACCGGTGGGGTTGGGGCGCATGGCGGGGATGCCGCCGTGGGTCGCACAGTCACCCACCGCGACGGTGTAGCCGGCCACGGCCGCCAGCTTCCGGACCACTTCCTTCATGGGGCGGCCGGCGAAGGTGTTGAAGAGGCCGGTTCCGTCCGGGCCGTCCGGGACCGCACCCTCCACAACCAGGACATCCAGGGGGATCTTGCCGGTGCTCAGGTCATCCACCAACTGGACGAGCTGGGGTCCCCACACGGGGGACAGCGACGGGTGGAAGAGCACATTGATGCGGTACTCGTCGATAAACTGACAGAGGTCCGGTTCTTCGGCGTTCAGCAGCGACATCGTGTTTCCGCTGCAAGCCTGTGCCTGAAGCCAAAAGAGGTTGACGCTCACACCGCCCATCCTCCCCTCCTGTGGTATCGGGTCCCGACCTGACTTATTGCATCCTTCGTGCCAGGGTAAAGACCCGGTTTGGGACGGGTTTTTCGTAGACCTTGGCCGAAAAAACGGCTGCCCTCGGGCTGGGGGCAGCCGTTTACGTCATCGCGGGGCAGTCGGAACCCCAGGTGCCGGGGGCTTTGGACAGGTCCGCGAGGATATGGCGGACAACACTGGGCACCGCCGCCCGCACGGCCGGGGTCAGTTCCATGCCGAAGGTGCTGACGTCTGCCGCCTCCACGCAGTAGATGAGGATCTCGGCGGTGCCGCCTTCTACCTCGCGGTAGATGCGGATCACCTCGTCCAGCCCCATGGCATGGGAGAGCTTGACCTGCACGGGTGACCCGGCCAGGGCCGATTCCGGGAGGCGGAAGAGGGTGCCCGGCGGGTGGCCGCTGCGGACTGCATCGACAAAGATGATGCGGGCTGCCCCGGTCAT
Source organism: Symbiobacteriaceae bacterium (assembly GCA_036562385.1). Classification (GTDB taxonomy): domain Bacteria; phylum Bacillota; class Sulfobacillia; order Symbiobacteriales; family Symbiobacteriaceae; genus DATCKG01. The sequence goes on from DATCKG010000081.1 coordinate 10,405, forward strand.
GGGCACCAGCAGGTTCAGACCGCCGGTACCGCCGTCCACCAGCTCCACGTCCGGAGGCAGCTCCACCTGCCGGAGCGCCTCCAGCACGTGATAACCGACGCCCTCGTCGGTCCAGAGGGGGTTGCCCAGCCCGATGATCCTGGTGGGTCCTGCCACTGGTTCTGCTCCTTTCTGCCTGTCTGCAGGCTTCGGCGCCGCATTCGGAGCAAAGGTCATGCCAGGTCGCGGCAGGCGGACAGGCCTGGCCACCTGGGCGCCGGGCCAAAAGAGAGGGCCAGGCCTGGCCGAGAATTCGGCGCGGCCGGCCTCAGTTGGCCGAAAACTCGGCTCCGGGAAGGCAGAGCCGCTGCCGGGGAGCGGGCGGGGCGATGCAGATCCGGTCACATCCGCCTGGCACGCCGGTTGCATAGATGAGCGCTCAGGACTCGTGTCCCTTTGAGCCCGGGGGTTAGTTGCCCTCGTATCCTGGACGAGACCGGTGCCCCGGTTGCGACCCGGGCATCCGGACCTGACGAGCATGCGGACGGGCTTTTCCGGGAAGGGGGGCGGCGTGCGTGCTGGCGTATCGGGAAAGCTTCCTGGCTACCGAGGGAGCGGCGGACCTGCAGCCGGCCCTGGACCACTTTGCCACGTGGCTGAGGGAGCGGGGCCTCAGCGAGGACCAGGTGGATCGGGCCAGCCTGGACCAGTACCTCTACGACCTGGCCGTGGCCGGGGCCAATTCCGCGAGGCTGGATGAGGCGGTTCGGGCGCTGAAGGGCTACTTTGCCTGGCGGGCGGCCCGGACGGGCATAGACGATCCCGCCGCGGGACTCCGGCTTTTCAGCGAGCCGGAGCAAGAGCGGGAACAGTACATCCGCCGGGAGTGGGCGATGTCAGACCTCTTTTACGGCATCGTGCCCGAGAAAGGGCGGGCCGGCGGTGCATGAGCTTTCCCTCGCCCAGGCGGTGGTGCGGCTGGTGGAGGAGGCGGCCCGGCGCCATGGCGCGGTGCAGGTCCGGTCCGTGCGGCTGCAGGTGGGCGTTCTGACCGACCTGGATCCGGAGGCCTTTCGGTTCGGCTGGGAGGTCATCACCGCGGAGCACCCCTTGCTGGCGGGTGCGGCGGTGTGGATCGACCGGGTGCCGGTGACGGTGTGCTGCCGGGACTGCGGCAGGGAAGGGCCGGCCCGGCCGCCCGGGGTGCTCTGCGGCGCCTGCGGCTCCCACCGGACGCAGGTACTGAGCGGGGAGGAACTGGACGTGGCGGAGGTGGAGCTGGATGTCCGTGAAAGTGGATGTGCAGCAGAAGGTGCTTCATGAAAACAGCCGTCTCGCGGAGGAACTTCGCCAGCGGTGGCAGCGGCGGGGCGTCTTCTGCCTCAACGTGATCAGTTCCCCTGGGGCGGGGAAGACCACCCTGCTGGAGCGGACGCTGGAGCGGCTGGCCGGGCGGCTGAAGGCGGCGGTGCTGGTGGGGGATCTGCAGACGGAAAACGACGCCCGGCGCCTCGGCCGGTATGGCTTTCCGGTTCGGCAGATCATCACCGGGGGCACCTGCCACCTGGAGGCCCGGATGATCACGGACCACCTGGCCGCGGTGGATCAGCCGGACCTGGACCTGCTGATCATCGAGAACGTGGGGAACCTGGTCTGCCCTTCCAGCTACGACCTGGGGGAGGATGCCAAGGTGGTACTGCTCAGCACGGTGGAGGGGGATGACAAGCCCCTCAAGTACCCGGGCATCTTCCGCCGGTCCCGGGCGGTGGTCTTCACCAAGACCGATCTGCTGGGGCTGACCGATTTTGACATCGAACGGGCGGAGGCCAATGCCCGCTCCCTCAACCCGGAGATCCGTTCGTTCCGGGTGAGCAACCGGACCGGCGAGGGGCTGGACGGATGGATTTCCTGGCTGACGGATGAGGTGGCGAAAAAGCGGTCTCAGGCCACTCAGCGGGAATAGGGGGCGGTGGGGATGTGCCTGGCGGTTCCGGCCCAGGTGATCGAACTGCACGAGGACAACATGGCCACCGTGGGTCTGGCCGGGATCACCCGAAAGGTTTCGGTGGACCTGGTGGACGGCCTCAAGGTAGGGGACTGGGTCGTGGTACATGTGGGCTTTGCCCTTCACAAGATCGATGAGGAGGAAGCCCGGGCGACCCTGTCGCTGTTTGAATCGATGGCGGAGGCGCTGGCCGAACTCGGAGTGCCTGCGGAGGAGACGGAGCCCCACAGGACGGAGGGGGGTAGCGGTGCAGTACCTCGATGAGTTCCGGCGAAGCGACTACGCCCGGGGGCTGGCGGCAGCCATCCGGGAAGAGGCGCAAAAACTTGCGCGCCCGGTGCGGATCATGGAGCTATGTGGCGGCCACACCCACTCGATCTACAAATACGCGGTGGACACGTTCCTGCCGGAGAACGTCCGGTTGATCCACGGTCCGGGCTGTCCGGTCTGCGTGACCCCCCGGGGCCGGGTGGCCGCCGCGATCGCCCTGGCTCATCGGCCCGGGGTGATTCTGGCCAGTTTCGGAGACATGCTTCGGGTCCCGGGGGATAAGGGATCCCTTCTGCAGGCCCGGGCCAGAGGGGCGGATGTGCGGATGGTTTATTCGCCCCTGGACGCGCTGCAGCTGGCCCGACAGAACCCCGACCGGCAGGTGGTCTTTTTCGCGATTGGCTTTGAGACCACCGCTCCGACCCACGCCATGGCGGTGCTGCGGGCCCAGCGGGAGGGCATCCGGAACTTTTTCCTGCTGACCAACCTGGTCACCATGCCGCCCGCGGTCCGGGCGATCCTGGACAGCGAGGAACTGGCCCTGGACGCGTTCATCGGCCCCGGTCACGCCTGCGCCATCTCCGGCACGATTCCGTACCAGTTCGTGGCGGAGGAGTACCGGCGCCCGGTGGTGGTCTCGGGCTTTGAGCCCCTGGACCTTTTGCAGAGCGTGCTGATGGTGCTCAGGCAGCTCGTGCGGGGCGAGGCCCGGGTGGAGATCCAGTACAAGCGGCTGGTCCGGCCGGAGGGGAACCCCATCGCCCGGCAGCGGATCGACCAGGTCTTCGAGCCGGTGACGGTGGAGTGGCGGGGGCTGGGAATGCTGCCCATGAGCGGGCTGAGGCTGAGGCCGGAGTATGCCCACATGGACGCCGACCGGGTCTTCCCCGATGCGGTGAGCCGCCGGCTGGAGGATCCCAAGGCGTGCGAGTGCGGGTCCATCCTGCGGGGGGCCAAGGCGCCCTGGGAGTGCCGCGTGTTCGGTACCGCCTGTACGCCGGAGAATCCCATCGGAGCCTGTATGGTCTCGCCTGAGGGCGCCTGCGCGGCCTACTACCGGTACGGCAGCCGGCTGAGGGAGGGGGCGTAGATGAGCGGAAAACTTCAGCCGCTGCGGGAGTCCCACGTGCTGTTGGGACACGGCAGCGGCGGTAAGATGAGCGCGGAGTTGGTCCAGTCGGTGTTTCTGCCGGCCTTTCACAATCCGGTCCTGGCGGCGCTGAACGACCAGGCGGTGGTGACGGTGGAGGGCGCCCGGCTGGCCTTTACCACCGACTCCTTCGTGGTTTCTCCGCCCTTCTTCCCCGGGGGCGATATCGGCTGCCTGGCGGTCAACGGCACGGTGAACGACCTGGTGGTGGGCGGGGCGGTGCCCATCTGTCTTTCGGCGAGCTTCATTGTAGAGGAAGGCTTTCCGGTGGCCGACCTGCGCCGGGTGGCGCAGTCCATGGCCGCGGCCGCGGAGGCGGCCGGCGTTCAGATCGTCACCGGCGACACGAAGGTGGTCGAGCGGGGGGCGGCGGACGGCCTCTTCATCACCACGGCCGGGGTCGGGCTGGTTCCGGCCGGTCGGGATCTGGGGCCGCACCGGATCCAGCCGGGGGACCTGATCCTCTGCAGCGGCACGGTGGGGGATCACGGCGTGGCGATCCTCTCGCTGCGCAACGGGCTCCAGTTCGATGTCCCCATCGAAAGCGACAGCGCCGCGCTGGGCGGCCTGGTGGAGGCGATGCTGGCGGCCGGGGGCGAAGGGATTCACGCCATGCGGGATCCCACCCGGGGCGGTGTGGCAGCGAGCCTCAACGAGTGGGCCATGGCCACCGGGACGCAGATTGTGGTGGAGGAGGCGGCAATTCCCCTGCGGGATGAGGTGCGGGCGGTTTGCGAACTGCTGGGCATCGACCCGCTGAACGTGGCCAACGAGGGGAAGCTGCTGGCCGCCGTGGCGCCGGATGTCGCGGAGGCGGTGCTGGCCGCGATGCGGACCCATCCCCTGGGCCGGCAGGCCGCGGTGGTGGGGGAGGTCCGTGCCGGCGAGGCCGGTACGGTGTTCCTCCGGACCCAGGTGGGCGGCACCCGGCCCCTTGAGTACCCTTCGGGGGAACAGCTGCCGCGAATTTGCTGAAACTCGTGGCCGCTCCCGCGCGTCTTATGTGCAGGTAACGAACCACACAGGAGGCATCACCCTTGGTACGACGGAGGCAGCGGAGGCGGCTGTGGAAGTGGCTGGGCGTGGGAGCCGTCGCGGCAGTGGCCCTGGCAGTCGCGATTAACGCCCTGGTCTACTTCGGGGGCCGGAGCCACATCGTGACCGTGGAGGAGGCTGAGCCCGCCCAGGCGGCGCTGGTGCTCGGCGCCCGGGTATATCCAAACGGCGGCGTGTCCCCCATGCTGGCGGACCGGTTGGAGACCGCCCTGGAACTGTACCAGGCCGGCAAGGTCCGGAAGATCCTGGTGAGCGGCGACCATAGCCGGAAGGAGTACGATGAGGTCAACACCATGCGCCGCTACCTGGAGGAAAGAGGCGTCCCCCCTGAGGATATCTTCATGGACCATGCGGGGTTTGACACTTACGACTCCATGTACCGGGCCCGGGCGGTCTTTGCCGCGGAGGACGTGATCGTGGTGACGCAGGAGTTCCACCTGCCCCGGGCGCTGTGGATCGCCCACCGGCTGGGGCTGAAGGCCCAGGGGGTCGTGGCGGACCGGCACCGGTTCGGGGTGGAGGATTACTACGAGATGCGGGAGATGGCGGCCCGGCTGAAAGCCTTCGGTGAGGTGCTGATTCGCCGTAAGCCGGTCTTTCTGGGCCCGGTGATTCCCATCACCGGTGATGGGCGGGCGACGCATGATCAGGTGTAGCGGAAAAGACGCAGAGCCGGCTGCAGGCGTCTGTCAACAAAGTCCCACCGCGCCATGGCGGTGGGACTTTTCCGTAGCGTAATGTTTCGAATGTTACCTGGCCTTGGCTGCCTTGTTGTGCATGAGCGGGAAAAGCGCATTGCAGGTGGCCACGTAGGTCTCAAACAGATCCTGATAGACGGCAGCGTTAGCGGGATCCGGCTCAATTCTGTCGCCCTTGGCCGTCATCCGGTCAGCCGCTTCCACCAGGGACGGATACCATCCCAGGCCGACCGCAGCGGCAACGGCGGCGCCCAGGCAGGAGGCATTGGCGTTGGCGGAGATCGTAATGGGCCGGCCGGTGATGTCTGCAAGAATCTGCATCCAGAGCCGGTTCTTCGTTGCCCCTCCGCTGGCGATGATCTCGGTGATATTGCCGCCGGCAGTAGCTGCCACTTCCAGGATGTTCCGGGTACCGCACGCGATGCCTTCCATAATGGCCCGGAAGAGATGGCCGCGGTTGTGATGGAGCCTGAGCCCCCAGATCGCGCCGCTCACGTCCGGATCCCGATACGGGGTGCGGTTTCCCTGCCAGAAATCCAACAGGCAGAGGCCGTCGGCTCCGGGCGGTGTCTGGGCGGCTTCCGCAATCAGCGTGCTGTAGGCCTCCTCGGTTTGCGGCAGATCCCTGCAGCAGGTCTCCCGGAACCAGCGGGTGATGGAACCGCAGGAGATCTGTCCACCTTCGATCAGCCACTGATCCGGGTAGATGGGTGCCCAGTACGGACCCCAGAGGCCGGGATGGAAGAGCGGCCGGTCGGACATCAGCATGTGGACAAAGGAGGTGCCGGCGATCAGGCCCATCTGACCCGGCCGGTTGACGCCCATGCCCAGCAGTCCCAGGTGCGCGTCGATTCCGCCCTGAGCCACCAGCACGTCGGAGGCCAAGCCCAGTTCTGCCGCCACCTGCGGCCGAATCCGCTCGACGGGGGTGCCCACGGGCAGAACGGGCGACGGCCAGATCTCGTTCACGTCCGGCAGGCCAATCTGTTCAAACAGGGTGGGATCCCATCCACCCAACTCATCCACGTACAGCCATTTGCACACCGCGTTGAGCCGGGAGGCGGCCCAGCGGCCTGTCAGCTTGAAATTGAGCCAGTCCAGGGCCTCCACAATCCGGTAAGGCCGTGTGGCCAGTTCCGGCATGTGTTTCCGAAGCCAAAGGGTCTTGGGCACCATCCATTCCACGGAGACCTGTCCGCCGCTGTAGCGGAGAGCCGGATGGCCCGTGCGGTTGATCACTTTGGCTTCTTCTTTGGCCCGGGAGTCCATCCAGAGGAGCGCGGGGCCCAACGGTTCGCCGGTATTTTTGTCTACTGCGAGCACGGTGGACGAGGTTGCGGAAATCGCGAGCGCCTGAATCCGTTTCAAGTCTACTTGCTTCGAAAGGAGCCCGAGTGCGTTCCGAAGGGACTGCCACCAATCAGCGGGAGACTGTTCTACGAAATCGGGCTGCGGGAAGGTGCTGGCATAGCCGGCGCTGGCACTTGCCAGTTCTGTCCCGTCGGGAGCGACAGCCGCGACCCGCAGCGATTCGGTCCCCAAATCGATTCCCAGCACCAGCCTGTCCGTATCCGTGCGCAACCGGATTACCCCCTTGGCAGGAAGAGCACTTTGCCGAAGAAAATGTCGCGGGCATACAGATGTTTAAAGATTTCCGGTGCCTGATCCAAAGGGAGTCGATGGGTAATAATCGGTTCGGTCCGAATCTTCCCCTGCCGCATCCACTCCACCACCCGGGTCCACTCATCGCCGGGGAAGGGGGCGGAGAAGGAGTTCCAGGAACCTACCACCTGCAGTTCCCGCCGCAGAATCATGTCCACGGCTTTTTCACTCAGGGTCAGATCCCGGTGCGAGATTCCGACCCAGACGGCCACACCAAGCCGGCCGGTTGCCAGGATGGACTGCTCCTGCGTCTGTGGCGTTCCGGCTGTGTCCAGGACCACTTGCGCCAGTTCGCCCTGGGTGAACTCCTGGATAAACGCAACCGGATCCTGGCGGCGGGAGTTTACGGCGGCGTCGGCGCCGACGTCCAGGGCCTGCTGGATCTTCGGATCTTCCACATCCACGGCAACCACGCGGGCGGCTCCCAGCAGTTTCGCAATCTGGACGGCCAGCAGCCCGATGGGGCCCGCACCAAAGATAGCCACGGTTTTCCCGTCCAGCGACGTGCCGGCCTTCTTAAAGGCATGAACGGCGATGGAGGCAGGGTCGCAGAGAGCGGCTGTCTCCAGGGGGATGTTCTCGGGCAGTTTCACGGCATTGCCTTCGGGGACTGTGACAAACTCGGCGAAAGCACCGTCCCGGCGGGAGCCAAAGTAGTCGTAACGCTCGCACAGCGAATAATTCCCGCTTCGGCACCAGCGGCACGTGTTGCACGGAATCAGCGGTGCCACTGTCACCCGGTCGCCGGGTACAAACCCTTTCACCTCCTTCCCCACTTCGACGACGGTACCGGAGAATTCATGTCCCAGTGTGATGGGCATCTTATGGGCGCCCACGACCATCGCCCGGGGGATGTCGGAGCCGCATACACCTGCTGCGCCCACTTGCACCAACAGATCGTGGGGGCCCGGCGTCGGGATGGGTACATCTTCGACTCTGAGATCGCCTGGACTGTGGAGACGGACTGCTTTCATTCCATCATCCTTCCTTTCCAGCGTTGTGAAGTGCGAGCACATCCCGAGCGGTTTGCTCGTCGGTAAACAGGGTGTTGACATATCCCCCCCGGAGTGCACCCAACACAGCGCGGGCTCGATAGGATCCCGCGGACAGCCCGACGGTGACCGGAATTTGTTTGAGCTGTTCCAGCCGGATGCCAATGGTCCGCGCATCCAGTGCCGGGTCCGTGATCCGGCCCTGGATGTCAAAGAACCGGGCACAAATGTCACCGACGGCGCCTTTCTTAAGGAGGTCATCGAACTCGTCGTCCGTAAAATAACCGGAGTGGTAAAGAATGGAGTCTCGGGTCGCGATGCCGATGGAGAAAACCGCAATGTCAACCCGAGTGGCCAGGTCCAGGATTGCGGCGATCGTCGCCTCTGCCTCAAACAAGCGGGCCGCCTCCGCCCTCTGCGCGATGGCGGGAACCGGCAGCAGGTAGGCCGTACCGCCGAAGGCCCGGGCAAAACGCTCCACGATGGCACTGGCCTGGGTGGCGGAACTGGACCGGGTCAGACTGCCGTTGAGTTGGATCACCGAAACGCCGCGGTCTACTGAGCGGGCAGGAAGGTGCCGGCTCAGCTCGTACATCTGATGGCCCCACGACACTCCAAGCCGGCAGTCGGACGTCACCGCGGAAACCAGGTAGTCGGCCGCCATGCGGAAAACGTCCTGACGGATGGCTTGCAAGTCGTTGACGAGAACCTTTGCAACTCCTACTTTCTTCAACTTAAAGGTTTCAGCCAGGGCCGCTTCCAGTTCGGAGACCGTTTCCAGCGGGTAGTGCACCTGGATCGTGACGATTCCCTCCGCCCTGGCCGCCTCCAGGAGGCGACTGACCTTGGAGCGGGACAGGCCTTTGATTTGTGCGATCTCCTCCTGGCTTTTGCCCAGTTCGTAGTACATGCGGGCTACTTCCACCAGCAGGTGAATATCCAAGCTTTCCACCGTTCCTTGCCTTGGGAGTCCGTTCAGCGCAATGAACAAATTCTCGAACCACTGGTATTTTCCTCTCTCAAAATGAAGAAACTGCTATTACTCAAGGATAGGGCCGCGTTCACGCAGTATCGCAGTGGCTGTACGTTAAGCACTTGACATTTTACGCAGGAGATAGATTCCTAACGGCGAAGTTGACGGTAGGATCAAGCCGCTGAACAGATTTTCAGGAGGCGTTGTCAAGATGGCAGAGGAACGGGTTCCTGCGGATGCAAAGGCCTTGGCGAAGATGATTGACCACACCTTGCTCAAGCCCGATGCCTCCCGCAGCCAGATCCTGCAGTTGTGTGAGGAGGCCAAGACGTACGGCTTTTGGTCGGTCTGCGTCAATCCGTATTGGGTACCGCTGTGCGTCGATCACCTGCGAGGCACTGACGTCAAAGTCTGCACGGTCATCGGGTTTCCATTGGGGGCCACCACGCCGGCCGCCAAAGCGGCGGAGGCCGCGGAAGCGGTTCGCAACGGAGCGGATGAGATCGACATGGTGATGAATGTGGGGGCCATGAAATCCGGCGACTATCAGGCGGTGCTGGACGACATGAAGGCCGTGCGGAACGCGGTCGGGGACAAGGTTGTGGTCAAAGTGATTCTGGAAACCGGCCTGCTTACCGACGCCGAAAAGGTAAAGGCCTGCGAACTGGCCAAGGAAGCCGGCCTGGACTACGTGAAGACGTCCACCGGGTTTGGATATGGCGGAGCCACGGTGGAGGACGTCGCGCTGATGCGCCGGACCGTGGGCGATGCCCTGGGCGTAAAGGCCTCCGGCGGTATCCGTGACCGGGAGACGGCGCTGGCGATGATCCGGGCAGGGGCCAGCCGCATCGGCGCTTCTGCCTCGGTGAAAATTGTGAGCGGGTAAGCACATCTGGCGGAAAAGAATAGGGCCCGGGGAAACCCCGGGCCGGCAAGGCAGGCGGTGTTTATCAGAAAAGGCGTACCCCATGGGGTACGCCTTACTCTGTCTTGTCGAGGGGGCGGGAATGGACCTCTTCCTGGAGCCGCCGAACGGTGGGCAGGTCTGCCGGCGCCCAGGTGAGCCTGTGGAGTTCACCGGGCGGGAGCCATCGCAGTTCGGCATGTTCCCGCGGCGTGGGCTGTCCGCTCACCAGCCGGGCGCGGTAGGTAATGAGCCGCACAACCCGGTCCGGATAGGCATATGTCACATCCGCAACCTGCGGGCCCACCGTAATCTCACAGCCCAGTTCCTCGCGGATTTCCCGGCGCAGGGACTCCGCGGGACTCTCCCCGGCTTCGATTTTGCCGCCAGGAAACTCCCAGAGGCCGCCCTGGGCCATATGAGGAGAGCGCCGTGCGCAGAGAATGTGACCTGCTTCATTTTCAATTACGGCACCGACCACATCGATCTGTCTCATCGCGGCCTCTTTCTCCTTTACCGGACGTTCCGGATGCGTGTATTGCCACCCGGCGTCAGGGTGCCGGGAATGGGTCTCCTGCATCCCGCTGGCCAGCAGATCTTCCCGGTCCGATTCCGAAAGGGTCAGTTCCCCCTCAATGATAGTCCTATGGAAAGGGACAACAGCCCCACCTGCCCATGACAGGCAGGTGGGGGGTTGTGGCATGTGCAGGCACAAGTGCCGGGACGGAAGGCGCGGCTTACGCGTGAATCGCCCGGCCTTCCACTGCCAGGGCCGCCTCGCCCAGCACCTCCGAGAGGGTGGGATGCGGGTGGATCGCCTCGGCGATCTGGGCGGCGGTCAGGTTGGCCAGCATGGCGATTCCGGCCTCGCTGACGTAGTTGGTCACCTCCGGGCCGATGAGGTGGGCGCCCAGGAGGACGCCGGTGTTGGCGTCGGCGACCAACTTGGCGAAGCCGTCGATGGAGCCGTGGACCAGCGCCTTGCCGATGCCCCGGAAGGGGAACTTGCCCACCTTCACCTCGTGGCCGGCTTCCCGGGCCTGCTGCTCGGTGAGGCCGATGGAAGCCACCTCCGGACGGGTGAAGACGCACCGGGGCACCCGGCGAGGATCAAAGGGCTGCGGGTTGCGCCCGGCCAGATGCTCCATGGCGATGATGCCCTGGTGGGAGGCCACGTGGGCGAGGCCACCGCCGGCCACGTCGCCGATGGCGTAAATCGCCGGGTCTCCGGTCCGGCCGTACCCGTCCACCACAATGGCTCCGCCGCGCCCCAGCGCAACGGCGGGACGGTGCTCCAGGCCGAGTCCCTCGGTGACCGGCTCGCGGCCCACGGACACCAACACAGCCTCGGCGGTGAACTCCTGGACCTGATCACCCACCCGGGCCGAAAGGGTAACCTGGCCGTCGACGACCCGGACGCTGTCGGGCTGGACCGCCGCGCCGGTGAGGATCTGAATCTTCCGCCGGCGCATCAGCTTCGCCAGCTCGGCGGCCACCTCTTCATCTTCGGTGGGCAGGATGCGGGGCAGGAACTCGAGCACTGTCACCTGCACCCCGAAGTCGGCGTAGAGGCTGGCCCACTCCATGCCGATGGCACCGCCGCCGATGATGATCACGGACTTGGGCAGGCTCGTCATGGCCAGGGCTTCATCGGATGTAAAGATGTGGCGCCCGTCGATGGGCAGGCCCAGGGTCTTGGGGCGGGATCCGGTGGCCAGAACCAGCCGGGGAGCCTTGAGACGCTCTTCACCGGATTCGGTCTGGACCCGCACCACCACCGGTTCACCGGTGCCGGTGCCGGGTTCCAGGCTGCCGGTGCCGGTGAAGACGGCGACGCCGTTTCGCTTCAGCAGCCCCTGAACCCCCTTGTACAGGTTGGCCACGATCTTTTCCTTCCGGGCGTGGACCTGGGAAAAATCGAAATTCACCTCAGGCGCTACAAGACCGAACTCCTGTCCACGGCGGAGCGTATCCAATAGTTCGGCGCTGCGGAGGTACGCCTTGGTGGGGATGCACCCGCGATGGAGGCAGGTGCCGCCGACCTTATCCTTCTCCACCAGAGCTACCTTCAACCCGAGCTGTGCACCGCGGATGGCTGCGACATAGCCGCCGGTGCCCCCTCCCAGTACGATCACGTCAAACTCATGCATATTCCAGATATACCCCTTTCCTCAGTTGCAAGCGCTACGGTGCTGGGGGTTGGACACCGCCCTGTTCACCGTCGTCACATAATGAGTCCCTGTTCTGCGCGGTGCGTTACGGGGGCGCTTCGAAAAAAACTGACACAACCGTGGCATCCCGGCGGGGGTGGTGCATAGAGATAGAGTGAGACCCCCACCTGGCACAGGTCGCAGGCCGCCAGGCCAACAGACCGCCGCCATCAGGGGGTCTCCTTAATTGTGTTTGCGGATGCCCCTGATCATGGGGGTGCCGGGCGATCAGAAGGGGCCGCCGGTGACTGCCGGCTACCCATCCACTGCCTGCAAATGCCACATCACGCTCTGGAAGTCGCCCCAGGGATCGGGGAGGTACAGGCCGGCGTACATCAACTCATCGCCACGGTAAAGCCGGTCCATGCCTTCGATCCGGTACGTGCGGTCGGGATCCAGGCCCTTGAGCCGGAGCCGCCGGACAGGGGGATTGGCCTCGGCCAGTATGTGGACGTAGAAGGCCACGGCCTGCCGCTTGTCCTTGGTGACGTAGATCCACGCGGCTTCGTTGCCCTCAAAGGGGCTGAGGATGCGGTACAGATCGCCGAACTGGATCACCGGTCGGATCCTCTTGTAGGTGGCCACCTGGTCCCGGATGGTAGCCCGCTCCTTCTCGGTCAGCTTCGTGAGATCCAGTTCGTAGCCGAAGTTGCCCGCCATGGCCACATGGCCCCGGGTCTCGAGGGGAGTGATCCGTCCCACCTGGTGGTTGGGCACCGCCGAGACATGGGCCTCCATGGCGATGGCCGGGTAGACGATGCTGGTGCCGAACTGGATCTTCAGCCGGCCGATGGCGTCGGTGTTGTCGCTGGTCCAGGTCTGGGGCATGTAGTAGAGCATGCCGGGGTCAAACCGCCCGCCGCCACCCGCGCAGCTTTCAAAGAGCACATGGGGAAACTCGGTGGTGAGCCGCTCCAGGAGTTCGTACAGGCCCAGGATGTAGCGGTGGGCCGTTTCCCGCTGCCGCTCAGGGGGCAGCGCTGCGGACCCGATCTCGGTCATGTTGCGGTTCATGTCCCACTTGACGTAGCGGATGGGGGCGCTCCGCAGCACCGCCGCGATCATATCGCCGACGGCCTTGCGCACCTCGGGGCGGGTAAAGTCGAGGACGAGTTGGTGGCGCCTTAGCGTCCGCGGGCGGCCCGGCACATGCAGACACCAGTCGGGGTGCTGGCGGTACAAGTCGCTGTCGGGGGAGATCATTTCGGGTTCGAACCAGAGGCCGAAGCCCAGCCCGAGGCTGCTTACCCGCTTTGCAAGGTCGGACAGGCCCCCGGGCAGTTTGCGGGTGTTCACATACCAGTCGCCCAGGGAGGATTCGTCATTGTCGCGGTGGCCAAACCAGCCATCATCCAGCACGAAGACTTCGATGCCCAGGTCCGCCGCCACACGGGCGATGGACTCGAGCTTTTCGGCATCAAAGTCGAAGTAGGTGGCCTCCCAGTTGTTGACCACGATGGGCCGGACCTGATCCCGGTAAACGCCCCGGGCCAGCCGAGTGCGGTAGAGGTCATGATAAGTGCGGGACATGGCGCCCAGGCCCTGGTCGGAGTAGACCATGACCACCTCGGGGGTTTGGAACGACTCGCCGGGCTCCAGGAGCCAGGAGAAGTCAAAGGGGTTGATCCCCATGGAGACACGGGTGGTGTGGTACATATCGACCTCGGCCTGGGCGACGAAGTTACCGCTGTAGACCAGGCTGAAGCCGTACACCTCGCCGTGGTCCTCGGTCGCGTCACGGCTGAGCAGTGCGATGAAGGGATTCTGCTGGTGGCTGCTGGCGCCCCGGCGGCTTTCGATGGCTTGCATCCCGGGCCGCAGGGGGGTCCGTTCGATATACCGCTCGCGGTTGGAGGCGCCGGAGAGGTGCAGGAAGTCGAAGTCGGACCGGTGAAAATCCAGCGCCGCGCTGAGGGCCCGCAGCACCTTAAGGTTCCCGCTTCCCGTGTTCTGCAGCCGGGCGGAGCGGGCAAGGGCATCATGGTGGGCAAAGACGGTGTAGGTGAGGTCAACCGTCAGGCCAGAGACCCGGTCTGCCAGGGTGATCACCAGTGTCTCAGCCTCGTCCGGCGATTCCACGTAGGTGGCGGGCAGCCCGGACAGCCTGGGTTTGCCGGGTTCGATACGGTGGGTGAGGTAAGTCAGTTCTCCCACCGTGGAGCCATCGGGAAGCTGAACCTGGTAAGCGGGATGGCGGAAGTCGCCGCCGCCGTAGCCCGGGTACTCCTGGGGCAGCGTTTCCAGGGGCTCGTACCGGCACTCGGGCACCGGCGGCTGCCTGAACTGGCCCCGCAGTTTCCGGGGAAGCGGCGGCAGAAGCCAGGCCAGGTCATGGCTGTGGAGCCGCCTGCCCCAGTAGAGGTGGGTCAGGTACCCTTCCGGGGTCACCTGCATGACGTAGCTGTAGCGAGGTCCCTGCAGATGGAAAAGGCGTTGTGGTTCGTTGTAGTAGATCGGCATGTGCTCCCACTCCTGCTACCTGAGACTCATTCACGGCAACCTTGCAGGTGTCCAGGCGCCCATATCGCCCGGGGCCGGCGGCGCCGGACAAAGAGGAGTTCCGGCTCGGACAACGGGCTTCCTGCTTGCCATCCCAAAAAACCAGGGTCCGATTCGCTGCTGCGAATCGGACCCCATGTCCGTTTCTGACCTGCCGCTGCCCCGGCGCCGGTCATCAGTCGGCGGTACGGGCCGTCTGGTCATAGCCCACCGGCGGACGGGAAGAGCCGGCGGGGCGCAGGGCGTACCGCTGCGCGAGTCCCACCATGGCCAGGGCAATGAGCAGGAAGGTGGTGATGAACGCGATGACCCCGACCCAACCGCAGCGCATCCAGAAAAGCCCGCCGGTGGTGCCCGCGACGCTGGACCCGAAATAGTAGCAAAACAGGTAGAGGGAGGATGCGGCCCCCCGATTGGCCTTGGCCCGGCGTCCCACCCAGCCGCTGGCGATGGAATGCGCCCCGAAGAATCCCGCGGTGAAGAGGGCGATGGCCGCGATCTTGATGGGAAGCGCCCTCACCAGGGTAGCCAGGGCCCCGGCCATCTGCAGGACCAGGCCCAGTGCCAGGATGGGCGCCCGGCCGTAGCGGTCGGAGAGGCTGCCCAGCCAGGCTGAACTGAAGGTGCCGAACAGGTAGAGGAGGAAGATCCAGCTGACGATGGCACCGCTGAGGTTATAGGGCGGAGAGGTCAGATAATAGCTGATGTAGTTGTAAAGCGTCACGAACCCGCCCATCGCGAGGAACGCGATGGCGTACATGCAGCGCAGCACCGGATCTGCCAGGACTTGCAGGAGCGACCGGCCGAGGCGCGAAAGTCTCAGCGGCTGGGGCTGAAAATGGCGGGAGGGGGGCAGCGTCCGGGCAAACCAGAGGCTGCATAGCAGGCTGATCAGCCCGATGGAGGCCACGGCTCCCCTCCAGTTCCACAGATCCGCCAGCGTGCCCGCCACGATGCGTCCGGCCAGTCCTCCCATGGAGTTGCCGGCGATGTACAGTCCCATGGCGGCGCCCAGGTGCTCCGGGTCGATCTCCTCCGACAGGTAGGCCATGGCCGTGGCCGGTACGCCGGCCATGACGATGCCGTGAAGAAAACGGAGGGCCAGAAACGCCTCAAATCGGGGGACCAGGGCCGCCGTGAGGCCAATGACGCCGGTGGCGATCATGGCCCAGGTCATTACAGGTTTACGCCCCACCGAGTCCGCCAAAGGACCTGCCAACACCAGGGAGGCGGCCAGGCTGAGGGTGGCCGCGGACACCGAGAGGCTGGCGCTGGCCGGGCTGATGCCGAACTCCTTCGAAAGCAGCGGCAGGATCGGTTGGGTGAGATAAAGGCTTGCGTACGTAGATAAGGCAGCCAGAAATAGGGCCAGGGTGACCCGCCGGTATTCGGCGGTTCCCCGCTGAAAACCGGGCACGGGTGACGCCTTCTTTCTGAATGGGATATCCTGATGGATATGATACTAGATCTTTCACACTATTTCCAGATGAGACCTTTCGGTATCCGGAAACGACGCTGGTACGACCCGTCCGTACATCGGTCCCCAACCGGCGAAAGGGAGATGGGTGCGCTGACCCATCTCCCTTCGCACGGGGCAGGATGGAACCTTCGTGCCCATCGCCTCCGAGTGGGATCAGAAGCAGGATGACGTAACTACGGGCGGACTGTTCCTTAAATGAAGTACATGTGCGGCGGACCCGGAGGACGGGGCACATTTCCAGGATGTCCAGCCAGCGCCTTTTTATGCAGAAGTCTGGCAGGTGTTGTCCAGTCCAGCCCTCCCGCGCGGCGGGAGGGTCGTTGTTTTCGTGATCAATTATATTTCATCTTGCGCATTGACGATGGTTTCTTCTTCGGATATACTCAAAACGAGCATAACCGAGCAGATCCAGTCAGCATTTCATGACGGGATGTGATCGGATGTTCCCGGAAGAGCGCAAACGCCGCATCCTCCAGATGATGCAGAGCGGCCAGGCTGTCACGGTTCTGGGACTGAGCAAAGCGTTCGGTGTTTCGGAGTCCACCATCCGCCGGGACCTGCGGGAACTGGAGCAGGAGGGCCTGCTGGAGCGGACTCACGGAGGCGCCATGCCGGCGAATCCCACCCGGGAGGAGCTAAGCTTTGCGGAAAAGACCGATCAGAACCGTGCGGAGAAGATGGCTATCGCCAAGGTGGCGGCCAGCCTGGTTCACGACGGTGCATCGGTGATTCTGGATGCGGGAACCACGACTCTGGAGATCGCGCGGGTGCTGAAGCACCGCCGGAACCTGACGGTGGTGACCAACGCGTACACCATCGCCGCCGAACTGGCCGATGCCCCGGGCATCGAGGTGATCGTGACGGGCGGATCCGTAAAGGGGAACACCCTGGCACTGGTGGGACCCCTTGCGGAGCGGGCGCTGGATGAGATCAACGCAGACATCCTGTTTTTGGGCACCAACGGCCTCGACCTTGAGCGGGGGCTGACCACGCCGACGCCGGCGGAGGCTTCGGTCAAGCGGCGCATGATTGCCGCTGCCCGGAAAGTGGTGGTGGTGGCCGATCACACTAAGATGCGCAAGATTGCCTTTGCCACCATCGCCCCCATCACCAGCGTCCACATGGTGATCAGCGACCGGGAGATGGACCAGCAGTTGGCCCGGGAGCTGACCAGCCGGGGCATTCAGGTCTTGATCGCCGAGTAGAAGAATAGGGAGGCCCGCTGATTGTGCATAAAGCGATTACCGCCGTTGCCCTGAACCCTGCCATCGACCGGACCGTCCTGGTCCCGGGCTTCCGGACTGGCGCCACCAACCGGGTGGCCTCCTCCCGGCTGGATCCCGGGGGCAAGGGCATCAACGTCGCCAGGGTGGCCAGGGCCCTGGGCGCCCCGGTCCATCTTCTGGGGTTTCTGGGCGAAGACAACGCCAACCTGATCATCCGGACCCTGACCCAGCAAGAGATCGCTCACGATTTCATCCAGGTACCGGGTTCGAACCGTACGAATTGGAAGATCGTGGAGCCAACCACCGGTGAGCTGACGGAGCTGAACGACAACGGCTTCACCGTCACCGCCGAGCGGGTGGCCGACCTGGTCGACCTGGTGAAGCGGCGACTGCCGGAGACCGCCGTCCTGGTGCTGGCCGGGAGCCTTCCGGACGGCGCACCGGTGACGCTTTACCGGGACCTGATCGAACTGGCGAACCAGGCCGGGGTGCGTACCATCCTGGACGCCGAGGGGGAGGCTCTGAAAGTGGCCTTGGCGGCCCGGCCCACGTTGATCAAGCCGAACCGGGCGGAAACGGAGCAGGTCCTGGGCCGCAGCCTG
>DATCKG010000087.1:0-88730 GCA_036562385.1 Symbiobacteriaceae bacterium
ATGTGGGAGTCCCGTCCCAGTTCCTGCTGATGACGCCCTACGTAATCACCATGCTGACCCTGGCCGGATTCGTGGGCCGGTCCCAGCCGCCGGCTGCCGACGGCATTCCCTACGAAAAGAGCCGGTGACAAGCCGCATCCATGCGGCTGTCCTGAGAGACAAAACGACCTCCTGGCGGAGATGCTGCCAGGAGGTCGCATCATTTTTGCTCTGAGAGACTGCCAGAACCTTCCGGGGAGGGTTACCGGCGCTGTCCGCTGGCCCTATCCCCTTCCAGGCGGGCCGACCGCCGTCCTGCCACCTTCAGGCGCCGTCTGTCCCGGCTGGACCAGACCTGCTGGACCAGTTCCCGTGCCGCGGCAGCCACCCCCTCCGGCGTCAGGCCGAACTGCTCCCGGTAATGCTGCGGATTGCCGTGGGGCACGAACTGGTCGGGCACCCCCAACCGGTAGACGCGGGCCGGCACGCCGTGGTCGCTGAACAGTTCCAGCACGGCCGAACCGAAGCCGCCGGTGCGGACCGCCTCCTCAACCGTTACCACCGCGCCGATCTGGCGGCCCACCGTCAGCAGCAGTTCCTCGTCCAGAGGCTTGACGAACCGCGGGTTGACCACCGCCGCGGAGATCCCCTCCTGCCGGAGCAGATCGGCCGCCGCCAGGCAGACCTGCGTCATGGTGCCCAGGCCCACCAGGGCCACGTCGGTGCCTTCCCGGAGCAGTTCGCCCTTGCCGATGGGAATGGTCTGCAAGGTTTCGTCCATGGGCACCCCCACGGTCTTGCCCCGGGGATATCGGATCGCCGAGGGACCATCATGGCAGAGGGCGGTGTACAGCATGTGCTGCAGTTCGTTCTCGTCCTTCGGGGCCATCACCACCATCCGGGGAATGGCCCTGAGGTAGGTCACGTCAAAAACGCCCTGGTGGGTGGCACCGTCTTCCACCAACCCAGCCCGGTCCAGGCTGAGGATCACCGGCAAGTTTTGCAGGGCCACGTCATGGATCACCTGGTCGTAGGCCCGCTGCAGGAACGTGGAGTAGACCGCGAAGATCGGGCGCATACCGGCCTTGGCCAGACCGGCAGCCAGGCTGACCGCATGCTCCTCGGCGATGCCCACGTCAATATAGCGCTCGGGAAACTCCCTGGCAAACTGCGTCATCCCCACGCCGGACGGCATGGCCGCGGTGATGCCGACGATCCGCGAATCCATCCGAGCCAGCTTCACCAGCGTGCGGCCAAAGATTTCGCTGAAGGTGGTAGAGCCTGGGCTGCTCTTTCCCGTCTTGATGTCAAAGGGCCCACCGCCGTGGAACTTGTCCGGCAGTTCCTCCGCATAGGGAACCCCTTTGCCCTTGGTGGTAACCACATGGACCACGGTGGGGCCGGGGTAGGACCGGGCCTGACGCAGTGCGTTCTGCAGGGCGGGAATGTTGTGTCCGTCCACCGGACCGATATAGGTAAGGCCCAAATCTTCAAAAAACATGTTGTTGACCAGCAGGTGCTTGACGCCTTCCTTGAGCCGGTCCACGAACTCCAGGGCCTGGGGGCCGAAGAAGGGGATCTGCTTCAGGGCCTCCGCCACCTCGTGTTTGATCCGCTGGTAACTGGGCCCTGTACGGATCTTCGCCAGGTAGTTGGAGATGGCGCCCACGTTCGGGGCGATGGACATGGAGTTGTCGTTCAGCACCACGATGATCCGGGTCTTGTCATGGCCGGCGTGGTCCAGGGCCTCGTAAGCCAAACCCCCGGTCAGGGCACCGTCACCGACGACGGCCACCACCTCGTAGTCCTCGCCCTTCAAATCGCGCGCTTTGGCCATGCCTATGGCTGCGGAAATCGCAGTGGAGGCATGGCCCCAGTGAAAATGATCGTGAACCGACTCGGACGGATCGGTAAAGCCGGCGAGCCCCCCTGTCTGGCGCAGAGTGCTGAAGCGCTCATACCGGCCCGTGAGCAGTTTATGTACGTAACTCTGGTGCGAAACGTCCCAGAGGATTTTATCGCGCGGGCTGTCAAAAACCGTATGCAGGGCGAGGGTCAGTTCCACCACGCCCAGATTGGGCGCCAGATGGCCACCGGTACGGGCCACCGTCTCCAGGATAACCTGCCGAATTTCCTCCCCCAGCTCTGCCAGTTCCTGAGCACTCAACCCTTTGAGCTGCTCCGGCCCCTTCAGGTCCCTCAGCTTCACGGTTACTTCTTCCTCCTTCGCCCGGCCTTGCCGCGTCCCCCCGTGAAAGAACGGCCGGTGACTCTTTCGAAGGCGTACAGGAGTCGTCCGGCCACCATGACCACATCGGTGGCCCTTTCGATCGCCAAATTCTTTCCGGCCGCCTTCCCCCCCACCGTCAGGCCGGCGATCAACCCTACGATCAGCAGCATGAAGATCTGGGAGACCGCAGGGCCTCCCTGTACGAACTCAGCCAACTGCAGCGCCACCGTGGTGCCCGCGGCACCGCTGACGGCACCGGTGACGTCGCCCACCACATCATTGCAAAAATTGGCCACCCTGTCGGCGTTCCGGACCAACCAGATCGCCTGCCGGGCGCCCGGAATCCGTTTGGAAGCCTTCGCATTCAAAGGGACCTGGTCTGCCGCGGTCACACTGGTGCCCAGGATATCCAGTGCCACGTTGATGGTCACCAGCACGAGCACGACGATAAAGGCCACCAGCACATGAACCGAGGAGAGAGCCAGGTCTGAAACGTAATTGACGACGACCGCCAAAACAAAGGAAAGCAAACCAACGCGCAGGGCCCTCTGCCACCGTTTGGGTGGAGCCGAACCCCCGTTACTCATAGATCGTAGCTCCTCGGGGAACCCTATTGTTGTACGACTCTGTGGAAGTGGGATAACAATCTATCTATAAAAACATTCGGGTGGCAGCCTGGCAGGTAAACTTTGTGGCTTAAGGTCTAGCAGGATTTCCCCGCAGTCTCCGGCGCGTCGCCGCACCGGCGGTTTCCCTTTATGACTGCGCTGCCGTGTCGCCATCGGCAGGGCTAGATTACCACTTAGACCACACTGTAATCCCTGCCAGGCCTCTTTACGAGCAGCCTAGGAATTTTCTTCGACAACACACCTTTCCCTAGCCTCTTTTGCAGACATGGTTTCAGAGACATCCCCTCGCCGTCAGCTGGCCGGCTTCCCGCGAGGGGGTTGAACCTTGCGGTTCACTGCCCCATCCACCATGCCCACTCAAGGCAGGCTACACTGCACACAACACCTCACCATGTTTCGGTATCGCATGCAGGTCAACACTGCGCCGTAGCCGTGTTGCTCACGTTGGTGCAACCGCCACTAGCGCAGGCCTCCCCAGGAGGAGGGTCGTCGCCCACATGCCCTTGTGGATCGCCCTGCCCCCCGGCAGCCTGGGGCTGAAACCTTCCGGTTTCAGCCGTCGGCTGTTTCTCCAGCATCAGCCCCCGATTGGGCCTCGGCGGCCAACACCAGAGACCTCATCGATGTGCCCTTGGCGGATTTTTAGGCCCGCCTTCAGGAAAGGTAGTACTGACTAGGATACTGCGCCACCCGAACATTATATTCGGTGACTCATCATTATGTTAGCACAAGGGAAACAAGCCCTCAACGACCGCGCCGGGCAGTGCCATGGCACCGGCGGCGCAGCCGTCCAATGGGTATCCCCTTGTAACACCATCTATTCGTGGGTTGCAACATTGTATGTTACCCGTGATCAAGCTTCCCTGTCAATTACAAAATCTGCCAGAGCTGCCAGGATCGCGCCGCGCTCCCCGAAAGGTCGCAGGGCCTCCTTCGCCGCTGCAACCTCCTCCCGAGCCCGCTGCCGGGCTCCTTCCAGACCAAAATGGTTTACGTATGTATTCTTGTGACGGCGCTCATCCCGGCCTGCTGCCTTCCCCATTTTGGCGGTGTCGCCGATCACGTCCAGCACATCGTCCTGGATCTGAAAGGCCAGGCCAAAGTGGTAGGCATACGTATCCAGCAGGCGGATCTCTTCCTCGGTGGCGCCGGCCAGGATGGCGCCGCAGCGAAGGGCCGCCCGGAACAGCGCACCGGTCTTCAGCAGGTGGATCCGCTGCAGTTGCGCCACGGAGGCCTCTTTCTCTTCCCAGGAAAGATCCTCCACCTGGCCCCCCACCATGCCCGCGGGCCCTGCACCCATGGCCACCTCCGCCACCACCCTGGCCACCTGTTCCGGTGTGATCCCTTCCACTTCGCCCTGACGGGCCAGCAGTTCAAAGGCAAGGGTCAGCAGCGCATCCCCGGCCAGGATCGCCGTGGCCTCTCCGTACACCTTGTGGTTGGTGGGACGCCCACGACGCAGGTCATCGTCATCCATGCACGGCAGGTCGTCATGAATCAGCGAATAGGTATGGATCATCTCCAGGGCACAGGCCGTGGGCAGTACCCGTGCTGCCGGTGCGCCAAACAGTTCCGCGGCAGCCATCACCAGGATCGGCCGCAGCCGCTTGCCGCCTGCCAGCAGGCTGTAGCGCATCGCCTCCAACAAGAGCGGCGGAATCCCAGCCAGGGAGGGCTTGCCCGGGAAGTCCGGCCCAGAGGGAGAGGTATATGCATCCAGCGCCTCGTTGATCCACCGCGATTGTTCCGCAAGATATGCCGCCACGTTCACTTGGTGCTCTCTCCCGTATCCTGCTCCAGCGGGACGGTCAGAATCTGTCCGTCCTCTTCCAGCAGTTTCTCGATCTGGGCTTCGGCCCTGTCCAGCTGGGCCTCGCAGAGCCGGGCCAGGGCCACCCCCTCCTGAAACAGGGCCAGGGCCTGCTCCAGGCTGAGATCGCCGCCTTCCAGCTCCCGAACCACCTCTTCCAGGCGCTGCAGGGCCTGTTCAAAGCTCAACTTCGTTTCCACCCTCTCCGCCCTCCTCACGGGATTCCACCAGACAGGTCAGCCGGCCCCTGTGCAGAAGCACCGACACCCGTTCCCCCACGGCTACCTGCCGGGCATCCTTCACCACCTGACCGTCCATCCGCCGGGTGATGCTGTATCCCCTGCCCAGCACCGCCAGGGGGGAGAGTGCATCCAGCCGGCCGGCCAGCGCGGCCAGTTCCTTGCGGCGGGTGCCCACCAGGTGCCCTGCGGCATAACCCAGGCGGCGCACCAGTTCATCCAGCCGCTGCCGGTCCTGCAGCAGCCGCCCTTCCGGCCGCTGCAGCACCGGTCGCTGCGCCAGGGCCCTGACCTGCAGCCGTTTGGTCTCCAGCAGCCGGTTCATTTGGGTGATCATCCGAAGCCGCAGGCTCTCCACCTCGCCCTTCAGCTCGGCGCGGGACGGAACCACCAGTTCCGCCGCCGCGGAGGGCGTGGGCGCCCGGAGGTCGGCGGCAAAGTCCGCGATGGTAAAGTCCGTCTCGTGGCCCACGGCGCTGACCACCGGTACCGGGCAGGCGCGGATCGCCCGGGCCAGGGCCTCGTCGTTGAAGGCCCAGAGATCCTCGAGGGAGCCGCCGCCCCGCCCGATGATCACCACGTCCACCCCTGGCACCTGTACAACCCGCTGCAGGGCCTGGATCAGGCTGGCCGGCGCCTCCTCCCCCTGCACCAGGGCCGGGGAGATCACCAGGTGGATGCCAGGAAAGCGCCGGCGGCTGACCGTGATGATATCCCGGATGGCGGCGCCGGTCAGAGCCGTCACCACGCCGACCTTGCGGGGCAGCAGCGGCAGCGGTCGCTTCAGGGCCGGATCGAAGAGTCCTTCCGCAGCCAGCCGCGCCTTGAGTTGTTCGTACTGCAGGTAGAGAGTGCCGATGCCGGCGGGTTCCATGGCGGTGCAGTACAGTTGATACAGGCCGTCCCGTTCGTAGACGGTGACGCTCCCGTGCACCAGAACCTGCATCCCGTCCGCGGGGCGGAATCGGAGTCGCTGCGCGTGGCTGCGGAACATGACACAGCGGACCTGGCTGTAGGCGTCTTTCAGCGTGAAGTAGAGATGGCCTGATGTATGGTGCTTGAAGTTGGAGATCTCGCCCTGAACCCACAGCGAGGCCAGCAGGGGCTCCTGGTCCAGAAGCTGCTTGACGACCTGAGTCAGTTCCCGGACCGACAAGACGTGCTCGCCGGCCCCCGGGAGCAACCGCTCACTCCGGTACATCGATCCCAACCCCCCGCCAGATGGCCTTGGCGGCCTTCAGCGTGTTGGCCATCAGCATGGCGATGGTCATGGGGCCAACACCGCCTGGCACGGGGGTAATCATGCCCGCGACCTGCGATGCGCTCTCAAAGTCCACGTCGCCCCGGATGCGGGACTTGGTCCCCGGCACGTGGTTGATACCCACATCGATTACCACCGCACCGGGCTTGATATATTCGGCCGTCACCATCTGCAGCCGGCCGATGGCGGTGACCAGGATGTCCGCCTCCCGGCAAACAGCCGGCAGGTCCGGGGTCTTGCTGTGGCAGAGGGTGACCGTCGCGTTGCGGCGCAGCAGCATCGCCGCCATGGGCTTGCCAACGATATTGGACCGGCCCACCACCACGGCCCGCTTTCCGGCCGGATCGACCCCCACCTCATCCAGCATCCGCATGACGCCCAGGGGCGTGCAGGGAAAAAGCCCCTCCCCACCGCTCCAGAGCTTCCCGACGTTTTCCGGATGGAAGCCATCCACGTCCTTGGCGGGCCGAATCCGTCGGATCACTCGGCTCATATCCAGCCCCTCAGGGAGCGGACTCTGCACCAGGATACCATGGATGCGGCCGTCCTCGTTGAGCTGGTCCACCAGCGCCTCCAGTTCCCACTGGCTGGTGGTGGCCGGCAGGTGATACTGCACTGAATACATGCCCAGCTCCCGGGCGGTCCGTTCCTTGTTGTTGACATAGGTGGCGCTGGCGGGATCATCGCCCACCCGAATCACCGCGAGGCCAGGCACCAGCCCCCGCTCCCGAAGGCGGGCCGTTTCGGCCGCAACCTCCTCCTTGACCCGCTGGGCAATGGCCTTGCCGTCAATCACCTGTGCTGCCACGGGTACCACTCTCCTCCTGCGGCGGGCAGCCGCCCTCCAGGCCCAGGTAATGGGCCCGGGCCAACAGGGCAGTCCCCACGCCGTTGTCTACGCTGTAGAGGGGCTGGGCAAAGGACAGGCGGGCGCCTACCGCCCGATGCTCCAGCCGCAGCCGGAGCCTGGCGCGCAGAATCTGGTTCGCGGCCACACCGCCCACCACCAGCACCTCTTTCAGTCCGGTCTCTGCCACGGCCGCCCGCAACCACTTCTCCAGGGTCTTGGCCACACAATGCAGCACCGCCAGGGCCAGATCCGCGGGCTCCACTTTCCCCACCAGCCGCTGGGCAGCCGTTTCCGGGCCGGAGAAGCTAACCGTCCACCCCTGCACAACGGAGGGCAAGGTGACGGCGCCTGCTCTGCCTTCGGCGGCCAGCCGTTCCAGATGGGGTCCCGCGGGAAACGGCAGCCCCAGGGCGACCCCCACCCGGTCCACAAACTGGCCCGCATGCAGGTCCCGGGTGCCTCCCAGCCGTTCCTCGTCAAAGCCCCCCGGCCGGCGCGTCACCCGGATGAGCTCCGTGGTGCCGCCGGACAGGTGCACCGCCAGAAACTGTTTGCCGGTCGGAGGCTGGTCCGATGACCAGAGCCCCGCCATGATATGCATCTCCTGATGGGAAGTGGGGTAGAAGGGAACGTCCAGGGCGGCGGCGATGGCCCTGCCAAACCCCTCGCTGACCTTGAAGGGAGGCAGGTACGAGTCCGCCACCGGCCTGGGTCGGACGCTGGCCGCCACAGCGGCGATTCGCCCCCGGTAAGCCCGCAGCAGCGGCTCGACCATCGGCGGCAGCGCCTTTAAATGATTCCAGACCGCCTGGGGTGGACTAACGCCCCGCTCCCCCCGCTCCACGGTGAGAGGGCGGCGCTGGTCGGCCAGCAGCCGCCCTCTGGCATCCACCAGGGCCACCGAACTGGTGTAGTAACTGGTATCAATCCCCAGAAAGAGCGGCTCCGCCACGACCTCAGGCTGCACTCGATCGTCACGAAGGATCTGATTCTGCACGGATGGCCCCCTGTTCCAGCCCACGGATGACGCTCCCCAGGATGCCGTTGATGAACTTGGCCGCCTCCGGCGTGGAAAAGGTCTTGGCCAGTTCCACCGCCTCGTCGGCCACGGCGCCGTCAGGGACGTCATCGCAGTGCATGATTTCATAAATACTCATACGTAAAATATTGCGGTCCACCGCCGCCATCCGATCCACGGTCCAGTCTCGGGCATATTGCCCGATCACCCGGTCCAGCTCCTGCCGATGCTCCCAGGTGCCCAGGACCAGGTCCCGGGCGTAGTTCACATCCCGCTCCCGCAGTTCCCCCGGAGTCTCCTGTTCTTCCCGCTCCCGAGTCAGGGCCTGGAAAAAGGCGGTTTGAGGATCCGCACGTCCGACGTCGATCTGAAACAACACCTGCAGGGCCAGTTCACGTGCCCGTCGTCTGCTCACACATGCCGCCTCCTGTGTCTGCGCTACCGCCTGCCCGGGGGCAGCCACCGGTCCAGCATCCGGAACAAGCTCTCCGGCTCCTCATCCAGCCGCTTTCCCACCCAGTAACCTATCCCGACGCACAGCAGAATAAACAGCGCCCAGAAAAGCCCGAAGCGGATGACCAAGAGGGCAAAGACCAGACCGCCCAGGGCGCCGAGGATCCTGTACCGGTTCTGGTCCACCAGTTCCCGGAGCCACTCCTTATCCACGGATGGCCCCCCTCGCTAGTCCAGGCGGGTGCGGCGGGAATCGCTGGCGATGTTCTCCACCTCAAGCTGGATCTCGGCCAGTTCCACTCCGACCACCCGCTTGACGTACTGCCGCACGTTGTTCTGAATCTCTTCCGAAACTTCCGGGATGGCCACATCCGGCGAGACGGTGCCCCGCAAGGAGACGCACAGGCCGTCCTTGCCATGGCGCACCACCGCCTTCATCTCCCGCACCCCTTTGGTGGAACGGGCCACCTTCCGCACCAGGTTCTCCACCGCCTCCAGGCTGATCCGGACCTCCCCCAAGGAGGTTTCATGCACCACCGGCTGCCCGCCGCCCTGACGCCGGAAGGCCAGGGTAATCAGTCGGACGGAGGAGATGAAGAACATGAATCCGATGATGCCCACAGTCACCTGTCCGCGGGTGTTGTCCATCGCGTTGGTGAGCCATTCGGCTGGCTGGATCCACTTCGGTGCGATCGCTCCCAGAACCATCAAAAGGGAGAGCACCATCATGGCCAAGGTATAGACCGTCAGGATGATGCTGTCGAGGATGCCCATCAGCCTGCCCCCTTACCGGACCCGCAGGTCCTCCTCCCGGTCCTCGGCATGGAAGGAGACCCCCTGGACGTGGATGTTGATCTCCGTGCATGTCAGACCGGTCATGGACTCCACGGCCCGCTTTACGTTCTCCTGCACCCGGGTGGCCACCTCAGGAATGCGGACGCCGTATTCCACGATGATGTAGAGATCGATGATTGCTTCCTTCTCGCCAGCCTGCACCTTGACGCCCTTGGACAGGTTCTTTTTCCCTAACATCCGCTCGCTCATCTCGGCGGCCAGACCGCCGGCCATGCCGGCAACTCCGTCCACCTCCATGGCGGCGATCCCGGCAATCACCCCGATCACGTCATCGGCGATGCGAACGCTGCTGACCACCTGATCGTCGGGGTGATGGATCTCCTCGCGCTTTTCGCTCACAGGTCTCTGCCTCCCACGTCAGGGCTGGCCCGCATCATGATCCCCCAGATCCTGGCAGCGCTGGCATGACGGTAGGGCAGATCTTTTCCATGTTTCACGGGCTGCGAACTGATGATAACACAACGCAACAAGCTTTACCACACAGGTGCCGCGGCCTGAGGAAGGAGTTCCTGCCGAACCCAGGTCGCCTTCTCCTTGTGTCCAGTGCCCGTCGACGGTTTGGACCACCTGTATCATCGGATCCCTACTTATGGTGGTCAACCTCTGCGCTATTTCAAGTCTATAGGGTGAATCGGTATGCTCCAAGCGGGCATTCTAGCTAGTGCGTAGTCACTAGGCAAAAGTGGCAAGAGGTGGATGGGAATGATTAACCAGTCCCGCATCCTTGAGACCTTTTTGACGCTAGTCCAAACCGACACGCAGACGAAGTCCGAGGGACGTATGGCTGACCTCCTCCAGGCCCGTCTGGAGGCCATGGGGTTCATCGTACAGCGGGACGACGCCGGACAGCGGATTGGAGGTGAGACAGGCAACCTGATCGCCAGGCTGAAGGGAACCAAGGGGGGGATGCCGCTCCTGCTGTGCGCCCACATGGACCGGGTCAGCCCCGGCACCGGCATCAAGCCGCAGATCAAGGACGGGGTCATCACCAGCGACGGCACCACCATCCTGGGTGCGGACGATGCCGCAGGCCTGGCCGCGATCCTGGAAGGCATTCAGAGCGCCCTGGAGCACGGGATCGACCGGCCTGACCTGGAGGTGGTCTTCACCATCGCCGAGGAAGGCGGTCTGAACGGCTCCAAGAACATGGACTTCTCCCTGATCACGGCCAAGATGGGATACGTGCTGGACTCCTCGGGCCCGGTGGGCGTGGTGATCAACCGGGCGCCGGCCCAGACCAAGGTGACCTACCGCGTCATCGGCAAGGCCGCCCACGGCGGCGTCGAACCGGAGAAGGGCATCAACGCCCTCTATGTGGCGGCGCATGCCCTGACCCGCATGAAGCTGGGCCGCATCGACGCGGAGACCACCGCGAACCTGGGCATCGCCAAGGGCGGCACCGCGACCAACGCGGTCATGGAGACCTTCGAGATGAAGGGCGATGTCCGCTCCCTGGTGATGGAGAAGATGGAGGCCCAACTGCAGCACATGGCCGAGGTCTTCGAGCAGACCGCCCGGGAGTTCGGCGCCCGAGTGGAGAGGGAAGAGGTGTTTGCCTACGGCCCCGTCAACCTGCAGCCCGGCGATCCGGTATTGGAGCTGGCCAGTGCCGCCATCCGCCGGATCGGCCTGACGCCCGAACTGCGGTCCACAGGCGGCGGCAGCGATGCCAACGTCCTGGGAACCCAGGGGATCGCCGTCTGCAACCTGGCCGTCGGGTACGAGGGCGCCCACAGCGTGAACGAGCGTCTGCCGGTGAAGGAACTGGAGCGGGCCGGCGAACTGGTTTACGCGCTGATCCAGGAGTACGCCTCCCGGTAACCCCTCTCGACACCGTTCCGTTCTGGCAGCGTTATGTTTAGTAGTTAAGTATTTTCGCACGCTAGGAGTGTGGAGACCTTGCTGCCACTTATTGGTGTCCTTATCGTAATTTTGACCGTGATCGCGATCGTCAAACGCTACGAGACCCGACTGGTTCTGTTTACCGCCGGTCTCCTCATGTGCGTGGCAGCCCTGAAACCGATGGCAGCCCTGGCACAGTTCCAGGCCTCGATGACCAACGCCGGCTTGATCAGTTCCATCCTCTCGGTCATGGGCTTTGCCTACGTGATGAAACTGACCCAGTGCGACCAGCACCTGGTGCATCTGGTGGCAGGAGCCGTGACCCGGTTCCGGGTCCTGCTGATCCCGGCCACCACCCTCGCCACGTTCTTCATCAACATCGCCCTCTCCAGCGCCGCCGGCTGTGCAGCGGCCGTGGGCGCCATCCTGATCCCCGTTTTGATGGCTGCCGGTGTCCATCCGGCCGTGGCGGCCGCGGCGGTGCTGGCCGGTACCTTTGGTTCCGTGCTGAGCCCGGGGAACGCGCACGCCCTCATGGTGGCGGAAATGGCGCAGACCGACGTGGTTCGGGTGATCGGCGTGGCGATGCCGGCCACCGTGGTCACGGGGCTGATCGGTGCCATCACGTTGGCGGTCTACGCCTACATCCGTAAGGAGGACCGGGGGTATAAGTCTGACATCCTCGAGAACCGGGAAGAGTTCCGGGTCAACTTCATCAAGGCCTTGGTCCCGGTGCTTCCTCTGGTGTTGCTGATCGTCGGCTCCCTGCCGGCCTTCAAGGACATCGGCATCAACGTCCCGTCCGCCATGCTGATCGGCACCATGGTGGCGGTTCTGGTGAGCCGCACCAGCCCGGTGGAGGTAACCAAGTCCTTCTTCGACGGCATGGGCAAGGCCTACGCGGATGTGATGGGCATCATCATCGCCGCGGGCGTCTTTACCGCCGGACTGAAGGAGATCGGTCTAATCGACCTGCTGCTGAACAACCTGACCGGCGCGCAGAGCGCGGTCGGTGCCGCGGCCACCTGGGGCCCCATGCTGGTGGCCGTCCTGAGCGGTTCCGGCGACGCGGCCACCATCGCCTTCAACCAGGCCGTTACGCCGCATGCGGCCAACTTCGGCCTGACGATCGAGAACATGGGCATGCTGGCCTCCCTGGCCGGCAGCCTGGGCCGGTCCATGAGCCCCATGGCCGGTGCCTGCATCATCGCCGCCGGCATCGCCAAGGTCAATCCTCTGGAAGTGGCCAGGCGGAACATGCCGGGCATGATCATCGCCAGCATCGTTGCCTTCATCATGATGGGCCTCGCCCTGTAAGCTGCGTTTCGACCGACGTCCATTCGGAAGGGCCCTGCGGCCAAACCGGCCGCAGGGCCCTTTCTGTTCTGGCGCAAACACCGGGCGCCGGCGTCAGTGCTCCCGGGCCATTACCTGGACGCCGGCGGCCTTCACTCCCGTCACCCGGCTAACCGTATCCACCACCTGGGACGCTTGCTGGGGCGTAAGGCTTCCGGCCTTGACCACCACCTGCGCGGTATCCCCGGCAATGTGGACCACCGCATCCGCAAAGCCCCGGGCCTTGACCAGGGCTTCTGCCTGCTCCTCCAGGGCATCGTAGCGCCCGAGCTGGACGTACTCCGCTTCGGCCGACGCGCGGGTCTCCTCCGCCGCGGCCGGGTTCTCCATGATCTCCCGGAGGGTCTCCCGGAGGGCGCTGCGGGTCTGGGCCCGGGTCACCCGGAACGCCGCAAAGAAGTCCTCCCCCTTGTCCGCCTCCACCGACCCCACCGGGCTCTCCGGCACCGGCAGGCCCGGGACCGACTCGGCTTCAGACTCCGCCGCCGGCAGGTGGGGTACCCGGGCAAGGTGCCAGGTCTCCCAGCGACTGGCCACGTAGTAGGCCATCACGCCGATCACCACCAGGAAGAGGACGAAGCGGATCACCTCTCCCCGCCGCCGGATGATGATCACGCCGCTACCTCCTCTCGCCGGCCGGCACCACCTCAATCCGGTGGGCCGGAATGTTCAGCGCGGTGACCGCCGCCCGGTGCAGCCGGGCCCGCACGGTGGCGCTGTGGGCGCCCTCCGCCACGATGAGCACCCCGGCCACCTCCGCCCGGCTGCGGCTGGCCACCGCCGGCATGTCCTGGTTGACGTCCTTGGACATCACGTTGGTCTCATCGCTGGTCACCGTCTCCGTCCGCCGCCGGGATCCGTCCGCCGCCGTCTCCTCCGTGGTGGTCTGCTCCCGGCGGGTGTTGACCAGCGGCGTTACGGTGGGACTGGAGGCCAGCGTCACGGTCACCCGCACCTGTCCCGCCCCCTCCACCTGGGAGAGAATGTGCTCCAAGCGTGCCGCCATGTCCTGTTCCAGCCGCTGCAGCGCGTCCTGGGGCTCCGGGGCGGGAGCCACCACCGCCGTGGCATCCGGCGGGCGACGGCCCGTGTCCGTCACCCCGAACAGGCTGCCTGCATTCAGAAAGAGCACGCCCAGAGCCAGGGCCACCACCACCAGCTTCATCACCGCGGCCTGCCCGGGCTTCAGGCCCAGCCACTGGGCCAACCGTTCAGCCAGCCCCGTATTCGCCTCCCGTTCGGTCACGCTCCCTACCTCCTCTGGGACGTGGACTCCCGCCGAATCAGCACTTCCACGGGGACGTTCCCGTCGGACAGCTCCAGCCGCCGGGCCACCTCCTGCCGGACCTGCTCCGCCAGGGCAGCCTCATCCCCCTCGGGGATCGCCGCCTTGTCCGGGTCGCCCCCCGCCGGCTCGGTGCCCACCGGACTCACCTGGAGCACCGGAAGCACCGGCCGCACGCCCCGGGGCGCCCCGGGGGTGATGATCACCACCACCCGGCGGAGTGCGTACCGCCCCGCGCGACCTTCCAGTTCCACCTGGGCCCGCGCCGCGGCCACCCCCTCCACCGACCGGGCAGAGGCCTCCACCTCTGCCTGCAGGCGGGACCGTGCCTCCTCCAGGGCCAGGGCCTCGTTTTTCTCCCGGAACCGCTCGGCCTCCGCCATGATCTCCGCCAGGGTAGGCAGCCGGGCTGTTCCCTGTCCGGGCAGGAAGATGTCCGGGTCCAGGGCCACGGGCTGGCGCAGGAGCGTAAAGAACGGGTTGATCATATTCAGCATGAGCAGCAGTCCCATGGCCACCCGGACGTACTTCTTCATCGAGCCCATGGGCACCAGCAGGTCCAGGCAGGTGGCCAGGATGATCAGCATGGCAAGGGTCCGGACCCACTCCTTGACCGCTTCCACCGGATCACCTCACCATCATCGCGGCGTTGCCGGCCCCCACGATGGCGGTGATGCCCAAAAAGAACATCAGGGCCACCACTGCCACGGCGGCAAAGACCATCTGGAGCGAACGGGCCATGGTGTTCAGCATCCGGGCGATCTGGTCGGCCCCCACGGGCTGCACCGCCGCAGCCGCCAGCTGATAGATCGCCACCAGGCTCAGGATCTTCAGCAGCGGGAAAATCGTGATGAAAAAGACGGCCGCAAGCCCCACCATGCCCAGGGCGTTTTTCAGCAGCACACCGGAGCCCAGGATCAGTTCGGAGGCGTCGGAGAACATCTTGCCCACCACCGGCACGAAGGAGCTGATGGCGAACTTGGCCGTCTTCACACTCAGTCCGTCGGTGATCGCCCCCAGGGTCCCCTTGACCGCCGACAGCCCGAGGAACACGGTGAACATCAGGCTCAGGGTGTACATGGCCACCTGCCGGAGCAGACCGGCCAGGCCCGTGAGCTTCAGTTGATCGTGGAGGCCGGAGACCACATCCAGCACCGCGCTCAGAAAGATCAGGGGAAAGACCACGGTTACCATGAGGCTGGAGGCCGCACTGGTGAGGGTCATCAGGAGCGAGTGAAAGAGGGCGGCGCTGGTGACCCCGCCGATGCCTGCCAGGACCGCCAGCAGGGTGGGCAGCATGGCCAGCATGAAGCCGGCAAGCTGGTCCATGGCCTGCCGGGCCGTGGTGATGGCCAGTCCGAAGCCGGTGACGGCCAGGCCCACCAGGGCCAGGTAGACCACTGTCTGGGCCAGTTTGCCCGTCGCTTCGGAGGCGAAGGCGGACTGCATCTGCTGCAGCAAGGCGGCCACGATGGCCAGCAGCACCAGCCGGGCCAGCAGCCCTGCGTTGGCCACCACCTCCCGGATCAGATACCGGATGAGGCCGCTGAGAATCGCCGTCAGCGAGAACCGGCTGTCCTCGCCGCTTTGTTGGGCCTGGAGGAAATCCCGCAGGGAAATTTCCGGTCCATACCCCTCCCAGGTCTGACTGACCTCCTTCAGGAAGGTCTCCAGTGCAGCGGTGTCCACCGCCTCCAACTGGCGCTGGGCGGCGGCCGCCGGTTCTGCCGTATCCGTCCCGTCCGGCGGCTCCGCCGCCAGGACAGGGCCCCCTGTCAGGATCCAGAGCAGAAAGGTGAGCAAGGCCAGGCGGATCCTCATGATGCTCCCCCTTCGCGGCGGCCGCCGGTCATTCCAACAGTTTCAGCACCGTGTCCAAGATGGCCAGGAGAATCGGCAAGGCCAGCAGGATGATCAGGATCTTGCCGGCCATCTCCACCTTGGAGGCCACCGACCTTTCCCCGGCATCCTGCAGCACCTGGGAGCCGAAATCGGTGACGTACGCGATCCCGATGATCTTCAGAATCGCTCCCATGTGGGCCTGGTCCACCTGGGCGCGGGCGCTGAGGGTCTGCATCACATCCACCACCTGCATGATCCGGGAGACCATCAAGAGGAAGATCAGTGCCGCGGCCGCGATGGAAAGCTGCATGGCCAGTTCCGGCTTTTGCTGGCGCAGGATGCTGATCAGCATGCCGGCCACCAGACCGATGCCCACGATCTTGACGACCTCCATGGCCCGTTCCCCCTACTGAAACATGAAGGTGGTGCGGACCAGACTGAAAAACTTCCCCAGCAGCGAGACCACCACCATCATGACCAGGAGGACCCCCACCAGCGTCACCATCTGGCCCTGCTCATCCTTGCCGGCCTGCTTCAGTACAGTGGCCATCACCGCCACGATGATGCCCACCCCGGCGATTTTAAACAGCAGTGAGACGTCCAACATGTTTCCCCCGCCCCTCTAGATGAGGATCAGGACCAAAGCAGCACCGGACAGCACACCCAGATAGCGGGCCATCCGCTCATACCGCTGCCGCTCCTCCCGGGCCCGGGCCTCTTCCGATTCCAACCGGTGTCGCGCCAGTTGCAGGTGACGGATCTGATCCGCCCGGTCCGAGGCCCCCAGCACCGGAGCCAGGGCCTTCAGGACGCTCAGTTCCTCCGGCCCCAGGTCCGTGGTATCGGCCACCGCCTCCACAGCCTGCTCCCAACATTCACCGGCGGTGACCCCGCCGCCGGCGGCCAGTCGCCGGGCGCTTTCGGCAAAGATCTGTCCTGCCACTGGCCCGGCGGCCCGAGCAGCCCGCTGCAGCGCCTCCGGCAGGGGTGTGGCACCGTATTCCACCTCGGTCTGCAGTACGGCCAGCCCGGTCTGAAGGTCCCGGAGCTGTCCGGGGCGCCGCGCGTAGCGGGCTGCCACCTGCCAGCCGGCGCAGGTGGTGGCGCCCATGACCAGGACCGCTCCTGCCACTTTAGCCAGCAGCAATCCGGTCACCCCCTGCTTCGTCCAGGTTGAAGACCCGCTCTACCGTTCCGGGGCCGCGACTGCGCCCCAGCAGCACCGCCCGTTGAAAAGCCCCCTCCTGCAGCAGTTCCGCCATGGCGGAGCGCCGGGCCAGGCTGGCCAGATCGCCGGCATGGGCGGTGGCGATCACCGAAACGCCGGCATGCAGCGCCTCCTTCACGGCCACCGCGTCCGCCGGCCGTCCGATCTCGTCCACCGCGATCACATCCGGGGAGAGGGCCCGGATCAGCAGCATCATTCCTTCCGCCTTGGGGCAGCCGTCCAGCACATCGGTGCGGGGCCCCACGTCCCGCTGGGGCACTCCGGCTGAACAGGCAGCCACCTCGGAACGCTCGTCCACCAGTCCCACCTTCTGCCCCCGAAGGCCCAGCGCGGCAACACCCGTGGAGATCTGCCGTACCAGGTCCCTCAGCAGCGTCGTCTTGCCGGCCTGGGGCGGCGAGAAGATTAAGGTACTGAGGACCCGGCCGCCCCGGATGATGCGGGGCAGCAGCGGTGCTGCACAGCCCTTCACCTCCCGGGCGATGCGAATGTTGAGGCTGCTGACGTGCTTGATGGTCCGGATCCGCCCCTCCTCCAGCACCACCCGCCCGGCCAATCCCACCCGGTGGCCGCCCGGGAGCGTCAGAAATCCGCTGCGAACCTCTTCTTCCCAGGCGTAGACCGAACCCTGGGCCATGAGTTGAAAGCTGCGCACCAGATCGTCATGGGTAGCCGGCTCCCCCCTGGCGGGATCCGGCGTCAGCCTTCCGTCCGCCGTGACGAAGGCGTCGCCGCCGGGGTAAACCATCTGCAGCGGGCGCCCCTCCCGAACCCGCACCTCCTCCACCGGTGCGGGCGCCTCCTCAGCCGCCCGCCGGAGCATGGCCGCCAGGCGGGGAGCCAGGAAGGAGAGCACCTCCGCCGGCATACCCCTGGGCATCATGGCTCATCCACACCCCCTGATGCTGCATTCCTATGGGACGACCTGCCGCGTTATGCAAAGAAAAGCCGCCTCCGGCGGCTCCGAAAGGCGCGCAAAAAGCCCGCCGCCCTGGAGCAAGCGGCAGGCAGATGGACTTACTCCCCGTCCTGGGGCAGTTCCGCGTCCGGCGCCGGCTCTTCCGACATGGGAGCGTCGCAAACCGGGCAAACCACCTCGCCGTCCCTGTCCTCGTCGAAGGCGCCGACGGCCACCGTCTCCCCGCAGGACGGGCAGGTCACCGTGATCACGCCGTCCTCTTCCTCCACCACCCCGGCCACCGGTTCCGGCTCCTCATCGTCCTCATGGCCATAGATCGACTCTTCCAGTTCGCCGAGGTCATAGTCCACGTCCTCGATGTACTCGGTCAGTTCACCCTGGGCCTCTTTGATCTCCGTAATCTGATCAGCCATGTCGCTGAGCACATCCAGCATCGAGGACAGAATCCGGCCTTCGGGGCTGCTGGCCTCGAGCTCCAGTCCGTCCGCCAGACCGTGCAGGTAGGCCACCTTGGTTCGAAGGTCCTTCATGGCGACTCCCCCCGCTTTCCTTCAGGTTCACGGGATAGTCTGCCGGAAGGCATTCGCATTCATGCAAGGCAGGAAACAGAAAAGGGCGGAGGTGTCACCCTCCGCCCTACGGAAACCGGCCTTACGCCCGGCCCAGATACTCGCCCGTCCGGGTGTCGATCTTCACCACGTCGCCCACGTTGATGAACAGCGGCACGTTGACCACATAGCCGGTCTCCAGCTTCGCCGGCTTGGTGGCGCCGGTGGCCGTGTCGCCCTTGAAACCGGGCTCGGTCTCCACCACCTTCAGTTCCACCGTGTTGGGCAGTTCGACGCCGATGATGTTGCCCTTCCACTCCGCGATCTGGACGGTCATATTCTCCAGGAGGTAATTCTTGGCGTCGCCGATCTGCTCATCGGTCAGCTCGATCTGCTCGAAGGTCTCGTTGTTCATGAAGGTCCAGGTCCCCTGACCGCTGTAGAGGAACTGGTACTCCCGGCGGTCCACCTGCGCCCTGGGCACCTTCTCGCCCGCACGGAAGGTGGTCTCAATAATGCCCCCGGTGACAACGTTCTTCAGCTTTGTCCGTACAAAGGCTGCGCCCTTCCCGGGCTTCACGTGGAGAAACTCAAGCACCTGATATACCTGACCGTCGACTTCAATGGTGATGCCGTTGCGCAGATCATTGACGGAAATCATTGGATAAACCCCTCCGCTTGGTGCAAGCGCACAAGTGTAAAGGTAACTTGACCGGCTTGAACCAGCCAAAATTTTTTCGCCCAGGTTACAGGATGATCAGTTCCTTCGGCGAACGGCTGAGCACTTCACAGCCCGTCTCCGTCACCAGGACCATGTCCTCGATCCGGACACCGCCCCATCCCGGCAGGTAGATGCCCGGCTCGATGGTGACCACCATCCCTGGCTGCAGCACGTCCTGCTCGCCCCGGGTGCTGACCCGGGGACCTTCATGGATAAACCGGCCCACGCCGTGCCCGGTGCCGTGGCCGAAATGGCCGCCATAGCCCTTCTCCCGGATGTAACTCCGGCAGACCTCGTCCAGTTCCTTGCCGGTGATGCCCGGCCGGCATGCAGCCACTCCCCGCTGCTGGGCCTCCAGCACGATCTCGTAAATCTCCCGCTGCTTGGCGGATGGTTCCCCCACCATGACGGTGCGGGTCATGTCCGAGCAGTAGTCCTGATAGCGCGCGCCGAAGTCAAGGGTCACCAGGTCCCCTTCCTCGATCACCCGATCGGTGGGCTGACCATGGGGCAGGGAAGACCGGGGACCCGACGCAACGATGGTCTCAAAGGCGAGGCCCTGGGCGCCCAACCGCCGGATGGTGAACTCCAGTTCCAGGGCCACGTCCCGCTCCGTCACCCCGGGCCGGATAAAGCCGAGGATATGACGGAACGCCTCGTCGGTGATGGCGGCGGCGCGGCGCATCAGCGCCTGCTCCTCCGCATCCTTGATCATCCGCAGTTTCTCCACCAGGCCGGTGGCCGATAACAGTTCCTGATCGGGCAGGGCCTTGCGATACGTCTGGAAATCATCGACGGTCACAAAGTCGCCCTCGAACCCCAGACGCCGGACCCCCGCATCCTGACAGAGCTTTCCCACCAACTCCGCCGGGGTGGTGTCCGACCGGCAGACCTTGAAGGCTGGAGCCTCCACACTGGCCTGCTCCACATAACGGAAATCGGTGATCAGGTACGCGTCCTGCTGCGTAATCAGAAGCAAGCCGGCGCTCCCGGTAAAACCGCTGAGGTAGGCGCGATTTTCGGGCCGGCCCACCAGGAGCGCATCCAACTGCGCCTCGGCCATGGCTGCGCGGACTTTCTCCAGTCGGGAAACTGTCATGTTGATGACCCCTTCGTCTGAGCGGATTGCCGGATCAGGCTGACCGCAGCGCGAAGCCCCAGCAGATAGCTTTCCACCCCGAAGCCCGCGATGGTGCCTGACGCTACGGGGGAAATCACCGAGTGCTGCCGGAACGGCTCTCGCTTATAGACGTTGGAAAGGTGAACCTCCACGGTGGGCAGTCCCACCGCGGCAATAGCGTCCCGAATCGCAATACTGTAGTGGGTATAAGCGCCCGGATTGATCACGAGGGCGTCGCACCGGCCGCGCGCGCCATGGATGGCGTCGATGATGGCTCCCTCATGGTTGGACTGCATGGTCTCCACCTCGACGCCCAGCTCGGTCCCCAGGCGCTGCAGGGCGGCATCGATGTCCGAAAGGGTCGCGCTGCCGTAGATGTGCGGTTCCCGCTGGCCCAGCAGGTTGAGATTGGGGCCGTGAATCACCAGCACCCGGGCCATCTCATTTCCCTCCATATGATAAAAGGCAGAACAAACCCGAACCATCTTACCAGATTCTGACCTTGTCCACAACCCTCCGATGGACACAGAAAGAGGGTGTTTCAGCACATGACCCCGGCCTTCCGGTGAAGACCGGGGTCCTGCCAAGCGTCCGCCGCGCCTCAGTCCTCGCCTTCTTCCTCGTCAGGCTCCGCGTTGTGGCTGTAGAGCACCTCGTCCTCCGCTTCCAGGACCAGGGCGATCACGTCGGCGGGCAGGGCCACCCCCCGCTTCATGACAAACTCCTGAATCTGTGCGATCAGCTGGTCGGTGTCCACCAGGGTCAGGGTCACCTCTGTCGCACCGCTCTCTTCCGCCAGCCCCTCCCCCGTCAGGGCCGCGATTCCCGCCTCCAGTGCGACGATGGCCGCCGCCACCTGCTCCGGCGGCATCTCCGGGGACTTCCCCTTCTCCACCAGAGACAGCCAACGCTGCAGATCAGCCAGCACGGCCTGCATCTGCTGCACCGCACCGCCCACGGCACGCCCTCCTTCCCGGCGGCCGCCCGCTTGGTGGGCGGCTGCGCGGTCTACCCTGTAGATTAAGGTATGATTCGGAGCCATGAAGGGCGCCCCGCCAGGCGGATTCCCCCGGAACCAGGCCACGGCCACGCTGCTTGGCCGTCACGGTTCATCCGGGCTTTCCATGTCACTTTGAACATCTCGAGACTAAAATAGTACCGTAGACATTTTCGTATGTTAAGGTGTATTTGGAAACAGAGAGCGCGGCAGGACGTTGCGCACCCGCCGCGGGCCGGCAGGCGTCGCCGGCTGATTTTGTTGTGAAGGAGGGATTGGCCGTGCCTTTGCGGCTCTCCGTGATCGGACAGTCAGGCCCCATCCCCGAACCGATGCGTGCGGCTGCCCGTGCCGTGGGCCGGGCCATCGCCGCCCGGGGTCATCTCCTGTACACCGGGGGGCGAGACGGCGTGATGGCTGCAGCCTGCGAGGGAGCCGTTTCCGCCGGCGGTATCACCGTCGGCATCCTTCCCGGGGATGATCCGTTGCAGGGCAATCCGTATGTGACGGTGCCGGTCACCACCGGCCTTACGATGGAAGGGCGCAGCGAAGTGCTGGTTCACGCTGCCGACGCCTTCATCATCGTTGGCGGCGGTGCCGGGACCCTCACCGAGATCGCCGTCGCCTACCTGTACCGCAAGCCCCTGGTGGCCCTCCAGGGAGTCGGGGGCTGGGGAGACAGGCTTCCGGAAATCCTCGTGGAGGGCAAGTTCCTCGACTTCCGCCGGTTGGTACCCATTCACTTTGCGGAGGAGCCCGAAGCAGCGGTGGACCTGGCGGTCCGACTGGTGGAGGAGAGCCGGCGCAGGACCCGGCAGGTGCCGCCTACCGGCTGCCAGGGCGATGTACCGGGAGCCCCCTGCTGAAGCCTGAAAGGGGTTTCCCTTGTGCTGCCCCGTCCGCGGGAGTATGCTGGAAATTGAAGGTCACTTCCCCGGAAAGGAGCGAGATCGGTTGCAGAATCAGCGCAGACGTTCTGAAGTCCCTGTGGAACAGACGTGGAACCTATCGGACCTATTTCCTTCCCGGGAAGCCTGGGCCGCTGAATTGGCCCGGATCGAAGAGGCGATTCCCACCATCACCCGCCACCAGGGGAAACTGGGCAACGGCGCCGCGGCGCTGCTGGCCTGCCTGAAAGATCAGGAAGCCCTCTATGCCCGCTTCGTGCTGGTATACACCTACGCGGAACTGCGGGCTTCCGAGGATGGCAGCAACCCGCAAAACCAGGAGGACGCGGCCCGGGCTGCGGCCCTTTACGCCAAGCTAGAGGCCGCCTGCTCCTTCATCAAGTCGGAGATCCTGGCCCTCCCGGACGGGACAGTGGAGCAGTTCATGGCCGAGGAGCCCGAACTGGCCGAGTTCCGCCCCTACCTGGAGCGGATGCTGGAAGAAAAGCCCTACCGGCTTTCTCCGGAAACCGAAATGGTCCTGGCGGCCCTGGGCGAGGTCCACGGAGCGCCTTACATGATCTACGAGCGCACCAAGAGCGCCGACATGCGCTTCCCCACCTTCCGGGGCCCGGACGGCCAAGAAATCCCCCTCTCGTTCGCGGAGTACGAGGAGCACTGGGAAACGGTGCCCGAGGCAGAGGTCCGGCGAGCTGCGTACAAGGCCTTCTCCCAGGGACTCGCCGCCTATAAGCACACCCTGGCGGCCACCTTCGCCACCGAGGTGCGGAAGAACGTGGTGCTGGCCAGGCTGCGGGGGTACAGGGACGCTACGGAAATGCTCCTGCAGCCCCATCAAATCCCGCGGGAGACGTATGAGGCCCTGCTGGACGTGATTCAAACGGAACTGGCGCCCCACATGCGCCGGTACGCCCGCCTGCGCCGCCGGGTGCTGGGCCTCGACAAACTGCTGTACTGCGACATCGAAGCGCCCCTGGACCCCGATTACCAGCCCCGGACCACCTATCCGGAGGCGGCGGAGTTGATCCAGGAGGCCCTGTCCGTCATGGGGCCAGAGTACAGCACCATCATCCGGCGGGCCCTCACCGAGCGATGGGTGGACATCGCCAACAACGCCGGCAAGACCACCGGCGCCTTTTGCTCCTCGCCGTACGGGGCCCATCCCTACATTTTGATGACGTGGGCCGACAACATGCGCAGCGCCTTTACGCTGGCCCACGAACTGGGCCACGCAGGACACTTCAGCCTGGCCCAGGCCGC
Source organism: Symbiobacteriaceae bacterium (assembly GCA_036562385.1). Taxonomy (GTDB): domain Bacteria; phylum Bacillota; class Sulfobacillia; order Symbiobacteriales; family Symbiobacteriaceae; genus DATCKG01. The sequence goes on from DATCKG010000087.1 coordinate 23,354, forward strand.
GCAGCGGCTCTTTAACACCGAGCCCTCTACCTTCTTCGTGGAGGCCCCCTCCACCCTGAACGAACTCCTTCTGGGCCAGCACATCCTGCGCCAGGCCACCGATGTGCGGATGCGCCGCTGGGTGCTGATGCAGATCCTGGCCACGTATCACCACAACTTCGTGCGGCACCTGCTGGAGGCCGAGCTGCAGCGGCGGATCTACGCCCGGGCCGAGGCCGGGAAACCCATCACCGCCGACACCCTGTGCGAGGAGAAGCGGGACATTCTGAAGCGCTTCTGGGGCGACGCGGTGGAGATCGACGAAGATGCCGGCCTCACCTGGATGCGCCAACCCCACTACTACATGGGCCTCTACCCGTACACCTACTCGGCCGGCCTGACCTGCGCCACCGCCGTGGCCCAGGCCATCGAGGCGGAGGGACGGCCGGCGGTAGACCGCTGGATCCGGGTCCTCAAGGCCGGAGGCACCAAGCGCCCGCTGGAACTGATGCAGATGGCCGGCGTGGACCTGTCCCGGCCTGACCCCATCCGGCAGGCGGTGGCCCACGTGGGCGCCCTCGTGTCGGCACTGGAAGAGACCTACCAGTAACGAACCCGCACGCGCACATGCGTTTCTCATCGCTGCCCGGAAGCGGCCCTCGTACCGCTTCCGGGCAAAAAAACCGGACATACTATGAAAGCCGGACGCACGGCCGGTACCGACGGCGCGCAGCCAGTCATTCCCTCCCTGGCCACGGTGCGGATCATCAGCCCCGAAAGGAGCGTGACGCACGTGACGGGTCTTTTGCGCGGGTTGGGCATCGGCGCTGGCTTGCTTACGCTGGGCTACGGTGTATACCGAGCCTCCCAGGGCCGGCGGGACTGGAGAGCCTCCGCCGCCATCACCGCCGGGCTGTCCATGGCCCTGACCGGCCTGGTCCCGCGGAAGGCAACCAACCGCACCCGGTTGCGGCGCTGGATGCGAAGGATGAGGCGCACGGTGACCCAGTTCAGCCGTCCCATGATGCGGCAGGCCCGTAGACAGCTGTCCCGGGTGAAAATGCCGCGGATCCGCGTCCAGATTCTGCCCGCCTTCCGGTAAGCGACGGAAAGGCCGTGTGTCCGGCACCACCATCGACGCACCGCGGAGGAGGCGCCCCCGTGGGAAAGCCCGTGCTCCTGTTCGACCTGGACGGGATCTGCTGCAACCTGATGAAAAAGTGGTTGGCCGTCTATAACCGAGACTACGGAGACAACCTGACGGAAGCCGACATCGTCCACTGGGAATGGCATAAGCTGGTCAAGCCGGAATGCGGCAAGCGCATCTACCACTACCTGAGCCGCCCCGGCTTCTTTCTCGACCTGGAACCGATTCCTGGCTGCATCGAATCCCTGAACCGGCTGCAACACGTTTGCGAACTGGTGGTGGTGACCGCCAGTCCGCCGGCAGCGGCGGGGGACAAAATCCGGTGGGTCCGGCGGCACCTGCCCATGGTTCCCCGGGAGAACGTCGTCATCACCTACCGGAAGGACCTGGTCCGGGGCGACTTCATGTTTGACGACGCGCCCAAGAACCTCCGCCGCCACCCTGCCACCCGCATTCTTATGGACTACCCATACAACCGCGATTTTCACGACTGCTATCGGGTGCACTCCTGGGCGGAGGCGGAGGCCCTCATCTACCGTCTGATCGGGGCCGGGAAACCGGCATGAGATTCACAGGCCCGCCTGGAAAATCAGGACGCCTGGCTGGGACCGGACCTCCTTGATCACAAAGGGATCCACAAGGTCGCCCAGATCGATGTCAAACCAGCCCTGCGCCAGCAGTTCCTCCGCCACCCTCTGGGGAACGACAAAATCCCGCACTTGCATGGTGGTGGGCCGGTACTGCACCACATTCGCTTCCACCAGCGCAAAACCGCCCCACACCCGCACGGGGACCCCGGCGTAGACTCCCTCCAGGCCGACCTCCCCCGCCTGGATCCGGAATGTCATCCCAGCCAGTTCCCCGTGGGCCGCAATCAACCGGTTCAGGCTTTCCTCGGAAATGCGGACCACCGCGCCCGGGGGAAACAGGGTGACCTGTACGGTATCCGGCTCAAGACTCGCAACGTCCAGTTCCAGCAGCGAAGATCCCAGCGCCTCCAGGACCGGCATCGCGGCTGTGAACCAGTCCTGCTCGATGCGGGCCAGGGCCGCCTCCACCACCGCCCGCCGGTCCTTCAGGCTGCTTAAGATCGCCTCTTTCTCGGCGATGGCCTGCACCAACTCCCGTTCCCGTTCCACATGGGCTACCCGCACGGCAGCCCATTCTTCCTGCCGGGTCGCCAACAGCTGCTCTTCGGCAGCGGCCGTGGCTTTCAGTTCCCGCAGTTCCGCCAGCAGGGCGGCATCCCGCCGCATCAGCCAGATGACGGTCTCCAGACGGTCCAGAAAGTCGCTCAGGGAGTCGGCACCCAACAGCACCGCGAAGAAGGCGAAGCTGCCGTGCACCTGCACCCAGCGCAGCCGCCTTCCCAGACGGGTCTGTCCCTCGTCCTGCCGGGCCCGGATCTCCTGCAGGCGCTGCCGGATCGCGTCCATGTCCCGGGCCAAAAGAGCTCCCTGTTCATCGAGTTCGGCCAAAGCGGCCCGGGTCTGTTCCAACTGCCGGTTCAAGGCGAACAGATCGGCCAGGGCAACCTGTTCCTGAGCGGTCAGTTCCGCCAGTTCGCTTTCGGCTGCGCCGGCGGATGCCGGGTTCCCGGTGCCGGATGGCGGCATCACCTCCATGCTCCCGGGCGCCGACCTCAGCGCCACCGCCGCCGCCAGGATCAGCCCCACCGCTGACAGCCAGGGCTGATGAGCCCGCATGGTTACCTCTCCCTTTCCGTAGGTGCGCGACTCTTTTCGACACGGCCGGACCGGAATCCTTTGGAACTGCCCCGTCGGGGCTGGCGGAGCCCACGGGGCGCGTGTACACTCATAGTAGAGCGGTGAGGCCGCTTGTCAAAGCAGTTATCGTATTATTTTTATTCGTATGGAGAGAGATAAGCGTTGTATAAACTCATCATGCGTGTTGCAGCAACGGCCGCGCTGTTCCTGCTGGCGGCAGGTTGCGTCAGTTCCCCGGCCATGACACCGCTTCCCGCACCCGGGCAGAAGGAACCTGCTGATCCGGAGCCCGACCCCAACGGTTCCACTCCGGACCCCGGTACGGACGGTCCCTCCACCGATCCCTCCGCGAATCCCGGCGCCGATCCCGGTACCGATCCGGCGCCTGGAGCCCGACGGGAAATGCCCAATCCCCTGATTGGCATCCACCTGTCCGGATGGTACGCCGGTTCGCCGGACCTCCTGGAACCGCTACTGGACTGGGCCAAGAGTGCCGGCATCAACGCGGTGGTGCTGGATCTGAAGGCGGAGGACGGCAAGATCTCGTGGGAGTCCGACATCCCCCTGGCCAAGGAGATCGGCGCCAATGAAAGGAAGGTCTCCGATCTGCCAGGGCTGATTCAGTCCCTGCACGAGCGGGGATTCTGGGTGGCCGGCCGGATCGTGGTCATGAATGACCAGTACCTGTACCGGGGGCGCCCGGAGTGGGGAATTCCAGGATTTCCCGGTGGCGCCTACTCCTTCATGGATCCCATGAACGAAAATGTCTGGCGCTACAACCTGGACGTCGCCCTGGAGGCAGTGAAGGCCGGCATCGACGAAATCCAGTTTGATTACATCCGATACCCGGAAAAACTAGTGCCAGGATATAACGCCGACACTGGGCCCGAATACCGAACCAGTGCCATCAACAACTTCCTGAGACAGGCCATGGCGGAACTGAAGCCGCTGGGGGTCGTGGTCTCCGCGGATGTCTTCGGCCTGACCACCTCGGTGGCCGAGGGGGATGACATGGAGATCGGCCAGGACTACCGGCAGATCGCGGAGATTGTGGACTACATCTGCCCCATGATCTATCCCTCCCACTACGCCCCGTACACCTACGGCCTGCCCAACCCGGATGCCGCCCCCTATGAGACCGTTAAGGAATCGATGAGCCGGGCCCTGGCCCGTACGCCTGGCATCCCGCTGGAAAAACACCGTCCCTGGATCCAGGACTTCACCTACCCCGCCCCCGGTGCGGTTCCCTACGGTCCCGACGAAGTGCTGGCCCAGATCCGGGCGCTGAAGGAACTGGGGATCAACTCCTTCATGCTCTGGGACCCCAGCAACAAGTACACCCGCGGCCTGAACTACGCGGAACTGGCCCAGTGAACCCCACGGAGGCGATGGGTGCGTGTTTACACTGCAGTTGGATCCGGATCTGACCGAAACCATTCCCGGACTGCGACTTGGGGGGCTGCTCTTCACGGATGTGCGGAGCGGCCCCTCTCCGCAGGAACTGCTCTCCCAGATGGAGGAAGCCGCCCGGCAGGCGGCCCGGGAGATTCGCCTGGAAGAGGTGGCCAGCCTCCCCGGACCTGCGGGCTGGCGCCGGGTACTGCGGAGACTGGGCACCGATCCCACCCGCTACCGGGTTTCCTCCGAACGCCTGCTTCGCCGGGTGATCAAGGGAGACAAGCTTCCTGAGATCAACGTGCTGGCGGACCTGTGCAACCTCTGGTCCCTGAAATCCACCCTGCCGGCAGGGCTGTATGACGCGGACCGGCTGGCCGGCAGCGTCCTGACCCTGGGCGTGGGACGGAGCGGGGAGGCCTACTACACCCTGGCCCACTCCGAGATGCAGACGGAAGGGAAGGTGGTGCTCCGGGACGCCGAGGGACCCTGCGGATCGCCCATTACCGACTCCATGCGCACCGGTACAGACGAATCAACCCGGCGGTGCTTGCTGGTGATCTACGCACCGCCGGGTTATCCCAGAGACGAACTGGAACGGCATATGGATGTGGCTGCAGACTGGTACACCCGTTACGCGGGTGGCCACTTGCAGCAGCGCCTGATCGTGGAGGGCTGAACAGGCCCTCCCTTCTTTGTTTGTTTACTCGAGGCGCCGGATCCGCTTCCACAGCAGCACCAGCAGCAGGATCGCCGCCGCCGTCAGGACCACCGTACCGCCGGGGGCGATGTTGAGGTAATACGCGGCGGTGAGGCCCATCAGGACCGAGAGAACTCCCACGGCCACAGAGATGAGCAGGGCGCCCCGGAAAGACCGGGCCAGCTGCAGACCCGCGGCCACCGGGATCACCATCAGGCCGGAGACCAGCAGCACCCCCACCACGCTCATGGCCATGGCCACGCTCATGGCCGTCAGCACCATGAAGACGCAGTTGATCATTGGCACCGGCAGCCCGCTGATCCGGGCATGTTCCTCGTCGAAGGTGATGCTGAACAGCTCCTTGTGGAGCAGGAGCAGCACCGCCAGCACCAGGCTGCCCAGGGTGCCCACCATGATCAGGTTCTCCCGGGTGACGGTGACGATGGAACCGAACAGGTAGCTTAGCACCTGGCTGCCGGGCTGGTCGGACAGGGAAAGCAGCAGGACGGCCAGACCCAAAGACGCAGGCGCCATCACGGCCAGGGCCAGTTCGCTGTAGCGGGCATAGCGGCGGCGCAGCCAGTCAATGCCCAGCGATACCAGCACGGAAAAGGCCAGGCCGCCCAACAAGGGCTGGGTCCGCAGCATGCTGCCTGCGGCAACTCCCGCCAGGGACACGTGGGCCAGCGTGTCGCTGTACTGGCCCAGATGACGGAGCACCAGGAACAGGCCGATGGCAGGGCCGATCACCGCCACCATCAGGCCAGCCAGCAGCGCCCGCTGCATAAAGGCATAGGACAACATTTCCAGCATGGGAACCCTCCAGGGATGGGTGTGACGTCAGGATCCCGGGTGATGATGATGATGCTGAATGGACCACACAGGGCGGCCGTACAGCTCGCAGATCTGCTCCTCTGATCCGAAGTTCTCCGGGGAACCGTGGAAATAGAGCCGGCGGTTGAGGCAGGCCAGGGCCGTCACCTCCCGGGCCACCGCGCCGAGATCGTGGGAGACCAGGATCACCGTGAGGTTCATCTGCTCCCGCAGGTCACGAATCAGCCGGTAAAACTGTTCCTCGGCTTGGGCATCCACCCCCACGGTGGGTTCGTCCAGGATCAGCAATTCCGGCCGGTTGACCAGGGCCCTGGCGATGAAGACCCGCTGCTGCTGGCCCCCGGAGAGCCGCCCAATCAGCCGGTCCTTGAGCGAAAGCATGCCCACTCGCTCCAGCGCCTCCCGCACCGCCCGCCGGTCCTCCATGGTGTAGGGCCGAAACAGGCCGCGCCGGGAGATGCGGCCGGTGAGGACCACTTCCTCCACCGTCGCCGGAAAACTGGAATTGAAGGAGGCCGCTTTCTGCGCGACGTAGCCGATCCGCCACCACTGCCGGAAGCTGGACCGGGGAACGCCGAACAACTCAATCCGCCCGTTCCCCACGGGGTCCAGCAGCCCGAGGATCAGCTTCAGCAGGGTGGTCTTGCCGGAACCGTTGGGGCCGATGAGGCCGAGGTACTCGCCCCGGTGGACCTCCAGATTGACCCTGTCCAGCACCAGGTCGCTGCCATACCCGAAACTGACATCCTGCACGCGAACCAGAGGGGGTGTCATCTCGATTCGCCACACTCCAGTGCCTGTCGCAGACCGGCGAGGTTCGCCCGCATGATCGAGAAGTAATCCTCACCGGCTGCGATCTGTTCGTCCGTCAGCCCCTCGAAGGGGTTCAGTTCCAACGTCCCGGCCCCGATCTCCCTGGCCAGCATGCTGGCGGCCTGGTCACCGGTCATGGTTTCGTAGAAGACGTACCGGATCCCCAGTTGCCGGGCCTCGGCGACCGCCTGAGCCACATCCCTGGGCGCCGGTTCCGCCTCAGGGGAAAGTCCCATGATGGCATGCTGGGTCAGGCCGTAGCGCCGGGCCAGGTAACCGAAGGCCGCATGGGTGGTAAAGAAGTCCCGCAGGCGGCAGGCGGCAAGCCCCTGCTCAAACTCCTGATGCAGGTCCTTCAGCCGGGCGATGTACTGGTCCGCATTGGCCCGGTAGACCTCCTCATGGGCCGGATCGGCCTGAATCAGGCCATCACGGATCGCCTCCACCAACCGGACCGCGGTCAGCGGATCCAGCCAGACATGGGGATCCCACTGGTGCTCGTCATCCCCCTGAATCAGATCCAGCCCCCGGCTGGCCTCCACCACCACCAGGTCCGGATTGTCCAGGCTGCTGAGCGTCCTGGACACCCAGTGCTCCAACCCGGCCCCGTTGTAGATAAAGACCCGGGCTTCATTCAGCCGGCGGATATCCCCGGGCGAGGGCTCCCAGTCGTGGGGCTCCGTGCCCGGCGGAATCAGATTCACCACCTCCGCCTGGTCACCGCCCACTGCCCGGGCAAACTCATACAGCGGATAGACACTGGTCACCACCGTCGGCCGGCCGTCCCCGTCCCCTCCTGCGACCGGCTGTGTGACACCGCTTCCGCATCCGGCCAGGACAACTGCGGCTGCCACGGCAGCCAGCCATTTCCCCACACTCTTCATCCGAAAAACCTCCCCATCTACCGTGTCGGTGACATCACGGCAAAGCCATCGCAATGCTGCCCTGCGGACAGCAAGATGTCAAGTAGTTTTTTTCTTATTTGTGTCGTTCGCGGCCACCGCTCTGGTGGCTGCTGCACTCGGCGCAGTAGCCAAACAGCTCGATCCGGTGGCTGGCAATCTCAAACCCGTGCTCGGTACGGGCCAAGGTCTCCAGTTCCTTGATGGGGCAGTGCCGCAGGGGAATCTCCCGGCCGCACTCCAGGCAGATCATGCCGTGCTGATGCATCTGCCGGTTCAGGGAGTACTCGGCCAGCTTTCCCGGCAGTTTCACCTCATCCACGATGCCCAGTCGGACCAGCAGTCGGAGGTTGCGGTACACCGTATCGAGACCCAGATCCGGATAGACAGCCCGGATCTTCCGGCAGAGGGCGTCCGCAGTAAGGGGCTGGTATCCCGCCGTCAACAGGGCTTCGATCAGCATCCGCCTTTGCGGGGTGGCCTTACACCCCATCTCCCGCAGATGCTGCAGAATCTCCTCCACCGTCATGCCGCCGCCTCCGTTCTACCTGAGAAAATTACTATCTGGATTCTACCTTCCGCTGACCCGTGTGTCAACGGGCCGTCCTTGCCACAGGCCGAACAGCCGTGCGAAAAGAAAAGGCCTCCTGACACGCGGGGAGGAATCCGCACCACCGCATCAGGAGGGTACAGAGACATCATCCGGTCCGGGTCCGAACCGGTGCGATCAGGGTCGCGAAACCAGTACCTAGTTGGAGGCCGGATCCGGCATCACAATCGCCAGAACGATATACGCGAACACGCTGAAGCCGAAGGAGAGGAACACCACCAGTGCATACAGCAGCCGTACCAGGGTGGGATCCGCGTTGAGATACTCCGCAATACCGCCGCAGACGCCGCATAAAATCCGGTCCCGGGACTTGCGGAGGCGCCGGGGTCTGTCCGTGCTGCCTGTCTCCCCGGAACCGGGAGTGATGTCCACATAGTCAGGCTCCGGCTGGTCAGCATCCGGGATCACAATGGCAAGGACCAGGTAGGCCAGGATGGCCGGGGGCACCAGAACACATGCAATCGTCCAGATGGCCCGGACGACGGTCTTGTCGATGTTCCAGTACTCGGCCATGCCACCAGCCACGCCCAGCAGCCACCGGTCTCGGGACCGGGTCAGTTTCCGCATCCGACGATCCTCCTTACTCCATGCTTTCTTCATCCATTAGACGGTAAAGTGCCGCGTAACCCTTCACAGCATAAGGAGAGGCCGGCCTGTGGCCGGCCTCCATCTCGCTACTGGACCAGATCCCTGCCGAGAATCACCTCGATGCCCGCCGGATTCCCTGGGTCTGGCACCGACACCACCAGGAGGGTAGGAATCACGCCCTGAAGCCCGGCCGCCTGCCCTCCGTGATCCAGGGCCACCGACGTGGAGAGAACCTGCGGGGACGTGGAAACCCCCACCACTTGGTAGCCGGCGTTGTTGATCAAGGCGACGTAGGCGTCGGCCAGATTCTGACCGGAGGCATCCACGAGGTGAACGGTCCGGGGCGCCGGATGGGTGCCGATGTCCGTGCCATCGTCGGATTCGTCCCCGTCCCCATCCCCACCGCCGGCGCCTTCATCCGGCCCGCTGTCCCCGGCATTGCCGGCACCATCGCCGGTGCCGGGTTTCTCCGTTCCCGGCCCGTCGCCGGTGCCATCCGGGCTCGCGTTCTGCCCGTCGGCGGGCTGCTGTTCCTCCGGCTGCGTCGCGTGGGCGGCGGCGATGGCCTTCTCCAGAGCCTCTTCGTAGGCCAGCTGATCAGCCCGGGCCTTGGCCACGAATTCCTCAGGCGGATCGACGCCCACCAGGAGCCGGTATGCCATGATCCGCGCCTCCACCAGGTCGCTGATCTGGTAAGAGATCCCGCCGATGTCCTGGGCCGTTCCGGGGAGGACGCCCATGACCAAATTGCTGGAGAGGACGTTCTTGGCCCCCTTGGCCAATTTCAGCATCTCGGACAGCGACATGTCGGTGTCCACCGCATCCACCAGGGCGGTGACCAGCCCAGGAAGCTGGGGGATCACCGAAGGCTGGGATGCCTTTTGAATGATCGCCCTGATCACCTGCTGCTGGCGGCGGATCCGACCCAGGTCACCCTCCTCGTCCATGCGGAAGCGGGCATACTTCAGAGCCGTCTCGCCGTCCATGACCTGGGGCCCCGGCTGGATATCGATGACCAGCCCGTCGGGGCCCATGCTGGTATCGAAGGGATCGACGTACAACATCCGCTTCTCCGCGTTGATCTCGATCCCGCCGAGCGCATCGATCACCCGTTGAAAGCCCTGGAACGAGAACGAGACGTAGTGATCGATGGGAATGCCCAACAGCTGCTCCACGGTGGCAACGGCCAATTCCTCCCCACCGTAGGCGTAGCTGTGGTTCAGCTTGTCATAGCCGTACCCAGGAATCTGCACCCAGGTATCCCGGGGCAGGGACAGCAAGGCCAGCCGGCGGTCCTGGGGCGAATAGGACACGACGATCATGGAGTCGGAACGGCCCACGTCGTCGGGCCGCTTATCCACGCCCATCACCAGGACGGTCATCCGCTCGCCGGGCAGCGGCGTCAGATCAGCGACACCGCTGTCCCGCGGCGAACGCTTGGAGGCAAAGGGGCGGAAGAAGACCAGACCGGCGGAAACAGCAACCACCAGGAAGAGGCTGAGCAGAATCCAAAGTCCGTATCGGCGACGGCCGTACCGTCTTCTCACCCCACCCCCTCCTTTCCAAAATTCATCGAACTGTACGACTGAGGTGGAAGGAAATTGCACTGTAAAGCATAGCACGTGTGGACGAATCGGCAAAGGGATTCTGTTACCAGGGGCGGAGGGATCCTGAAATAATCATTTGTTGGACGCTGCATCCACGGCCGGGGTTCCGCGCCGGTTTTCACCATTCCAACGCCCGCAGGCGGGTTACCGTTACGCTGACATGGCCTCCCCGCCGCTCCACCCGGCCCAGGGCGGCCAGCGGCGGCCGGGGATCGGTAAAGATCAGATGGCCATAGCGCTGATAGACGTCCTCGAACACCGTAAGATCCACCAGTCCGGTCTCGTCCTCCAGGGAGAGAAAGACCACCACCCGACCGCTGCGGGTGGGCGGCCGGTGGGGACGGACCGGCACTCCCGCCACCTTGACGAGGGCGCCCCGCTCCGCCTGCTTCACTGCGGCGGCGGTCAGGTAGCCTTCCCGCTCCAGCCGTTCCCGCAGAAAGCGCATGAAATGCCCCCGCACCATGATCCCCAGGAGTTCATACTCCTTCAGGTACTTTTCCGCCGGGGTGAAGTCGGGCACCGGAGGCCGCCGCTCCTCCAGCGGCAGCCCGTGCTGCTCCGGCCCTGTCCTGCCGGCCGCGGCCAGCAGCCGGGGAGCCTCCCAGAGCAATTGCCGCCGGTTCGGACAGAGGCTGTCAAACGCACCGGCCAGGATCAGCGCCTCCAGGCTGCTCCGGGGTACCTGTCCCGCGGTGCGGCGGCAAAAATCGGCCAGATCCCGGAAGGGGCCGGCACGGCGGGCGGCCAGGATCGCCTCCCGGACCTTCTGGCCCACCCCCTTGACCTGCCGCAGCCCGATGCGGATTGCTTTCCCCAGGGGCGGAAAGGGCGGGCGGTAGGAACCCGCCGCGGCCCAGAAGGCCTCCCAGTCCGCAGGCTGCCACGTTTCCACCGTAAAGGCGGCCTCGCTGCGGTTGATGTCCACCGGCAGCAGCCCCACCCCCCGGCGCCGGGCTTCCTCCGCCAGTGTGTTGATGGGATAGTAGCCCATGGGCTGAGCGGACATCAGGGCGGCAAAGTACTCGGCGGGATAGTACCGTGCCAGATAAGCCGTCTTGTAGGCCGTATTGGCGAAGGCCGCGGCATGGGCCTCGCAGAAGCCGTAGCTGGCGTAGCCCTGAATATAGGAAAAAATGATGTCTGCCACCGCCGGGTCCACGCCATTGGCCACCGCCTTTTCCCGGAAGAGCCGGCCGAGGGCCATCATGTCCTCCTGGCGGCGGGCCTTGGTCATCACCCGCCTGAGCTGATCCGCCTCCCCGGGGGTAAAGCCTGCGATGGCGGTGGCGATCTCGATCACCTGCTCCTGGAAAAGCACCACGCCGTAGGTCTTCTCCAGAATCGGCTTCAGCTTGGGGTGCAGGTAGGTAACCTCCTCCTGCCCCTTCCGCCGGGCCAGATAGGGCTCCACCATGTTCCCCTTGATGGGCCCCGGCCGGATGATGGCCACACTGGCCACCAGGTCCTCAAACCGGTCCGGCTGCAGCCGGGCCTGCAGGGCCCGCTGGGCCGGGCTTTCCAGCTGAAAGACCCCGATGGACTCACCGGCGCTCAGCATCTCGTAGACCGCCGGATCTTCCGGAGGGATCCGGTCGTAATCAAACCCGGCGTCAGCCAGCATGTCACTGACATCGGCCACCGCGCTGAAGGTCCGCAGCGAAAGCAGGTCGAGCTTTACCAGGCCCAGATCCTCGATGTATTCCTTGTCAAACTGACTCACCGCCACGCCCTTGGCCGCGATCTGCAGGGGTGTCACTTCCAGCAGCGGTCGCCGGGAGATCACCAGACCGCCCAGGTGGGTGCCGATGAACCGGGGAAACCCGGCCACCCGGGCACAGGCCTCGATGAGCTGCTCGTACTTGTGCCAGGGAATACCGGACTGGCGCAATTCGGGCAGCCGGCCGATGAGTTCAACAATATCATCTGCTCTGGCGTAGTAGGGCATGCGCTTTGCGATGTAGTCCAGTTCGGCTTCGGAAAAGCCCATCGCCTTGCCCAGATCCCGGATCGCCGAGCGGGCGTGATAGGTATTGTAGGTGCAGACAGCGGCCACGCGGTCCCGGCCGTACTTCCGGTAGACGTACTCGGCCACCTCGTCCCGCCGGCGGGCATCGAAATCGATGTCGATGTCCGGCTTCTCCGCCCGCTCCAGGCTCATGAAGCGCTCAAAGAGCAATCCCCGGCTCCATGCATCCACATCGGTGATAAAGAGGCAGTACGCCACCACCGAATCGGCCGCCGACCCCCGGCCTGCACAGCGGATTCCCCGGCTGCGGGCGTAACGGACCACGTCCCAGACCAGCAGGAAGTATTCTTCGTAGCCCAGTTGGGTGATGATGGCCAACTCGTGCTCCAGCCGGTCCCGCAGCTGGGCCGTCACGCGGCCGTAACGGCGCTGGGCGCCGTCGAAGACCAGTTCCCGCAGGTAGGCAGCGGCGGGGATTCCCCCGGGGGTTTCAAAGGCCGGGAAGAGTCGGGCCGTCAGGTCCAGGCTCGGTCTACATTGTTCGGCAATCCGGAGCGTATTGGTGACGGCACCGGGAAAATCCCGAAACCGTTGGGCCATTTCGGCAGCAGATTTGAAGTAGTTTTCAGCGTTCAGACGTCTTTCTGGATGGGGTTGATCCAGTTTCGTCAGGGTCCGGACACAAGTCAGCAGGTCGTGAACAAAAAACTCCTCCCGGGTCCGGTAGTGGACATTGGCCGAGGCCACCAGCGGTAGCTTCAGATGCTCGCCCAGATCCCGCAGGGCGGCGTGCAGGCTCTGCTCGCCGGGAAGGCGGTCATCCTGCAGTTCCAGGTAGAATCGCCCCGGAAAGAGGGCGGCATAACGCCGGGCGGCGGCCTCGGCTTCCGCGAGGCGCCCCCGGAGGATCAGCGACGGAATCTCCCCTTTCCGGCAGCCGGAAAGGGCAATAAGGCCTTCCGTATGCCGGGCCAGGACGCTGAAGGGAGCCTCCGGTTTCTGCCGGGCATGGCCGGGGGCCAGGGCCAGCAGCCCGCCGGGGGCGTCCTCCGGATCCGCCCCCAGATGAGCCGCCGTGATGATCCGGCAGAGATTGGCATATCCCTCCGGTCCGGTGGCCAACAGCGTCAGGTGCCAGCCGCCCTCCAGGGTGACCTCCGCCCCCTGGATGGGCAGCAAACCCGCGGCAAGGCAACGCTGTTGAAACCTTACCGCACCTGAAACGTTATTATGATCGGTGAGTGCCAGCGCAGGCATCCCCTGAAGCGCTGCCTCCTCCACCAGCGCATCCAGGCTGGATGCGCCGTCCAGGAAGGAGAACGGCGAATGGACATGCAGATGCACAAATTCCATCGTGATCCCCTTCGCCCTGCGGCGGTCCGAGCCGGACCGCAAAGAAGGATCTGCGCCATTAGTCGTAGGATTTATACAAAAACCACCGACCGTTCGGTATTTCCCGGGTGAGTTCATAGACGCCGCCCGCGGCCGTGACCACCCGATAGGTTTCCCGCTCCGGTTCCTGTTCCCACCAGCGCCCTGTTTCCAGCCAGTGATCCAGGACGTGGGAGATCCGGACGAAGCGGCCGCGATCGCGGAAGGCCCGGGGAACGCCGTCCGGCCCGATGGTCACCTCCACAGGCCGGTTGATGATCCGGGACATTACGGATGCACCCACCTGAAGGGATCCGCAAACTGCAGCATCTGCTCCCGCCAGGAAAGGTCCTGCCGGGGCCCCAGGCCCACCAGGCGCGGCGGAAATCGCTCCTGGAGCAATAGCAGCGCCTGCTGCAGCCGCCCCTCCCGCTGCCGCCGGAGGGCATCATCCCAGAGGTTGAGCTGCAGATGGGGCATGGGGCCGATCTGGCTCAGGCGCAGGGTCACGGCGCTGACGGCGGGTTCCTGTCCCTCCGGGGCGCCGCGGGAAGCCGCTTCCTCCAGCGCCTGGGCCAGCAGCCGCTGCAGCGCCTGCTGAATGGGATAGGGGGCCTGCTGCAACCTGGGTAAGGTCCGCTCCACCTCCACCCGGGTACCCCCTGGCAGTTCCAGCACCAGCGCTACCTGCTGGCAGCCCTCTTCCTTCTCCGCCAGCCGCCGGGACAGGACTGCAGCCCACCGGTTCACCGCCTGCTCCAGGCGGTCCCGATCCCGCAGTTCCGGCGTGAAGGACACCCGGTGTTCCAGCGCCCGGGGCGGATAGCAGGGACGGACCGGCTCGGGATCCACGCCCCGGCTCCAGCGGAAGACCTGCCGGCCCAGCGGCCCCAGTTGCCGCACCCACTCGTCCTCCGGCAACTGGGCTGCCTCCCCGATGCGCCGCAGCCCCAGGCGCTTGATCCGCTGCAGCACGTCGGCAGGTACAGGCAGGTAGTCCACCGGCAGGCCGGCCAGGAACGGCGCCTCCTGGCCGGGCTGCACAAAGGCGGCGGTGACGGGCCGGCCCTGGCCCGGGAGGCCGGGCCGCCGCTGCAGCCACCCTTCCCGGCAGGTTCTGGCCGCCGCCCGGGCCACCAGGCGGGAGGAACCCACCCCGGCAAACGCGACGAATCCGTAAGCCGCCGACAGTTCCTGCAGGCAGGCCACCTCCGCACGCAGCGCCTCCGTGATCTCCTTTCCCGGATGGGGCAGCACCAGGAAAAGCTGGTGCGGTTCCACCGGCTCCACATAAGGGACATGGGTCAGGCAGCGGTCCCACCAGGACCGGGCAAACCGCTTTCCCTCGATCTCCCTCTGATCCACGCAGACAGCCTGGGGCACATCCCGCAGCACCTGGCGGGCCGGCGCCTCTGGCACCAGCCCGGCTGCAAAGGCCTGCCGGCAGCCGTCCACCACGCGGCCTTCCCGGAGCACCACCACGGGCCGATCCGCCGGAACGAGCCCTGCCTGCCGGGCCGCTGCGGCATACAGCCCCTGTACTTCCAGAAAGCAGACCCACTGCATGCCCCTTCCCTCTCTTCGGAAGTTGGATGGCGTGAATAGCGGGGGTTCGAACAAATGTTCGCTACGAACATAAGTTCTGTGCTCCCATTTTAGGCCCCATCCCGGAAGGGTGTCAAGGCCATGCAAACCCTTTTCCTTTCCAATTGACGGAAGGAGAATCGAAGAGTATACTCCGTTGGGGATTTCCGCGTTCCCTTCCCTCAAGGGCCGCAGTTCGGACTTCGGGTTGAGAACAGTTCCGGTACAAGTCGAGGAGGACAAGCACTGTGACCACTGCACAATGGATCTACGTGATTCTGCTTGTGATATACGCCGGCCTGTTTGTGATCTTCAGCCGGGTATTTTACTGGAAATATTATGCTTACAAATATTACTATACCCGGCGTCCCAGCGGGCTTTCGGAGGACCTGATCGCCGATCTGGCCCGCCGGACGAACCAGGACATCCCACGCTTTTCGATCTTCGTCCCTGCCCGTAACGAAGCGGACGTAATCGAACGAACCATCGATCACCTGGCCCACCTGCACTACTCGCCCGACCACTACGAGGTGCTGATCGTCACCGATGAGAAGGAGGCCCAGGCTGCGGCGGAAGAGCGCAAGCACATCCGCTCCGCCCTGGTCACCGCCCTGACGGAGGGCGGTCCCTGGCCTCACGGTGAGCGGCACGAGGCCGTGCTGGTGGCCCTCCTGAGCCGGCTCTCCCTGGAGGAGGCCGAATTGGCAGGGAAGAAGGCCGGTCCGTATCTGAGCGTACGGGAGATCCTTAATCTCCCGCCGCATCAGCGCCAGCAGATCCTGCAGGAGATCTCCCAGACCCTTCTGGCCGGCCGCGGGCGCTTCGACCAGGAGCGGTTTTATCAGAGCATCCGGCGCACCCTCCCCCATGCCTCTGAACGGGAGATCGCACAGCTTTACCCTGTCTTCCTCAGCTTTGCCATCCCCACCGTCATGGCGGCAGCCGAACTGAAGGACGTCCATCCCGACCGGCTGCTGGCCAGGATGCTGTCCGAAGCGGCCCAGGCTCGCCAGCCTCTCACCCAGAAGGTGCTGACCGCCCTGGCTGAAACCGTCAGCAGCCGGGTGGTCCGCCGGATCCGCAACGCCTCCCCGGAGGTCCTGGATCAGTGGGTGGCAGAGGCATGTGCGGCAGCCCTGCCCACCACCCAGGAGATCGTGGAGCGCAAGCGGCGGGAGTTCGCCGCCCGGCGCGACCTGCCGGCCCTCAAGCACGTGATCGTTCCCTGGGACTTCGACGGCCATGTGGGCGGCGTCTGCACCGGGCGGTTCGTGCCTTCCACCAAAGGCCGCGCCCTGAACTACGCCTTCCGTTTCGCCGACGAGCGCTCCGTGATGTGGGGGTTTTACGACGCCGAAAGCCGCCCGCACCGGGATGTGCTCCTGTATGTCGCATGGCGCCGCCTGCTGGACGGCGACAAGTTCCAGATCGCCCAGGGACCTGTGCTGCAGGTCCGCAACTTCTGGAAAAACGGCCCGATCTGCAAGATCGCCGGCCTCTACCAGGCCGTATCCCACGAGTGGCAGATTCCTTACCAGCTCCGGTCTGTGCCCGTGATCGGCGGCACCAACTTCTATATCACCCGGGATCTGATGCTCAAGATCGGTGGCTTCGACAGCACGGTGCTCTCGGAGGACATGGAACTGGGCATCCGCGCCTGGATGAAGGGCGACGCCTGGCCGGAGTTCCTGCCCTATCCTTCCTCTGAGCAAACGCCGGCCACGGTGCGGGCCTTCTTCCGGCAGCGGCTGCGCTGGGGCACTGGGTATCTGCAGGTCTACGAAAAAATGAAAACAGACCCCACCTTCCCGGAGGACCGGAGGAAGCGCCTCCTCCGGACCTGCTGGTGGCAGGGTCAATTCTCCTGGACGTTCTTCCAGGGCGTTGCCTTGCTCCCCATCGTCGTGACCATCCTGTATTACAAGGGCCTGATCGATCCCTCCGGCGTTCCGCTGAAGTTCCGCATCCCGTTCCACCTGCTGGCACCGATCTATCTGGCCTTCACGTTCTACTGCTACTATCACTTCCGCGAATACATGGACAGCGCCCCGCGGCACGTGCAGCTGGCAGGGCTGACCCAGCTTTTCCTGCTGCCCGTCTCCGCCTTCTTCCTGCCTCTGCCTTACAGCACCTCCCTGGTGCTGAAGCTGATCGGCCGGCAGCCCAAGGGCTGGGTCAAGACTCCCCGGACGCGGGAGTAGCGTCCAACGCTTGCTCCAGCGCCACCAGGTCCGGAGGGAGGGGCGACGTAAACGCCAGCCGCTCTCCGGTGACCGGGTGGACAAACACCAGCGAGGCGGCGTGGAGCGCCTGCCGGGGCGCCATCCGCCCGTCTCCGTACAGCCGGTCGCCCAGGAGCGGGTGGCCCAGGTGGGCCATGTGCACCCGAATCTGATGGGTCCGGCCGGTTTCCAACCGAAGACGGACCTTGGTGGCCGAGGGCCAGCGCCGCAGCACCTCCCAGTGGGTGACGGCGGGCTGGCCTTCGGCTTTCCAGTCCTCCCGCAGCACCTGGCCCCGGGCCTCCGCCTCCTTCAGCAGCGCCTCCTGCTCCGGCGTCCGGGGTCCCACCGCCACCTCCCGGGCCACCGGATGGCCCCAGACCCGCCGGATGGGCACCGACACCGTACCCCTGTCCGGATGCAGGGCCCCGGCCACATACGCGATGTAGTGGCGGTCCAGCTTATGCTGCTCCAGTTCCCGGGCCAGGAGGCTGGCCACGGCGGGGTCCTTGGCAAAGAGGACCAGCCCGGAGGTGTCCCGGTCCAGCCGCTGAACCGGCCGGACCACCGCGTCCTCTCCCTGCTGCTGCAGGTGGTAGGCCACCCCGTTGGCCAGGGTGCCGCTCACGTAATCCCGGACCGGATGGACCACCTGGCCCGGCGGCTTGTCCACCACCAGCAAGTACCGGTCCTCATAGATCACGGTGATGGGCACCGGTTCGGGGGCCACCCGCCCCTCCGCCGGCAGGCGAAGCTCCACCACCTCCCCGCCCTGCAGCCGCTGAGAGGTGCGGGCCGGCTGGCCGTTGACGTAGAGTCCCCCGGCGGTCTTGACCCGCCGGACCAGCGTGCGGGAAAGCCGCAGCCGGTCATACAAGAACTTTCCCAACGTGATTCCCCCGTCCTGGGGTGGAACCACGTACTCCACCGCCTTCACCTCCAGATCTTCCCAGTGCCCCGCCGCCTTCTGCACGTGGACCATGCTCCGCGGGAAACGGAGCCTGCCCGATTGGCACCGAGGCTGGACATTGGGTCTTTCTTACAGTACGATAAGCATAAGGAAGCGGAAAAGGGGGTGCCCGCTGTTTTCAATATCGGCTTCGGGGAGCTGGTCATCATCCTGCTGGTCGCCCTGGTAATCTTCGGGCCCCAGAAGCTGCCGGAGCTGGGCCGCAGCCTGGGCCAGGGGATCCGGGAGTTCCGCCGGGCGACCCAGTCCCTCACCGAAGAGGTTACCCGTGCCACCCTCGAAAAGCCGGAAACCAGGCAACCTCCGCAGAACGAGCCGTAGCCTGGCCCCCCGCGCGCGGCGGCCAGGAGCGTGGAAAAGCCGGACCCACAGGTCCGGCCTGTTTTTCACCTTACGATCCGATGCGACGACCCAGGGGTGCCCGTACCGGTCCGGGGGCGGAGTCCCCTGCCTCTGCCTCCCGGTTCCGGCGCCGGTTGCACAGCGGAAGCCAGGTGACGGCGGCACCCACGGCTGTCACGTAGCAGGCCCAGGCAGCCGCGAACCACCGCATCTCCTGCAGGCTGTACAGAATGGCCAGGATCCCGGCGACCATCAGGATGTGCCCCGCCCTGGGCCGGGGCCAGCGGTCCGCCGTGGCGCTGAGCAGGAGCCAGGAAGCCGGCACCACCGGGCTCAGCACGGCCCCCACCACGGCGAACTCAAGCGGTGTGGGGGCCAGCCACGGCAGGAACGCCATGCCAGTGGCAGAGCAGGCCATCAGGACGCAGCCCAAGCCGTAGAGAATGGCCCTCATGTGACCTACCCCCAGTCGCTGAATCTTTCGAACAACAGTATACCGCGTTTGCCGCTCTGTTCCAACGGAACCGTACAGTTTCAGACAAGAGAGTCCTGTGGTACAATGGCGTGGAGTTGCCAGATGGAGGGGGGCAGTCCGTTGTCCGTAGACATCCAGTACATCGCCGAACAAGTTATGGCCCTCTGCCGCATTCCCAGCCCCACCGGCTTCACCCACGAAGCCATTGCCTACGTGGAGCAAGAACTTAAGCGCCTGGGGGTCGCCACCCGGAGAACTCCCAAGGGGGCGCTGCTGGCCACCCTCCCCGGCCGGGATACAGTCCGCCACCGGGCCCTGGCCGCCCATGTGGACACCCTGGGCGCCATGGTCCGGGCCATCAAGCCCAACGGCCGCCTGAAGCTGCACCGGATCGGCAGCTACTCCTGGCAGACCATCGAAGGCGAGTACGTGACCATTCACACCCAGAGCGGCCGGACCATCACCGGCACGGTGCTGGTCACCAAGGCCAGTTACCATGTGCACGGCCCGGAGCATGACAAGCAGGAGCGCAACGAGGAGAACATGGAGGTGCGGCTGGACGAGCGGGTCCAGAGCCGGGCCGATGTGGAGGCCCTGGGCATTCAGGTGGGAGACTTTGTCTCCCTGGATCCCCGGACCGTCCTGACCCCGGCGGGCTTCATCAAATCCCGCCACCTGGACGACAAGGCCTGCGCCGCCATCCTCCTGGGCCTTGCCCGGCAGATCCAAACCGAACAGATTCCCCTGGCCGCCACCACCCACCTGTTCTTTTCCAACTACGAGGAGGTGGGCCACGGCGCCGCCGGCGCCCTGCCGCCGGAGACGGCGGAACTGATCGCCGTGGACATGGCCGCGGTGGGCGAGGGCCAGACCAGTGACGAGTACTCGGTCACCATCTGCGTCAAGGACAGCAGCGGTCCCTACGACCATGAACTTTCCAGCCGGCTGCGGCGGATTGCGGCCGAAAAGGGGATCCCCTGCAAGGTGGACATCTACCCCTATTACGGCTCGGACGCCAGCGCCGCCCTGCGCGCGGGCGGCCAGTTCCGCACGGCTTTAGTAGGTCCGGGCATCGACGCCTCCCACTCGTTTGAACGCTGTCATCTCGACGGCCTGAAGGCGACTGCATCTCTGCTGTTGGAGTACCTGAAACAATGAACACGGAACGCTTGCAACCGTTCTGGGCGTCCGTCAAGGACGCCCCTGTGGTGGTTCTGACCGATTTTGACAATACCGTGACACAGGAAGACGTCGGCTTCCTGATTCTCCGGCGGCTGGCACCGCCCTCCCCGGAAACTCTGCGACGCTTTGCCGCCCGGGAGATCGGCAGCCGGGCCGTGTGGCTGGAGAGCATGGCCCGGGTGGACCGGGAGGAAGGGGAGGCCATCGCCCGCAGTGTGCCGCTGGATCCCCACTTCCCCGGGTTCGTCCGCTGGTGCCGGCAGAACGGGATCCCCCTGGCGGTGGTCAGCGACGGCTTCGGGTATTACATCCGGTGCATCCTGCAGCGGGAAGGCCTGGCGGATCTCCCGGTCTTCTGCAACGACATGCCCCGTTCCGGCGTCCTTACCTTTCCCCACGGAAACCCTGCCTGTGATCGCTGTGGCTGCTGCAAGGCCCTGGTGGTGAAGCGGGTCCGAGAGGCAGGCGCCCGGGTAATCTACGTGGGGGACGGCTACAGCGACCTGTACGCGGCGGGCTTTGCCGACTGGGTCTTCGCCAAGGGGACACTGGCGGCGCATATGCGGAAAGAGGGCTCCCCCTTCTACCCGATGGAAAGCTACGCCGACGTCCACCGGGTCCTGGCGGAGCACTTGGAGCGCTTCCGGGCCGGTACCGCACCCGGCCGGTCCACCCTGTCCCCCGACCCCCTGTGCCGCTTCTGAGGGTCGGGGGCGTTTTTATTCCTGCCCCACCGGGGTAAGTTGCCCGTAGAGGGTCAGTTCCGGTCCGATGACCATGAACCGGATGTCCAGGTTGTACCGCACCCCGTCGATGGTCCAGTCGGTACCCTGGAGCATGCCGTAAACCATCATGGCGCTGACCTGATCGACGGGGCGCCCCACCTGCCGCTCGCTGAGCTGCTGGGTCAGCCGCCGCTCCGCCTCCAGGAGCGTGCGCCGGTCGGCGCCCGTCAGTTCCACCCGAACCCGGTTGACCGTGGGCACCTGCCGGTGCTGCCGCGCCAGTTCCCGCAGCCGGGTCACCTCGGCCTCCAGCGCCTCCACCCGGGCCGCGGCCTCATCCCGCTCCAGCCGAAGCTGCTGCATCCGAGGCCCCACCAGCAGCGGCGTCACCCACAGGCCGCAGGCAACTCCCAGGGCGAAGACCGCGAGGAGTCGGAGGGCCGAAGCCCTTCCGCTCATGGCTGGCGCCCGGCCGCGTGGCGCAGCATGAGGTACGCCACCTGTGCTCCCGCCATGGCCACCACCAGGAGGAGCACCTGCCGCGCCAGCACCCGCCCCTGTCCGGCAAAGAGCCCCTGCTCCAGGCCTTTCAGGGGCGCGAAGCTGCCGCTGATGGCCACCAGGGTGCCCCACAGCCGCATCTCCTCGGAGAGAAAGCGCAGGCGGTCCATGGGATGGCCCCCCACCAGCAGCGAGGCCAGGGCCCCGCTGAGGGAGCCCCCCAGGGTCACTCCCATGGCCACCAGGAAACTGCTCAACAGCCTACCCAGCAGTGCGTCGTCCACGAAAAAACCCCTCCGCTGGAGCCTACGCTCCTGCGGAGGGGTTCATGCACTGGGTACGGACTAGCCCCCGGATGCCGCCCGGGTCACCGCGTCCAACACGGCCAGCTGAACCGCCAGGGCCGCCGCGGTACCCGCCACGGTAACATCCACGGGTTCGCCGCCGGTGGCCAGGCAAAACAGCGTGTCGCCGTCATACATGGTATGGATCGGCACGATGGTGCGAGCCAGACCGTCGTGGGCCATCCGGGCCACCTTGTTGGCGCCTTCCTTGGTCAGCTCACCGCCCACTGCCACGACGCCGATGGTGGTGTTCTGTCCCGCCGGCGGGTTCCCGCCGAACCCATGAGGCGGGCCGCCTGTCGCCATCACGGCCAGGGTGTCGGCAAAGCCGCCGTCGGGATGCCGGGCGCCGGCCAGGATCCGCCCCGTATCCGGATCCCGTACGTCACCGAAGGCGTTGACCGCCACCGCCGCGGCCACCACCACGTTTCCCACCACCAGGCTGGCGCTGCCGATCCCGGAGGGCGACGCGTACTTCATCCCCAGGATCTTGCCCACGGTGCAGCCTGTTCCGGCGCCCACCCGGCCCCAGGGAACCGCCTTTCTGCTGGCCGCGGCGCAGGCCGCGTAGCCCATCTCCGCCGTGGGCCGCACCCGGGGGTCGCCCACCCCCAGGTCGTAGAGCACCGCCGCCGGCACAATGGGAACCCGCGCGTATTCGGTAGGGAAGCCGTATCCGTGCTCCTCCAGGTAGCGCATGGCCCCGTCGGCCGCGGCCAGCCCGAAGGCACTGCCCCCGCAGAGGAGGACGCCGTGGGCCTGGGTCACCAGGTTGCCGGGGCGGCAGAGGTCCGTCTCCCGGGTGCCGGGGGCGGAACCCTCCACCGCGATCCCCACTACCGCTCCCTGAGGGGTGAGAACGGCGGTAACCCCGGTCATCGCCTGCCGGTCTTCGGCATGGCCCACCCACACGCCAGGTACATCGGTCAGATCGTTATAGGGTCCCCGCTGCCACATGACCGGCTGCGCCTCCTTCGCTGCCGGCGGTTACGAGGCGGTGCTGTGGCCCGACCGGGACGCCCTGGCGATGACACCGGTCCGGGCCAAAGCCAGGCCCACCGCGGTGACCGCGATGGAGGCGACGACCACTTCAGGCACGCCGTGCGTCAGGGCGACGCCCAGGGCCGCAGCCGGCGGCCAGTAGCCCCGCAGCACCCCCATGGTCAGCACCAGACCGGTGTTGGTCGCGGTGCCCACCACCGCGGCGCCGATCAATGCGGGCACCTGGCCGAAGCGCAGCAGCGACCGGTAGGCCAGGGCCGCGAACACGCCGATGAAAAGGCGCGGAAAAATCGCCACCAGCGGATCGGCAAACGCCGGGGCCGTGGCCTGCAAGAAGCTCATGAGGCCGAAGATCAGCCCCACCATGAGTCCGACCACAGGGCCCTCCGCGATGGCAGCAATGATCACCGGCAGGTGCATGATGGTGGCCTTGCCGGCGACGGTGGGCACAGGGATGAAGCCCAACCCGGGAACGATGCCCATCACGATGCTAAGGGCACCCATCATCCCAGCCACAGCAATCTTCCGGATCGATCCATGCACGGTGCATCCCTCTCCTTTTCAAAATGGTGACGCCCGTCAAAATGAATACGCCTTTCTGGAATCGTCTCCTGCCCCCCGAAGCGCCTTGTCCGGTGGAGCGGAACCGATACCGACAGGCTCTGACTCCTCAGTCTACTCGCCGCGGCGCCGCGGCGCAACCAGGGCGCCCGCTTTCCTTTATTCCTGGAAGAGCGGGAAACGGGCGGTGAGGCTGTAGACCCGCTCCCGGATGGCCGCCAGCTTCGCCTCGTCGTCCCGGTGGGTGATGGCCTCGTCGATCAACTCCGCGATCTCCTCCATCTCGGCCTCTTTCATCCCCCGGGTGGTCACCGCGGGCGTGCCGATCCGAATGCCGCTGGTGACAAAGGGCTTTTCGGGGTCGTTGGGGATCGCGTTCTTGTTGACGGTGATGCCCACCTTGTCAAGGATCTGCTCCGCTTTCTTGCCGGTGATCCCCTTGGGACGAAGGTCCACCAACATCAGGTGGTTGTCGGTGCCGCCGGTCACCAGGCGGTAGCCGCGGTCCATCAGGGCCCTGGCCAGGGCCTGGGCGTTTTTCACCACTTGGCCGCAATACGCCTTGTAGGCCGGGTCCGAAAGCTGCTTGAACGCCACGGCCTTGGCGGCGATGATGTGCATCAGCGGGCCGCCCTGGATCCCGGGGAAGACCGCCTTGTCTATGATCTGGGCGAACTCGGCCTTGCAGAGGATCGCGCCGCCCCGGGGCCCCCGCAGGGTCTTGTGGGTGGTGGTGGTGACGATATGGGCGTGCTCCACCGGATTGGGGTAGTAGCCGGTGGCCGCCAGGCCGGCAAAGTGGGCCATGTCCACCATCAGCACGGCGCCCACCTCATCCGCGATCTCCCGGAACCGCTTGAAGTCCAGCACCCGGGGATAAGCGGAGTAGCCGGCCACGATCAGCTTGGGCCGGTACTTGTGGGCCAGTTCCGCCACCGTGTCCATGTTGATGCGCTCGGTCTCCGGATCCAGACCGTACGGCACGAAATTGTAGGTCCGGCCGCTGAAGTTCACCGGAGAGCCGTGGGTCAGGTGGCCTCCCTGGGCCAAGTTCATCCCCAGGACGGTGTCCCCCGGCTGCAACAGGGCGAAGTAGACCGCCATGTTGGCGTTGGCTCCGGAGTGCGGCTGCACGTTGACATGTTCCGCCCCGAAGGCCGCCTTCAGCCGCTCCCGGGCGATGTTCTCGACAATATCGACAAACTCACAGCCGCCGTAGTACCGCTTGCCGGGGTATCCCTCCGCGTACTTGTTGGTCAGCACGCTGCCCGCAGCCTCCAGCACAGCCTGCGGGACAAAGTTCTCCGAGGCGATCAGCTCCACGTTCCGCTGCTGGCGCTGCGCCTCCTGCTGGATGGCTGCATAGACTTCGGGATCGTAGGTCTTCAAGTCGGCCATGGACTCCGCCTCCGCTGCGGTATTTTACCCATGCAAACAGGGAGGCCAGGGCGCAGGAATACCCCTGCTACCCATGCCTCCCGCCCAGGCGACCGGCGATTGTTCCGATGCGGCGCTTCCCCGGGGTGAACTCCCCTTTCATTCGCCAGTCACGCCGCACCTGCATGGTTTACCCTTTCTTTTGTACCGGATCCGCTCCAGAACTGTCAAGCAAAAACCACGACAGACGGGGTGAGGAATGGCTGGATTACTTCATGAGATTCCACTGGTCGGATCCGTATTTTTCCCGCATCAGTTCCGCTGCCTCCGCTTCCTCCGCGGGCGTGAGCGACCCTTCCACCAGGGTGAGGCCCAGGGCCTCGGCAAAGCCCCGGACGAAGGCATCCCGGGCCTCCTCAAAGCTCACCGGGCGCCCCAGGACCTCCCTGAGGCCGGCGGCCCGGCTCCGGAAGCGCGCCATCAGCCGGTCCCGGGCCCCCTCCGGGACCCGCATCAGGCTGAAGAGCAACTCCACATCCAGTTCCAGGGGAATGGAACCGTGCTGCAGGATCACGCCGCCCATGCGGGTCTGGGCGCTGCCGGCCACCTTCCGGCCGTCCACCGTCAGTTCATAGGCGGAGGTGCTGTCAAAACAGGCAGTGTGAAAGCCGCCGGGATCCTGCCGCCGGGGGTCCCGCTCACCCGCGGCCAGTTCCGGCTGAGCCCCCAGGATCCGGAGCCCGGCGAGGAGCCCCTGGGAAAGCTCCCGGTACGTCTCGATGACGCTGCCGGGGAGGTACTCCTGGCGGATCACGACGCTGTAGGTAAGTTCCCGGTGATGGAAGATCAGCCGGCCGCCGGTGGGCCGCCGCACGTACCCGTAACCGCCCCGGCGTACCGCCTCCAGGTCGATCTCCCGCTCCGCGGACTGAAAATAGCCAATGGAGACGGCAGCGGGCTCCCAGCCATAAAACCGCAGGGTGGGCGGCACCTCTCCCCGCCCGTGGGCCCGCAGGATCGCCTCGTCAATGGCCATATTGGCGGCGGCCGACCGAAAGCCGGTGTCAATCAGCCGCCACCGCCGCTCCAGCACGCTCACGGAAGTTCTGCCTCCTATCAGATCTCCCCCTGCCCCCGGCGGGAAGGCCGGAGGCAGGGGGCTCACGTTTACAGACCGCACTGATAGCGCAGGTTGGGTTTCCGGGCCGCAAGAGCTTCGTCCAGGCGGCCCACCGGCGTCTTGTGGGGCGCCTCCTTGACCCGCTCGGGATGAGTGTGGGCCTCCTGGTGGATGCGGATCATGGCGTCGATGAACCGGTCCAGGGTGGCCTTGTCCTCCGTCTCCGTGGGCTCGATCATCAGCGCCTCGTCCACGATCAACGGGAAGTAGATCGTAGGCGGATGGATGCCCTCATCCAAAAGCGCCTTGGCCACGTCCAGCGCCCGGATCCCGGTCTGCTGCTTCAGGGTGCGGGCGGAGAGCACGCACTCGTGCATGCAGTAGCGATCCACCGCCGGTTCGTAGTAGCGGCGCAGGCGGGCCAGGATGTAGTTGGCGTTGAGCACCGCGTACTCGGAGACTTCCTTCAGTTCCCTGCCGCAGGACATGACGTATGCGAAGGCCCGAGCCACCACGCCGAAGTTGCCGTAAAAGGCCGTCACCTTGCCGATGGACTGGGGCCGGTCCCAGTCCAGGCGGTACTGCCCGTCCACCTTCTCCACGACGGGTACCGGCAGGAAGGGCGCCAGGAACTCCTTGACCCCCACGGGCCCGCTGCCGGGACCGCCGCCGCCGTGCGGCGTGGAGAAGGTCTTGTGCAGGTTCAGGTGGACCACGTCAAAGCCCATGTCGCCGGGCCGGGCGTAGCCCATGATGGCGTTCATGTTGGCGCCATCGTAGTAGACCAAGCCTCCGGCCGCATGGACGATCTCCGCAATCTCCCGGACATGGGGATCGAACAGCCCCAGGGTGGAGGGGTTGGTCATCATCAGGGCCGCGGTATCGGGCCCTACCACCTGCCGCAGGGCATCCAGATCCACGGAACCGTCGGGGGCGCTTTTGACCGTCACCACCTCGCAGCCCGCCATCGCGGCGGTGGCCGGGTTGGTGCCGTGGGCCGAATCCGGCACAATGACCTTCCGCCGCTGGGTCTCGCCCCGGGACTCGTGATAGGCCCGGATGATCAGAATGCCGGTGAGCTCCCCCTGGGCCCCCGCGGCGGGCTGGAAGGTCATCCGGTCCATGCCGGTGATCTCACACAGCCACCGCTCCAGGATGTAGAGGATCTCCAGGTTGCCCTGCACCGTCTCCTCCGGCTGGAGGGGATGAACCCGAGCGATCCCCGGCAGCCGGGCGATCTCCTCGTTCACCTTGGGGTTGTACTTCATGGTGCAGGACCCCAGCGGATAGAAATCCACGTCCACCCCGTGGTTCAGCCGGGAAAGCTGGGTGAAGTGGCGCACCACTTCCACCTCGGAAACCTCCGGGAGGTTGGCGGGGGTGCTGCGCAGGTATTCCCGGGGGATCAGCTCAGCGGGGTCCGCGGTGGGCACATCCGACTCGGGGAAGCGCATGGCCCGCTTCCCGGGGGACGATTTCTCGAAAATGAAGGGTACCACCGACACCTACTGCACCTCCCCCAGGGCAGCCACCAGGGTGTCGATCTGCTCCCGGGTGCGCTGCTCCGTCACGGCAATGGTCATGGCGTTGGGCAGATCCGGGTACTCCCGGCTGGTGTCGAACCCACCCAGAATCCGGCGGCCCAGCAGATGCCGGTTGATCTCCGCCGCCGGACGCGGGCAGAGGACGGTGAACTCCTTGAAGAAGGGCGCCTGGCTGGCCAGCCGGTAGCCGGGCAGCTGAGCGATCCGCGCGGCCGCATAGTGGGCCTTCTGCAGGCAGAGGTTGGCCACTTCCCGGAGCCCCTCCTTGCCCACCATGCAGAGGTAGACCGTCGCCGCCAGGGCGTTGAGGGCCTGATTGGTGCAGATGTTGGAGGTGGCCTTCTCCCGCCGGATGTGCTGCTCCCGGGTCTGCAGCGTCAGGACCACGCCCCGCTGTCCCCGGCGGTCCACCGTGGTGCCGGCGATGCGGCCGGGCATGCGGCGGACAAACGCCTCCCGGGTGGCCAGAATGCCCAGATACGGCCCGCCGAAGGAGAGCGGGCTGCCCAGGGACTGGCCCTCCGCCACCACGATATCGGCTCCGTAGTTCCCCGGCGCCTCCAGAAGGCCCAGGGAAATGGGGTCCACCGCGGTGATGAAGAGGGCGCCCCGGGAATGGGTGAGCCGTTCAATCTCCCGGACGGGTTCCAGGTAGCCCAGGAAATTGGGCATCTGCACCAGGACCGCAGCCACCTCGTCGGTGATCAGCCCCTCCAGCTGCTCCAGGTCGGTCTGGCAGTCCCGCAGGGGGGCCTCCACCACCTCCACCCCCGAGGCATGGGTATAGGTCCGCACCACCTGCCGGTAGTGGGGATGGACGGTACGGGCCACCACCAGCTTCCGGCGGCCCGTGTGGTTAAGAGCCATGTGGGCGGCTTCGGCCAGCGCAGAAGCACCGTCGTACAGGGACGCGTTGGCCACCGCCATGCCGGTTAGTTCACAGATCAGGGACTGGTACTCGTAGATCACCTGCAGGACGCCCTGGGAGATCTCCGGCTGGTAGGGGGTATACGCGGTGAGAAATTCGCCGCGCCGAATGATGGCATCCACCACAGCGGGGATGTAATGGTCGTACGCGCCGGCTCCCAGGAAGCAGGTGTACTGGTCCGTATCTGCGTTGTCCCGGACCAGCCCCCGAATCGCGGAGACGACCTCCATCTCCGAACGGGGCGGGGGCAGATCCAGGGGCCGGCGGAGGCGAACCTCTTCCGGGATATTGGCGGCGAAGAGCTCCTCGGTGGAGCTCACGCCGATCTCCCGGAGCATCGCCTCCTTATCGGCCGCCGTGATGGGGATATAACGCATCGCTATGAGCCGGCCTCCTCCACAAGCTTGGCGTACGCGTCGGCATCGAGAAGCTGATCCAGCTCAGCCGGATCCTTGATCTCAATCTTGAGCATCCATCCTTCCCCGTAAGGATCCTTGTTGACCAGTTCGGGGCTGGACTCCAGGGCAGTGTTGACCTCCACCACCTTGCCGGAGACCGGGCAGTACAGGTCGGAGACCGTCTTGACCGACTCCACCACGCCGAACTGCTCGCCCTGCTTCAGCTCCCGGCCCACCTGGGGCAGCTCCACGAAGACCACGTCGCCGAGCTGATCCTGGGCAAAGTCGGTGATGCCGACGATGCCGATGTTGCCTTCCACCCGAATCCACTCGTGTTCCTTGGAATACTTCAGATCCGCAGGGGTCTTCAGCTCCGCCATGACTCCCATCCTCCTCCACCTAGTCTCTCCTCACGTCTGCGAGGCTATTGATCCTTTCTTCCCCGCCGCCTCAGCGCCCGCCGGAGTTCCGTGAACCAGAACCAGGCAGCAAAGGCCGCGCCCGCCAGCGCAAAGAACCACTCGTACCAGAGGGAAGACCTCCTGACGATGACACCGCTGAGATAGAGCACCACCACCAGGGTGGCGGCCACGGCCATCAGGAAACCGCTGTCCATGGCTACTTCCGGTACCGGGGCTGGTAGAAGGGCGTGGGCACCACCCGTGCCGGGACCGCCTTGCCCCGGATCAGCACCTCCAGTTCGGTTCCTTCCGCCGCGAGCTCAGCGGGCACGTAGGCAAGGCCGAGGTTCTTGTTCACGCTGGGGGCAAAATTGCCCGTAGTGATCTCCCCCACCACCTGGCCCCGATAAGCCACCGGGTACCCCTGACGGGGGATGCCGCGGCCGATCATCTCCAGGCCCACCAGCTTGCGGGTGACGCCCCGCTCGCGAATGGCGGCCAGGGCCTCCCGCCCGATGAAGTCGACCCCCTTCTTGGTCTTGACGAAGGCGCCGAGCCCCGCCTCATAGGGGTTTGTCTGGTCGGTCAGCTCGTGGCCGTACAGGGGCAGGCGGACCTCAAAGCGAAGGGTATCCCGGGCGCCCAAACCGCAGGGGCGGAGCCCCTCGTCCCGACCGGCGGCCATCAGCGCCTCCCACAGGGCCACCGCGTCCTCCGCCCGGCAGTAGAGCTCAAAGCCGTCCTCGCCGGTGTACCCCGTTCGGGAGAGCACCAGGGTCTCGATCCCCGCCACGGTCACACCCGTCCGGGCCCAGTAAAAGCCGATCTCGCTGAGGCTCAGGCCGGAGACCAGCGGCTGCAAGATCCGCTCCGCGGCCGGGCCCTGCAAGGCGAGAAGCGCCACCTCGGCGGACATGTTGCGCAGGGTGAGGTTCTGAAACCCCGCCCGATCCCGAGCCCTGGTGATCCAGGTCCAGTCCTTGTCAATATTGGCGGCGTTGACCACCAGCCAATAGCGCTCCTCGCCCAGCCGGTAGACGAGAATATCGTCCACCACGGTGCCGTCCTCCCGGCAGATGAGGCTGTACTGAACCTGGCCCACCGCCAGCCGGGCCGCGTTGTTAGTGGTGACGTACTGGATCAGCGCCAGGGCTTCGGGGCCCACCACCTCAAACTCGCCCATGTGGGACACATCAAACAGGCCGGCGGCCTCCCGGACCGCCCGGTGCTCCTCCAGGACGCTGGTGTACTGGACAGGCATCTCCCAGCCCCCGAAGGGCACCATGCGGGCGCCGAGCTGCCGGTGCACCTCGTACAGCGGCGTCCGCTGCAGTGACTCCTCCACTGTGTCCACCTCCGCAGGCAGTCCCAATCGTCTCCTTCAGGCTGCCATGGAAAAAACATGAAGGACAGAGGAAAACCAGGACCCCTAGGCCCTGCTGTCCCCTCTGTCCTGGCAACCTGAGAGTTTAGTCCGACGGCACAAGCCGCGGACGTTCCCCTTTGGTGGCCCCGGCCCTGCGGCAGGGGCGCTCTCCAGAGGTCCGTCCAACCCCGGTCGCTGGGGCCTGAGAGATTCTGCCCGGTTCCAGCGGGCCGGGCATTGCTCCTTCGGCGCCCGCCCTGACCCAAAGGCAGCGGGACTCTTCCGGGGTTATCATCCGTCTTGATGCATTTGGCCTTGCACCGTCTCACTATTCTCCATTGCCCATCGCGATTCCTTCTATTCCCGTCCCGCCTGCTGCCTTCGGACCATGATGGCCGCTCCCAGGGCCACCGCCAGCACCACCACGGCAGCGACGTATGACATGCTCTCCTCCCACAGATGCGGCAGACGGCCGCCCAGGGCCACGGCGATCGCGGCCCAGACGCCGTTCCATACGAGGGCAGAGGCCAAAAGATACCCGGCAAAGGTCCAGGGGTTCATCCGTGCCAGCCCGGCGCTGTAGATGGTGGCGGCCCGGATCAACCCGATGAAGCGGGAAAAGAAGACCGTCAGTGCGCCGTAGCGGTGAAAGAACTGCTCCATCCGGCGTAAGGCCACAGGTTTGATCCGCAGGATCCCGACCAACCGGCGCAGCAGCGGTGCCCCGCCCAGATAGGCCAGCGTGTAGCCCATGAGCGACCCCAGCACGTTTCCGGCCACCCCGGCCAGGATGACGAAAGCCAATGTCGCCTTGCCCTGATGAACCAGAACCCCCGCCACCACGTAGAGCAATTCTGCCGGGACGGGCAGGCCAAGCCCTTCCACCGTCGCGGCCACCAGGATCGCCGTGTAAATGTTCGCCTCGCCGAGGCGCTGCCACGTCTCCGGCACGCAGCAAGCCCTCCTTTGCAGGAAAGCCCGCCGGGCGACCGGCGGGCCTCTTCGCACCCATATATGCCTGCGCCCCTATTCGTCTCCAAATCGGTACATCCAATAGCGTTCCTGGGACCGGTCCCGCATGACCTGCTCCCGGAGGGCGGGATCCTCTTTCATCCGCCGCTCCAGGTCCGCCAGCATCGCACTGCTCTGGCTGCGATGGGCGGCGATGGCGGCCATCTTGACATCCAGGACGCTGGTGACATCCACCACCACGTCGGGCTCGCCCAACTCGCCCACGTTAGAGCCGAAGGCCCGCAGGTAGACCTTCGGCCGCTCCCCAGGCGGCAGCTTGGCAGCGGCCCGCACCGCGGCAGCGCCCAGGGCCATATGGTCCGGGTGCACGCTGCACTGCGGATGATAGGTGATCAGAAGCGAAGGTCGGACCTCCCGGATGATGGCTTCCAGCCGCCCGGCGAGCTCCTCCGGATCGACAAATTCCAAGGTCTTATCCCGATATCCCAGCAGCCGCAGGTCCCGGATTCCCAGGATGCGGCAGGCCTCCCGCAGTTCCTGCTCCCGGAGGACCGGCATGCTCTCCCGAGTGGCAATGATGGGCATCCCCATGTTCCGCCCCTGCTCGCCTCGGGTCGCACACACATACGTCACGGGGACCCCCGCCCGCGTATGCAGGGCGATGGTGCCCCCGGCCGCAAAGGATTCGTCATCCGGGTGCGGGAAGATCACCAGCACATGACGTTCCACAGTGCGTACCCTCCTTCCGCCGGTTCCCCTGCTTCCTACACGGGGAACGGCGTCCGGCTCAGTTCCAGGGCCACGGCCAGGCGACCACGCTCGTCGTGCCCGGCCAGCAGCAGGCGTCCTTCCTCGTCCACCTCCCAGTGGGTGAGGCCCTCGGCGTAAATCCAGCCGTTCTCCATCTGGAGCCCCGCCCGGTAGGGACCGGTGCCCGCGAGCACGGCCCGGTGGAAACGCACCACCGCATTGCGAATGTAGGCGCAGACCGCCATGGTCTTGACCCCATCGCGCCCTTCCGCTGCATAGGCACCGTTGGTGGTCTCCAGGTGCAGATAGACGTCCTGATTGACAAAGGCCGCCAAGGCGGCCTGCGTCTGAGCGAGATCGATTGGCTGCATGTTCAACCCTCCCGGGGGATCGTCCCATTCTAGCAAATATATCACCGGCCCGGATGATCCGACAAGCCGGCGGCACTGCCCCCGGCGGTCCCCCCTGACAGCAAGATCACATGGGGGGTCTGCCCCTCCGGGTGGGGCACCACCCGTACCCGGCTGCCGTAGACGGCGCTGACCATCGCCTCGGTGACCACCTCCGCCGGCGGCCCCTGCACGTAGAGCCTCCCTTCCTTGATGACCACCAGGCGGTCCGCGTACAGAGAGGCCAGGTTCAGATCATGCAGCACCGCCACCACCGTCAGGCCGTCGCGGTTCAGCCGCCGGATCAGATCCAGCAGTTCCACCTGGTGGGCGATGTCCAGATGGGCCGTGGGCTCATCCAGGATGAGCAACTCCGGCTCCTGGGCCAGGGCCCGGGCCAGTAGCACCCGCTGCCGCTCCCCCCCGCTGATGGCGGTGATGAGCCGGTCCCGCAAGTGCAGCGTGCGGGTCATCATCATGGCCCGTTCCGTCACGTGCCGGTCCCGGGGCGTGGCGGCGCCGAACCGGCGTTGATACGGAAGACGCCCCATCATCACGATCTCTTCCACTGTAAAGTCAAAAGAAACTGCCGTCTCCTGGGAGACCACCGCCATCACCCTGGCGATCTCCCGGGGGTGCATCCGGCTGAGGTCGGTGCCCCGCAGCAGGACCCGGCCTGAGGCGGGCGCCAGGGTCCCGCTGATGGCCCGGACGAAGGTGGACTTGCCGGAACCGTTGGGACCCACCACCGCCACAAACTCCCCCGGGGCAATCTCCAACGACAGGTCCTTCAGCACCGGCCGGGATCCGTATCCACAGGTCAGCCTCTGAACAGACAGCAGCATCCTGCCACCCCCTTCTACCGATCCTGCGGAAGCAGCCGCCGCCGGAGCAGCCACAGGAAGAAGGGGCCCCCCGCCACAGCCATCACCAGACCCACCGGAATCTCGGCCGGCGCCAGAAGGCTCCGGGCCAGGGCGTCGGCCAGCACCAAAACCACCCCGCCCACCAGGGCGGAGACCGGCAGCAAATACCGATGGTCCGGCCCCACCAGCATCCGTACCAGGTGCGGCACGATCATGCCGACAAAGCCGATGCTGCCGCAAAATGCCACCGAGGCCGCGGTCAGCAGCGTGCTGGCCACCAGCACCAGTTTTTTCACCCGCTCCACATCGACCCCCAGGTGCCAGGCTTCCTCTTCGCCCATCAGCAACGCATTCAGTTCCCGGCTGAGACTGAGCAGAATGCCCATCCCCACCATCAGGTAGGGCAGGAGCCAGAGGACCTTCACCCAGTTGGCGCCCCCCAGCCCGCCCATCATCCAAAAGATGATGGCGTCCCTGCTGGAGGCGCTGGTGAAGTAGACCACAAGCGAGATGAACGCCGCAGCCAGCGAACCCACCGCCACGCCGGCCAGGAGGATCGCCGCCCGGGGCACCCGGGACCCGGTGGACGCCAGGCTGTAGACCAGCAGCATCGTGAGCAGCCCTCCCACAAAGGCGCCGGCAGGCACGGCCCCCAGAGCGCCGCCCCGGAGGGTACCCCAGCCGGCAATGACCAGGGCCGCCCCCAGCCCCGAACCGGAGGAGACTCCCAGGACGTACGGGTCCGCGAGGGGATTCTCAAACAGGCCCTGATACGCGCAGCCGGCCACGGCCAGGGCCATCCCCACCAGCGCGCCCATCACCACCCGAGGCAGGCGGACGCTCCACAGCACCGTGGCGTGGGCCTCCGGCCAGGTGGGTTCCAGCGCAACCCCCGGCAGCCGGGAGAGGATGATCTTCACCACCTCCCCGGGAGGAATGGAGACGGAACCGATGCCGCTGGCGATCACCATCGCCGCCAGCAGGGCCAGCAGTGCGATCAGTCCCGCCCGGCGGCCCCGTGCCGCCCGGGCGAAACGCAAACCCCCGGCCTCGGTGCCGGGGGCAAGTTCCACGTGACGATGGCGCAGCTGCGCTGCCATGGTCTCACCCTTTCCGCCGAAGGTTGAGTCACCACGGACCAGGCAGGTTTCCTGACTTCCGGATCCTCACCCGCCCTCTGCCTTCCCGGCGTGCGCCAGTGGCGTGTGTCGAGGGGGGCTCCCCGGTCACAGTGGCGGGACCGTGCCGGACTTGCACCGGCTTCCCTTTTACCTTCCGGCCTGCGGCCGGAAGCACCTGATCCGTCCGAATTGTTCAGTTGGTAACAGTATAATCCCCGCCGGACGCAGTGACAACCCTGCGGCTGTGGCGCCGGCTCGAGGCCGGGGGAACGGAATATTATGTAACCTACAGGGAGCCGGCGAATAGGCTGAAGATGGACCCACAGGTTCAAGAAGGCGATGAACCGGTGGGACACAACCACGCCATCATCGAGGTACCAATGGTGGTTGGCCGGGGAGTTCGACACGTTGGTGGACCGGAACCACGACGGTACCTTCCATCAGCTCCTGGAGAAGGTGTTGGTCCACGTCCGGGCGAAGGCAGTCCGCATCCGTCACCCGAAGGCGGGCGCGGACGACGTGACGTCCCGGAAGCTGGAATGCCGCACGGACTCCGACGTGGTGACGGAGCCGGGACTGGACATTCCGGAAGAAGAGTTGCGAGGAGCGAGCCCGTCTGGGAGTGCCCCGGACGGGCTTTGCGGCGTGCCCATGGGGGGAATTGGGTATCCACGAATTGACAGAAGGCGGGGCCCTTTTGTCTATTTAGGGTCTATACAACGGTATACTAAGATCGACACGGAAGGAGGCGATCCGCTGCCATGAGTCAGACCAGGGTAGAAAAAGACTTGCTCGGCGAGAAACAGGTCCCCGCGGATGCCTATTACGGGATTCAGACCGTACGTGCGATGGAAAACTTCCGTATTACCGGCCAGCGGCTTCACCCGGAGTTGGTCACATCCCTGGCCCAGATCAAGAAAGCCGCGGCCCTGGCCAATTACCAGCTGGGCTATTTGAAAGAAGATGTGGCCAAGGCGATTGTGGCCGCGGCGGAAGAAATCATCGCCGGAGGCCTGCGGGACCAGTTTGTCGTCGACCCCATTCAGGGGGGCGCAGGTACCTCTGCCAACATGAACATGAACGAAGTCATTGCCAACCGAGCCAACGAGTTGCTCGGCGGGCGTAAAGGAACCTATGAGTTCGTCTCCCCAAATGACCATGTGAACTTTGCCCAGTCCACCAATGACGTCTTCCCCACCGCCATCAAGCTGGCGGTTTTGAGCCGCACCGACGCCCTTCTGGAGGCACTCCGCTCTCTGGAAGAGGCCTTTGCCGCCAAGAGCGCCGAGTTTGACGACGTCATCAAGGTGGGCCGCACCCACCTGCAGGACGCGGTGCCGATCCGCCTGGGACAGGAATTCGGCGCCTACGCCTCGGCGGTGCGGCGTAACCGCCTGCGCCTGGCTGAGGCGGTGAAAGCCCTCGAAGTGGTCAATATGGGCGCCACTGCAGTGGGGACCGGGCTGAATGCCGACCCCGCCTATCCCCCACTGGTGGTTTCGCTGCTGTCCGAGATCACCGGGCGAAACCTGCGCCTGGCCGAGAATCTGGTGGATGCCACCCAAAGCTGCGATCCCTTCGTGGCGGTCAGCGGCGCCGTCAAGGCCCTGGCTGTGGCCCTCAGCAAAATCGCCAACGATCTGCGCCTGATGGCTTCCGGGCCCCGGGCCGGCTTGAAGGAGATCAACCTGCCGGAGCGGCAGCCAGGCTCCTCCATCATGCCGGGCAAGGTAAACCCGGTCATGGCCGAGGTGCTGAACCAATCCTGCTTCTACGCCATCGGCATGGACCTGACTGTGACGCTGGCCGCGGAGGCGGGACAGCTTGAGCTCAATGTGATGGAGCCCGTCCTGGCCCATGCGCTGCTGAGCGCGGTGGACGTGATGGCCAACGCGGTCACCCTCTTCACGGAGTTTCTGGTCAAGGGCATCACCGCCAACCGGGAGCGGTGCGAAGCGATGGTCAACAACTCCGTCGGCCTTGTTACCGCGCTCAATCCGGTCCTCGGGTATCGGCGGTGCTCCGAAGTGGCCCGGGAAGCCACTCTCACCGGCAGGCCGGTGCGGGAAATCATCCTGGAGAAGGGGTATCTCACCGCTGAGCAACTGGACGAGTTGCTTTCGCCCAGGCGGCTCACCGAGCCGGGCATCGCACGCGCCAAGATCTCCACAACAAACTAGTCGAACAAGGAATCAGCGGGGCTTCCGGGAAGCCCCGCTTTCGTTTTACGCATCCTTTGGCAGCCCCGGCCACTGGGAAAGCGGCTGGTCGGACCGGACCCGATGCATTCCGGCTTCAGCAAACCGGCGGAACGCCTCATTGGCGCTTTCCGTAAAGTCCACCACCCCGGGGATCACCACCGGACTGCAGCAGTCCTCCAGGAGATAGACCCGCCGGGCCAGGGCGGGATCCCGCTTCTGGATCTCCGCCAACAGGTCGGCCACGGTCCAGGCCACACAGTGGCTCTTGGCCTGGCCGGCGATGATCACCGCGTCAAACTGCAGCAGCTTCTCCAGGAAGGCGCTGTTCCTCCCGGCACCGATGTCCAGGCCGTCCGGCCCCTCCATCACCTCGGGACCCAGGGCGGAGTAGTTCTCCGTCAGCGGGTTCTCCCCCTTGAGCTGGAAGTCCGCCTGGCTGTCCCGGGCCACCGTGTGGTAAAACACCGCCTCCTCCACGGCAGAAACCAGGGCGTGGCCGATACCGCCCAGCATCGCGTGGTAGGGCCAGATGGTCAGGGCAAACCGACCCTGCTGCTCCAGTCGCTCCACGTAATGAAGAGCATGCCGCTGCAGCAGGTCGGAAGGCCAGCCCAGGCTGCCGGCAACGGCGGGGTTGACCCGCCAGGCGCCGCGCCGGACCTCATCGGCGGTGATGATGGTATTGGGCCGTGGGTGGGCGCCTTCGGGCACGTCGAAGGCCGGCTGGCTCACCGGGCCCGTACCCCGGATCCAGAAGGGGGCGTGGAAAATCTGCACCGCCCGGTGCGTGTCCAGGGTCACCGCGATCTGGGTGATGTGGGGCAGGTTCCGGTACAGGAAGGTCACCAGCCGCTGGTTGTCCGCCACCGCGCCGGGCACGAAAAGTTCAAAGCCCGGAATGCAGAAGGTATTCTGCACATCGATCAGCAACAGACAGGTACGGAACTGGTCTGACGCCGCCGGCTGAATGCCGTAGCGGGCGGCGTCCTCCCTGGCCTGGCGGGCCACCGCCTCATAGTCGACCCGGTAGACCTCGCCGACTTTCTCTGCCGAGTAAAAGGATGGAACCGGCAGGGTGTTGGATAAGCTCACGGGACTGTCCTCCTTCCAACCGCAGCCTTCCTCCGGAAGCGGCGGCACCGCCTTGTCCCGGAGGGAGCACACACGCTTTTCAGGTCGATAAGGGCCGGTAATGGGGTCTTAGGGGGATAAGTGAGGGTGCAAACGACCCTGTCTGGCCCTCTCCTTTTTAGGGCTGGCGTTCCGGGACATTTGGCTGTATTGTAAAGTTTGAACTACGAATCGTCTCACCAGGAGGAACCGAAACGACATGACAACGACCTTGCTTTGGATCATCTTCGCGGTGATCGTCATCGGCGTCATGGCCCTTGACCTGGGCATATTCGACCGGCACGCCCACGTGGTCTCCACCAAGGAGGCAGCCATGTGGACAGGCGTCTGGGTGAGCCTGGCGCTACTGTTTAACCTCGGTATCTACTTCTTCATGGGACAGAACGCCGCCCTGGAGTTCTTGACCGGTTACCTGATCGAGTACTCCCTGAGCGTTGACAATATCTTCGTCTTTATTATGCTCTTTTCCTATTTTGCAGTGGAGCCCCAATACCGGCACCGCGTGCTCTTCTGGGGGATCATCGGCGCACTGGTTTTCCGGGGGCTGCTGATTGGTGTCGGTTCTGCCCTGATCAGCCGGTTCCACTGGATCCTCTACCTCTTCGGAGCCTTCCTGCTCTTCACGGCAGCCAAGATGGCCCTTCAAAAGCAAGATGACGAGCCTGATCCCGAGAAGAACCCCGTGGTGAACCTTTTCAAGCAGTACTTCCCCGTCACCGAGAAGTTCCATGGCGAACATTTCTTTACCCGTCTGCCCAACGGCAAGCTAGTGGCCACACCGCTGTTCATCACGCTGCTGGTGATCGAGACCACCGACATCATGTTCGCCCTGGACTCGATTCCGGCGATCTTCGCAGTGACCCAGAACAGCTTCATCGTGTTTACATCGAACGTCTTCGCCATCATGGGGCTGCGGTCTCTGTACTTCCTGCTGGACGGCATCATGGGGCTCTTCCGGTACCTCAAGTACGGCCTGTCCGTCATCCTGGGGTTCATCGGCGCCAAGATGCTGATCTCCAGCTTCGTCGAGATCCCCACCGCCCTTTCCCTGGGCGTGGTGATCGGTGTCCTGGCCATTTCCATCCTGGCGTCGGTCCTGATTCCGGACCGGCAGGCAAGCCCCACCCAGCACGACTGATCCGGCCGAAGCAATGTTGCTACCAAGCCCTGGACCCGTCAGTGACGGTGCCCAGGGCTTTTTCATGCACTCGCTCCGCCTGCAAAATTGCGAGCCCGGGGAACAAGTCCCCGGGCTCGCTTTATCTGAAGTCGGCGCCCAGAACCTCTACCCGTTAGTCGAAGTCGGGCGTCGACGGAGTGTTGTTCTTCTTGGGCTCGGGCTTCTCCGTCACCAGCGCCTCGGTGGTCAGCACCATGCCCGCGATGGACGCAGCGTTCTGCAGGGCGCTGCGAGTCACCTTCACCGGGTCCACGATGCCGGCCGCGATCATGTCGACGAACTCGCCGGTCAGGGCATTGTAGCCATGGCCCTTGGGCAGGCTCCGGACCTTGTCCACGACCACGCTGCCCTCACCACCGGCGTTGTAGACGATCTGCCGCAGCGGCTCCTCGATGGCCCGCCGGACGATCATCACGCCGACCTTTTCGTCGCCCTCCAGCTGCTCGGCGAGCTTATCCAGCTCAGGCTGCAGCTGCAGCAGCGCCGTACCGCCGCCGGCCACGATGCCTTCCTCCACAGCCGCCCGAGTCGCGTTGAGCGCGTCCTCGATGCGGAGCTTCTTCTCCTTCAGCTCCACCTCGGTCGCGGCGCCAACCTTCAGGACAGCAACGCCGCCCGCCAGCTTGGCCAGCCGCTCCTGGAGCTTCTCCCGATCGTAGTCGCTGGTGGTCTCCTCGATCTGCTTGCGCAGGGAGGCAATCCGGGCCTTGATGTCGGCGGTGTTGCCGCGACCCTCGATGATGGTGGTCTTCTCCTTCTCGATCCGCAC
Organism: Symbiobacteriaceae bacterium; assembly: GCA_036562385.1. Lineage (GTDB taxonomy): Bacteria > Bacillota > Sulfobacillia > Symbiobacteriales > Symbiobacteriaceae > DATCKG01. The sequence goes on from DATCKG010000087.1 coordinate 63,417, forward strand.
CAGCCGAGCGTTACCCAGGTCCTCGATCTCCGCGCTCTCGAGCTTGCGCCCGAGCTCCTCAGAGATCACCTTACCGCCGGTCAGGATGGCGATGTCCTCCAGCATGGCCTTGCGCCGGTCACCAAAGCCAGGGGCCTTCACAGCGGCCGCCTTCAGGGTGCCCCGCAGTTTGTTGAGCACCAGGGTGGCCAGCGCCTCGCCCTCCACATCCTCGGCGATGATCAGGAGGGGCTTACCCCGCTGCACGACCTTCTCCAGGATGGGCAGCAGGTCCTGAACGGAAGAGATCTTCTTGTCGGTGATCAGGATGTAGGGATCCTCCAGGACGGCCTCCATCTTCTCGGGATCCGTGACCATGTACCCGGAGATGTAGCCGCGGTCGAACTGCATACCCTCGACCGTCTCCACCTCGGTGGTCATGGTCTTGGACTCCTCGACGGTGATGACGCCGTCCTTGCCGACCTTGTCCATCGCGTCGGCGATCAGCTCACCGATATCCGGGTCATGAGCGGAAATGCCGCCGACCTCGGCGATGGCCTTGCGGCCCTCCACCTTGATGGCCATCTTCTTCAGCTCGTCCACCAGGAGGGCAACCGCCTTGTCAATACCCCGCTTGATGGCCAGGGGATTGGCACCGGCGGTGACGTTCCGGAGGCCTTCCTTCACCAGGGCCTGCGCCAGCACGGTAGCCGTGGTGGTACCGTCACCGGCCACATCGTTGGTCTTGGTGGCAACCTCCTTGACGAGCTGAGCGCCCATGTTCTCAAAGGGATCGTCCAGCTCGATCTCCCGAGCGATGGAAACACCGTCGTCCGAGACAGCAGGAGCACCAAACTTCTTATCCAGCACGACGTGCCGGCCCTTGGGCCCGAGGGTCACCTTGACCGTGTTCGCCAGCTTGTCAATGCCCCTCTCGAGGGCCTTCCGGGCCTCGTCGTGGAAAAGCATTACTTTCGCAGCCATCTATCCTACCCCTCCACAATCGCCAAGATGTCACGCTCATTAATCAGCAGCAGTTCCTCGCCGTCTACCTTAATTTCGGTACCGGCATACTTGGAAAAGAGAATCGTATCGCCTTCCTTAACCTCCATCGCGACGCGCTGGCCGCTCTCCAGCAGCCGGCCGGGTCCTACGGCGAGTACTTTACCCATCTGGGGCTTCTCCTTGGCCGTGTCGGGGAGCACGATGCCGCCCTTGGTACGCTCCTCACGTTCCTGAGGACGAACCAGGACGCGGTCCGCCAACGGCTTGATGTTGGCAGAGCTCACAGCGACCATTCCGGACTGTCCCTCCTGTGGTGCAAGTCTTGTTAGCACTCGCCGCACGTGAGTGCTAACCCCGCCTCTTAAGATAGTGAGGCGTTCAGGGAAGTTCAAGGATGTTTCTGGCCGATTTCCTACCGTTGTTCGCCCTCTACAGGAACTAGATCCCACAGGAGGCTTCTAGCTCGCTCCTGCTCCGTACCACAGCGGAACGAAGGGCTGCGCAAACCAGCCGGCAGGGGGAACTCCGCCGTTGGGCGATGCGCAGCCCCGGGCACACCCCCACTCCGCTGCCAGATTTTCGGTTACCGACAGGCGGCTGATGGAAAAACCGGAGGCACCGAAAAAAATTCAGGGCAGCCACGGGCTGCCCTGGCATCAGCGTACCTGTTCACGCAAGGCCGCCTACCGCAGCACCTTGGGCCGCAGGGTCGCCTTGACCCGACGGATCACTTCATCCGTAAACTCCGTGGTGCTGCAGGTGCCTCCCAGGTCGCGGGTGCGGATGCCGTCGGCCACAGCGCTCAGGCAGGCCTCCTGGATCACCCGGCCGGCCCGCTGGTAGGCCTCATCAGGCATCTGCTGCAGCAGCGCGCCGGCGGCCAGCTCCATGGCCAGCGGGTTGGCCACGTTCTTGCCCTGCAGGCTGGGTGCCGTGCCGTGAGGCGCCTCCGCCATGACGACCTTGGGCTTGAACTCCTCGTCGAAGCTGATCAGCAGGGACTCCGACCCGGCGATGGTACCGTACAGCGCCAGGACGAGGTCGGAGAGGATGTCACCGTCCCGGTTGAGGCACGGGATCACCAGAGGCTTCTGGGCCCGGCTGATGAGCAGTGCGTAAGAAGCATCGATCAACTGCGGTTCATAGGGAACATCGGGATAGCGGCGAGCCGCCTCGTCCATGGCCTCCTTGAGCATGCCCTCGTAGGTAGGCGAAACGGTCCACTTGGGGCCACCGAACACCGTGGCACCCATCTGCCGGGCCAGACGGAAGCTGAACTCAGCCGCGGCCGTGCAGTTGCGGCGGGAGATGAAGGTGGTGCGGAACGCCTTTTCCTCCATCCCCTCCCCCTCGCGCCACTCTGTTGCATCATACGCGTCCTCGGTGGCCATCCGCACCACAGCCACCGGTGCGCTGATGTTGCCAATGGTCGGCACGCCGGGGAGGGGACGACCCGTCCGGAGGATCACAGTTCCGTCGATCTCCCGGCGCAGGATGGCGTTGGGGGATCCCACGTCCCCCCGCTGTTCAGGGGTGATGGTGGCGGCCTTCAGACCGAAGCCGGCCTCACGCATGGCAGCAGCTGCTTCATAGACCACCCGGTTGCGGGTAGCGCGGCGGTTCTCCAGACTGAGATCGAACCGAACCAGTTCGAGCTCCAACCCGATGACATCGGGGGAGAGCAGGCGTACAGCCTCTTCCAGCAGTTCCTGTCCAGTCTGATCGCCTTCGAGAAGGATGATCGTCGGCTTCGTCAAAGTCCTTCAACTCCTGCCTCTCAAGTAATAGCACCGGCGTCAGCGACACCGGTACAATCTTACTAGCACTTTTGATCTATGCCAAGTCCTTTATTTGCCAGTCGGAACAATCGCACAGATTTAACCGCGAAAAGGCGCCTTCTGCCGCCGCAGCAAGGCGCCCTTCTCGTGCACGGACATGTTGCCCGCCGTGGGCGGTCACCGGGTCAGGGCCACGGCCACCGCCGCCCCCAGGCGGGCGTTGTTGCGAATCAAAGCCAGATTGGCCTGCAGGCTGCGGCCACCGGTGACCTCCGTCATCCGTCTGAGGAGGTAGGGCGTCACCGCCTTGCCGTGGATCCCCTCCCGCTCCATGTCGGCCATGGCCCGGGCCAGGCATTCCTCCACCTCCCGGGGATCCAGAGCGTCCTCCTCCGGAACAGGGTTGACCACCAGGACACCTCCGGGCAGGCCGGTCTGCAGCCGGGCCCGGATCACCGCGGCCACCTCCTCCGGGGAGTCGGCGCGCCCGTCCACGCCGTAACCCGTGTCCCGGATGTAGAAGCCCGGGAAGCGGTCGGTGCGGTAGCCCAGCACCGTCACCCCCAGGGTCTCCAGCACCTCCAAGGTCGCCGGGATGTCCAGCACGCTCTTGGCCCCGGCGCAGATGACGGTGGTCCGGCAGCGGCCCAGCACCGTCAGGTCTGCCGAGACGTCCCAGACCTGCGACGGATGGTGCAGGGCGCCCCGATGGACCCCGCCGATGCCGCCGGTGACGAACACCTGGATGCCCGCGGCCTCCGCGATGGTGGCGGTGGCGGCCACCGTGGTGGCGCCCGGCGTGCGGCGGGCCAGCACCAGGGGCAGATCCCGCAGCGACACCTTGGCCACGCCCTTGTCGGTGGCCAGGCGGAGAAGTTCCTCATCGGTGAGGCCGACCTTGCATCGCCCGTCGAGGACAGCGATGGTGGCAGGGACGGCGCCCCCCTGCCGGATGATCTCCTCCACTTCCCGGGCCATGCGGAGGTTCTCCGGGTAGGGCATGCCGTGGCTGATGATGGTGGACTCCAGCGCTACCACCGGGCGGCCTTCCTGCAGCGCTTGCTGCACTTCGGGTTTCAGATCAAGCAGTGACTGCAACGTCCCCGTTACCCCCTCATCTCGTCCAGCACCCGGCGGACGACCTCCATCGGGACCTCCGCGGAGATCGTCACTTCACCGGTCCGCACCGGCAGAACCCAGCGAATCCGACCGTCCTGCACCTTCTTGTCCCGCTTCATCAGCGGCTCCAGGGCCTCGGGCGTCAGTCCCGGGGGCAGGCGCACCGGCAGGCCCAGCCGGGACAGAAGGCCCAGCAGGCGGGTCTCCAGTTCCGCTTCCTGCAGCACCCCCACCTCCCGGGCAATGCGCACCGCGGCCACCATGCCGATGGCCACCGCCTCGCCGTGAAGCAGCGGACCATAGCCCAGGGCGGCCTCGATGGCATGCCCCACCGTATGGCCCAGATTCAGGATGGCCCGAAGCCCGCTTTCCCGTTCATCGGCAGCCACCACGTCGGCCTTGATGCGGACGCTGGTTTCCACCACCAATCCCATCACCGAGGGCTCCAGGTTCAGCATCTCCTCCACGTGGCTCTCCAGGAAGCGGAAGAAGCCAGCGTCCCGGATGACGCCGTACTTGACCACCTCGGCCAGACCGGCCACCAGTTCCCGGCGGGGCAGGCTGCTGAGGGCGTCCAGGTCCGCCGCCACCAGGGAGGGCTGGTGGAAGGCGCCCACCAGGTTCTTTCCCTCGGGCAGGTCCACGCCGGTCTTCCCCCCCACCGAGGAGTCCACCTGGGCCAGCAGGGTCGTCGGCACCTGGATCAGGGCGATGCCCCGCAGGTAGGTGGCGGCCACAAACCCCGCCAGATCGCCGATGACGCCGCCGCCCAGGGCCACCACCGCGGAGGAGCGCTCCAGCCCCGCCCGCACACAGGCCGAATAAAGGCTGTAGGCCTGCGCCAGGGACTTGGAGCCCTCGCCCGCGGGCACTTTCGCCGTGGCCGTGACAATCCCCGACCGTTCCAGGGCGTTCCGCACCCGCTGCAGGTACAGCGGCGCCACGTTGGTGTCGGTGACGATCAGGACACGGCCCACCTTCGGGCACCAGCGGGTCACGATCTCCCCTAGCTGGGACATCACCCCGCGCTCGATGAGGACCGGATAGCTCCGGCTCCCCAGCTCTACCATTACCTGCGGCATCCCTGCTATCCCCTTACCTTTCGGATTCGTTTAAGCTGTGCTTCAGAATCGCCTGGATTTCCCGGGCCACCTCCTCGGGTGACCGGTTCGCGGTGCAGATGCGGTGATGCGCCGCCTGGCGATAGGCCTCCTCCCGGCGGGCAGCCAGATCCGCGAGGGCCTGCAGGGCCCTCCCTTCCCCGGCGCCGGCCAGCAGCGGCCGCTGGTGCACCCCCTGGGCCACGGCCCGCTGGTGGAGCACCTCCGGCGGTGCGTCCAGCCAGAAAACCAGCCCGGTGCGCCGGAGGGCCTCCCGGTTGGCCGGCAGCAGCACCGCTCCGCCGCCGGTGGCGATCACCTGCCGATCACGCGAAGCGACCCAGGCGACCGCTTCGGCCTCCCGGGCCCGAAACCCTGCCTCGCCTTCCGCTGCAAAAATTTCCGGAATGGAACGTCCGGCCCGCTCCACGATCACCTGATCGGTATCCACCAGAGGCCAGCCCAGATCCCGGGCCAGAATGCGGCCCACGGTGCTCTTGCCGGCCCCCATCATGCCCACCAGCACCACGTTCACCGCCGGGCCACCTCTTCCATGTACGCCCGGTAGTTCCGCAGCATCTCCTCCAGCGAGTCGCCGCCGAACTTCTCCACCATGAAGCGGGCCAACTCAAAAGCCGTGACGCATTCGGCAATCACCGCCGCGGCCGGAATCGCACAGGTGTCGGACCGTTCCACCTGGGCCAGCGCTTCCTGGTGCGTCCCCAGTTCCACCGTGGCCAGGGGCCGGTACAGGGTGGAGATGGGCTTGAAGGCCACCCGGGCTACCAGGTCCATGCCAGTGGTCATGCCGCCCTCCAGCCCGCCTGCCCGGTTGGAACGGCGGTAGTAGCCCCGCTCCGGACTCCAGGCGATCTCGTCATGCACCTGCGATCCCCGCAGGGCGGCGTTGGCAAAGGCCGGACCGAATTCCACGCCCTTGGCAGCCTGAATGGAGAGCAGCGCGCCCCCCAGGGCATACTCCACCTTCCGGTCGTACTGGACGTGGCTGCCCAGTCCCGGGGGCAGGCCGGTGGCGATCACCTCCACCACGCCCCCCAGGGAGTCCCCGTCCCGCTTCGCAGCGTCGATCTCTTCCACCATGCGGGCGGAGGCCTCCGGATCGGCGCAGCGCACCGGGCTGGCTTCGGCCCGCTCCCGGATCTCCGCGGCGCTGAGATCCGGCGGCAGGTGAGCCTCCACCGGTCCGATGGACCGCACGTGGCCCACCACGGTGATGCCGAAGGGCGCCAAGAGCTGCTTGGCCAGGGAACCGGCGGCCACCCGCATGGTGGTCTCCCGGGCGCTGGCCCGCTCCAGGACGTTGCGCAGGTCCGTGTGACCGTATTTCAGGGCCCCCACCAGATCAGCGTGCCCCGGCCGGGGGCGGGTGCGCACCTTCTGCGCCATCCGGGGATCCGCATCCGGCGGCACCGGCTCCGGCGACATGACGGCGGTCCAGTTGACCCAGTCCCGGTTTTCCACCATGAGGGTGACCGGGCTCCCCAGGGTTTTCCCGTGGCGCACGCCGCTGAGGATCCGCACCCGGTCCTGCTCAATCTTCATCCGGCCCCCACGGCCGTATCCCGACTGCCTGCGGGCCAGATCCTGGTCGATGGCGGCCGCGTCCACCGGCACCCCTGCCGGCATCCCCTCCACCACCGCCACCAGCGCCGGACCGTGGGACTCGCCGGCGGTCAAATACCGAAGCATGAAAACCGCTCCCCCCTGCTGCTACATGCCGATATACCAGGACCAGATGGCCGAACCGTAGATGGCCGTGATCACGGCCCCCAGTGCCAGAAAGGGACCGAAGGGAATCTCGTCCTTTCTGCCCTTGCGGCGCACCAGCAGCAGGAAGATTCCCACCAGACCGCCCAGGATGAAGGCGATCAGCAGTCCCATGGAAATCCACCGGATTCCCAAAAAGAGGCCGATCACCCCCGCCAGCTTCACGTCGCCCATCCCCATGCCGCCCCGCGCCAGCAGGGCCAGCAGCAGAAGGAAACCGAAGCCGGCGGCGGCCCCGGCCAGCCCCTGGAGCCAAGTCTTTTCCGGATATGGAATGACGAACAACATGGCCAAACCCACGGACAGGGCGAACAATACCAGTTCGTTCGGGATGATACGGTCGTGCAGATCCACCAGCGCCGCCACCGCGACGGTGGCGATCAGGAAGATCTGCTGCCAAAAGTACTCGTCCAGCGGATGCTCCACCGCCAGAAGCGCCCCCAGCAGCCCCGTCACCGCCGCCAAAAGCGGCGCTTCCCACGGCTCCGGCCGCTGCGTCAGCCAGCGGGGAGCCACCCGAGCGCCCGCCCATCCCAGCAGGGCGCCGGCGGCGGCACCCGCCGCCACCTGCCATCCATTCATTCCATCGCCTCCAGCGCCCGCCGCGCCGCCTCCGCCATCACCGACACCGGCCCCCGGCGGCCGAACCAGTATTCCCAGGCGCAGGCGCCCTGGTGCACCAGCATGCCGACACCGGAGATGGTGCGGAGCCCTCGCTGCCGGGCCTCCCGCAGCAGCCGGGTCTCCCGGGGCCGGTACACCGTGTCGTAGACCACGGCGCCCGGCGGGAGCAAGTCAATCCGGGGCAGGGGCGTCAGATCCACCCCGTCGGGATGCATGCCCAGGGGGGTGCAGTTGACCACCAGATCGGCCTCCGCCAGCACGGCAGCCTCCTCCTCGGAGCCTGAGGCCACCGCCTCCGCCTCGGTCCCCGGCACCAGGTCCCGGACCAGGGCAGCCAGCCGCTCTGCCCGCTCCGCCGTGCGGTTGCTGATGGTCAGGCGGCTCACCCCGCTCAGCGCCAGGTGAACAGCCACCGCCCGGGCCGCTCCGCCGGCGCCCAGCACCACCGCCCGCATGCCGGCAGGTTTCACCCCTGCCTCCTCCAGGCTGGAAATGAAGCCCCATCCGTCGGTGTTGTAGCCCACCAGACGGCCTTCCCGGTTGGCGATGGTGTTGACCGCCCCCATCTGGCGGGCCGAGGGCGCCACCTCATCCAGCAGCGGAATCACGGCCTCCTTGTGGGGAATGGTGACGTTGACCCCATGGATTCCCAGGGCCCGGATGCCTGCCAGGGCCGCGGCCAGATCCGCCGGCGGCACGGCAAAGGCCACGTAATGACAGTCCATGCCCTCCGCCCGGAAAGCAGCGTTGTGCATGACCGGCGACAGGGAATGCCCCACCGGCCAGCCGATCACCCCCAACAGCACCGGCTGGCAGCCCTCCGGCCCGAGCTCGCTCATTCGCATCTCCTCCCTGCGTCCTCACTCCTGCCGAAGCAGACCCCGGCGGTCCAGGTACCGCAGTACCTTACGCTCCACCGTGCGGACCAGCCGGGTAAACAGGAATTCCCGGCGGTCCATCGGCATCACCAGGATGGTATGGGCCCCCGCCCGGTTGCCGCCCAGGATGTCGGTGAAGAGCTGGTCGCCCACCACCACGCATTCCCGGGGAGGCACCTGCAGAAGCGCCATGGCCTCCCGGAATCCCTTCCGCCGGGGTTTGATTGCCTTGGACACGAAGGGTATGCCCAAACGAGTGGCAAACTCCCGAACCCGTCTCCCCTTGTTGTTGGATACGATGCAGACCTGAAACCCCATCTCCCTGACCCGCTGCAGCCAGGCCAGCAGTTCCGGGGTCGGTTCGGGATCGTTCCACGGCACCATGGTGTTGTCCAGGTCCAGCAGGATGGCCCGAAACCCTTGTTGTTTCAAGCGCTCCAGATCAATGTGAAAGATCGACCGGTAGTACGCCCCGGGCCGCAGGCTGAGCACCGGTGCAACACCTCCATACAAACCAATATTCTACCATAGCCAGACAGCCGCCGCCACCGATGCCCGGGGCGCCGGATCGCCGACGCAAAAAGCCCAGCCGCTCCACAGGCGGCTGGGCAGAGTGTTCTGCGCGCGGGATTATCGGCTTTCGGGTTTCCACCACCAGGACCTGACCTGGTCCTCGTAGGACCACCGGGACGCCCCGGGAGACTGGATCCTGGTCCAATAATCCCGCCGGGACTGGAGTGCCGAGCCCGCTGTCCTACCTGCGTCGGAAGTGAGATCCTCTCCATGGGAGTGGGGGATCGTTGGAGCCCCTGTACCCGGGGCTCTGGCAGCCATTGATCTTCGGGTTTCTCTCGATGGTTTCGGGTTTGCTGCTTCAGCTGGACGCTGCGGCTTCGGCCTCCTTCCGTCTTCAATATACTACGAAGGTCCCTCCCCCCACATTTCCCCAAAGGAACTGTTTTTGATAGATCGTTTTATCTATACAGAATAGCCCTTTTTTCTTTCCCCACCAGGACCAGAAACGGCCTGCTGTGAGGGTTTGAGAGAACATCCAGCGGCCGGCGGCCGCGACCGTCCGGTGCGGGCAGGAAGGCGATTTTCACCTACCCCAAAGGACACCCGTTAGACCACAGGCGTATGTTCGGCTATCCTCCGATCGTGCCTTCTTCGAGCAACTCCCGACAGAGCTTGAGAACGGCTTTTTTCTCGATGCGGCTGACGTAGCTGCGGGAGATGCCCAGCATGCGCGCGATCTCCCGCTGCGTCTTACGGGGACCGCCGGAGATGCCGTAGCGCAGTTCCAGTACCTGCCGCTCCTTGCCACCCAGTTTGGCCAGTTTCTCCCGCAGTTTCCCCTCGTCGATCCGTTTTTCCACCAGTTCGGCCACCACATCCGGATCGCTGCCCAACACATCGATCAGGGTCAGTGTCACGGAACCGCGGCATGCCGCCCCGACTCCGGCATAGGATGGCTCCCGCAGGGAGGCGAGGCGCGTTGGTCCACATCCGGCCCGACCGCGTGGCGATCTACGTCCGCTGGTCCACCGACGACCAGGGCGAGGGCACAACCCCGGCCGTACAGCTTGAAGGATGCCGGCATTACGTCCTCAGCCAGGGCTGGCATCCCCGGGATGATCTCACCTTCATCGACGACGGCTACTCCGGCGGCAACCTGGACCGGCCGGGGCTTACCCGCCTCCGGGAACTGGTGGCCCGGGGCGAAGTGGACTGCGTCGTGGTCTTCAAGGTGGACCGGCTGAGCCGCAACATCGTGGACGCAGTGGACCTGGTGCTGCGGGAATGGCAGGGGCGGTGCGCCTTCAAGAGCGCCCGGGAGCCCATCGACACCACCACGGACCTGGGACGGGTGATCTTCGGCATCCTCGCGATGTTTGCGGACTTTGAACGGAGCCAGATCCGAGAACGGACTCTGTCGGGAAAACTGAGGCGCATTGCCGCGGGGGAGCAGCTGCACGGGGAACCGGCCTACGGATATCGCCGCTCCCCTGTCCGGGGGCAATGGGAAGAGGAGCCGGCAGAAGCGGAACTGGTCCGGCGGATCTTCCGCCTGGCGGCGGCGGGGGAGTCCGCGGCGGCCATCTGCCGGCGGCTCAACACCGAAGGCTGCCGGACCCGGGCCGGCAAGCTCTGGACCAGCCGGGCGGTGTTGTGGATCCTCCGCAACCGCCTGTACATCGGGGAGGTGGTCTTCGGTCGGACGCAGCTCAGGCGGACGGAGGAGCGCCCGGGCAGGACCTTGCGCGTCCGCCGCAGCGGCCCGGTGATCTGTGCCCCCACCCGGGCAGCCCCGGCCCTGGTGGATCGGGAGTTATTTCTCACGGTGCAGCAGATTCTGGAGGAACGGCGCGCGCGGCACCGGGCTGTCGGAGGCCGGGGTTTGGGGAGTCCGCACCTGTTGGTGGGGCTGGCCCGCTGCCCCTGCGGCGGCGCCCTGGCGGCCAAACGGCAGCGGAACCGGGTGCGCTACTATTGCCCCGGGGCGGGACAGGGACGCTGCGGGCGGCACCCCGGCTACATTCCCCGGGAAGCCGTGGAGCCACCGGTACTGGTGCTGCTGGCGGCTCTGGCCGGTCCCGGGGTGCTGGAAGGCGGTCGCGCCGAAGCGGCCCTGGCTCAGTGGGAGCAGGGCCTGAGGGCACTTGAGGCCCAACGGGCGGAAGCCGAGCGGGCGCTGCGCCGCCTGGCGGAGCAGGAGGACCGCCTTCTGCGGAAGGTCCGGGAAGGGGCGGTGGATCCCAGGGACCTGCCGGACCTGCGCCGCTCCCACGAGGAGGAACGCAGCCGGACCTTGCAACGGCTGGAAGCGCTGGCCGGACAGATCGCCGCCCTTCAGGCGCGGCTGGAGCGAGGCCGCCAGATCGCCCGGGAACCCCTGGCCTTGCCCCGGCTGTTGGAGCGGGTACCGGTTCCCCGGCTGCGAGAACTCCTGCGGACAGCCCTGGCAGAACCGGCGATCCTGCACAAGGCCAAGGGAGACCGCACCGTCCGAATTGCGCTGACTTGGTATTCCAGGAACAAAAAGGAATTTCCCGAAAAAGCTCGAACCCATCCCTCTACTGACTGAAAGGAGGGGGCGATGCGGACCATGCGCAGGATATCGCTGGCGGCCACTGCGCTGCTGCTCCTGCTGGGGGCGGGATGCAGCCCCACCCGTTCCGGGCCTGTATCCAACATCAACGTGGCCACGGCCACCACAGGCGGCGCGTACTACCCCATCGGCAACGCGATCGCGAACATCTGGAGCGAGCAGATCCCCGGTGTGAGGGCCTCCGCCCAGTCCACCAACGGGACGCCGCACAATCTGCAGCTGCTGGCCAAAGGCGATGCTGAGGTGGCCTTCGCCGAGTCCGGGGTGGTTTACGAGGCGGTGACCGGCACCGGGGCCTTTGCCGGGCAACCACCCCAAACCCACTTTGCCGCCCTGACCTACATCTACCCCAACGTGATGCAGTGGCTCATCCGCCCGGACAGCGGTATTGCATCGCTGGCGGACCTGAAGGGCAAACGGGTGGTGCCGGGTCCGCAGAACTCCGCGACGGAACTCAACAGCCGCAACATGCTTTCCCTGGTGGGTCTGAACTACCGGGAGCGAGCGGACCTCAAGGCCGACTTTCTGGATTACAACCAGGCGGCCGAACAGCTCAAGAACCGTCAGGCCGACGCGATCCTGCTGGGCGGTGCCGTACCGATCGCGGCCGTGATGGACGTGATGACCTCCGGCGAAGCCCGCATGCTGTCCCTGCCGGAGGAGTACATCCGGGAACTGACTGCAAAGTTTCCGTGGTACTTCCCCTACACCATCCCGGCAGGCACGTACCGGAACCAGGATGAGGACGTGCAGACGGTGGCGGTGGCCAATATCCTGATCGTACGGAAAGATCTGCCGGAGGATCTGGTCTACGACCTGGTCCGCACCCTCTACGAAAATCAGGAGGCGCTCATGGAGGCCCACAGCGCCATGCGGGATTTCCGGCTGGAGGACGGACTGAAGGGCATCACCGGCGTGGTGGACCTGCATCCCGGAGCCGAGCGCTATTTCCGGGAGAAGGGCCTGCTGGACTAGGCGGAGGGAGGGATCCCGTTGCCGGCCCACGTGGAGCAGATCGTACAGCAGTATGACAGCGAGGCCCGGTACCGCCGCCTGAGCGGTTTTCCCGCCGCGGTGGTGGCCGCCGCGGCCGCGGGGCTCTCCCTCTTTCACCTCTACACCGCCGGGGCTGGCCCCCTGGAGGCCCTGAGGCAGCGCTCCCTCCATCTGACGCTGATCATGATCCTGGCCTTCCTTCTTTACCCCGCCACCCGGCGGTCCAACCGGCAAGCCCCCGCCCTGTGGGACTGGCTGCTGGCCGGGGCCAGCGCCGTCACCGTGGGGTACCTCTGGTACAATTACGAAGCCTTCATCGATCGCAATGGCGTGGTGCTGCCGTGGGAACTCTGGCTGGGCGCGGCGGGAATTCTGCTGGTGCTGGAGGCCGGCCGCCGGGTGCTGGGCAAGGAACTGCTGATCCTGGCGCTGATCTTTCTGGCCTACGCCTACTTCGGGCGCTGGCTCCCGGGCATCCTCGGCCACCGGGGCTACGGGGTTCCCCGCATCATCGAGCACATGTTCTTCGGCACCGAGGGAATTTTCGGGATCGCCCTTTCCGTCTCCGCCACTTACATGTACCTGTTCATCCTGATGGGCGCCCTGCTGGCGGAGACAGGCCTTTCGCAACTGATCAACGGCATCGCCCTGCGGGTCACGGGCCGCTCTCCCGGCGGGCCGGCCAAGGTAGCAGTGCTGGCCTCGGCCTTTCTGGGCATGCTGAGCGGCTCGGCAGTGGCCAACGCAGCCTCCAGCGGTCCCTTCACCATTCCCATGATGAAGCGGGCCGGCTACTCGGGCACCTTTGCGGCGGCAGTGGAGGGAGCCAGTTCCACCGGCGGCCAGATCATGCCGCCGATCATGGGGGCTGCGGCCTTCCTGGTGGCGGAGTTTCTGGGGATTCCCTACGGCCAGGTTGTGGTGGCGGCCGCGATTCCCGCGGTGCTGTACTACCTGTCCCTATGGATCATGGTCCACCTGGAAGCCCGGCGGTTGGGGCTCAAGGGTCTGCAGCCCCATGAACTGTCCCGCCTGCGGGCGATCATCCGGGAGAAAGGACATCTGGTCCTGCCGGTGCTCCTGATGGTCTACCTCCTGGTGCGCAACTACACGCCCCTTTTTGCCGGCTACTGGGCCATCGTCAGCACCTTTGCGGTCGCCTGGCTCTGGGAGGAGGCGCGGGCCCTGGCCGGTGGGGCGGCAAGCCTCAGGCACCGCTGGTACCTGCTGCTGCCGGGCGTCGCGTTTGTGGCCGCGTGGTTGGGACTCGGGCAGGATCCCTCCGTCAGCGCCTTTTATGCCCTGCTGGTCGCTTTCCTGATCGCCCTCATCAACCCCCAGGCCAGCGAAAGCCTCACTGCCCTGCGCACGTCCCTGATAAACGGCGCCCGGAACGCCGTGGGGGTGGCCCTGGCCACCGCCATCGTGGGGTTTGTGGTGGGGACGGCCTCGCTGACCAGCCTGGGCCTGAACCTGGGCAACTACATCGTCCGCTTCTCCGGGGACAGCGTTCTGTTGGCCCTGTTTCTCACCATGCTGACCTGCATCGTGGTGGGAACCGGGGTGCCCACCACGCCCACCTACATCATCGTCGCCCTGGTGGCTGCACCGGCGCTGATCCGCATGGGCGTGCCGCCGCTGGCGGCCCACCTGTTCGTCTTCTACTACGGCGCCCTGGCCGACGTGACGCCGCCCACGGCCCTGAGTTCCTACACCGCGGCCGGCATCGCCGGCGCTGACCCCCAGAAGACCACCTGGGTCGCCTGGAAGCTGGCCCTGACCGGTTTCATCATCCCCTACTACTTCGCCCTCAACCCGATCCTGCTGCTGAACGTGGTCCCGGCCAGTCCCGGTACCCTCCTGCTGGCAGTGGCATCCGCCACGGTGGGCGTCATCAGCCTCTCCATGGCGCTGCAGGGCTACGCCCTGCGGCCGGCCACCTGGCCGGAGCGGGGCGTGCTGCTGGCTGCCTCCCTGCTGCTGATGCAGCCGGGACTCGTAACCGACCTGATCGGTCTGGCGGGCCTGCTGGGCGTGCTGGCGGCGCAGCGACTGCGGCAGGAAGCCACGCCCCCGGTCAGCCTCGGCTAGGACAGGAACATTGGCCCGAACGTTCGGATAGAATGGCGCACACCCGCCGAAAGGAGGGAGGCGCATGCGCAGCATTCGCCGGACGTTCGGGCTTCTACTTTTGCTGCTCGTGCTGGGGGGCTGCGCGGGCCGCGGTCCGCAGCCCGGGCAGGGGTCCGATCAGGAACTGGTGACCGTGCGGTTTACGGAAGTGATTCATTCCATCTTCTACGCACCTCAGTACGTGGCCCAGGCCAAGGGCTTCTTTGCGGAAGAGGGCATCCGGCTGGAGTTTTCCACCGCCCAGGGGTCTGACCGGGGAGTGGCTGCCCTTCTGGCCGGTACCGCGGACATCGCCCTGGTAGGGCCGGAAACCACCGTCTTCATTTGGGGGCAGGAGGGACCGGTCAAGGTGAAGATGTTCGCCCAGATGACCACCACCGACGGCTCCTTCCTGGTGGCGCGCCCGGGGACAGAGCCCTTTGACTGGGAGCAGGTGCGGGGCAAGAGCATCATCGGCTGGCGCGTCGGCAGCATGCCCCAGATGGCCGCCGCCCGGGTGCTCCGGAAGCACGGGCTGGATCCGGAGCGGGACGTAAGCTACGTCACCAACCTTTCGGCCACCGCCATGGCCGGGGCGTTTGTCAGCGGCCAGGGTGACTACGTGCAAGTCTTCGAGCCCACGGCCAGCCAGTTGGAGCAGGAGGGCCAGGGCCGAGTGGTCGCCTCGGTGGGACAGGAATTGGGCCGGATTCCGTTTACCGGATATGTGGCCACCGACGCGTACATCAGGCAGCACCCCGACATCGTGCAGCGCTTCACCAACGCGGTCTACCGGGCGACCCTCTACCTGTACGAGACAGACCCGGAGATCGTCGCTCAGGAGATTGCTCCTTATTTCGAGGGCACCCCGCCTGACCTGATCGCCGCCAGCCTGCGCCGCTACCTGGAGCAGGAGACCTGGAAGGCCACCCCGGTGATGGATCCGGCGGACTTTGAGGCCCTGCAGGACCTGATGATCGAAGGAGGGGTGCTGGATCCCGCCCAGCGGGCGCCCTTTGAGGCCATTGCCACCAACGAGTTTGCCGAACGGGCGGTCCAGCAAATCGGTGAACCATAGGTCAAGGCTGAAAGGGGTGAAACCGCAGTGGGCGTTCCCCGGATCGAACTCCGGCAGGTGGGGATGCGCTATCTGACCCGCCAAGGGGAGATTGAAGCGCTGGCCGACATCTCCCTGACGGTGGCGCCCGGCGAGTTTCTCTCCATCGTCGGCCCCAGCGGTTGCGGCAAGTCCACCCTGCTTTCGCTGATCGCGGGCATCCTCCGCCCCACCGCCGGGCAGGTGCTGCTGGACGGCCAGCCGGTGACGGGGCCGTCCCGGAAGGTGGGGTACATGCTGCAGCGGGACCACCTGTTGGAATGGCGGACGGTGATGGGCAACTGCCTGATCGGACCGGAGGTGCAAGGGCTGGACCTGGCCGCGGCCCGCCGCCGGGTAAAGCAGTTGCTGGCCCAGACGGGACTGTCCCAGTTCCAGGACGCCTACCCGGACCAGCTTTCCGGCGGCATGCGCCAGCGGGTGGCCCTGGTGCGGACGCTGACCATTGATCCGGACATCCTGCTGCTGGATGAGCCCTTTTCGGCGCTGGACTTTCAGACCCGCCTCACCCTGGCGGACGAGGTCTGGACGATCCTGAAGCGGGAGCAGAAGACGGCCGTGCTGGTGACCCACGACATCTCCGAGGCCATCTCCCTGGGCGACCGGGTGGTGGTGCTGAGCCGGCGCCCGGCCCGGGTGAAGGCAGAGCACATCATCCGCTTTGATGCTCCCCGCCGGCCCTCTCCCCTTCAGGCCCGGAGCGCCCCGGAGCACAACACCTACTTTCAGCGGATCTGGGAGGAGCTGCAGAGCCGTGATGCCGAGTAGCCCTCACAGCCTTGCGTACCGCCGCTACCTTCGGGCCCTCCGGATCCGCCTCGCAGCGGTGCGGGCCACCCAGATTCTCCTGCTGGGGGCACTGCTGGCGCTGTGGGAAGTGGCCGCCGCCCGGCACTGGGTCAATCCGATGCTCACCAGCCGCCCCTCGGTGATCTGGCAGACGACGCTGAAGCTGGCCGCCACCGGAGCGCTCTGGACCCACCTGGCGGTAACCCTGCGGGAGACCCTGGTGGGCTTTGCCGCCGGCATGGCCATCGGCCTCGTCGTGGCGGTGGCCCTCTGGTGGTACCGGCCCCTGGCCGAGGTGCTGGACCCTTACCTCGTGGTGCTGAACGCGATGCCCAAGATCGCCCTGGGCCCCATCTTCTACATCTGGCTGGGAGAGGACCGTTCGGTGTACGGGATGGCGGTGGCCATTTCCGTCATCGTCACCATCGTCATGCTCTACACCGGCTTTCAGGCGGTGGATCCGGAAAAGCTGAAGCTGATGCGGACCTTCGGCGCCACCCGGCTCCAGGTGCTCCGCAAGGTGCTGCTGCCGGCATCCCTGCCCACCCTCATGGCCACCGTCAAGGTGAACATCGGGCTGACCTTGGTGGGCGTGATCGTCGGCGAATTCCTCTCGTCCCGGGCCGGCCTGGGGTACCTGATCATCTACGGCGGCCAGGTTTTCCAGATGGAACTGGTGATGACCAGTGTCGTGATCCTGGCGGTGATCTCCGCCGTGCTGTATCTGGCCGTCAGCTGGCTGGAACGGCTGGTAAGCCGGCTTCTGCACCTGCCCATCCGGGAGTGAGCATGGAACGAACCCCGGCCCCATAGGGATGGGCCGGGGTGATTCCGATGCATGAGGAAGATCTGCGGAGGGCTGTGGAGGAAGCCGCTGCCCGGCTCCGGCAGGAAGGGTGGGAGGCCAGGGCTGAAGGAACGCGCCTCCTGTGTCGGGCGCCCGGAGGACTGAAGGTGGAGATCGAAAACCGCCTGGCGCCAGGGGAAGCGTCTCGGTGGGACGGGCTGCTGGACCGTCTGGCGGCTGCCCTGCTGGAGGCAGCGGTGGAGGAGTAAGCTCAAAGGGGCAAGAACGGAACGGGGGCTGCCCCGGGAGTCAAGGAAGCAGACTCCGGGGCAGCCCCTGTCGCGCGCAGCGGTCCCGACCCGGGGCAGTTCAGGCACATCGACCAGCGTGATTTCATTCCCCTCCCGGTCCACGCCGATGGGATCATACAGGGAGACCTCCCCGCGGACGCGCTTGAGGCTCCGCAGGTGCATCAAGATCTCGATGTCGCTGTCACGTGGGCGGCGGAACCGGTTTCCAGATCCCCCGACGGAAGGTCCGGCCAGCGGGCAACGATCCGGACGACTTCCGCTCCGGCTTCCACCCGGACAATTAAGGTGCGTACCAACTGCCGGCGCTCCTCCGGCGACAGGTCGGGCTCTTCCCACCAGCGGTGGACCCGCTCGGGCCAGTCCGGCGGCGCCGGTGTGCCGCTTCCGGTGGACAGGCGTTCCGCCAAGTCCCGCCGGCGGGCGAGGAGGGCCTCCTCCCGCTCCTGCAGGCGGCGCAGCGACTCGATCAGCACATCGGCCCCGGCTACCCCCTGCTCCAGGGCACGGAGGAGGTTGGCCCGCCCCTGCTGCACTCGGACCAGCCCCTGGCATACTTGGTCCAGCTCGGCCTTCAGGGCCGCGTTTTCCTCCTCCGCGGCCAGGGCCCTGTACAGGTCCTCCGGATCCCCCAACCAGACGGATAGCTGGTTCCAGACGAGGCGCTCCAGCCTCTCCGCATCCACCCGGCAGCCGCAGCCCCCTTCCCGGGCGCCCTGCCCACCCCGCCGGCAGGTGTAGATGCGCCGGCGCCGGCCCCACTCCTTTGCGCGAAGGCCGGTCATGCCCCTGCCGCACCGGCCGCAGACCACCAGCCCGGACAGCAGGTATTCTGCCCGGGGCCGGCCGGACCAGAGCCGCCGGGCCTGCTGCAAAAGCTGCTGGGCCTGTTCCCAGGTCGCCCGGTCGACGAGCGCGGGAACCGGTATGGCGATCCATTCCACCGGGGGGCGCAAGGTGGCTGCCACCCGCTCTTCCGGCGGCCGGTGGCGGTTGAGGCCCAGCCCCGAGGTGTCATACCGGTTGGCGTAAAAGGTCCCCGTGTAGACCGGATTGCACAGGATCTGCCGAACCACGTTCCGGTGCCACAGTCCCCCTTTTCGGGCGGGAATCCCCAACTGGTTGAGCCGCTGGGCGATCCCGTTGGGCCCCAGCCCGTCCGTCACGAACCACCGGAAGATCCGGCGGACCACCTCGGCCTCGGCGTCATTCACCACCAGCATGGCGGTGGTCCGGTCGTAGTCGTAGCCGTAAGGCCGGAAAGCCAGGGGCAGCCGGCCTGATTTGGCCTTCTGCTGCCGCCCCCGGCTGGTCCGCTCCCGGATCTTTTCCTTTTCGTACTGGGCGATGGCGCCCCGGACCGCATAGAAAAGCTGCCCTTCGGGTGTATTGCGCCACTCGAAATTGACAAACTCCAGGCGGGCCCTGGCCCGTTCGATCTCCTCGGTCAGCAAAAGCTGGTGGGAAAGGTTGCGGGCCAGCCGGTCGGGATCCAGGGCCACCACCAACTGGACCGCACCCGATCGGAGCGCTTCCCGAAGCGCCGAAAGGCCGGGGCGCTGCAGCAAGGCGCCGCTGACCCCTTCGTCTGCGAACTCGACGATCTCGGCGGCCCCCAACTGCCGAGCGCGCTCCCGGCAGGCCTCCCGCTGGGCGGCCAGGCTGAATCCGTGCCTTGCCTGCTCCTCGGTGGAGACCCGTAGGTAGATGGCCGCCCGAATCACCGCGCCTTCTCCTCCCCTGTGGCCGGATCGCCTGGCCGGAGAGGCGAAGTATCCCGCAGAATCCAACGGGCGACCATCCGCCGGGCCTGGCGGGCCGCCGCCTCAGCCTCTTCCGGAGCGGCGCCGCCAATGACCTCGACCACCCACTCCGTGCGCGGCTTTGGCTGTCTGGGCACCCTCCCACCCCCCAGCGACTCTATGCAGCCAAGGTGCCTGGACAACCTCAAACCATTTGGGAGGAGAAGGCCAACACCACAAAATTGGTGCTCTACCCGAGAGGGCGCCAGCCCGCCTTCATCCAAGTAAGAAAGTGTGGAGAGATGGGCACAGCTACACCTGAAAAAGGGGGGCGAACCATGACCTTTTCCATTGCAGCCGTGGACCGGAAGACAGGGCAGATCGGGATTGCCGTTCAGTCCAAGGCCTTTGCGGTGGGACGTGCAGTACCGTGGGCCAAGCCGGGGGTAGGCGCCGTCTGCACCCAGGCCAGCACCAACGCGAAATTGGGTCCGGCGGGGCTGGACCTGCTGGCCAGGGGCCTGACGCCGCAGGAGGCCATCGACCGCCTGCTGCAGGAAGATGAGGGACGGAAAACCCGTCAGTTGGGCATCGTGGATGCGTCAGGCCGTGCCGCCACCTACACCGGCGCCAACTGCCTGCCCTGGGCCGGCGGGCTTACCGGTGACGGCTGGGCCTGTCAGGGGAACATCCTGACGGGACCGGAAGTGGTAGAGGCCATGGCCCGCGCCTTCACCAACGCTACCGGCCCCCTGGCCGAACGGCTCCTGGCCGCGCTGAAGGCGGGCCAGGAAGCAGGGGGCGACAGCCGCGGCATGCAGTCGGCCGCCCTCCTGGTGGTCAGCGAAGACACGGACCATCCCGAAGGAAAGTTGATCGACCTCCGGGTGGACGATCATGACTCGCCCATCGAAGAACTGGAGCGGCTCTACCAGGTGTACCGGCGCTGGACCGATCACTGGCAGGGCGAATGGATCAAGTACCAGGGCGATGTGGTCCTGATGGCCGAACAGGTCATGCAGATGCGGGGCATCCCCAGCCTCAAGGCGCTGGCGGACGCGCTGGGGGTCCGGAATGCGATCCAGGGCTCCCGGATCAGTCAGGAGTTTTTCCAGGCGATTTTGCGGGAACGGCAGAAGTAATCACCCGGCCCCCGAACCTACCTGGTCCGGGGGCCGGTGTTTTGCCGCACTTCCGCCACGGCCGCCGCGACGTTCTCCCGGTGGGCCGTGCGGTAGTATCCGGCCCAACGGTCTGCCTTGTGGCCGAAAAACCGTTCCAGGGACAGGGCTTCCTGGATGGCGACCAAATCCAGGCCGCGGGCGAGGCCCTGTTCCGCTTCCGCCAGAAGCCACTCGATGTAGTCGGCGTTTCGCACCAGCAGCTGCGGTCCCATCACCCGGCCGTGGGCAGGTACCACCTGCCGGACCCCGGCTGCGGCACGGCGGCGGAGCTGCCGGGCCCAGTCCCGCAGGGAGCCCGGTACCCCCAGGGAGGGGAAGGGATCCTCCGCGGCATCCCCCGCCAGCAGCACCTCCAGTTCCGGCAGGTAGACCCAGATGCTGTCGGCTGTATGGCCCGGAACATGCTCAAGCCGGAGGGTCACACCTCCGGCGTCCACCTCCAGTTCACCGGTAAACGCAATGACAGGGGGAATGATCCGGGCGCCGGCAAAGCGGTCCGGGTGCTTTGCCTGAAACTGCTCCAGGAGGGCAGCCTCCGTGGGCTCCTGCATCCGCCGGCGGGTCAGGGCGTGGCCGATGACCGGAACGCCAAGAAAGGCTGCGGTCCCCCAGCAGTGGTCCCAGTCACCGTGGGTATAAATCACCAGGTCCACCCTGTCCTCCATAAAGGGAGCCACGTCCGCCGGACTGCAGAGGGTGTCCACCAGCACCCGGCGGCAGGTCCCGGACACCAGGACCGCCTGCACCATGCCGTAGTCCTCCGGCAGCGGGCATTCCAGGAGGGTCAGGTGCTCCCCCAGGCGCTTCAAAGGCATGCAGCATTCCTCCGTCAGATCAGCATCGCGGCCACCAGGAGCCCGGCAAAGGCGAGGGTGAGCCAGATCTCCGCCATCCCTACTTTCCCGAGATTCGGAGGGCCCTGGGTCCGGGCGCACCGGACGGCCCAGTAGGCCGGCGGAATCAGCGCCACGGGCAGCAGGGGCGGTGCGCCGAGCCACAGCACCGCTGCCAGGGCTGCCAGCACAGCCCCCACGTGCAGCGCCACGGAGAGGCGCCGGAAGGAAGCCGAATGGCGCTCCCGGGCCACCGATTTCACCCGAAAGACCGATCCCCCGAAGAACGCGAAACAGGCCAGGGTCACGCACCACCCTTCCACCCCCAGGCTGCCCTGCGCCGCGAGGTAGTAAAGCGGTGCCCCGGCCATCAGGCCGGCGATGGAGAGCAGTCCTGCCAGGACGGAGCGGGCCTGGCCTCGATTCGCCAGCCACTGAACCGCCCCCAGCATGAGCAGCGCCACGGCCAGGGGCACTGCGGTGACCGGACGCTGCCAGATGGTCACCCCGACAAGGGGCACCGCAATCAGGCTCATCACGATCAGCCAACCCACGGCCTCGGACCGGGTTCCCCGCGCCAGCCCTGCCCGTCCGGTGGGACCGGTCCCCCGCAGCAGTTCCACCGGCCCCCGGAGGGCGTAGGCACAAATCCATCCCAAAAGCGCCAGCAGTCCCCGGGGATCCGGCCCGTGGGCCGCCACCGCCACCACCGCCGGGGTTAGCAGCATGGCCCAGGCCCCGTGCTCCCGGGGGAGCGGTGGGTACCACTTATGCACCTTTGCCGCCACGTAGATTCCTCCTTCGCCGCGCTGACAATCCCCCCACTCCGGCGCGGCCAGTGCTACGACTGTATCCACATTCCCACTTCACTGAAAGCAGGACTTAGCAACGCATCGACGGAATATGAAAACGATAGCTCCGGAAAGGGAGGGACAGATGGGCTGACGGTGGTCAGCCCGGCAGGATGAACCATTCGGCGGAATTCGAAGCCCTGCGGCGGGAATACATCCGGAGCGCCCTGCAGCGGAGCCGCATCCTAAAGGAGGCGGCATCCGCCCTGCGCCGAGGAGAAGCGGTGGACCTCAACGCCCTCCGCCAGGAGATCCACAAGTTCCGCGGCTCCGGTGGCTTTTACGGTTTTCCCCGGCTTTCCGAAGCCGCAGGGAATGCAGAGGACCAGCTTATCCGGGTCCTGGACGGCGAAACCGAGCGCGACGACCGGGCCCTGGCGGAGCTGGTGGAGCAGGTGATCACAGAGGCCGAGGAAGCCGCCCGAAGCATCGGGGAATAGGGGAGGTCCTGTACCTCCCCCTTTTCGTTTCCCTGTCTCAGGAACTGAGCAGTTCCCGCACCAGTTCCACCACTTCCCGCTGGAGTCCGGGCCCCTTGGTCAGGTGCCGGGTGGGTCCCAGCCGCAGGAGGGTCTTCTCTCCCTCCGACAGGTCCAGGGCGGTGAGCACCAGCATGGGAAGGTGCCGGGTGGACCGCCGCTCCTGCAGGAGCCGGACCAGGCCGTACCCGTCCAGATTAGGCATCAACAGGTCCAGGATCAGCAGGTCCGGCTTTTCCTCCATGATCATGCGAAATGCTTCGGAGCCGTCCGCGGCCAACCGGACGTGGTAGCCCTCCCGCTCCAGAATCACCCGCACAATCTGGCGGACGTCGGCGTCATCATCCACCACCAGAATGGACGGCTTTGCATCGTGGCTGGGAGTATCCCCCAGCACCGCGTGGATGGTGCGCACGAGCCGGGCTTCGTCGATGGGCTTGCTGATCACGCCGGCGATGCCGGATCGCATCAGTTCCGCGGTGTTGCCGGTGGTGTAGGCGCTTACCACCACCACGGGAATGTCCCGGGTTTCCGGATCCGCCTTGAGCGCGCGGACCACGTCCAGGCCGGCCAGACCGGGCATCAGCAGGTCCAGGGTGATGGCATCCACCCGCCTGCTCTTGACAACCTCCAGCGCTTCCTCGCCAGAGGTGGCGCCGATGGTCTGGAAGCCTTCCTGCTCCAGGGAGAGCCTGATCAGCCGGACGATATCGGGGTCATCATCCACCACCAGCACGGTCCTGGGTGTCACGTCCACCGGCACGCTGCGGTGGGCCATCGCCGGTTCCGCCGGCAGCGTGAAGGTGAACGCGGAACCCTTGCCCAGTTCACTCTCCACCCAGATCTTGCCGCCGTGCTCCTCCACAATGGCCTTGCAGATGGCCAGCCCCAGTCCGGTGCCACCGGTCCGGCGGGTGGAGGCGTTGTCCACCCGGTGGAACTTGTCAAAGATCTTGTCGAGATGTTCCCGACTGATGCCAATCCCCTGATCTTCCACCCGGATCCAGACGATATCGCCGTCATGTCCGGCCGTCACCTTCACCTCGGTGCCGGGATTGCTGAACTTAATCCCGTTGCTCAGGAGATTGACCAGCACCTGGTCGATGCGGTCGGCATCGCCCATCATCCGCGGCAGATCCTCTGGCAGGGAGGCTGTCAGCTTCACCCCCCGCTCGTCCGCGAAGGCCTGCATCTCCTGGATGGCCCGGTGGATGGTCTCGGACACGGACAGAGGCTGCACCCGGATCTCCATCTTGCCGGCTTCCAGGCGGGAGATATCCAGAATGTCGTTGATCAGCCGGATCAGCCGGTCCGTGTTGTTCTGGGCGATGGAAAGAAGTTCCTTGGCTTCCGGTGAGACCTCCCCGGTGGCCCCGGCCAGTACCAGCCCCAGGGACCCCTTGATGGAGGTCATGGGCGTCCGCAGTTCGTGGGAGACGGTGGCGATGAACTCGCTCTTCATCCGGTCCACTTCTGTCTCCTTGGTGATATCGCGGTATACGTAGAGGCGCCCGATGACCTTGCCGTCTTCATCCTGGACCGGTGCCGCAAACTCGTGGAAGACCCTGGGGGGCTCTTCCCGGGTTTCCAGGGTCTCACTGGAGGTGGAAACAGCCGGCGTCCCATCCTGGCTGGAGGGCCAGGTGAGGGCCTTGCCGCCCCGGAAGATCCGGTTGGCGCGCATCCGGAGTTCATGGATGGAGCGGCCGATGATCTCCTCGGCAGGCACCCCCATCACGCCCTCCACCCGGTGATTGGCGGCCACGCACTGTCCCTGGGTATCCACCATGATGATGGCCTCGTCCACGGACTCGATGATCGACCGCAAAATTCGGGCGCTGGCGTCCGCGGCCCGGCGGGCTTCCTCGAGCACCCGCAGATTTTCCCTCAGGTCCTCTTCCATCCGCCGGCGAGCGGTGATATCCCGGGCGAGGCCCACATAACAGATTTCACCGCTCTCCGTGTACACCTTGGTAATGGAGAGAAAGGAGTGCCAGAGGCTGCCATCCTTCCGGCGGTTGATCAGTTCCCCGACCCACCGGCCATGTTCGTTGAGCTGCTTCCACATGTCCACGAACACTTCCCGGGGCGTCAGCCCTGAGCGGACAATATTGGTCTTTTTGCCGATCAGTTCCTCCCGGGAGTATCCGGTCATGGCCTCGTAGGCGGGGTTCACGTCCAGGATGACGGTATTGGCGTCGGTAATCACAATGCCGTCCAGGCTGTTGGCATAGACCTCACGCAAGATTTTGGCGAACTCCATGCGCGATAGATCCTTTCTCGGTTCTCCTTCAACCTTGCCACGGATTGAACGTCGGCGTCCGGTGAAGCCGGTTCAGCGATGCCTAGTTCGTTCAGAATCCCTGTGACAAGCTGCCCGGAGCCAGTCCAGCCCCGGGCAGCGAAAAATACGCCTATCTACTCTTTCTTCTCGAAAGAGCCCTTGGAGCCACACTGCTGGCACTTCTGCGGCTTGCAGCGTCCCTCGCGTTCTGCACCACAAACCTTGCAGACGAAGACCGCCATGACTGCACCTCCAATTCTTCCCCATGGCTTTACGGTATCACAGTTCGAATGGCCCAGCGATGACACAAAAGTGTTGGAAAGGTGGTCAGGCCTGCAACCGATTCCAGAGGTCAGCGCCACGGCGGCCTGGCCCAAGCCGCCCCGCCGGGCTCCCCGCCACCGGGCTGCCCGCCGCGGGGCTGGCCTTCCTCCTGTTGAGGTGGATTCGGC
>DATCKG010000089.1:0-8964 GCA_036562385.1 Symbiobacteriaceae bacterium
TGGGCGAGTAGTGGCGCTGCGGAACACCCTGCTGGGCATCCTCCTGCTGTCGCTGACGGGGCTGGGGATTTCGGGGTACCTGACCTGGAAGTACACCACCGATACGACGATCCTCTGCTTCGGCAGCGGTGGTTGCGACGCGGTGCAGCACAGTCCCTACGCGTCCGTGGCGGGAATTCCGGTGCCGCTGCTGGGGGTCCTGGCGTATCTGGCTCTGGTGGTTCTGGCGGCAGCGGCCCTGGGCATGCCGAAACGCCGGGAGACCCTGGTGCTGGGCATGCTGGGGATCTCCCTCGCAGGGGTGCTTTTTTCCGCCTACCTCACCTACGTGGAAATCTTCGTCATCCGGGCTCTCTGCACGTGGTGCGTGATCTCGGCAGGGGTGATGCTGGCCACGTTCCTGCTGGCCGTGCTGGCGCAGCGCCAGAGCGAGATGCAGTGAAGCCGTAAACACACAACAGGAAGCCGGGGCACAGGGCCCCGGCTGTCGTTTTTGGTGTTGGTGTTAGTCTGCAGCGGACTCCCGGTGGCGGAGCTGGCGCTCCGCGTTGGCGACGGTGCTTTCCAGGATGGTAAGGGTGGTCAGCGGTCCCACGCCACCGGGGACAGGGGAGATCGCTCCGGCCACCCGGGAGGCCGATTCGAAATCCACATCGCCCACGGTCTTTCCGTCCACCACGTTGATCCCCACATCCACCACCACGGCACCGGGGCGGAGCATCTCGCCGGTCACCAGTCCCGGCACGCCGGCGGCCACCACCACGATGTCCGCCCGGGAGGTGTGGGCCTTGAGGTCCCGGGTCGCCTTGTGGCAGACGGTGACCGTCGCGTCCGCCTGGAGCATCAGCATCGCCAGGGGGCGGCCCACGACGGTGCTGTGGCCGATGATCACGACCTCGGCTCCCTTCAGGGGAATCTGGTAGTGGTTAAGCAGCCGCATCACCGCCCGGGGGGTGGCGGGGTTCAAGCCGTCCACATCTTTTTCCGGGGCGATGGCGCTGAGCAGCATCTCCTTGTTCAGATGCCGGGGCAGCGGCTGCTCCAGCAAAATGCCGTCCACGTCCTCCCGCCGGCTGAGCTGCCGGAGGAGCCTGTACACTTCCTCGTTGGTCGGATTGGGGAGGTGGTAGCCGTCCACGAGGATGCCCAGTTCCCGGCCCATCCGCTGCTTCCGCTTCAAGTACAGGGCCGAGGCCGGATCATCTCCCGCCAGCACGGCCGCGAGCCGGGGCGTATGGCCCATCTGCCTGAGGTACGCCGTCCGCTCCTTCAGATTCTGGCGGAGGAGAGCGGCCGGGGTCTTGCCTTCCAGCAGTACCACAACGATGCACCTCCACAAACGACAAAACGGGACATCGCAAACGGTGCGATGTCCCGGCCCAGGCGTGCGGCTCGTATGCTCCGGGCGCTCCCCGGTGGTGCTCCACCTTCTACGCCAGTCACGCCCGGAGTTCGGATTGTCTCGACGTCCGTTATTCTGCCACAGGCAGAAAGCTCCGTCAATCGGTTTCGTGCCCGTTCCCTGATCGGGGCCTCATTCGTACCCCTGGTGACCCTATAGGCAACACTGATGCACAATATGAATAGTACTGATTGAGCATAAGGGTGACTGTTTACATGCATAAGAATACGATAAGCTACAATAGGTATGGGGATGTGTGGATATCTGCGGTAGCAACGAAACAATGTGGTGAAGACAGTGGCGGGAGGCGAAGGGCTTGGATCTGGAGATGGTGCTCCGGGAGGCTTGCGTACAGCAAGCCACGGACATCCACTTGACGGCGGGGCTGCCACCCATGCTGCGGATCGCCGGCGAGCTCTTTCCATTGCTGCAGGAGCCGCTTACTCCGGCGATGCTGGAAGAGATCGTTCGGGAGCTCCTCACCGAGGAGCAATATCAGCGGTTCTGCACTCGAGGGCAGGCGGACCGTGCCTACGGCATTCCGGGCCTCTCCCGGTTCCGGGTCAACGCATACCGCCAGCGGGGCAGTCCTGCCCTGGCGATCCGGGTCATTCCCTGGGAAATTCCTTCGGTGGAGGACCTGGGTCTGCCGCCTGTGGCCATCTCCCTGGTGCAGCGGCCCCAGGGATTGCTGGTGATCACCGGTCCTACCGGAAGCGGGAAGACTACCTCGTTGGCAGCGTTGGTGGAGTATCTCAATCAAACGCGGCGCCTGCACATCCTCACCCTGGAGGACCCCATCGAGTACCTGCACAAACACAGGCTCAGCATGGTGAACCAGCGGGAGGTGGGATCCGATACACCCAGCTTTGCCCAGGGGCTGCGGTCGGCGCTCCGGGAGGATCCGGACGTGATCATGGTGGGAGAGATGCGGGACCTGGAGACCATGGCCACGGCCATCTCCGCGGCGGAGACCGGCCATTTGGTGCTGGCCTCGCTGCACACTCCGGACGCTCCCCAGACCGTGGACCGGCTGATCGACAGCTTCCCGCCCGCGCAGCAGCGGCAGATCCGCCTGCAAGTGGCCTCGGTGCTGCTGGGAGTGATCGCCCAGCGGCTGGTGCCCCGAGCCGATGGCCGGGGGCTGGTGGCGGCCTTTGAGGTGCTGGTGAACACACCTGCGATCGCCAACCTGATCCGCTCGGAGAAGATCCATCAGATCCGGGCGGCCATGGAGACCGGGAGGAGCCAGGGCATGCAGACCCTGCAGCAGTCTCTGCAGGATCTGGCTGCCAGGGGGATCATCGATCCGGAAATCGTCCAGCTCCATTCACCGATCGGTTAAGGGGGAGGGTGGGAAGAGGTGGTCATCTGGGCAGCGGTGGGCGCCGTCTGCGGGGCCTCGCTGGCCAGCTTCCTCAACGTGGTGGCATGGCGGGTGCCCCGGGGCGAATCCGTGGTAAAACCACCATCCCACTGTCCCCACTGCGGTCACCGGCTGGGCTGGGCCGACTTGGTTCCGGTGGTCAGCTACCTGCTTTTGCGGGGACGCTGCCGGTACTGCGGCGCTTCCGTGCCGGTCCGGTACACGGTGGTGGAGGCCCTGGGGGCTGTCCTGGGTGCGATCCTCCTCGTCCGGTGCGGACCGGGCGCCCGACTGTTGCCGGCGTCGGCGGCGGGATCGGCCCTGCTAACCGGCTTGGCTCTGGAGCTGCACGGTTCGTCCCCGCGGACCCGGGGCGACCGGCTGCGGCTTTGGCTCTGGCTGTTGGCCATGGCGGGGCTGGTGCTGGCCCTGTGAGGACGCCGGCGTGATTAGACGGCCCCGGTTCCGGCCATAATACTGTCACCCGTCTTGTATAGTGAAACGGTCACGCAATCGACATACAACCACTGGTGCACTAACTGGAGGTAACCACCGTGGAAGAAAAGGATACTCTCAAGCTGCTGCAGGAACATCTGCTGGATCGTTGGGTCAAGGCATCGGTGCGCGACCGGCAGAGGCTGGTCCTGGAATGGATGCGGCTGAAGGAGGAGATGGAGGCCGCTGAGAAGGGGCAGGAGTAAGACCGGTCCCGGAGCGGCCCACGGCAGAAGGGAGCAGGACCTGGCGCAGGCCCTGCTCCCTTTCCGTTTGCGGTCGCCCGGCCCCGGTCCGGCAGGGGCGCAGAGGGGGATGGCCCCTCGCGGGGCCAGATCCGCTCGCCGGGACTCCTCGGGGGCCGAGGATTTCCGGACCCTTCCAACCGTCGCCAAACTGGCCGTGGTTTGCGCCGCTGCGCTCGTATTTGCCCTCGGCTACGCCCGCTGGTATGCCGCAGCCGTCGTAACCACCCCGGTTCGGCCCGGACTTGAGTCGATGGAGTCGAACCTCGATCCCGAGACCGCTGCCAGGCTGATGCAGGTCGTGGCTGCCGAGCGGGACCGACTGGGCGTCCCCAGTCTGCAAGTCGCCGTCATCCTGCCGGATGGGGCCTGGTGGACCGGCAGCGTCGGCTGGGCCGACCCGAGAGCAAGACGGGCGGCAAACGTGCGGGACCGGTACTACGTCGGCAGTGTGACCAAGCTCTACACGTCTGCCGTCATCCTGAAGTTGGCAGAGGCAGGCAGGCTGTCGCTGGACGATCCGGTGAGCAGGTTCATCCCGGAAACGCCGAACGGCGATCGGATCACCATCCGGCATCTGCTCAACCACACCAGCGGGCTGTACAACTACACCGAATCTGTGTCGTTTCTGGCGAAAACGGTTCTCTTTCGCAAGCGCTGGACCGCCGATGAGGTCTGGCAGATCGTTGCCGACCATCCACCGTACTTTGAGCCCGGCGCCAGGCATTTCTACTCCAACGGGAACTACCACCTGCTGGGCATGATCGCGGAACGGGCAGGTGGCCGGCCGTTCTCTGAACTGCTGAAGGAGCACGTCCTGTCGCCTCTGGGACTGACGAACACGTTCTTCGCCCCCCAGGAGCCCGCTCCCACCGGAACCGTCAGGGGGTACGACGTCTCGCTGTTCGGGCTGGGGAGGCTTGGCATCAAGAAGGATATGGAAGGCCTGCGGGATTCCTTCGAGTCTGCGTCCTTTACCGCCGGGGGCATCACCGCCAGCGCCCTCGATGTCGCCCGGTTCACCCGTGCGCTTTTTCACGGCGACCTCCTGTCGGCGGAAAGCAAAGAGGCGATGACACGGTTTGTCGAAGCGCCGGACGAGGATGTACCGGCGCAGACTGGCTATGGTCTGGGGGTGCGGCGCCTGGAACTGGGCGGCGTCACCTTCATCGGGCACACCGGTATCTTCCCCGGGTTCAGCAACATCTCCATGTACGCTCCCGACACCGGCCACGTGGTGACCGTCCTGTCGAACCTGTCGGCGGTGGAGGTCACCCGAGTGGTCGAGGCGGTGTTGACGGAACTGCACGTCCTGGGATCCTGATCCAGATATGGGGCTCGCGGCGGTGCCACAGCACGTAAGCAGTCATGCATAAACATGGAAGCAATGGCAGTGAAATGGATGACGGAGGCGGCTTGTGCCGTATATCTCGTTTCGCCGGGGCCATATACTAGTACGGCAGATGTCCTCGGCTTCGGCCCCTCGAAGCCGAGTCTCCTGCCAAAAGAGGGGTGAAACGGCCGTGAAAGCGATCACCATCGGGACCGCCGAAGGGATCGAAGACATCCGCCTCCGTCTGAGCGACGAGTTCCGGTTCCTGCAGGAAGAAGGCGTCAAGGTTCGCATCGGTCACACGCATCGCGGCCCGTACGACTTCCTCAACTGCACTGTCGATGAGGCTCCCGGCACCCCGTCTGAGGCTGATGCTCTGGTTCGCCACTACGTGGCGAATGCACTGTCCGACATCATCGTGGAGAAGTGGGAGGAGGCACTGATCCGGAAAATCGTCCGGGGCACCTACCGCCACTTCACCCGTGAGGAGCAGGAGGCTATCGTCAAGTACTCGGGCCGGAACCTGGCCGGCTGCGGTTCCGGAGACAGCATCCAGCGCTACAAGCTGAACCGCAAGGCCCAGGTGCTCCACCGGCTCCGGGACTACCTGGATACCGCCGATGAACTGATCATGGAAGGATTCGTCACCTTTCGGCTGCGCGATTACGTGGAAGAGGTGGAGGATGCCGTCGACCGTGCGGTGGACGATTTCCTCATGGAGCGAGAGTACAAGGAGTTTATTCGTCTCCTGAAGTACTTCGTGGACATGCAGGAGCCCCGCACGGATCACGTGCACGTGCTGATCCGCCCGGGTGGCGTGTTTCGACTGGTGGATGAGAGTGGCTCCGCGATCCGCAGCGAATATCTGGAGGAGTTCGTGGCGGAGATGGCGGAGGACGACGTAAATTACGAAGATCTCCTTATCACCGCGTTGATCACGCTGGCTCCCCGCCGGCTTACCGTGCACCTTCGCCCCGATGAGCAGTGGGAAGAGACCATGGAGACCGTCCGGGGTGTCTTTGACGAGCGGGCGGACTTCTGCTATGGCTGCCCGGTCTGCGAGGCAGGCGACGATCTTTCCGACGGCTCATGCCACGTCCGGTGCAGTCACTAGCGCAGCGTACGGCGGTGCAATGCAAACCCCCTGGAACCGCAGGCAGCGGCCCCAGGGGGTTACGTGTGCAATGGCAGGCTGGAAGGAGTACTCCCACCGGATATGTGAAATAAAGCACAAACGACTTGTGAAACCAAGCACAAATGGATCAAATTCAACCAAAGTCGTAGTCATTTGGTCTATGAGTAGCAGGAGGTTTCGCTATTGTTGGCCAATTAGGCCACAGAATCCTGACACGTACGGAAAGGAGTATGAGAACCGACATGGATGGTTTGGCGTGGCTTGCGCCGGCATCTGGTGTCCTGGCCTTGCTTACCGCGTATCTGCTCTCGGTCAAGATCGGCCGGGAGGATCCGGGCACACCCCGCATGCAGGAGATTGCAGCGGCCATTCATCAGGGCGCCATGGCATTCCTGGGCCGCGAATACCGCACCCTGGTCTTTTTCGTGATCGCCTTGGCAGCCGTGATTGTGGCCGTGGGCTTCCTGGCACCCCAGGCCATGCATCCGGCTACTGCCATCGCCTTTGTCACGGGGGCGCTCTGCTCGGTCCTGGCAGGTTTCTTCGGAATGCGGGTGGCCACCAAGGCGAATGTCCGGACGGCCAACGCAGCCCGCAGGGGAATGAACGCAGCCCTCGACATCGCGTTCTCCGGCGGCGCCGTGATGGGCCTGAGCGTGGTGGGCCTCGGCATGCTGGGCGTGGGTACCATGTGGCTCATCTTCCGGGATCCCAACATTGTGAACGGCTTTGCGCTCGGTGCTTCCTCCATTGCCCTCTTTGCCCGTGTCGGTGGCGGTATCTACACCAAGGCGGCGGACGTGGGCGCCGACCTGGTGGGGAAGGTGGAAGCCGGTATCCCGGAAGACGATCCCCGCAACCCGGCGGTCATCGCCGACAACGTGGGCGACAACGTGGGTGACGTGGCTGGTATGGGCGCCGACCTGTTTGAGTCCTACGTCGGCTCCGTGATCGCAGCCATGGCCATCGCCGTTGTCGACGACAAGATCGACCCCGGCCTGGCCGTTTTGCCGCTCCTGGTGGCGGCCGGCGGTGTCGTGGCCTCCGTCATCGGGACCCGGTTCGTCCGGGGCGGGGAGAATACCAACCCTGCCAAGGCGCTGCGCTACGGCACCTTTGCCAGCGGCGCGCTGACCCTCCTGATTGCGGGTTTGATTTCATTCATTGGATATCAAACCCACATCTATTTTACAGCCGTACTGTCGGGATTGATCGCGGGAATTGCTATCGGCTTGATCACCGAATACTATACCTCGGCGGATTTCAAACCCGTACAAGGCATCGCAGAGGCTTCGCAGACCGGCCCTGCCACCAACATCATCTCCGGCATGGCGGTGGGGATGATGTCCACCGGGCTGCCCGTGCTCTTCATCGCCGCGGCCACCGTGGTGGCCTACCTGGTCGGCGCGCCGATCAACCAGGGCCTCTTCACCGTCGCACTGTCCGCGGTGGGCATGCTCTCCACCACCGGTATGACGGTCGCAGTGGACGCCTACGGCCCTGTGGCGGATAACGCCGGCGGCATCGCCGAGATGTCCGACCTGGGCCCGGAGGTCCGCAAGGTCACCGACGCCCTGGACTCCGTGGGCAACACCACCGCCGCCATGGGCAAGGGCTTTGCCATCGGTTCCGCGGCCCTGACCGCCCTGGGCCTGTTCGGCGCTTTTGCCACGGCTTCGG
Source organism: Symbiobacteriaceae bacterium (assembly GCA_036562385.1). GTDB lineage: Bacteria > Bacillota > Sulfobacillia > Symbiobacteriales > Symbiobacteriaceae > DATCKG01. Next base: position 7,657 of record DATCKG010000089.1, read on the forward strand.
GCCTCGGGCAGGTTAGCCTTACCGATCCCAAGCTGGTGGCCGGCCTCTTCATCGGTGGCATGCTGCCGATGCTTTTCAGCGCCATGACCATGAACGCCGTCGGCCGTGCGGCCATGCACATGGTGGAGGAGGTCCGCCGGCAGTTCCGGACCATCCCGGGCCTGATGGAAGGCAGGGCCAAGCCGGACTACGCCCGGTGCGTGGCCATCTCCACCGACGCCGCCCTGCGGGAGATGGTCTTGCCCGGCCTCATGGCGGTGCTGGCGCCGCTGGCTGCGGGCTACATCCTCGGGGTGGAGGGGCTGGCCGGCCTGCTGGCGGGCGCCCTGGTCTCCGGCGTGATGCTGGCGATCCTCATGGCCAACGCCGGCGGCGCCTGGGACAACGCCAAGAAATACATCGAGACCGGCAACTACGGCGGCAAGGGCTCTGATCCCCACAAGGCCGCCGTGGTGGGCGACACCGTGGGCGACCCCTTCAAGGACACCGCCGGTCCTTCGCTGAACATCCTGATCAAGCTGATGACCATCGTATCCCTGGTCTTCGCGGGGACCTTTGGCAGTGGCTTGTTCTAAGAGGCGGAAGCAAGACGCCGGGGCCCGGCTCCGTGGGAGCCGGGCCCCGAAATCGTCGGCCGAGATGCGTTCCCCGACCGGATATAGTAAAATACCGGTAGGATCTACCCGCCGAAAGGAGCCGATTACCATGTCCGAACCGTATACCCGCCCGCGGGATCGTTTGCAGGGACTGCACTGGCAGTGCTGGGGGTGCGGGGAGGATAACCGCCTGGGACTCCGGTTGAACATTCGCCTGGTGGGCGACAAGACCCAGTGCCTTTTTACCCCCACCAAGGAGTTTCAGGGGCCTCCCGGCATCGCCCACAGCGGCGTGGTGGCGGCTGTGCTAGACGAGGTGATGAGCCAGCTGATCTATGCCCAGTTGAACCTGGCCGTCACCCGGAAGATTGAGGTTACCTATCGCCGCCCGGTCCGGATCGGCCAAACTTACCTGTTTACCGCCGAGATTGTGAAACAGAACTCGCGCATCATCGCGGCCCGGGCAGAGGCCCGTGACACAGACGGGGTGCAGGTGGCCAGGGCCCGGGGCATCTTCGCACCGGCGGATGAGGAGCGGGTGGCCAAGCTGCTGGATAAGGAGTACAAGGATCAGCCCAAGCAGCCGGAGGCGTAGCCGGGCTGAGGTTGACAGCACCGAACCCGAATGGTATCATACGCGACAAATCGAATGGCGATGGATGGCAATGACGGGGACAACGCCCGCTGTGCTGCCATCAGAGAGGAAGCGCCG
>DATCKG010000092.1:0-1837 GCA_036562385.1 Symbiobacteriaceae bacterium
GTACCTCAAGCGTGAGGGGCTGCGCGGCGCTTACCTGTACTACGATGCCCGGACCGATGACACCCGTCTGACCATCGAGGTGATCCGCTCCGCGGTCAAGGCCGGCGCCATCGTGGCCAATTACGCCAAGGTCACCTCCCTCATCCGGGAAGGAAGCCGGGTCCGGGGCGCCGTCGTGCAGGACCAGCTGGAGCCTCACAACCCGCCCTTTCCGGTAACAGCCGACGTGGTGGTCAACGCCACCGGCCCCTGGGTGGACCGCATCGTGGCCTTGGATGACCCCCACGCCGAGCCACAGCTGCGCCCCTCCAAGGGAACCCACTTGGTGATACCGGCCGACCGGTTGCCCCTAAAGACCGCGGTGCTGGCCTTCTCACCTACCGGCGACGGCCGGTTCGTCTTCGTGGTGCCCTGGAAGGGCGCCGTGGTCCTCGGGACCACGGACACGCCCTACGACGACCCCGACACGGTGAAACCGGACAAGGACGACGAGGCCTACATCCTTGACGCCGTCAACGCTACGTTCCCGGAAGCCCGGCTCACCTCGGCCGACGTGATCAGCGCATTTGCCGGCCTGCGGCCCCTGATCAAGGCGGAGGCAGGCACCACCGCCCAACTTTCCCGGGAGCACCGGATCTGGACGTCGTCAGGTGGCATGATCAACATCGCTGGCGGCAAACTGACCACCTACCGGACCATGGCGGCCCAGGTGACAGATCGGGTGCTCCGGCAGCTTGGCCGGCCCCACGTGCCCTGCACCACCCATCGGATTCCCCTGGACACCGATCGCCAGGAGGGCATCCGGCTTTTGGAGCGGCTGTACCCCGAACTGGCGGTGCCGCTGGTGCCGGGACTGCCCCACACCAAGGCCGAAGTGGCCTACGCCGCCCGGGAGGAGTTTGCTGTGCTGCCAGACGACTTTCTGGCCCGCCGGACCCGCATCGCCCTGCTGGATCGGCAACACGGAGAGCCGCAGCGCGAGGAAGTGGCCGAATTGCTCCGGCGGTTCGGACGCCCCGAAGGCGCCCCGCCCCTTGCCGAAAAATCTCGTGTCCATCAGGCTCCTCACCGGTCCTCTTCCGGCCCTTCTGGATAAACTGAAAGGACCCTTCTCACGTTCCGGCCGGAATGGAATTGCTCTCCAGTGGGCATCCTGACTAAAGATTACGGATTTCAAGAAGGTGTCAGGAATGCTTCCTTACCTCCAGACCTGTCTGCAGCGCCAGCTCTACCCCCTGTGTCTGCTGCCAGGAAACTTCGCCCGACTGGGCCTGGTCCTGGGGCTCCGAGATACCGTCTATGGTCCAGTGGCCGTCGTCCTCTGCCTGGCCACCGGCGAGGTGGAGGAGCATGATCCCTTCCTGCTGGACCCCTGTGACCCTCGGTGAGCGAGCGTCACACCCCTCCCCCTCTGGTACGGCCTCCCTGCACCCCCAGCAGAGAGGCCGTTGATGTTTCGTGAGGAAATATATTTGACATAGATAATATCCTATGATATAAACTTTACTGCGTGGCAAGACTTGCCATACATTGGACACCGACGTGGGGGAGGGTCCGGATCATGCAGTGCTATGATTGCGCAAAGCAGGGGGTTGAGCGGGCCGCAGTGACCATCTGCCGGCACTGCGGGGCGGCGCTCTGCCTTGATCACGCACAGGTCGCCGAGCAGCCGGTGACGGTGTACCGGCCCGTCTACAAGGTGGAGACCCTGCCCGTGAAGGCGCGGCAGGTGCTGTGCCGGGTCTGCAAAGAGGCGCTGGAGCAGCCCCGGTAGGCCGATGCCGCCGACACGAAAATCCCTCCGCTGCCGTGCGGCGGGGGATTGTTCGACCCACTT
>DATCKG010000058.1:0-23670 GCA_036562385.1 Symbiobacteriaceae bacterium
CCGCGCTCGCGCGTGTTCACTGCTGCAACACATCCTTTGACCTTTGGTTCGCCGCTCTCTGCGTACCGTTCTATTTTGGCCCCGCCCGCGGCTTCTCCTCCCGCCGGCGGCCAGAATCCGCCTCCCGGGCGCGGCAAGGGCGGACCCGACTAGAAGGGCCCGCCCGGAACACGCACAAGACAAAGGATCGAGTCTAGATTCCCCACCACGGGAACTTAAAGAAGGGCCACTTAAAGAAGGGCTTCCCAAACTTGCCGAAGTTCTTACCGAAAGGCTTGCCGAAGAACATGGCCCCCACCTCCGCGTCCAGCCTATGCGGCGCGTGGGGAGGGTGTGAAAAACGCCCGGCTGGTCGATCCAGCCGGGCGCCCATCGCTTGGAGGTGGGTGTGGGATTCGAACCCACGGATAACGGTTTTGCAGACCGCCGCGTTACCTCTTCGCCAACCCACCGTGAAAAAATGGTGACCCCATGGGGATTCGAACCCCAGTTTGCGCCGTGAGAGGGCGCCGTCCTAGGCCTCTAGACGATGGGGCCCTCTGGTTGCGGGGGCAGGATTCGAACCTGCGACCTTCGGGTTATGAGCCCGACGAGCTACCAGCTGCTCCACCCCGCGATATGAAATTGGTGCGAGAGCCGAGATTCGAACTCGGGACCTCTCGGTTATCAGCCGAGTGCTCTACCGACTGAGCTACCCTCGCACATTGGTGCAGATGGGGAGACTCGAACTCCCACCGGGGGTGGTTACCCGACACGGTCCTGAGCCGTGCGCGTCTGCCAATTCCGCCACATCTGCACGAGCCCTGTACGGAAGACACAACAATCGGGGTCAACCGTACCGTTGGCGTTTGTTAATTTTACTACGGGAATTGGCTCTTGGCAACCCCTGATCTCATCGTTCCTTCCGGCAATCCGGATAGGAGCGCTGACAGCACTCGATATTATCAGACCCAGGCTGAAACGTCAACCCTGATTCTTGTGCCCACCACCACATCCGGCAAAGGCGGGCACGGGATACTGTACCATACCGCCGTGCCTTTATCAACCCCTTCCCCATCGTCCCGTTGACCAAAAGGCCGCCAAACATCATGCCCGGGCTGGCGCGCCCGGGCCACCGCAACAGTCCGGTCATGCCCGGACCGTCAGGTATTCTTCAGAATCACGCCTTCGACCAGATTGGCCAGCCCCTCCATCCGGTCGGTGATCTCCTCCAGCGTCTCGTAGATCTCCTTCCACTTGATGACCGTGAGGGGATCGTATCCGCCGGCAAACAGCTCTGCCACGGCCTGCCGGAGCAGCCGGTCCGCCTCGCTTTCCACCGCGTTGATGGCGGCCTTGGGCTGCCGGATCTGCCCGTGATCCCGCCGGTGCAGCAGGGCGAACAACTGCTTCAGTTCTCCTGCCGCCTGCCGGATCAGTTCCGCAAACTGCCGGGCCGCCGGCGTGGTTTCCGACACGCCGTACGCCACCACCCGGGAGACGGCGGCGTCCAGGAAGTCGACGACGTCGTCCAGCCGCCTGGCGATGGTAAAGATGTCTTCCCGTTCAATTGGGGTGATGATGGCCCGATTCAGCCGTGCGATGATCTGGTAGGTGATCTCATCCCCGCGTTCTTCGATCACCCGCAGCCGGTCGGCGGCCTCACCGGGATCCCGAAACTCAGAGAGGAGTTGGTGCAGCACCTCGGCGCCCTCGCCGACGTTTCCAGCCGCCTCCTCGAAGAGGAGAAAAAACTGTTCCTCCCGGGGAAGGAAATTGAACGCCACTGCCGCTTCACTCCTTTGCAGGGAGTATACCATGCGGCAGTCTTTTCTGACTATCAGGAGCGCAGCGGGGCGCCCTGCGGCGACCACCCGACGGTTCCAGACCCGAAAAAACAGCTCCGGCGAAGCACCGGAGCTGTCCGGGGCAGGAATTCCGCTATGCCGCCCGGCTGGTTGTCTGACGGGGTTTGATGGACTGCGAGACCCCCAGGTAGAGCAGAATGATGCCGAGCATCTGCGTGAACGCGAAGACGCCGGGGAACTCCAGCAGTCCCGCGGCCGCCCCGCCGGCGGAGAACGACAGGGTACCCAGCAGGATCCAGAGGTTGTACAGCAGCCGGGTCCTGATCAGCGAATAGAGCGCGCCGCCGAAGATGATCAGCGAGCCCAGGATGTTCATCAGCAGGAAGGGCAACTTGATCTCAGGCGACGGCGCCGACCGGAAGGCCGTCTCCAGTTCGGCGGCAGGGGCCGGACCGGCTGTCAGCAAGGTCGCAACCGTCAGCCAGACGGTCAGGGCCACCACCGTCGCCAGCGCAATACCGCCGAAGCGCTGGGACAGGAGATAGCTGGTACCAACCGCCAGAAATCCCACCAGCGCGCTGGCCGTCACCCAGTAGATCCACCAGAGCACCTGCGGAACCGTTCCGAAGGCCTGGGCCCAGAACTCCGGCAGTCCTGCCAGGGCTGTCATGATCAGCCCGACTCCGTACCAGAGCGTGTGAGGCCGGGGCCGCTGACGGTACCGACTGAGCAGCCGCCAGCCCAGAATCAGTGAAAGCAGCACTACCACCAGACTTGCCACCGCGGCCATCAGGCTCCCCTCCTCGAGTGCGTTCGACATCCCTCTATCAGCTTGTGGCTGGTATCCCCCGGCCTCACCGGTACGTCGGCACGATGGCCGGGAGCTCCTCCTGAATGCCGAAATAGTGAGCCATCACCCGGCGCACCACCGGGGCCACCCACGACCCGGTGGAGCCGCCTTCCACGATGACGCTGACGGCTATCTCAGGATCCTCATAGGGTGCGTAGGCCACCGTCAGGGCGTGTGCGAACTCGCGCCCGGTCTCCGCAGAGCCCGTTTTGGCGGCAACCGCCACCGGGAAGCCGTAGAATGCGGCATAGGCTGTTCCCTCCGGCGAAGTCACCGCCTGCCGCATGCCCTGCTGAACCCGCTGCCAAACTTCTGGCGGCGCATCCACCACGCCGATAACCTCCGGCTCCCGCCGCCGCAGGACCTCCCCGGTGGGGCTGCGGACCTCGGACACCAGGTAGGGGCGGCGCAACACGCCACCGCTGGCAATGGCAGCCGTGTAGTTGGCCAGCTGCAGGGGGGTTACCAGCACGTCGCCCTGGCCGATGGCCACATTGATAACGTTACCCGGCTGCCACCGGTCTCCGTAGGACTCGATGCTGGGATTGACCCCCGGGCTTTCGTCAGGCAGATCCACACCGGTGGGTTTGCCAAACCCGAGCTGATCGTAGATCGCGTGCATCGCATCCAGGCCCATGCGGTGACCCAGTTCGAAGAAGTACGGGTTGCAGGAGATGGCCAGCGCCCGGGCCAGATCCGCCGGGCCCTGGTCATAGCTGGTCCAGTTCTTCGGATTGCCGTACCGCCAGTAGCGGGCCGGGCAGTCGATGTACTCGTACGGTCCCACCACCCCGGTAAGGAGGCCGGCAATGCCGGTGGCCATCTTGAAGGTGCTGCCCGGTGCAAAGCCCTGCAGCGCCCAGTTGACCATGACACCGGGCTGGTTCTGCAGTTCCGCCCACTCTTCCTCGGTCAGCCCCCGGGCCATCATATTGGGGTCGTAGGTGGGAATGCTGACCATGGCCAGGATCGCCCCGGTCTTGACCTCCAGGACCACCAGCGCGGCCCGGGTGGGTCGGGCGCCCCGTTCATTCCGGAGCCACTCCATCTGCCGGGCCAGGACTTCCTCCGCCACCCGCTGCAGTTCCAGATCCAGCGTCGTGACCAGGGTGTTGCCCGGCACCGGTGGCGTGCGGGTATACCCGCTGACCGGCCGGCCCAGGGGGTCGACGATTACCGAGTTGCGCCCCGGCTGTCCCCGCAGATCTTTCTCGTAATACTGCTCGAGGCCAGCCTTCCCGACAATCTCGTTGGGGTTGTAATCTTCAAATCCCGGCATCTCCAGTTCGTGGGTGATATGCCCCACATAGCCGATCACCGCGGCGGCCACCTTGCCGTTGGGGTAGACCCGGGCGGGTTCTTCCACCACGGCGACGCCGGGAAACTCGCTGCGGCGTTCCGTCAGCAGGGTGACCATCGCCTCATCCAAATTCCGCTCCACCGTCAGCGGCTCAAACTGCCGGCCGCTCTCCCGGTTGATCCGGACCTGGCGGGTCACCCGCTCCACGATCTCGGCGGCCTTCTGCGAGTCCCCTCTGGCCAACACATCGGCCAGCCTGGGCAGAACCTCCGCCACCGTCTCTTCATCCTGTTTGAGCAGCACCGCAGCAAAGGCCGGTGCGCTGGTAGCCAGCGTCCGGCCGTTGCGATCGACAATAGTGCCACGGGGTGCAAAACTGGGCAGATGTCGCTCGATATTCTGTTCCGCCACGACCTGATACGTGGCTGATTCGGCCACGGTCAGCCGGTATAGCTGACCGCTCAGCCCCAGAAGCGCTACGGCCACACAGGCCATGAGCCAGGTGACTCGGGCTGGCGTATCGCGCAACCCTGGTCCCTCCCCCTCAAGGGCCACTCAGGGGAGCCAGTCGACGGGATTCACGGGCGTGCCGTTTACCCGCACCATAAAGTGCAGGTGCGGCCCGGTGGAGACGCCGGAATTGCCGGACCAGGCGATGACCTGACCAGCCTCCACCCAGTCGCCCACCCGAACGTTGAAATCGCTCAGATGGCAGTACTCGGTGGAGATGCCCCCACCATGGTCAATGCGAACCGTAAGCCCGTACCCGCCGTTCCGGCTCGCCATGGTCACAAAACCACTGTATACAGCCTGTACCGGCGTGCCATAGGGCAGGCTGATATCCAAACCGTCATGGAAGCTTTCGGTGCCGTACACCGGGTGAATCCGCCACCCGAAGTAGTCGGTCACGAGCCCATACGCGGGCCAGACGGGGAAGGTTCCGCTGACGCTCCGGGCGGTGGACCGGGTGCTGGCATCACTGCCGCGGGAGGCCACGGACCGCCGGGCCGGCGGCTTGCCGCCGGGAACCAGGATGATCTGGCCGGGCTGAATCGCCTCGGGATCCACATCCGGATTGGCCTGAACCACCGCGTCTTCCGTCACCCCGTGATCCACCGCAATCGCCCACAGGCTATCGCCCTCCTGCACCTCGTAGACGAGGCCGTCGACCGCGGGGATCCGCAGAACCTGGCCAATCTGCAGCACCTCATCCTCGGTAAGGCCATTGGAGTAGAGGATGGACTCGGTGGACAGCCCGAAGGCTTCGGCAATGGCCCCTACCGTATCCCCTTCCTGTACCACGTATTCCTGATACTTTTCCTTGATGGCTTCCGCCTCAGCCGAATCCGCTTCCGTGTTATTCGCTTCCGTATTCTTCCCTTCGGGCGGCGTTCCGTCGCTTCCACCCGCAGATGAGTCAGCAGCCTGAGCAACCACCGGTTCCAATTTCACTTCGGGCTGTCGCCACGCGTAGGCTACGATACTGGCCATGATCGCAGCCGCTACGACATACACAGCGCGGCGACGAGTCTCCTCCGAGAGTTGCAACGGAGAGCTGCCTCCTTTACCGCGTACTACTTCCCGTCTAGCATACCGCTCATTCAAATGCATTGACTATAGGGACTGCGAAGTAGATGTTCCTAAAACTTCGCTACCCTGTATGAATAGGGCGAAGATCGGCGGTAACCAGTACTTCGCGCAATCGGTCTATGCGCAGCCTTCCCGCCGAAAGGTCGGTCAGTTCCCGTTCCAAACCGGCGGCCGCGTCCTTGAGCACGCGACAGTCGATGGTGGCGTCGACCCCGAAACCCGTGTCCAGGATGAGGGCGCCCCGCTGCTGCAGCAGGTGCTGCACCTTGCCCACCAGGGCATACGCCACGTGCAGTCGCAAATCCACCGCCGGTACCCCCTCGGCGATGCCGGCCGCCTTCACCCCGGCGGCCGCGGCCTGGCTGTACGCCCGGACGAGGCCCCCGGCCCCCAGGAGGATGCCGCCGAAATACCGGGTCACCACGATCACCGTGTCGGACAGCCCCTGCTTTTCGAGCACATCGAAAATCGGGCGCCCGGCGGTGCCGCTGGGCTCCCCATCATCCGACATCCGCTGGGCGGTGCCGGCCTTGAAGGCAAAGCAGTTGTGGGTGGCCTCCCGGTGCTCCGCGCGGATCTTTTCGATGAACGCCCATGCCGCCTCTTCCGTGGGTGCCGGAGCCACGTTGGCGATAAACCGGGACTTCTTGATGACGATCTCCGCCTGACCATGGCCCCGCACCGTCAGGTATGCCACGGGCATCCCTCCCTTCCTGAGGCGGACAAGACCCACCCGTACTGATTCGCCTTCGGAGGGCTGCCTCCTTCCCCGTCCCCCGTAAATCCCCCAGACTTTACACCTGCCGGCAAGACCCAGTAGGATGGGGACAAGACCCCATGTAGGGGGGAAGATTTCCATGGAACAGGATCAGAACGGACAGCACCTGGCGGCGCTGCTGAAACAGGGCCGGGAAACCCTGGAGCAGGCACCGGTCCTTTACGGGCGACCGCTCTCGCCCCAGGAGTACTGGTGGCTCGGGGTCGGCCTGGCCGCCTGGATCCTAGCGGACCAGGGTGGGAAACCCTATGTGGCGGACCGGCTGGAGCACCTGATGGACCGGCTGGGCCGGAGCGGCCCGGAGGGCGACTGGCTGCAGCAGTTGGTGGACGAGCTGGCCCTGCTGGATGCCGAAGGGCTCCTCTGGCCCTGCTACCACCGGTCCGAGACAGGTCAGGTGGAGCCCACCGGCGTGACGGTCCACGCCGGGTTCGGTCCCCGGGATGGTTACTACCTGGCGCTGGGGCACATCGGCGTGGCCCTGGCGATCTACCACGACAAGACCGAGTGGCTCCCGCGCCTGACGGCGGCAATCGGCGGGATCGTGGAGAGCGGCCTCACGGAATCCCATGAAAAGGTGATCCTGGAGTTCTTCGCCTCCCAGGAACTGGATGGTTAGGAAAGGAGGACCTCTGTTGTCCCCTGCACCTTGGCACAGCCTTTCCATCGACGACGTCGCCGCATCGCTGCAGACATCCACGGTCCAAGGTCTGAGCAGCAAGGAGGCCCAAGCCCGCCTGCAGCAGCACGGCCCCAACCAACTGACCACCGGAAAGGGCCGAACCGTGTGGGAAGCGCTCCTGGACCAGTTCAAGGATCCGATGGTGGTCATCCTGCTGGTGGCCTGCCTGCTCTCGATTCTGCTCGGGGAGTACCTGGACGGCGCGGCCATCCTGGCCATTGTGGTGCTCAACGCCGTCCTGGGGGTTATCCAGGAGTTCAAGGCGGACCAGGCCCTGGCCCAACTGAAGCAGCTGACGGCTCCCCGCTGCCGGGTCCGTCGTGACGGCCGGGTCATGGAGATCGACAGCCGGGACCTGGTCCCGGGGGATCTGGTGCTGCTGGAGGCCGGCGATCCGGTTCCGGCAGATCTGCGCCTGGTGGAGGCTGTCATGCTGCAGGTGGACGAGTCGCTGCTGACCGGCGAATCGGTCCCGGTGGCCAAAAACGCCCGGGAGACGCTGGATCCCGCTACTCCCCTGGCTGACCGCACGAACATGGCGTTTATGTCCACCGCCGTCACCTACGGCCACGGCACCGGCATCGTCGTGGCCACCGGCATGCAAACGGAGGTGGGCCGCATCGCCGGCAAACTGCAGGAGGAGAAGCAGGATGCCACACCGCTGCAGCGCCGCCTCTCCCAGTTCAGCCGCCAGTTGGGCGCCGCCATGCTGGGGGTCTGCGTGGTGGTGGGCGCCCTGGCTCTGTGGCGGGGACTGGGCTGGCTCCACGTGCTGATGATCTCGGTCTCCCTGGCGGTGGCCACCATCCCCGAGGGCCTGCCGGCAGTCACCACCATCGTCCTGGCCCTGGGCGTCCAGCGGATGGCCGCCCGCAACGCGGTGATCCGGCGGCTCTCCGCGGTGGAGACCTTAGGATCGGCGACGGTGATCTGCTCGGACAAGACCGGAACCCTCACGCAGAACCGCATGACTGTCACCCGGCTCTGGATCCCCGGCCGGTGGGTGGAGCCGGAAACCACCCCCGAACTGCCGCCCCAGGCCGGTTGGCTGCTCACCTGCGGCGCCCTGTGCACCGATGCCAGCCTGGACCGGGATGAAACGGGCGAATACCGCTCCCTGGGCGACCCCACGGAGACGGCCCTGGTCCTGGCGGCTGCCCGGGCCGGGATGGAGAAGCCCCGGTTGGAGCAGCAGTACCCCCGGGTGGCCGAGGTACCCTTCTCCTCGGATCGAAAACGCATGACCACCGTCCACAAGCTGGACGGCGTCCACTGGACGGGCATCGTCAAGGGCGCACCCGACGTGGTGCTGGCCCGGTGCAGCCGCATCCGCCGCTCGGATCAGACCCTTCCGCTAACCCCGCAGTGGATGCAGCAGGTCCAGGCGGCCAACCTTGAGATGGCCCGGCAAGGGATCCGGGTGCTGGCGGTGGCCCTCACCCCGCCTCGGAAGGAACTGCCTGAGGATCTGACGACCCTGGAGCAGGATCTGGAACTGATCGGACTGATCGGCATGACCGATCCGCCCCGTCCCGAGAGCGCCGCGGCGGTGGCCAAGGCCCGCGAGGCCGGGATCCGGACCATGATGATCACCGGCGATCACAAGGAGACGGCCCTGGCGATCGCCCGGGAGGTGGGCATCGCCACGGGTACCGACCGGGCCCTGACCGGCTCGGAACTGAGCCGGATGGATGAGGCGGAACTGGACCGGGCGGTGCGGGAAGTGCCCGTGTACGCCCGGGTCGCCCCCGAGGACAAGGTCCGGATCGTCGACGCCCTGCGCCGGCAGGGCCACGTGGTGGCCATGACCGGCGACGGCGTCAACGACGCGCCGGCACTGAAACGGGCCGATATCGGCGTTGCCATGGGCCTGGCTGGCACCGGCGTCGCCCGGGGCGCCGCAGACATGGTGCTGATGGACGACAACTACGCGACCATCGTCCACGCGGTGGAAGAAGGACGGACCATCTTCGGGAACATCCGGAAATCGACCTTCTTCTTGCTGTCTGCCAACCTCGCGGAGCTGCTGATCATGACCATCGCCCTGGTGCTGGGCATGCCGCTACCGCTGCAGCCGATTCAGCTTCTGTGGATCAACCTGATCACCGATTCCCTGCCCGCCATCGCCCTGGGAGTGGAGCCGGTGGATCCGGGCGTCATGAAGCAGCCACCCCGGGATCCCCGGGAGCCGGTGCTGACTCCCCGGCTCCTGAAGCTGATGGCGGTACAGGCGGTCTTCATGACGGGCGCGGTCATGGCCGCCCTGTGGGCAGGCATCCAAGCCGATCCCGCCAACGGGGCCATCATGGGCAGCACATACGCCTTCGCCACCCTTACCCTGGCCCAACTCTGGTGGGCCCATGGCTGCCGCAGCACCACCCACCCGGCGTGGCAGGTCGGGTTGTTCCGGAACCGGATGGCCTGGGTGGCCACCCTGGTGGGCATCCTCCTGCTGATCCTGGTGATGACGGTGCCGTTTCTGCAGCCGTTGTTCCGGGTCCGGCCGGTCTCCCCGGACGGATGGATCCGCATCCTGCTGCTTTCGCTGGTACCCGCCGTGCTCATGGAACCGGTGAAGCGGCTCATGGCCCGATAGCGCGCAGAAGCCCCCGGAGGTCCTGACCTCCGGGGGCCGCTTTCTGCCGCGGAACGGGCTGCAGTCCTAACGTTCCTTGTCATCCCGACCAGGCTGGGGATTCCGGGACTCCCGGCGGAAGGGCCCGGGCTCAATCTTCTCCTTCAGCAGGGGAATCACCTTGCCGCGGCGGCGCTCATTCCGACGGGGGTGGGCCATCTGATCCAGCAGGCGCTCCAGTCGGTTCACCTTGTAGATCAGATATGCGGCGGCACCCAGCAGCAGCAGCAAGAGAAGGGCCACCGACTCCGTTTGCACAGCATTCCCCCCTTCGGTGGCGTCGTCCCCACCATTATATCACAGCCCCGGGCTTCCCCACGGGGGTATGTGTCGCGCTTCCTGTACCGGAGAGGTAGTTTATTTCTGCTAACTTTGACTCCTCCCCTTTCATCCCAAGGAATTTCGTGGCATTATGTAAAGTGGAAGGAGTCCTTCCGGCCCTGTCGGCACATCCATGGGAAGCGGGGAGGTGTCGTCCCATGATGTTTCCGCTGTATCCGATGGGACACTGGGATCCGTTTGATGCGCTGGAGCGGCTCTTCTCCTCGATGTGGGATCCGCGCTTTTTCGGCAGCCCCTGGCCGGTCTTCCCATCCCTGCCGCGGATGAACGTCGAACAGCGTGCCGATGAGATGGTCATCCGGGTCGAAGTGCCCGGCATCAGCCCGGAGGATCTGAGCGTCACCGTCAACGACCACGTCCTGACCGTGAGGGCGATTCGCAGGTCGGTTTCTCCGATGGGCCGGGACGATCCGTCCGCCAGCGGAGTCGTCTCCTTCGAACGCGCCTTCACGCTTCCGTCCAACATCGATCCTGACCGTATCAAGGCCCGCTATCATCAGGGAGTGCTGGAGATCCGGATCCCCCGGTCGAAGGGGCCGTCCGGCCGGCAAATCCCCATCGATCTGGCGTAGGCCTTGCCGGCCCGGCGCCGGTACGCGTCAGGTGGTTACAGGCATGTCTATCAAAAGACCCGCCCGGGAAATCCCCCGGCGGGTCTGATTTCTTATTGCTTTTCTTTACGTGGCTGCTCAGGGTTCAGGGAGAGAAGCAGGCATCGGGAACAGGCGCCGGTGCATCCTGCAGGGACCAGCAGGGGCGCCCCACAGCGGACGCACCTCTGCACCCCCACCTGATTGTGATAGCCGCACCGGGGGCACGGCCCCCAGGCGGTGCAGCGCATCTCCATGCCGATGCCTCCTTACCAGAGAATCCTGTGCACAATGCCCCCCGTGAAGATCGCGATCACCAGGTCCGTCGCCCAGATCAGCACGCCTTCCCGAGTGCTCCGCTCCTTCAAAATCATCATGACGGACGCGATGCAGGGGACAAAGAGGGTGATGGTTGTCAGGGCTACCATGACTTGATGGCTCGTCAGGGGCAGGCTGTACAGGCCCGCCGCCCCGAAGTCCCGGCGCACAAACCCCATGATGAAGGCGTTGGCCGCTTCCCTGGGCAGGCCCAGCCACCCCACGGTGATGGGGGCCAGGGCATTCTGCAGGCCGTCCAGGATTCCCCAGGCTGCCATGACCGAGATCAGCACCGATCCGGCGGCAAAGATGGGCCCTGCTTCCGTGATGAACATCTTCGTCTTCAGCAGGGTCTTGCGCAGGACGTTGCCGAGATGGGGCAGGCGCATCGGCGGCAGGTCGATGAGCAGCGGAGTGGACTCGCCAGGCAGCAGGCGGTTGAGCAGCATACCGGCAAGCCCGTACATAAGAAACAGAATAAGGCCAAAGGCCACGAAATAAGCGGGCCCCAGCGGCGCGAGCATCGTCGCGATGACGGCCATCTGTGCTGAGCACGGAATGGTCAGCGAGAGCAGGAAGGTGGCGATGGTGCGCTCCCGCTGGCTGCCCAGCAGCCGGGTAGTCATGGTGGCCATGGTGACGCAGCCGAAGCCCAGGATGGTCGGAATGATGGCCCGGCCGTTCAGCCCCACCTTGTTCATCCACCGGTCCACCAAGACCGCCACCCGGGGCAGATACCCGGAGTCTTCCATGAAGCTGAGCATCAGGTAGAAGCCCAGGACCATGGGCAGAAGCAGCCCGAAGATGTAGCTGACCGTCATGGTGAGGAGGCCGAACTCCCCGAAGAGCACCTGCCCCAGAAAGCTCTCCGGCGCCAGCACGCGGCTGCCCAGTTCGGTGATCCAGGGGATGTAGTACTCGCCCATCCACAGCTCCTCGGTGATGCCCACCACCCACTGGGCGATGCCCACGCCGAGGATGTAGTAGACCGCCACCAGGAAGGCGATGAGCATCAGGCTTCCCCAGACTGGATGCAGGGTGAGCCGGCCCAACCGGGTGGCCAGGCTGGCGCCCTCGTCGGTCTCCCGTACCACCCGCGCCACGATCTGGTTGACCCGCTCCCGCCGGAGCCGGTAGACCTCCTCCCGGGTCCCGGGAGGCGTAACCCCATGCCGCCGGCAGGCATCCTCATCATCCTCGGCCACCAGCACGGCGTCCACCGGTGACGGAATGGACGGAAGCAGCGGCTCGATGGACGGGGTCCGGCGCCCTTGCCGGGCTCGTCCCACCGCCTCCCGCAGCTCTTCAATCCCCTGGCCGCGAGTGGCCACGGTGGGAATCACCTCGACGCCCAGTTCCTCGGAAAGGGCCCTCACGTCAATGGCCAGGCCGTTGGCCCTGGCCTCGTCCATCATGTTGAGGGCGACCACCATCGGGTAGCCCATGTCGATCAATTGAACGGTCAGGAACAGGTCCCGGTCCAGGTGGCAGGCGTCTACCACGTTGACCACGACGTCGCCCTGCAGCAGCACATCGCGGGCTACCCGCTCTTCTTCATTGAAAGCCGAGATGCCATAGACACCCGGCGTATCATAGATCACACTTTTTCCCATCCGGCCCGAGCTGATATCGACAGTGGTGCCGGGGAAATTCGAAACCTCTACATAGACACCGGTAAGGCCGTGAAAAACTGCCGACTTTCCCACATTCGGGTTCCCCACCAGCACGACCTTCCGGTCGTCGCCGTGCACCTCCGCGACGGCGACCCCACAGCAGTCCTGCGCCATGCCCGTTACCCCTCCACCGGCTCAACCTGAATCCGACGGGCTAGCGCACGTCCCAGGGCCATCTCCTGCATGCCCTTCCGAACCACCACCGGTCCGCCGGGCAGGACCGACTCGCAGACTGCGCGGGCCCCCTCCGTAATCCCGAACCGAATTGCCTGCAAACGGGCCAGGTCATCGGAGATCGACACAATCCGAAACACCTGACCCGGTCTGGTTTCGTCCAGGGTCACGGCCACCACCTCGTTGTCCGATCTAAATTCATTCTAGCTATTGATAACCATTCTCAATCTCTACTCCTAGTAAACTACGATTCAGGGTCTGAGAAAAGACACCAAGGAACGCATCTTGTAGCTACCTCCGTATAGGAGAGAAGTTGTATCGTCATCACCGGCGAAATGACCAGGAGGACCGGCAGCCTTGCCCGAAAGAACCGGAATGGACTCATTTCGAGCGGCCGTCAGAGCAAGATCGGGGCCGGCCCCGGGTATTTTTTCACTTCTCCTACTGCTTGAATGGTACTTTGGTGCCTACCCGGAATTGACTTGAAGGTCTATAATTACGAATGTCGGTGTAGGTAGGAGAGGTGGATATCGTATGGCCGACCTAGGCGCCTGGCAGTTGCCCCTCATCGCAGTAGGGGTAGGCTTCCATTTGGCGGTAAGCTGGGCCCTCCTCTGGCGGTTCTTTCAGGTCAAAGAACTCGCCCTCTTGGTGTGGGGAGCCGCCTGGTTCGTTCAGGCGATCCATGTGCTCGGCATGTTCCTCGTTCATAACCACCAAAGTGTTTCCGCCCTTCTCCTCCGAGACCTGAGCTTTGCCCTGGCCGCTATCGCCTTTTTCGCCGGCCAGGTCCAAATGGAAGGCCGCCCCTTTCAGTTTCTGGGCGTCGTAGCGGCCGCCTTCCTCGCCCTGATCGGCATCGCGGTGGCAGCCAA
Organism: Symbiobacteriaceae bacterium; assembly: GCA_036562385.1. Taxonomy (GTDB): domain Bacteria; phylum Bacillota; class Sulfobacillia; order Symbiobacteriales; family Symbiobacteriaceae; genus DATCKG01. The sequence continues at coordinate 13,595 of DATCKG010000058.1, forward strand.
CTACCTGCTGCACTCCCCTCTCACCGTGGTCTCCACCCTGGTGGTGCTGCTCTTCATGGGGCTGGCCGCGTGGCTGGCCATGCCGGCCGGCACCGGCCGGCGGCACCTGACCCGGTGGATGTTCTTTGCCAGCTATGTCATCGGGGCGGCCCATGCAGCGATCTACTTGATCCCCGCACTGGCCCGGATGCCCGGGGTGGAAATCGCAGGGCACGCCCTCTTCTCCCTGCTCTTTTCCGCGGCCGTCACCTGGCAGGCCTGGCAGCACGAGCGGGTGGTGCGCCTCTTTTCGGGCACCCTACAGCGGCTCAATCAACCGCTGTCCACCGAGGAGTCCTTGCAGGAGGCCCTCAAGCTGGTGGCAGGCGCCCTAGGTGTCAGCCACGGCTGGATTCTGCTCCGCAAAGGCGGGCGTGGGGATGCCAGCGGCAAGTGGGTGATCGGAGCCGTCATCGGGTTCCCTGAATGGACTCGCCACGGTGTCAACGGGCCGTCCTTTGATCTGAGCAGCTGCCTCTGCCTCCGGAACCTGAGCCGGGAGTGGGTAGCCACGCAGATCGCCGATGTGCACTGCGTCCGGTTTAGCGAGGAACTCAACTATCCGGCGGGCCGGCACATCACCATTCCCCTGGGCTCCGAAGGCCAGATCCACGGTCTGATGGTCCTGATGGTCCCGGACCGGCGTATTTTCTCCCCTGCGGACATCGAACTGCTCACGGCCATGGGCGAACAGATCGGCCTGGCGCTGGATCGGTCCCGCCTGCTGGATGAACTGCGGGAGAAGGAGGCGCTGCGGGGGCGCCTGCTGGCGCAGCTCATCACCGCCCAGGAGGATGAGCGCCGCCGCATTGCCCGGGAACTGCACGACGAGGCGGGTCAGGCGCTGACCGCCCTGGTAGTCAATCTGGATTTCCTGGTGCGCCATGCCGTGGATGAGCAAACGCTCCGGCAGCGGCTGGTGGACATTCGGAACATGGCGGAGGACACCCTCGCCGAAGTGCGGCGGGTGATCCATGAAATGCGTCCCACCGTCCTGGACGACCTGGGCCTGGAGGCCGCCATCCGCTGGATGGTGAAGCGGTATGAGCCCACGGGCCTGAAGGTGACGGTGGAGACCAAGGGCCTGGAGGAACGGTTGCCTGGACCGCTGGAGATCACCGCCTTCCGGCTCGTCCAGGAAGCCTGTACCAATACAGTTAAGCACGCGTCAGCTGGTCATATCCAGATCCGGTTAGAGCGGCGAGACGGACTTCTGACGGTGGAGGTGACGGACGACGGTCAGGGGATTGACCTGTCCCGACTGCACCGAGGGCGTGGGATGGGGCTGGCCAACCTGCGGGAACGGGTCACCCTGGCAGGGGGCAAGCTTACCCTCAACTCAACTCCGGGGAAAGGGACGCGCATATACGCTGAGTTGCCGATCACCGAGACAGAGACACCATCAGAACTTCCCGCAGGAGGGTCCTTAGAAAATGGCGATCAGGGTGCTCATTTGCGACGACCACATGATGGTGCGACAGGGCGTCCGCATGGTGCTGCAGTCTGAGCCCGACATCGAACTGGTGGGGGAAGCCGGAACCGGGGAAGAGGCTGTTACACTGACAGAACAACTCCAACCGGACGTAGTCATCATGGACATCTCTTTACCGGACATCAGCGGGATTGAAGCGACAAAGCGCATTCGCGCCTCATCCCCGAACACGCACGTCATCGGTCTGACCATGCACGAGGAAGAGCCTTACGTCATGGAATTGCTGAAGGCCGGCGCGGACGGCTACATCGTCAAGCGTTCCGCTGCGGCTGACCTGGTAAGTGCCATCCGGAACGTGATGCAGGGGCAGGCCATCCTGGATCCGGCCATCACCCGGACGGTGGTGGCGGGGTATGTCTCCAGCCGTCCTGCTTCGCTGGCGCCCAAGGATGAGGAGATTCCGCTGACGCCCAGAGAACGGGAGGTCCTCATCCTGGTGGCCGAGGGCTACACCAACGCGGAGATTGCCAAGAAGCTGTTCATCAGTGAGAAGACCGTTCAGACCCATCGGTCCAACATCCTGGACAAGCTGCACATCCACGACCGCACGGAACTGGTCCGTTATGCGATTCGCCATGGTCTCGTGCAGGCCTAAAGGGCGGCGGCATCTCGCCGCCCTTCCTTTTCATCAACCCAAACAGGCCCTGGCCTGCGGAGGTGTGTGGCTCCATCCCGGGATGTGATATAATGGCAGACGTAATGCTCTGGCAGGAGGAGTTCCATGCACTGGACCACAGCCGTCATACAGGCCTATGGGTATCCTGGCATCCTCTTGATTGTGTTAATCGAAAACCTGTTTCCCCCCATCCCTTCCGAGATCATCTTGCCCTTTGCCGGCTTCCTGGTCAGCCGGGGTGTGCTGACCATGCCGGGCGTGGTGATCGCGGCGACCATGGGTTCTGTGCTGGGTGCGCTGGTGCTGTACATGGCCGGTCGGTGGTTTGGCCGGGAGCGGATCTATCTGGTGGTCACCCGCTACGGTCGGATCCTGACGGTCAGCGAACGGGACGTGCAGCGTACCGAGGAGTGGTTCCAGCGCTACGGCACATGGACCGTCTTCTTCTGCCGGATGATTCCCATCATGCGGAGCCTGATCTCCATCCCCGCCGGTCTGGTGGCGATGGATGTGCCGGTATTCACCTTCTACACCACCGTGGGTACCTTGATCTGGAACATCCTCCTGGTGGGAATCGGCGCTGCCCTGGGCGCGGCCTGGCCCCTGTTGAGCACCTGGATCGGCTACTACCAGGACGCCGTACTGGTGGTGATCCTGGCGGTCCTCGCGGTCTTTGCGGCGGTCAGGCTGAGCAAGACCCGGGAACGCTGAGCCAGCATCCGGAAACAGACAGGCCGGTGCGCCCAGCGGGCGTGCACCGGCCTCCTTCTTTTCCGCTCAGCGACGACGACGATTGGGCCCCGAGCGAAGCACCAAGTGCACGGTACCGTCGGGACCTACCTCAGGCAGATAGCGATTCCCCTCGGAATCGCTCACATGCAGGCGTTCGATATACCAGGATCCCCGCTCGCGAGCCAGGGCGGTCAGCTTGTTGAGCACGTCCTCCCTGCTGATCGCCATGGTCCTACCGCCTCCGTGTTCCAGGATCGACCAGACGTCCACGGAACATCCCCCTTTCCCACAGTGAATGAGGCCCGGTGCAGTCGCACCAGGCCTTCGTCGGTTGCTTGGACTCGAGGGTGGCCGCCATCGCCCCTCTGTCGGGACGGCCAGTGGAACGCTGCGACTTCCTCATTTTACATAGAATGGGCGTCGAATGCAACCGCGCGTCTCATCGTACCGGCATCCCGCCCTGCCGCCGCGGCCACTGTGTTCCTCCGGGTAGATGTGGCGCCGCATCGGGAAAGCTACCATAAGCCTGATTCCGCAGCAACGGATGCAGTCTGAAAGGAGCATGTCCATGAGCGAACAGGTTTCAGCCATCGTCGTGGCTGACGGCGGCGTCGATTTGCCGGAGGGTTATGCCGAACAGACGGGGCTGCGTGTGGTGCCCCTTGTGGTACATATGGGGTCCCGGTCGCTGCAAAGCGGCGTGGACATCACTCCGGCGGAGTTCTTTGCTCTGCTCCGCAACGCAGCGGAACTGCCCACCACCTCCCAGCCTTCGGTGGGCGACTACGTGGAGCTGTTCCGGGAAGCGGGACAGGCCGGACTGCCCATCCTCTCCTATCACCTCTCCCGGGGTCTGAGCGGATCCATCCGCAGCGCGGAGATGGCGAAGCAGATGTTACCGGATCTGGACATCCGCTTGATCGACACCGGGACCGTGTCGGTGGCCATGTCGATGCAGGTGATGGTCGCGGCGGAGATGGCCCGCCGGGGCGCAGACCCCGACGACATCATCGCCGAAACCCGGCGGATCGGTGAAATGGCGGACCTGTTTTTTACCGTCGATAAGCTTGATTACCTGCGCAAGGGCGGTCGCATCGGCCGGGTGGCCGCGTATGTGGGGAATCTGCTGGGCATTCGTCCCATCGTCACCGTGGACAAGAGCACGGGCACCTATGTCGCCGCGGGACGGGGCCGGTCCTTCCGCCAGGCCATCCAGCGGATGGCGGAGATGGTGGTGGAGCGCATCGGCGAAGGCAACGAGGTGAGCCTGTTGGTGGTGCGGGGCGACTGCCCCGAGGAGGCGGACAGGCTGCTGGAAATGCTGAGAAACCGGCTGGTGGTGCGGCTGGCCGACGTGGTGTGGGTCAACCCGAGCCTGGGGGTGCACGTGGGACCGGATGCCCTGGGTGTGGCCTGTTATCCCGGCGTGCTGCCGGTGACGCTGCCCCGGTTAGCCATGGCGCTGTGAAGAAGGCGGGACACTCCCGCCGAAAAGGATGTCCCGCCTTTTCAGTCGTCCCGGTAGCGCTGCTCCTTCCACGGATCGCCGTACATGTGGTAGCCCTGCTGCTCCCAGAAACCGGGCTTGTCCTCCGCCATCAGTTCGATGCCCGTCACCCACTTGGCGCTCTTCCAGAAGTAAAGGTGGGGCACCACCAGCCGCAGGGGCCAGCCGTGCTCCGGGGTGAGGTCCTCCCCGTTGCAGCGAAAGGCAAACAGCACATCGTCCCGCATCAGGTCCGCCAGCGGGAGGTTGGTGGTGAAGCCGCCTTCGGCGTGGATCATGGCATAACGGGCTTCCGGCTTGAGCCTGGCCAGGCGCAGCACGTCCCGGGCCAGTACCCCTTCAAACTCGTTGTCCAAGCGGCTCCAGCGGGTGACGCAGTGGATGTCGCACGTCACCTTGGTGCGGGGCAGGCGCATGAACTCCGGATACGTGAGGGTGACCTCCTGGTCCACCAACCCGAAAATGCGGAACCGCCACTGCTGCAGATCAATCTGAGGGACATCGCCGTAGTGCAGGACGGGCCATTTCTTCGTCAGTACCTGGCCCGGCGGGATGCGAGCCTCGGCATCCAATCCCCTCACCCCTTTCTGCAAATGGTTTCCATGACGTTAGTATCCCTCGGCAGCCACGGGGATACCGGCAGGAGATAAGGTGTGCACTGGACAAGAAGTAAAAGGATACCATGTCAACCCGTGGCGGGAGGCCAATCCGATATGCACGTTGCCATTACCGAGGTTCCCATTTCGTACGCGGACACCGACATGATGGGTGTCGTCTATCACGGTAGCTATATCCGCTGGCTGGAACTGGGCCGGGATCAACTGGTGAAGGACGCTGGCTTCAGCTACCTGGAAATGGAGAAGCAGGGCTATCACGCCCCTGTGTATCACCTGGAGATCACGTACAAGAAGCCCCTTCGGCTTGGGGACCGGGCGTTTGTCAAGACGTGGGTGGAAGAGAATCACGGCGTCCGCACGGTCTACGGTTTTCAGATCGTCAACGGCGAAGGGGAAGTCTGCGCGGAGGGCTCCACCACCCACATCGTGGTAAGAAGGGAGAAAGACGGTACCTTCCGGCCGGTTTCATTTAAGAAGGCGTTTCCCGAGTGGTTTCAAAAGTATGAGGAGATCAAGCGCAAATAAGCAAACGAGGGCCCATCTCCCCCTGCAGGGGAGATGGGCCCGATCGCTTACGCAGCCGCCCTGACTTCCCTTTCCGACCGGCTGCCCGCGTTGGACGCTGGATACGCCGGCCACAAGAGCCGGGAAGCGTTCAGGATGGCCAGGAGGGAGACTCCCACGTCCGCGAAGACCGCCGCCCACATGTTGGCCATCCCCACGGCTGCCAGCAGCATGACCAGGAGCTTGACGCCCAGGGCAAAGCCGATGTTCTCCCAGACGATCCGCCGGGTCCGCCGGGCCACCCGAACCGCATCGGCAAGCCTGGCCGGATTGTCGTCCATGATGACCACGTCCGCCGCCTCGATGGCCGCATCGGAACCCAGGGCGCCCATGGCGACGCCCACGTCCGCCCGGGTCAGCACCGGTGCGTCGTTGATGCCGTCGCCCACGAAGGCCAGGGTCCCGCGGTCGTGCCCGGCCCGCTCCTGCACGATGCGCTCCACCTCCGCCACCTTCTGTTCCGGCAGGAGGTTGGCCTGGACCTGGTCCAGGCCGAGGGTCTGCACCACGTGCTCCGCCACACTCCTGTCGTCGCCGGTGAGCATCACTTGCCGGCGAACGCCCAGGGCCCGCAGATCCCGAATCGCTCCGGTGGCTTCGGTCTTGGGCTCGTCACGGATGACAATCCGCCCCGCCAGCTTGCCGCCGGCCGCCACCAGGACCACCGTACCCACAGCACCGGCCGCCTCCTCACAGGGGATCCCCTCCTGCCGGAGCCACTGGACACTGCCGAGGACCACAGGGACATCCCCCACCCGGACCCGGACGCCCCGGCCCGCGAACTCCTCGTAGTCCGACACCAGATCCTCCCGCACCGGACGACCGTACGCCTCCCGGATGGAGGCAGCAATGGGATGGCGGGAGAAAGCCTCCCCGTGGGCCGCCAGTTCGAGCACCTGCTCCCGGGTGAAGCCGTTGTAGGCAGTCACTTCGGTGACCCGGAAAACCCCTTGCGTAAGGGTCCCGGTCTTGTCCCAGACCACCGTATCCAGCCGGGCCAGCGCATCCAGGTAGTTGCCGCCCTTGATCAGTACCCCCCGGCGGGAAGCGGCCCCCAGCCCGCTGAAGTAGCTGAGGGGCACGGAGATCACCAGGGCGCAGGGACAGGAGATCACCAGCAGCACCAGCGCCCGGTGGACCCACTCCGCAAAGCTGGCGCCAGGCAGGATCAGGGGCGGAATCACCGCCAGGGCCAGGGCGGAAAAGACCACCACCGGCGTGTAGTAGCGGGCAAAGCGCGTGATCAGCCGCTCCGTGGGCGCCTTCCGGGAAGCCGCCTCCTCCACCAGCTTCATGATGCGGGCGATGGACGACTCCCCGAAGGGGCGGATCACCCGCAGGGTGATCATGCTGCTGGTGTTGACGGAGCCGGCCAGGACGGTATCCCCCTCCTGCACCCGCCGGGGCCGCGACTCGCCGGTAAGTGCGGAGGTATCCACGAATGTGGAACCCTGCACCAGCTCGCCGTCCAGGGGAACCCGCTCGCCGGGGAAAACCACGATCTCCTCGCCCACGGCCACGGCTTCCGGGGAGACCCGCTCCACCCGGCCGTTCCGACGGACGTTGGCGTGATCCGGCCGGACCGCCAGCAGCGCCCGGATGGACCGGCGGTTCCGATCCACCGCCCGGTTCTGGAAGTATTCGCCCACTGCGTAAAAGAGCATGACCGCCACGGCTTCCGGCAGTTCGTGGATGGCGATCGCACCGAGGGTCGCGATGGTCATCAGGAAATTCTCATCGAAGAACTGGCCTTTCACCGCGTTGCGGATGGCATAGGCCACCACCCGGCGACCTACCAGGAAATAGGCCACCAGCATGATCCCATATTCGGCCAGGGCAAAAGGCGTATTGTGAAGCTGCGAATGGAAGAGGGTACCGACCAGGAAGAGGACTCCGGCGGCCACCAGTTCGGACCACGCCATCCGGCCCTCCTCCGCCTCCCCCTCCTCATCCGCATCCGCGGCCCGGATCCCCGCTGTCGCCGTGCCCTCCGCCAGCGCGGCCGCAGACCGGACGATGGTGACCCCCTTGTCCACGCTGTCGATCACCTGCTGCGCCAGGTCCACCTGATCAGCAGGCAGGTAGATCTGCCTGGTGGCAAAGCTGACCCTGGCCTCCTCGAGGCCTGCCCGTACCAGGGCATCCTCGATCTTGGCAGCACAATTGGCACAGTCCAGCCCTTCCACGGGCAGACCAACGATCTTCGCCATACAGCTAGTCCTCCCGGTAGTGCTCCTGTGCCACCTGGATCAACCGGAGCACGTGATCATCCGACAGAGAATAGTAAACGTGCTTCCCTTCCCGCCGCGACTTTACCAGGCGCATGACCTTCAAGAGCCGCAGATGGTGGGAAACCGTGGGGAGCGTCAGATCCAGAACGGCCGCCAGTTCGTAAACGCACATCTCCTGCCCCGCCAGGAGGTAGACGATCTTCGTCCGGGTCTCATCGGCCAGGACGCGGAACAACTCGGAAAGCCCGGCCACCTCCAGAACGCGCTTGCGGTGTCGCTCAAGACTTTCCGGATCAATGTCATCGGTGGAGCAGATGTCCGGCGTCACATGGGGCTCGTCTGGCATCATCCGAGTCGCCTCCCCATCGGTTTTTTGATTCGACAACCGTCTAATCGTATGGTACGACCGGGAGGAAAGGTGTGTCAAGAACCAAATCCCGCGAGAGGATTATCCCAAGTGAATCCGGAAGTATGCACACATTGAATCTCCAAAGGAGCAAACAGAGGGAGGCAGTCAACATGCCGGCAGCGATTCGTTCCATGGTAGAGGAGTTGACCGCCGCCATCCGGGAGAAAGAGGTGGCGGCGTCCCACGCATACTGGCGCATGGCCACCACCGGACGGCCCGAAGAGGCGGCTGCCGCCGCGGCGGCCGAAAAGGATCTCCGGCTGCTGCTTTCGGACCGGAACACCTTTGCAGCCCTGAAGGAAGCCCGGGCCCACCCCACCGGGGATCCGCTGCTGGACCGTCAGGTGGACCTGCTGTACCGGGCGCACCTGGAGAACCAACTTGACCCCGCGGTCATCGAGGACCTGGTGAACCGGGCCACCGAACTGGAGCAGATCTTCGCCAACCACCGGGGCGAGATCGACGGAAGGGCCGTGACCGACAACGAGATCCGGGAGATCCTGGTCCGTTCGGACGACAGTCAGGAGCGGGAGAAGGCATGGCGGGCCTCCAAGCAGATCGGCCGCGAGGTGGCCTCCCGCCTGGTGGAACTGGTCCGGGCCCGGAATGAGGCGGCCCGGCAGTTGGGATTCCGCAACTACTACGAGATGCAGCTGGAGCTGCAGGAAATCCGGCGGGCCGACCTGTTTGGCCTGATGGCCGACCTCAAGGAACAGATGGACCGGCCCTTCATGGCGATGAAGCGAAAGCTGGATGAAGAGCTGGCCGCCCGGTTTCGCCTGCACCCGGCGGAGCTGCGCCCGTGGCACTACGTGGATCCGTTCTTCCAGGAGGCGCCGGCCACCGGCAGCATCGATCTGGACCCGGTCTTCGCGGGAAAGTCGCTGGAGCAGCTGGCCATTCGCTTTTACGAGGGCATCGGATTGGACGTGCGGGACATCCTGAGCCGGTCCGACCTGTATGAGCGGCCTGGCAAGAATCAGCACGCGTTCTGCACGGACCTGGACCGGGAGGGAGACATTCGGATCCTGGCCAACCTGAAGCCGAATGCGTACTGGATGAACACCCTGCTGCACGAACTGGGGCACGCGGTCTACGCCCAGTATGTGGACCGCAGCCTGCCGTGGCTCCTGCGGGAGGAAGCCCACATCAATACCACGGAGGCCGTGGCCATGTACTTCGGCCGCCTGGTGCGGGATCCCCACTGGCTCCAGGTGATCGCGGAGGTCCCGGCGGCGGAGGCGGAGCGGATGGCAGAAGGGCTGAAGGCGGAACAGTCCCTGGCCATGCTGATCTTCGTCCGGTGGGCCATGGTGATGATCGAGTTCGAATCGCGGCTGTACGAGAACCCGGACCAGGACCTGAACCAGGTCTGGTGGACCCTGGTGCGGAATCTGCAGCTCATCAACCCGCCGGAGACCCTGAGCGGCTGCGAATGGGCCACCAAGATCCACCTGGTCATGGCCCCGGTGTACTACCACAACTACCTGATCGGCGAGGTGATGGCCTCGCACCTGAAGGCCCACATCGTCCGGGCCACGGGCAGCCCCTACATCGCCGACAATCCGGGTGTGGGGCAGTGGCTGCGGAAACGGTTCTTCCGCCCGGGCGCCCGTTATCCCTGGGACCGCCTGGTGCAGGAGGCCACCGGCGAGTCGCTCCATCCCCGGCACTTCATCGCCGAGTTTGTGGCCTGAGAGGCCACCCCTGGAAGCAGAAGGTTTGGCCAATCGAGTAGGAGGGGGCGGTTAGCCCCCGTCCTCTCACACCACCGGACATGCGGGTCCGCATCCGGCGGTTCGCCAGGATTGACGGATTGCTTCGTAACATTCGGTTAGGCTTAGCAGCCCCTGGGCACGCCAGTAGGCG
>DATCKG010000060.1:0-22862 GCA_036562385.1 Symbiobacteriaceae bacterium
ACCACCCATCCCCCCGCACGGGGAGGATGGGTGGTCAGACGCTCAGGACGCCGGATTACTTCCTGCGGAGTACCTCGGTGCCCCGGAAGATCGCGGCGACGCCCAGCTCCTCCTCGATCCGAAGCAGCTGGTTGTACTTGGCGACCCGGTCGGTCCGGGACGGCGCACCGGTCTTGATCTGCCCGCAGTTCAGGGCCACGGCCAGGTCGGCGATGGTGACGTCCTCCGTCTCGCCGGAGCGGTGGGACATGACGGTGGTGTAGCCGGCCCGGTGAGCCATGTTGACGGCGTCGATGGTCTCCGTCAGGGTACCGATCTGGTTCACCTTGATCAGGATCGAGTTGGCGCAGCCCCGCTCGATGCCCAGGGCCAGCCGCTGGGTGTTGGTGACGAAGAAGTCGTCGCCCACCAGCTGCACCCGATTGCCCAGCCGCTGGGTCAGCATCTTCCAGCCTTCCCAGTCGTCCTCGGCCACGCCGTCCTCAATGGAAACGATGGGATACTTCTCGATCCAGCTCTCCCACAGATCCACCAGTTGCTCGCTGGTGAAGGTCTTGCCGCCTTCGCCGGCCAGGACATACTTGCCGTCCTGGTAGAACTCGGAGGAGGCGACGTCCATGCAGATGGCCACCTCTTCCCCGGGCTTGTACCCGGCCTTCTCGATGGCCTCCAGCAGGACCTGCACCGCCTCTTCGTTGGACTTCAGGTCGGGGGCGAAGCCGCCCTCATCACCGACGGCCGTGTTGTATCCCTTCTTTTTGAGAACCGCCCGCAGGTTGTGGAAGACCTCGGCGCCCATCCGGAGGGATTCGGCAAAGCTCTTGGCGCCCACCGGGAAGATCATGAACTCCTGCATGTCCACGTTGTTGTCTGCGTGCTTGCCGCCGTTGAGGATGTTCATCATGGGCACCGGCAGGGTCCGACCGTTGATGCCGCCCACGTACCGGTACAGAGGTACCCCCTGCTCCCGGGCCGCCGCGTGGGCCACCGCCAGGGATACGCCCAAAATCGCGTTGGCACCCAGCTTGCTCTTGTTGGGCGTGCCGTCCAGCTCGATCATGGCCCGGTCGACAGCCACCTGATCCGAGGCCTCCATGCCGATCAGCTTGGGAGCGATGACCTCGTTGACGTTCCGGACGGCGTTGAGAACGCCCTTGCCGAGATAACGGGATTTGTCGCCGTCCCGCAGCTCGACGGCCTCATAGATGCCAGTGGAAGCGCCGGACGGCACTGCCGCACGGCCCTTGGCGCCGCTGGCCAAGTGCACCTCCACTTCCACTGTCGGATTGCCCCGGGAGTCCAGAATCTCGCGACCGTGAATCTTCACAATCGATGACATGGATGTGTACCTCCTTCCTAAGGGCCACAGGTGGTGCGGCCCCGGGCTGCTATGCGGGGATAATCAGGCTGTCCGCGGTCATCTGAGGCGGCTTGGGCAGGCCGATGATCTCCAGGAGGGTGGGAGCCGCGTTGGCCAGCACGCCGCCTTCCTTGAGCCGGACGTTCAGGCGCGTCTCATCCACCAGAATGCACGGAACCGGGTTCAGCGTATGGTTGGTGTGGGGCGTCCCTGTCTCGTAGTCGATCATCTGATCGCAGTTGCCGTGGTCGGCCAGGATGAGGGCGGCGCCGCCTTTGGCCAGAATGGCATCCACCACCTTGCCCAGGCACTCGTCCACCGCCTCCACCGCGCGAATGGCCGCTTCCAGCACGCCCGTGTGACCCACCATATCCGGATTGGCGAAGTTGAGGACGATGAAGTCGGTCTTATCCTGTTCGATCCAGCGGACCGCCTCTTCGGCCACACCGTAGGCGCTCATCTCGGGCTTCAGGTCATAGGTAGCGACCTTGGGGGACGGGATCAGGACCCGATCCTCTCCGGGGAACACGCGCTCCTCGCCGCCGTTGAAGAAATAGGTGACATGCGCGTACTTCTCGGTCTCCGCGATGCGGAGCTGCCGCAGGCCGGCCTTGGAGATGACCTCGCCCATGGGCATGTCCACGAACTGCGGCCCGAAGGCAACTGGAATGGTGGTGAACGTCTGGTCATACTCGGTCATGGTCACCACCTCCCGGGGCTGGTAACCATCCGGGCGCGGGAACCCGTCGAAGGCGGACTCATGGAGCGCCCGGACCAACTGGCGCGCCCGGTCGGCACGGAAGTTGAAGAAGATGACCCCGTCTTCCGGCTCCACCCGACCGTCGACGCCATCGACCACCGTGGGCACCACGAACTCGTCGGTCTCGCCCCGGTCGTACGCCTTCAGGACAGCCTCCTCCGCCGAGGCGGCATGCTCACCGACGCCCTCCACGATGGCGAGGAACGCCTTCTGGGTGCGATCCCACCGCTTGTCCCGGTCCATCGCGTAGTACCGGCCGGAGACGGTGGCGATCTGGCCCACACCAGCCTCCTTCAGCTTGTTCTCCAGCGCCCGGATGTAGGTGAGAGCCGACTTGGGCGGCACGTCGCGGCCGTCCAGGAAGGCGTGGACATAGACCTTCTGGATACCGGCGGACTTGGCCAGATCAATCAGGGCATACAGATGATCAATATGGCTGTGGACACCGCCGTCGGACACCAGGCCCATCAGATGCAGCTTGTGCCCGGCCCGGGCCCGGTTCAAGGGGCCCTGCCAGGCCGGCAGCTTGAAGAAGGAGCCGTCCTTGATGGCCCGATGGATGCGGACCAACGTCTGATACACGATCCGACCGGCTCCCAGGTTCAGATGGCCGACGTTGGAGTCGCCCATCTGGCCGGGCAGCAGTCCCACCGCTTCTCCGCACGCGGAAAGGGTCGTATGGGGATATCGGGCGATGTACCGGTCAAAATTCGGGTGCTTGGCCATCGCCACGGCATTGCCTTCCGGATTGGGGTTGAGTCCCCAGCCGTCCAATACAATCAGCGCTACGGGCCTGCGATACGAGCTCACGTGCGGGACACCTCCTAAGTTCGGGTCTTCGTCTGCCTCCGGGTAGATTATACTAGGCGGGGAACTTATTAAAAGGGTTTTACCAAAGTTCCTCTTTTATGTCTTTGTTATCCGTCTAAAGGGTATGCCTGCCTCCGCGGTGTACGCAGAAGCAGAAACGTGTGAGGCAGACCCGTATCCCGGAGCCCTCCCCTACGTCTCAATAACGGATAGATACCCAACGGGGTATTGGTATCGAGGAGGCGAATGTGGGATGGGAAACTACACCGTAACGGTGACGGATGAGACGTTTGAGCAGGAGGTCCTGCAGTCGGACCTGCCGGTGCTGGTGGATTTCTGGGCGCCCTGGTGCGGCCCGTGCCGTATGATGGCGCCGGTGCTGGAGGAAGTGGCCAGGGATAACCAGACCCGGCTGAAGGTGGCCAAGATCAACGTGGACGAAAACCAGCGCTACGCCGGACAGTACGGCGTCATGTCCATCCCCACCCTGATCCTGTTCCACAAGGGCCAGGCGGTGGGCCAGTTGGTGGGCTTCCGGCCCAAGTCGGAACTGAACCGGATCCTCGACACTGCCCTGGCTCAACTGGAAGCCCGGTAAATCTCGAAAGGCACACGGCGATACGGCCCAAAAGGCGGCGGTTGCCCGGAGCGGGCAACCGCCCTTCCTTTACCCCAACTTCAGGAAATGCTCAATGGCTTCGTCCACCACATCCTCCGTGGGCTGGCCGTTGCGGATCGCCTCCACGACCCGCTGGCCCAGATTGCAGGCCATCGCCTTCATGCCCACACGGTTGATGGCAGCCTTCATGGCTCCCAACTGGATGAGAATCTGCTCGCAGTCGTGGCCTTCCTCCAGCATCCGCTGGATCCCCCGAGCCTGACCTTCAATCCGCTTCAGGCGGTTCATCAGGTCCGCGTAGAGGGCTGGATTGGTCTCCTTCAGGTTCGTGGCAGCCACCCCCCCACGGCACAGATTACCCCACCGGGTAATCCCTGTCAACGACGCCACAACCGCCCGCCCCCGTCGTACCTACCGGGCGCCTGCCTTGCAGATGGCGGCAAAGCTGGCCGGATCCAGGCTGGCGCCTCCCACCAGGGCGCCGTCGATGTTGGGCTGCACCATGTACTCGGCGATGTTCTCGGGCTTGACGCTGCCGCCATACTGGATGCGGACTGCATCGGCGGCGGCGTCGCCGAACCGGCGGGCCACCAGCTTCCGGATCGCCGCGATGGTGGCCTCCGCGTCCGCCGGGTTGCAGTTCTTGCCGGTTCCGATGGCCCAGACCGGCTCGTAGGCGATGATCATCTGGCTGACCTGCTCCGGCGTCAGGCCCTCGGTACCGGCCAGAAGCTGCCGCTCGTTGACTGCATCGGTCTGACCGGCTTCCCGCTCCTCCAGCTTCTCGCCGACACAGAGGATCGGCTTGAGGCCGTGGGCAAAGGCCGCCCGGACCTTCTCACCCACCAGGGTGTCGCTTTCGCCGAAGATGTGGCGCCGCTCCGAGTGGCCGAGGATCACGTACGTGCAGCCGACGTCCTTCAGCATCGGGCCGGACACCTCGCCGGTGAAGGCGCCCTTGGCTTCCTTGTACATGTTCTGGGCGCCCAGGCGGATCTCGCTTCCCTTCAGGGCCTCCGCCACAGTGCTGAGTGCCGTGAAGGGCGGGCAGATGACCATCTCGACCCCCGACAGGTCCCGGACCAGAGGCAGAAACTCCTTGACAAACTGTGCGGCCTCACCAAGGGTCTTATGCATCTTCCAGTTTGCAGCGATCACCGGGGTACGCATCGAGGTACATCCTCCTTTGCGGCATGGTTTCGGAGGCTACAGACTGCGGCCACCGACTGCCGCCGCCTGTCCAGGGCGCGGGGCGGCCTCTTTCGGAGCCGGCTCCCCAAAACTGGTTGAGCGGCGGAGGACTCGCTCCTCCGCCGTCCCGACACGCTGTGCCTGCAACCCGTCAGTCCTTGGTGGCAAGGCAGGCCACACCCGGCAGCTCACGGCCTTCCAGGAACTCCAAGGAGGCACCGCCGCCGGTGCTGACGTGGCTCATCTTCTCCGCCAGCCCGGCCTGCTCCACGGCCGCAACCGAGTCGCCGCCGCCCACGATGGTCAGCCCCTGGCATTCGGCCATGGCCTGGGCCACGGCAAGGGTACCCCGGGCAAAGGCAGGCATCTCAAAGACGCCCATGGGCCCATTCCAGATGACAGTCCGGGCCTGCCGGATGACCTCCGCAAACGCCTTGGCGCTTTCCGGACCGATATCCAGGGCCATCCAGCCGTCCTCAATGGCGCTCACCGGTACCACCTTGTGCTCGGCATCGGCCTTGAACTCCCGGGCCACCACCACATCCCGGGGCAGCAGGATCTTGTCGCCGCCCTTCTGCAGCAGCTCACGGGCCACCTCTACCTTCTCCTCCTCCACCAGGGAGGAACCCGTGGCATAGCCCTGAGCCCGCAGGAAGGTGTTGGCCATGCCGCCGCCGATGATCAGGCGGTCCACCTTGGGCAGCAGGTTCTCAATCACCATGATCTTGTCCGACACCTTGGCGCCGCCGATGATGGCCACGAAGGGCCGGTCCGGGTCGGCGAGCGCCTTGCCCATGGTGTCCACTTCCTTCTGCATCAGGAAGCCCGCCACCTTCACCGGCAGGTAGTCAGCCACACCCCGGGTGCTGGCGTGGGCCCGATGGGCCGTGCCGAAGGCGTCGTTGACATACACCTCTGCCAGCCGGGCCAGGGCCTGGGCAAACTCCGGATCGTTCTTCTCCTCACCCGGATAGAAGCGCAGGTTCTCCAGCAGCACCACCGAGCCGGGCCCCTGACTCTTCACCAGGTTCTCCACTTCCTCGCCGATGCAGTCGGGGACAAACTGCACCGGGCGGCCCAGCAGCTCCTGCAGTCGGGTGGCCACCGGGGCCAGGGAGTACTCGGGCACCCGCTTCCCCTTGGGACGGCCCAGGTGCGAGGCCAGGATTGCAATGGCCCCATTCTCCACCAGGTACTGGATCGTGGGCAGAGCGGCCCGGATGCGAGTGTCATCGGTGATCCGGCCGTCCTGCAGCGGCACATTAAAGTCGACGCGCACAAAGACGCGCTTGCCTTTGACATCGATGTCGCGCACAGTCATCAAAGCCATGGGTCCATCCACCTTTCTCGACGCACGGGGACCGCACCGCCAGGGCGGCGCCCTGCTGGCAGAAAACGGCGGTCGGTCTTGTAAAGATTCCGATTCCCTGAGCTAGAATCTACCACGATCCCCAGTGGAATCCCTCCAGACCGATAGTATCGTTCGACCTACTCCGTTTGATGTGGTGCCATGGGCACTCGGTATAACCCGGCAGGCGCGTCCGCGCCCGGGGCGCTCTCTGCCCGGTCGCTGATTTCCGAAACAGAACGGGGCCGGGAAAGAGGGGAAATGCCGGATTCATCGAATACGATAATCATAACGGCCATCGTGATTCAGGAGTTTTATTTAAATCTGGTAGGAGAGACAGTCGTTTGGAGGGGGGGTTCGTCATCGATATTCAGGAATTGGAAGCCTTTTGGTGGATCGCCCAGACCGGAAGCTTTAACCGGGCCGCCGAACGGCTCTACCTGACCCAGCCTTCCGTCACGGCACGGATCCAGGCCCTGGAAAAGGAGCTTGGCCAGCAACTGTTCGAGCGCAAGCCGCGGGGCGTCCGGCTGACTGATGCAGGTCGGGTCCTGCTGCCCCACGCCGAAAGGGTGCTGCAGGATATCCGCCGGGCCCGTCAGGCCCTGTCCGATCTGGCGGCTGCCACTGGTGGAACCCTCTCCGTCGGCTGCGCTCTTACCACCAGTACCTATACCCTGCCGGACATCCTGGCCAAGTACAAGGCGGCCCACCCGGGAGTGGAAATCTCGGTCCGGACCGGGCGTTCCCAGCAGATTCAGCAGCTGGTGCTGGACGACATCGTCCATCTGGGGCTGGTACACTCGCCGCTGAACAGCCACCCTGATATCGAGGCCGTTCCCCTGTACTCCGAGCCGATCCTGCTGGTCGTGCATCCCGGCCATCCCCTGGCATCCCGGAGCGAGGTGGCACCGGAGGAACTGGCAGGCGAACCCTTCATCACCTCCGACCGGTCCTCCGGGTACTGGGCCCTGGTGGAGCAGTTCTGGGCCGCGGCGGGGCTCGTCCCCCACATTACCATGGAACTGGACAGCATCGAGGCGGCCAAGCGCATGGTGATGTGCGGGCTGGGACTGGCCATGCTGCCCCAAGGAACCGTGGAAGGCGAACTCCGCACCCGTCAGTTGGTGGCCGTTCCGGTCGCCGGGGCCAGCCATCTGGTGCGGCACACGCTGCTCATCTACCGGCGGGGCAAGATCTGGAGCGGCGTCTCCCGGGGATTTCTGGAGATCCTCAGCAAGATGTACCGGGTCCAACTGCCTGTCAGCGGAAACCGCTAAAACAGCCCCGAACACACCAAACCGCCAGAGCCCTTCCACCACCGGGTTCTGGCGGCTTTTTTGCTTTTCCAGGCGCAACCCAACCGTCCGCGGACTCTGCTTACACGTAGCGCCGGCGCTTGCTGGAATTGGGCAGCCCCGCTTCCTCCCGGTACTTGGCCACAGTCCGACGCGAAATCGCAATCCCCTGCTGCCGCAGCAGATCGGCCAGGGCCTGGTCCGAGAGGGGATGGGCAGGATCTTCCCGGGCAATCAGGTCGGCAATCAGCCGCTTCACGCTGCGGGCCGCCAGCCCCTCTCCCCGGGCTGCGTCCACGCCGCTGGAGAAGAAAAACTTCAGTTCAAAGATCCCCCGGGGCGTCTGCACATACTTCCCGGCGGTGGCCCGGCTGACAGTGCTTTCATGGACGCCCACCTCGTCGGCCACCTCCCGGAGGGTGAGGGGGCGGAGCCAGCGGATGCCCCGGTCGAAGAAGTCCCGCTGCAGCCGCACGATCGCTTCCGTCACCTTATAAAGGGTCTGGCGCCGCTGCTCGATGGCCTTGATGAGCCACATGGCGGAGTGGATCTTCTGTTCCACGTACCGGTGCGCTTCGGGGTCCAACCGGCTGGAAAGCAGGTTCCGATACTGACTGCTGACTCGCAGGCGGGGCAAGGGGGCGTCGTTGACCAGGATCACGTAATCCTTCCCGACCCGCTCCACCACGACATCCGGCACCACGTACCGGGTCTCATCGGGCCTGCCGAAGCGGCGCCCGGGCTTGGGATCCAGCGTCCGGATCAGGTCGGCGGCCTCCTGCACCGCGGCAGGAGTGACGCCGAGATCCTCCGCGATGCGGGTGATGCGGCCCTCCCCCAAGGCATCCAGATAGCGGTGGATCAGCACCGGCACCAGGGGGTTGCCGTTATCCACGGTGGCCCATTGCAGGGAAAGGCACTCCACCAGGGAGCGGGCTCCCACCCCTGGCGGATCAAAACCTTGAATCACCTCCAGAACCCGCAGCACCTGCTCCTCCGGGACCCCCAGGTCCCCGGCCACCTCCCCGGTGGGGACCGTCAGGTACCCGTTGTCGTCCAGGCAGTTGATCAGATACTCGCCGATCCGGCGTTCCATCGGACTGCACCGCACCAGGGCAAGCTGCGTCATCAGGTGGTCCTGCAGGGTCACCGTCGTGGGTGTGAAGGCCTCAAATCCCCATTCCTCTTCCTGGTCCGTCCCCGCGGCGCCCTGCCCTCCTTCCGGGGGCCCCAGATACTCCAGCAGTCGCTCCGGATCCGGGCGGGCGTCCTCCTCGTCTTCCCGGGGTTCCGCCTCCAGACACGGATTTTCCAACAATTCCTGCTCAATAAGACTGTTCAGTTCGGCCACAGGCAACTGCAAAACGGTGATGGCCTGGCGGAGTTCCGGCGTCATGATGAGGCGCTGGGTTTGCTGCATCTGAAGACCAAGCCCAAGCCGCAAGCCCATCCCCCCCGATCTGTCTCTCGAGGTGGCACACCGGTGTACCGAAGCGGTTCCGGACAGGTAGTATGAAGGTATTCGCCTCCGGCAGTTCTGTTTCCTTGCCACGCGGCCCGGCTGCGCCGCAAACCCAAAAAACCCCTGTGGCGAGGGGCCACAGGGGTTCGCAGGGGTATGGAACTGTGAGGAGGGCTCTCTATCAGTGATCAAAATACATCTCAAACTCCACCGGCTGCGGCCGGGAATCCAGCGCTTCGATCTCCTCTTCCTTCAGCCTCACCCAGGCATCCAGCAGGTCCTCGCTGAAGACGCCGCCTTCCAGCAGGAAGTCATGATCCTTCTTCAGGGCTTCCACCGCCTCCCTGAGGGAACGGGGCACCATCCTCACATTCCCCAGTTCCTCCGGGCTCAGGCTATAGAGCTCCCTGTCGATGGGCCCCCACCCCATCTCGATGGGGTCGATCCGGCGGCGAATGCCGTCGATGCCGGCCATGAGCTGGGCCGCAAAAGCCAGGTACGGATTGGCGGTGGGATCCGGGGTCCGGAACTCAATCCGCGTGGCCTTGGGCGAGGAGCAGGTGGCAGGCACCCGAATGGCCGCAGACCGGTTGGATTTGGAGAAGCACAGGTAGATGGGTGCCTCGTAGCCGGGCACCAGACGCTTGTAGCTGTTGGTGGACGGATTGGTCAGGGCCAGGAGTGCGGGGGCGTGGGCCAGCAGGCCGCCGATGTACCAGAGAGCAATCTGACTCAGATTGCCGTACCCGCCCTCTTCGTAGAAGATGTTCCGCCCGTCCTTGGCCAGGGACTGGTTGCAGTGCATGCCCGAGCCTGAGTTCTTCCACAAGGGCTTCGGCATGAAGGTGACGGTCTTGCCGTAGGCCCGGGCCACATTCTTGACCACGTACTTGTACAGCGCCGCCTTGTCGGCCGCTTCCACCAGCGGGGCGTACCGGAAGTCAATCTCGTTCTGGCCCGCCGACGCCACCTCGTGATGGTGCCGCTCCACCACAAAGCCCATCTCCTGCAGCTGCAGAGTCATGGCTGTACGGATGTTGGTCTGATCGTCGATGGGCAGCGCCCGGAAATAGCCCTGCTGGTACTTGACCTTATACCCGTTGTTGGGTACGTCACCGCGGCCCAGGTTCCAGTGCGCCTCACCGGACTCGATAAAGTAAAACGAGGCATCAGGATTGGACTGGAACCGCACGTTGTCAAACATGAAAAACTCCAGTTCGGGACCCCAGTAAGAGACATCGGCGATGCCGGTGCTGCGCAGATACGCCTCGGCCCGCCGGGCCACTCCCCGGGGATCCCGGTTGTAATCCTTCAACCCCGGCTCCTTCACATCGACGAACATCGTCAACGTGGGGCCTTCCACAAAGGGATCGAACACCACCGTGTTCAGGTCGGGCAGCAATATCATGTCGGACTCCGCCACGCCGCGAAAGCCGCGGATGGATGACCCGTCAAAGGGCAGCCCCTGCAGGAGAACCTCCTCGTCCACCACCGCGGAGGGAACCGTCAGGTGGTGCATGACACCGGGCAGATCCACAAATTTGACGTCGATCATCTTGATGCCCTTTTCCCGGATCAGATCCATGACTTCCTTGGGCGTCATCCCAGCTGCTCCTTCCTACCTTCCGAGTCTCCGGTCAATCAAGCGCTCCAGATCGGCCCGGTTGGCTCCACTATACAGGGGCCCCACCCGGGACGGAATCCGGTCCACCGGACGGGACGATCCGAGCTGGCCGGTCCTGGAGATGCCGCCCTTCTCCTTGTTGGCAAAATAGACCTTGACCCGTTCCAGGGTCATCCCCTCGCTGAGCAGCCGCTTGATCTCCTTCAGCCGAAGAATGTCGGCCTCGGAATACATGCGGTGCCCGCCCGGAGTGCGGCTCGGTTTCACCAGCCCCTGCTGCTCCCAGTACCGAATCTGGCGGGCGGTGAGACCAGTCAGGCGCTCTGCCACACCCATGGGATAAACCGCCAAGGAGGAGAGATCTTCCTTCACCTCGGATCGCCCCCTTCCGGTACCGCCAGCCCTGCCGGCGGACTGGCGGATCGTTTACTTGTGCAAACTATACGGGGAGAACGGGTTTCCTGTCAACTCTATGTCAGATTTTCTAACATAACCGGTTCGATGACCTGTCATTCCTGGCGGGAATCGATACCGGCTGCCCGCAGGCTCGGTCCCCCCATCCTCCCCAGGGCCGGCGCCTCCAGAAGGGCCGGGCTGCCGGATCGCTCATTCGGCTGCCAGGAAGGCAGCCGTCTCAGGGCGGCGGGGTGACTCCAGCACCTGGGCCGCTTCCCCCGCCTCCACCAACCGGCCGGCCTGAAAAAAGGCGACCTGATCGGCCAGCTGGCGGGCCTGTCGCATGCTGTGGGTGACGAGGACCACGGCCATCTCCTCCCGGAGGAAGGCGATCAGTTCCTCCACGGCCTGGGTCGCAGCGGGATCCAGCGCGGAGCAGGGTTCGTCCATCAGCAGGACCTCCGGCCCCATGGCCAGGGCCCGGGCAATGCACAGCCGCTGCTGCTGCCCGCCGGAGAGGCCCCGGGCGTCGGCGTACAGCCGCCCCCGGACCTCCTCCCACAGGGCTGCCCGACGAAGACTCTCTTCCACGATGGCCTCCAGTTCTTCACCCCGAATGCCGAACAGGGAAGGGCCGAAGGCGACATTATCGAAAATCGACATAGGAAACGGATTGGGGCGCTGAAATACCATGCCGACCCGGCACCGCAGTTCCTCAGGGGGGAGCCGGCGCACATCCCGCCCGTCCAGCAGGATTCGCCCCCGCACCCGGGCACCGGGCACCAGGTCGTGCATCCGGTTCAGCGCCCGCAAAAAGGTGGACTTGCCGCAGCCCGAAGGGCCGATGAGCGCGGTAACCGCCCTGTCGGGAATCCGGAGGCTGACTCCCTTCAGGGCGTGGGTTTCACCGTAATAGACATGCAGGTCCACCGTCTCCATCTTGGGCCGGGAGTCCTTCATGGGCGCCGCCACCTCTCCAGGGCCAGGTTTGCCGTCAGGTTGACGGCCAAGACGGCGGTGACCAGGATCAGCGCCGCCGCATAGGCCCGTCCCTCCGACAGGCCTTCGGTGGCCAGGATGTACAGATGGACCGACAAGGTCCGACCGGGATCCATCAGGGAAGTGGGCATGCCCAGGTCCGTACCGGCGGTCAGCAATACGGCGGCTGTCTCCCCCAGGGCCCGGCCCAGGGCCAAAACGGCGCCGGTCAGGATGCCGGGAGCCGCCTGCCTCAGTACCACCCGGCGCAGGGCCTCCCACCGGGTGGCGCCCAGGGCCGCGGCCCCTTCCCGAAGTTCCCGGGGCACCGCCCGCACCGCCTCCTCCGCGGTGCGGATCACGGTCGGCAGGAGCATCAGCGCCAGGGTCAGGCTGCCCGCCGCCAGGGACCAGCCCCAACCCAGCCGGATCACAAACAGGCTGAAGCCAAACAGGCCGAACAGGATGCTGGGCACGCCGGAAAGGGCTTCGATGAGGGATCGGATCCAGCGGACCAGCGGCCCGTCGGGGGCGTACTCGGCCAAATAAAGGGCCGCCCCCACGCCTACCGGCACCGCGGCAGCCAGGGCGCCGGCCACCAGCAGCAGGGTGCTCACCAGCACCGGCAGCATGCCGCCTGCCCGCCCCGCCTCCACCGGCATGGTAAAGAGCAACTCCAGCGACAGTTCCCCGGCGCCTTTTCCCACCAGCAGCCCCAGCAACCCCAGCAGCAGCCCGCAGATCAGCGTGGCCAGGACCCAGAGTACCGGCCTCACCGCCCCACCCTCCTGGCCAGTCCGTTCACCGCCATCACCATGGCCAGCAAGAGCGCCCCGGAGGCAAAGAGCGCCGCCCGGTGGCGCCCGGCCGCGTACCCCATCTCCATGGCGATGTTGCCGGTGAGGGTCCGCACCGGATCCAGCACCGAGCGGGGCGGCGCGGCCACGTTGCCCGTCACCATCATCACCGCCATGGTTTCTCCCAGGGCCCGTCCCAGGCCCAGCACCACGGCGGTCGCGAGGCCGCTGCGGGCGGCGGGGAGCAGAATTCGCCGGGCGATTTGCCAGGGCGTGGCGCCCAGGGCCGCCGCCCCCTCCCGATACGCCGCGGGCACGGCCCGGAGGGCGTCCTCTGCGACGGCCGCGATGGTAGGCAGGATCATCACCGCCAGCACCACCGCCCCGGCCAGCACGCTGAAGCCCGGCCCGCCCAGCCGTTCCCGGATGGCCGGCACCAGCACCTGCAGGCCCACAAAACCGTAGACCACGCTGGGGACCCCGGCCAGGGCCTGAAGCAGCGGCCGCATGAGCAGCCCCAGGGACGGCGGCGCCACCTCCGTGAGAAAGAGTGCCATCCCCACCCCGGCAGGCACCGCCAGCAAGAGGGCCCCCGCCGTCACAGCCAGCGACCCCCACACCAGCGCCCGGACGCCGAAGCGACCTTCCTCCGGGTTCCACTCGGCTCCTGGGAGCGCCGCCAGGGCCGGCCACCCCTCCGCCGTCACAAAGATAGCGATCAGCAGCACTGCCAGCGATGCGCTCAGGGCCGCGGTCAGCAGCAGTGCGTGCACCGCCGCCTCCCGGCGGAGGCGGCCCGTCAGGCCCCTCACTCCGGTACCAGTCCCTCCTCCATGATCAACCGCCGTGCCTCCGGGCTCCGGATGTACCGGAGAAAGGCCGCCGCCTCTCCCCGGGGCGGGCCCAGGGTAACCAGGCTCAGGGGCCGCACCAGGGGATAGCCGGGCTCTCCGGGGCGCTTGCCGTCTATGGGAACGGCCACCACGCCGCCCATCCGGGCCACTCCCAGGCTGACGTAGCCGATGGCCCGGGGGTCGCCCATCACGGTCATCCGGATGCCGCCGGCACTGTTCTGCACGATGGCCCGGGGGCTGACGGGGCCCACCAGACTGCGGAAAGCCTCCCGGGAGCCGGATCCGGCCTCCCGGGTCACCAGGTGCACCGGTCCCGGGGCCCCGCCCACAGTCGCCCAGTCGGTGACCTCTCCCCGGAACAGCGCCTGCAGTTGGGCGAGGGTGAGGCCCCGCCTCCCCACCGGATTGTCGGGATGGACCACCACCGTCAGCACGTCCCATGCGATGATATGCTCCACCAGCCCCTGTTCAGACTCCGCGGCCGTCAGCCGGCGGGAGGCCGCCCCGAGGCCGGCCACGCCGGCCAGCACCGCCTGGACTCCGGCGGTGGTACCGCCGCCCTGGACGATCACCCGGCCGCCGCCGGCTTTCCGGTAGCCCTCCGCGAGCCGTTCCATCACGGGCTGCAGGGAGGTGGAACCCGCGATCCGGAGGCCGGACGCAGTCCCCGTACAGCCGATCAGGGTCAGAACGAGAGCCAAGAGCGCCACCATCCGCATATTCGGTTCACCCCCTTCCGGAACGATCGCCCAAACCCTGAGCATTCTTCACGGAAAAGGGGAACGGTATGCATGCGGCTGTCATGAAAGGCGGCGACGCGCTACAATGGCATGTTAAAGAGCATACTGGCAGCAGGAGGGAGGGTGCAGTTGATCGAGGGTAAGGCGGACCTGCTAAAAGCCTGCAAACACCGCAAGATGAAAGTAACCGAAACGCCGATTAACCTTCTGCAGACCCGGATCCGTGCTGAGGGCATCCTGGATGGGATGGAGGTGCAAATCGACTCCGACTGCATCGCCGGTATGCCCGGAGAAAGCATGGGGACTCTCACCGTCCGGGGCAACCTGGCGCAACTGCTGGCTGTGCTGGCAAGGGTCTGGCCCGCGCCGCCGGATGTGGAGGAGGCCTTTTCACCCGGCCGGCAGAGCTGGCCGTATGTCCGGCACCACGGTGAGCGGACCACCTCGGCCCGAAAAACCTAACGCGAAAACGCCCCGGCCGATCCGGGGCGTTTTTACTCTACCATCAGGCGCCTGGCGTCCAGATTGACCGCCAGGACGTTCAGCGCGGTCATGTATTCGATTTGCTCGGCCACCGCCTTCTGGGCCTGCCGCAGCACGTCCCAGACGGGGTAGCCGTAGCGCAGGGTCAGTTCCACGTCCACCTGGACCCCTTCCCGGCGGCTCTCCACCACCACTCTGCCGACACGGGCCACCCCCTCCACCGACTCCGCGGCATGGGTGGCGATGCTGGCCACCACCGTATCGGCGATGAAGAACCGGCCCAGGGAACTGAAGGTGGGGCGGACCACTGACTTTTCCAGCGCGACGGGAGCCACATCCTGGTCCCGCTTCAGGAAATAGCGGAGCGGATCCACCAGGTAGCCGGAAAAGGTCTTTTTCACCTCAAAGGTGGGCGCCGGAATGACATGCTTCCCCTCCTGTTCCCGCTTGCGGCGGGCCAGGCGGATTTGCGCGGGGGTAGCGATGTCCTCGATCCGGATGATGGTTTCTGGGTGAGGAAGGTCCAGCGCCTCGCAGATCCGGATGACCATATCCTCGGAGGTGCCAAGTACCAGCACCCGCTTGGGCTTGGCGCTCCACAGGGCGGAACGGACCTCCTCCCGGTGCTGCTCGTCCAGAAAGATCGCCCGGCGGACCGCGGCGATCTTGTTTTCTTCCCGCTTCGCACTGGTGCCGGCCACGATCCGCCCGTTCCGGATGAGGAGGCCGTCGTCTATGATCGCATCACAGTCGTACTGATAGGCCACCATGCCGGCGCGATGGCTCTTCCCGCTGCCGGCCGGGCCCACCAGGGCGATCACATCCACAGCCATCCCCTCCTATGCCACAAGATACCAGATCTGCAGGAGCAGGGCAACCAAACCCACCGGTGCATACCGTGGGGCAGATGCTAGGTTCATGAAGGAGGGCGAGATGCGTGGCGCAACCGCGCCCCCGGCATCTGTTCCCCGGGGCCAACACGCCCCAGGGCTTTTATTCCCGTTATGATCAGATCGCTCCTGCGGACGCCACCAAGGTGTTCATCCTGAAGGGCGGACCCGGCACCGGCAAATCGACCTTCATGCGAAAGCTGGCTGCCGACCTGACCGACCGGGGCATCGTGGTGGAGTACCACCACTGTTCCGCCGATCCCGATTCGCTGGACGCCATTTATCTACCCGACAGCCAGATCGCCGTGATGGACGGCACAGCCCCCCACGTCATCGACCCCCGCCATCCGGGAGCCGTGGACGTGATCATCAACCTGGGCGCCTACTGGGACGAAGGGGCGCTGCGGTCGCCTGAGACCCGGGCCGCCATCCTGCGTCTGAGCCGTGAGTACCGCTTCCGCTACCAGCGGGCCTACGATGCCCTCCGGGCGGCCCACCACTATCTGGAGGAGTGGAAGGCCTATTACACGGCATGCCTCCATACCGGCGCCCTCAATAAAGAGACGGAATCCCTGCTGGCGGAGATCCCTCCCCTGTCCACCGGTAAGCCGGGACAGGCCCGACGGCTGTTTGCCTCGGCCGTGGCCTGGTGCGGCCCCCGGCACTGGCTGCAGGATCTGTTCGGGGACGCCGCCCGGCGCTACGTGATCACCGGCGAACCCGGGACGGGCAAGTCCACCCTGGTGGGCCGGGTGGCGGAGACCGCCCTGGCCCGGGGCTACACCGTGGACATCTACCACTGCCCCATGTACCCCGAACGGGTGGACCATTTGTACATCCGGGAGACCGGTACCGCCGTCATCACATCCACCTGGCCCCACCTGTACACCCCCGCCCCGGAGGATCGGATCATTGACACGAACCCATTCGTAGATCTGTCGCGGCTTGCCGCCTACCAGGAGGAGATCGAGGGGGCGCGCAGCGGCTTCGTGGCGGCGATGGAGCGGGAGATCGCGCACTTGCGGAAAGCCAAGCAGCTTCACGACGAACTGGAGCAGCTTTACATTCCTCACATCGACTTTGCCGCCATCGAACAGGTGCGCCAGCGGACCCTGCAGGAGATCCTGTCGCTGATCAGCGGGCCGCATCCAGCTACGGCCCCGCCACCCTCGCCCCCAGGCGGGTAACCAGACGGCCCAGTCCTTCCACCTCCACTTCCACCACGTCGCCGGGTTTGAGCCACAGCTTCCGGCGCTGCTCCGGCGGATAGCCCAGCACCACCCCTTCCGGGGTACCGGTCAGGATCAGATCACCGGGATCCAAGGGGATGTAGCGGGAGATGTAGCTGACCAGGTAGTCGCAGTCGAAGATCATCTCGGCCGTGCTGGCCCGCTGCCGCTCCTCCCCGTTAACCCAGCAACGGATGGTCAGGCAATGGGGATCGGGGATCTCATCGGCGGTGGTCACCCAGGGGCCCACCGGACAGAACCCGTCCAGGGTCTTGCCCAGCAGCCACTGGCTGCTGCGGAACTGCAGGTCCCGGGCCGAAAGATCGTTGGCGTTGCAGTATCCAAAGATGTAGGACCGGGCCTCTTCCCGGCTCACCCCCCGGGCCGGCCGGCCGATGACGATCGCCAGTTCGGCTTCGTAATCGATCTCCTCAGCGTCAGCCGGCAGTGGCACCGTCTGCCCGCTGCCGGACAGCGCGTTGGCAAATTTGCTGAACAGGACGGGTTCTGTGGGGACCTTCATGCCCGCTTCGGCCGCGTGGGGACGGTAGTTGAGGCCCACGCAAATGATCTTCCCCGGCCGGGGTACGCACGGGGCCAACGAAAGGTCCTCGAGGGGCAGAAACAGTTTGGGAAATCCCACCAGCCGGGTGGACAGCGCCTCCTCCATCGCCTTCAGCCTCTCATGGGTGGCCACCGCCTCCACAGCCCTGAGGCCCTCTTCTCCGGCCGCGATCAGTTCATGCAGGTCACCGGGCACAGGGCGGCCCAACACCCAGGACGCCGCTGCCAAATCAAGCACCAGCCTGCCCTGCACCAAGCCTAACCGTTGACGGCCATCCCGCCAAAAGGTTGCCAGTCGCATGCAAGCCCCTCCTCCATACAGCGGTGTATATCGCCGAATTCTTCGCTACGGCCGCTGACTTGAGACCAGCATACCACCGTCAGGAACTGCCAGCATAGCCTGCTTTCACAGCGGCATGCTACAGGCAGCGGCACATCTTGACAGACAGAGGTCGATGCAGATGAACGGTCTGACGTGGCTTGCACAGCTCCTGGTCATCATCGGTGCCATTAACTGGGGTCTGATCGGGTTTTTCCGGTTTGACCTGGTGGCGACCCTGTTCGGCGGTGCCGATTCCTTTGTGTCCCGGATCATCTACGCGCTGGTGGGCATCGCTGGACTGCTGGTGATTCCGCTTCTGGGGCGCGTCCAAAACCGTACCGAAACCTGAGAACAGCGGGGCCTTCGTGAGGGGGCCCCGCTGGTTGTCATGGTTGCAAACAGGAATCGCGGCATACCAGGCGAATCAATGGAGCGGCCCCTGCGGCCTCTGGATTTCGGGCCTCACGAGGAGGATGCACTTGTCCGCAGAGACGCTGATTTGCCTGGTACGCCATGGTGTAACCGACTGGAACTACGAAGGCCGGGCCCAGGGACGGACCGACGTCCCCCTGAACCGGGAAGGAATACAGCAGGCGGAGGCCGTTGCGGAGCGGCTGGCCCGGGAAGAGTGGCATGCTATCTACAGCAGCCCGCTGAAGCGGGCTTTTTCCACGGCCGAGGCCATTGCCCGCCGAATCGGGCTGCCGGTGCAGCCGGAGCCCGGCCTGATGGAGCGGAATCTGACGGTGGCAGAAGGCAGCACCGAGCTTGACCGCCGCATCCGCTGGCCGGGAAAGCAGCTAAGAGAGATCCCGGGCGTGGAGACCGACGCCGAGATGGCAGTGCGGGCCCACCGAACCCTGGAGGCCATCGCCCGCCGGCATCCCGGTGAGCGGGTCATCTGCGTCTCCCACGGCGGCCTGATGAAGGTCTTCCTGGAATCGGTCCTGGCCCGGGACGGGGAACACCCCCGCCTGGGGACCCCGGGCAATACCGCGGTGGCGTCCGTGGGGTTCAACGGCGAGCGGTTCCGGGTGATTGCCCTGCCGGATACCAGCCACCTGCTGGTCAACGGCATTGAGTTCTCCGGCGAAAGCTGGCGGGCCCGGCGAAACCTGAAGGAACTGGCCGCCCTTTCGGGCCTGTCCCCTGAGATGTGGGACACCATCATCCTCCGCTCCTCGGCAGTGGAATGTGCCTGGCAGGGAGACCGGCTGGTGGCCTTCGCCCGGATGTTCACCGACGGCGTGGTGGCCGGCTACGTGGACCTGGTCCTGGCGGAGCCGGGGTATACCCACTTGATTCCGGTGCTGCTCAAGCGGCTGCAGGACCGCTTCCCGGACGTGACGGTAACCCGGCTGCCTGAGCCCCCCCTTGGACCCTCGCGGCTGCGCCGCTCTCTCCCGTAGGATCGAGTAGGAGGGGGTGGTTAGCCCCCGTCCTCTCACACCACCGGACATGCGGGTCCGCATCCGGCGGTTCGCCAGGATTGACGGATTGCTTCGTACCATTCGGTTAGGCTTAGCAGCCCCTGGGCACGCCAGTAGGCGTTGCCCAGGGCACTGTTTAGTGGGCCTCCTGCCATTCGCCACGGGCCTTTGCGGCTATTGGCGAGTTGGTAGACAACCTGCTCGGGTATTCCGAGGGCGCGCAGTTCCCGAAAACGCGTGCGCACGCGCTTCCACTGCTTCCAAACGCAGGCTCGCAGCCGTCGCTTCAGCCACCCTTCGATCTCTTTAAAGACCGACTTGCTATCCGACAGGGCGTAGTATCCGATCCAGCCTCGCAAGTAGGCGTTCAGGCGGCGGATCCGCTCCTCCATGCTCTGGCTGTGGTTCCGATCTGTCAGTGTGCGCAGCTTCTGCTTCACGCGCTTCAGGCTCTTCGGGGCCAGCCGAATGCGCACCCCCCGGTTCAGGTAGAAGCTGAACCGGAGGAACTGCCGCTTCCAAGGCCGGTCCACTGCGCTCTTCTCCTCGTTTCCTTTCAGCCCTAACCGCTCCTGCAGGAAGATCTGTACACTCCGGTAGACCCGTTCTCCCGCCCGCTTGCTGCGGACGTAGATGTTGCAGTCGTCAGCGTACCGGACAAAACGGTGACCTCTCCGCTCCAGCTCCTTGTCGAGGTCGTCCAGCAGAATGTTGGCCAGCAGCGGACTGAGCGGCCCACCCTGTGGCGTTCCCTCCTCCGTCGCCACCACCACTCCGTTCAGCATGACCCCGGCTTGCAGGTAGCGTCGGATTAGCCGTAGAACCCGCTTGTCCGACACCTTCCGGGCCACACGGGCCATCAGCACGTCGTGATTGACCCGGTCGAAGAACTTCTCCAGGTCCATGTCCACGACCCAGGTGTACCCTTCCTCCACGTACTGACGTGCCTTCCTGACCGCATCGTGTCCTCGCCGCCCCGGCCGGAAGCCGAAGCTTGACTCCGAGAATATCGAATGCCGGGCGCACAGCGAACAATCCCAGCGGCCGGGAACCGCTGGGATTTTGCGCGTCGGTACGGTCTCTCCCTGGAAACAGCCGGTTGCGACTGGGGCGACATGAAGTCTTCCTCACCGCCGCAGAGCAGGGGAAGCGTCCCCTGTACGTCTAACCCATCGGAGAAACGTCAAGCGCATACACGGAGGGAATCGATGTGCGAACCTCTCAGGAACTGAGCGCCCTGCTCGACCGCCTGGACGGACGGGGATATCCCGCCTACCGGGACCTGGCCGGAAGCTGGCAGCTGCCTCTTCCCGGAGCGAGTCGAGCAATAGCCGAACTGATGGTGGATCGGGTCCAGCCGGACCCGTTTGCAGCCCCCAGCCGCCTCAGGCTGCGGCTGCCGCTGGAAGTCACCGGACTGCCCCGCTGGGCCGTGCAAAGCCCCCTGCGGCGGATCGCTACCGGGGACTACCTGGCCCGGCGTTTTCAGGAAGCGATTCGGACGCAGCATCGGGGAAGGACCGAAGGCAGCGGCCGGAGCGGTGCCATCGACATCGACGCGGGAGGCGCCGAGATCTTGGACCGTACCGCGCTGCGAGTCACTGAAGATGTAGTCGAAGTTCGCTTCACAGCCGGCCTGCCCGCCCAGGGGCGGCGGATTTTGGGGACGGCCGCCCGGCAGCTATTACTGGAGCGGATCCCCCGAATCGCGGCCGAATCACTGCTGCCGGGCGCCTGGAACCCCCGGGACCTGCAGGCCCACATCGTGGCCGCCGAGGACCATGCCTGGCTGCAGGCAGAGCTTCCCCGCCTGGGGCTGGTAGCCTTCGTGGCCGACGGTGCGATCCTGCCCCGGGAAAGCGGCGTCAGCGAGCGGCCGCTGCGGGGGGCAATCCCCTGGCAATCACCCTCCGAGTTGGCGGTGGAGGTTAACCTGCCCGGCGCCGGCCGGGTGAGAGGTACCGGCATCCCCGAAGGCGTCACCCTGATCGTGGGCGGCGGGTACCACGGCAAGTCGACCCTGCTTCGGGCCCTGGTGCGGGGAGTCTATCCCCACATCCCCGGGGACGGGCGCGAGCAAGTGGTCACCCGGGACGACGCCTGGAAACTCCGGGCCGAAGACGGACGCCGGGTCGTGGGAGTCGATATCTCGCCCTTTATTAGCCGGCTGCCTGGCGGAACCGACACGACCCGGTTCAACACCGAGGCAGCCAGCGGCTCTACCAGCATGGCCGCCAACCTGGTGGAGGCCCTGGAGGCAGGATGCCGCCTTTTGCTGGTGGATGAAGACACCGCGGCCTCCAACTTCCTGGTACGGGACGCCCGGATGCAGGCCCTGGTGCCGAAAGCCATCGAGCCCATCACCCCGCTGATCGACCAGGTGCGGCCGCTTTACCGCGACCTGGGCGTCTCCACCATCATGGTGGTGGGCGGCGCCGGCGATTACCTGGACGTGGCCGACCACGTGATCCTCATGGAACACTACAGGCCCCGGGTGGTCACCGAAAGAGCCCGCCAGGTGGCCGCGCAGCTGCCCAGCCGGCGACAGCCGGAGGCCCCTGAACCCCTCCGCCTGCCCACCCCCCGCTGGATCGACCCGGCCTCGGTGGACCCGTACCGGGGCGGCCGGCAGAAGGTGAAGGCCACGGATCTCGACGAGCTGGTGGTAGGCTGGGAGCGGGTCGACCTCAGCGCCGTGGAGGGGCTGGTGGATCCCTCGCAGACCAGGGCCATCGGCGCGGCGATCCTCTACGCGCTCAAGCAGGGGCTCTTTGAGCGCCTGCCGCTGCCGGATGCCCTTGCAGAAGCCTTGAAGGTGGCCGATACTGGAGGTCTGGAGCGCTGGGTCCGGGGCGAACCGGTGGGGAACCTGGCCCGGCCGCGGCTCCTGGAACTCTCCGCGGCTCTCTGCCGCTTGCGTACCCTCGCGGTGCGGCCGGGTCCCGAGCATCCCCGCCCGAACGATAACAACCCCAAGGGAAGGAGGCCGGGATCATGAAGCAGGTTTCGGCAACCCAGAAGGCATGGTGGTTTACGGTGGCAGCAGGGCTGCTGGAAATCGTGTGGACCACAGGCCTCAAGTCCTTCAGCGATCAGGTGAGTGCCCTCAAGATGGGTCAGCCGGATACGAACCTTTGGACCGCGTCTCTCGCCCTGGTGGCCACCGTTGCAGCCATCGTTGCGAGCTTTGACGTCCTGACCCGTGCCACCAAGGTGCTCCCTGTGGGTACCGTCTACGCCGCCTTCACAGGGATCGGCAGCGCTGGCGCCGTGGCGGTGGGTGCGATCGTGTTCGGCGAACCCCTCTCCCTGCTGAAGGTCCTCCTGATCGGACTGCTGGTGCTCTGCATCATCGGACTGAAACAGACGGAAAACAGGCCTGCTGCCGGCCAGCAGCAGAGGTGAACCTGATTGGCTTGGGCATACCTTGTGCTAGGCGGGCTTTTCGAAGTCGTTGGTGTAATCGGCCTAAAACTTACCGCCCACAAACGGACATGGCTAAGCTATGTCATTTTGTACGGCGGATTTTTCTTCAGTTTCCGCTGCCTCATGGCGGCCTTGGAAGAAGTGCCCCTTTCCGTCGCTTACCCCGTATGGACAGGCATCGGGACCCTGGGCGGCGCCCTGGTGGGGATGGTGTTCTTCCGGGAGCCCGTGAGCCTTCTGCGGATCGGATGCATCGTGGGCATCGCCGCCTGCGCCGCGGG
>DATCKG010000063.1:0-18171 GCA_036562385.1 Symbiobacteriaceae bacterium
GGCTTCACCGCTGCGGAACTGCAGAATGCCCGGGTGGAGACGGACGGAGACAGCGCCACCGCCAGTCTGAGCAGGGACGGGAAGACGTATGTGATCACCCTGAAGCAACAGGGAAATGCCTGGGTGATTACGGGGATCAAACCATAGGCTTGGTACAAAAAGAGGGGAGAGCCGGTGGCTTTCCCCTCCCTTGTTATTACGCCAAAAGGATTACGATACCGAAACTTGGTTTGTTACGATTTGAACGAATGGGGAATAGGCCCTTCTGGTGATTCCCGCTAGGATTGAGATATAGATCACGTCACTTGGAATGATAAGAAGTGTCAATCAACGGTCTCCCTCGTGAAGTAGGTCACAAAGCAGGAAACTCGGAATCACCGGAGGTGCTTGATCCATGCTGCTGCTCCTCTTACTGCTCCTTCCCCTGGCGGGTGGTCTGGCGACGGCCATGCTCCGGGGGCGCCTTGCCGATCTGGCTGCCACCGGGGCCATGGTCGCCGCTGTACTTCTGGCGCTTGCGGTGGTTCCGTGGGGAGGTCAGCCGGCGGCCGCAGTGGGGCCCTGGAGCCCACTGCCCGGGTTTGCGTTCGGGCTCCGGTTGGACGGGTTGGGCGCACTCCTGGCGCTGGTCGTCACCGTGGTGGGCCTGACCATCACGGCGTACTCCACGCGGTACTACGACGTGGACAACCGTGAACATCCCACCGCGGCGGGAAAAAGCCGGTACTACTTCTTCCTGCTTACCTTTGTGACGGCGATGCTGGGCATCGCCATGTCGCCGAACTTCTTTCAGCTCTTCCTTTTCTGGGAGCTAACCACCATTTGCTCCTGGGGCCTCATCTCTCAGTATGGAACCCGCGAAGCCCTGAAAAGCGGCCTGAAGGCCCTGGCCGTAACCCAGTTCGCGAGCCTCTTCTTCATCGGCGGCCTGCTGCTTCTGTACGTCCAAACTGGCTCCTTTGACTTCGGCGCGGCTGACAGGCTCAGTGGCGCTGCCCGGGCGGCCTTTGTGGTGATGCTCCTGGTGGCGGCCTGGGGAAAGGCGGCTCAGGCGCCCATGCACACCTGGCTGCCCTCGGCCATGGTAGCCCCGACTCCGGCCAGCGCCTTCCTCCACGCCGCGGCCATGGTGAAGGCCGGCATCTTCCTGGCGGCCCGCTGCCTGGTCTCCACGGGGGTGCTGGGGGGCTGGCCGGCCCTGCTGGTAACGGTGGCCGCCCTCATTACCATGTACGTCGGCCTGGGCGGTTACTTCTTCGCCGACGATCTGAAGCGCCTGCTGGCCTACTCCACCATCGCAAACCTGGCGCTGATGCTGGTGGGCATCGGGCTCGGAGCGATGGGCGTTGCCGCCGGGTTGGAAGGTGGTCTTCTCCACTTGTGGAGCCATGCCTTCACCAAGACGCTGCTGTTCCTCTGCGTAGGTGCCATCAGCTGGTCCGCAGGGGTGCGGTCCATCTCCCGGCTTACGGGCCTGTGGCAGACCATGCCGCTGACTGCCGCCGGTTTCCTGGTGGGCGCCCTGGCCATCAGCGGTCTGCCGCCCTTCGGCGTGTTCTGGAGCAAGCTGCTGATCCTCCGGGCGGCCCTGGCGGTGGGCGGTGCCTGGGGATGGACCACAGGGCTGCTGATCCTGGTGGAAAGCGCGCTCTCTCTCGCCTGGTTCCTGCACGTGGCCCGTCTGGTTCTGTTCGGTTCCACCAGCGAGGCAGCATCCCGGGGAGCCGATCCGGCCCCGGTGATGCAGGCGGTGTTGGGTACGCTGATGCTGCTGACGACGGTGGCGCCATACGTGGGCATGCCGCTGATTCACTGGATTACCGGGGGGGTGGGTTAAATGACAGTGACGATGCTGCCCGGACTGATCGTTGGCATCCTGCTGGTGGGGGCGCTCCTGGTGGCGGTGCTCCCCCTGCGCAACCGCTCACTCTCCTGGGTGGGTGCCGGAGCGGGACTGCTCAGCAGTCTGCTACTCCTCTGGCTGGGCGGGCAGGTGCTCACTGGTGATCCGATCTCGGTGCGGTGGAACCTGGCCTTGCCGCTGGATCTGCCTTTCTCGTTTGCCCTTGAGGTGGACAGCCTCAGCGCCATTTTCCTGATTCTGCTGGCAATCGTCCCGGCAGCCGAGCTGCTCTTCGCGGTGGGCTACCTGGACGGGCAACCTGCCGAGGCGATCCGACGCTTTTTCAGCGCTTTTCTCGTGCTGCTGGCCGGCATGGACATGGTCGTGATGGCGGCGGACTGGGTAGTCTTCCTCTTCGCCTGGGAGATCATGAGCCTTGCCTCCTACCTGCTGGTGATGTGGGAATGGCGGCAGGAGCAGAACGCCCGGGCGGCCTGGATCTACCTGCTGACCACCCACATCGCAGGCAGCGGCATCCTGCTGGGCGCCTGCTGGCTGTCCGTGCTGGGCGGCAGCTTCGGCTTTGCCGACACCACGCAGGCGCTGACGGCCGCCTTCGCCACGACACCGGTGCTGGCGCATCTGATGGTCTTCAGCCTGGGGGTGGGCTTTGCCGCCAAGGCGGCCTCCTTCCCGCTGCACTTCTGGCTACCCGAGGCCCATGGAGCCGCACCGGCACCGGTCAGCGCCATCCTCTCCGGCCTGATGGTCAAGATGGGCGTCTACGGACTGATCCGGCTGTTTATCTTCATGATGCCTGCGGGCAGCGATGCCGGTGTGGTCTGGGGGCTGCTGCTGGCCACCCTGGGCACCGTCTCCATGGTACTGGGCAATATCCGCTCCCTGGGTGAGCAGCATGCCAAGCGGCTGGTGGCCCAGAGCAGCATCGGCCAGGTAGGCTACATCGTTCTGAGCCTCGGGATGGCAGTGGCCCTGGCGGACCGGGCACCGCTGCTTTCCGCAGTGGCCTTCGCCGGCTGCCTCTATCACGTGATCAACCATGCCTTCTTCAAGTCGATGCTGTTCCTTACGGTGGGCAGCATCCAGCACCGCACCGGCACCTATGACATCCGGCTCCTGGGTGGCCTGATCCGGAAGATGCCGGCGGTGGCGGGGCTGACCCTGCTGGGTGCACTGGCCATCGCGGGGACGCCGCCGCTGAACGGCTTCGTCAGCAAGTGGCTCATTTACCGGGCAGCGGTGTTCGGCGGACTGCACCTGCCGTTGCTGGCGGTCTACGGCGTCATCGCCATCTTTATCAGCACGGTCAGCTTGGCGGCGTACCTGAAATACTTCGGTGCGACGTTCCTCGGCGTGGAGGGAGAGGGCTCCCGCAAGGCGGAGGCCGGACCGGAGCCCCGTCCCATGCTGGCTGCCCTGGGACTTCTGGGAACAGGCTGCATTCTGCTGGGTCTGTGGCCGCAGCCGGTGGTGGCGGGCGCCTTGTCGGCGCTGAAGGGAGCGCCGGGCGCCGCTGCCTACGGAACGATGCAGGCCACCGCCACGGAAGTGATGGGCGGACTCCTGGGCAGTGCCGGGTACATGCCCGTGGCCGTGCTGCTGGCTCTGGTGGTCTGCGCCGGGCTGACCTGGGTGGTCTGGCAGATGGGAGCCCCGAGCACCCGGTTCACCACTCCCTGGCTCGGCGGCGAGGTACTGCCGGACGAGGAGATCCGCTACGGTTCCGCCCACCTGTACCGGCCGTTCCTGGCCCGGTATGCTGCCCTGCTGGCTCCGCTGTGGCAGCCCCGCTTCCGGGTGCCCCACTGGGTGGAAGCGGTGGTGGATGCCGACCGCTGGCTGCTGGGCCCGGTGTATCGAGGGTATGATGGCCTGACTCGCTTGCTGGTCCGCCAGCATCGGGGTCGGGTGAAAGGATACGTGGTCTGGCAGCTCTTAGCTGTCGTCCTGGTGATCGTCCTTCTGGTGGGAACGGAAGGAGGGCTGCTGAGATGGTGACGATTCACGAAATCCCCGTAACCCCGGAGAACCTGCAGGCGGAGGCCCGCCGGCTGCTCGAAAACGGCGCCCGTTTCAGCACGGCGGTGGGTCTGGATATGCGCCCCCGGGGCGGCAACCTGGAGGTCCGCTACTTCTTCGCCCACGATCAGGAGGGCGCTGTCAGCAGTCTGGTGGTGCCGGTGCCTGAAGCGGATCCGGTGGTGCCTTCCGTTACTGCCGTGACGCCGGCAGCAGCCTGGGCGGAACGGGAGATCTACGACCTGTTTGGAATTCGGTTTGAGGGCCATCCGGACATGCGCCGGCTGGTGGTGCCCGATGACTGGCCCGCGGACGTGTTTCCCCTCCGGAAGGACGTGCCCTACAATTACCGGCCTCCCCGGTCGGAAAACGCTCCCTCCGCGCTGAAGCCCACGGAACCGGGCACGACCGTGGTACCGGTAGGGCCCTTCTTCCCATCCCTGGAGGAGCCTGCCTACTTCCGGCTCTTCGTGGAAGGGGAAGAAGTGGTGGGCTGCGATTACCGGGGGTTCTACAGCCACCGGGGCGTGGAGAAGCTGGCGGAGACGCTCAAGTATGACCAGGTTCCGTTTCTGTCGGAGCGGATCTGCGGGATTTGCGGGTATGTGCACAGCACCAGCTTCTGCCAGGCGGTGGAGAACGCCGCGGGCGTGGAAGTGCCGCCCAGGGCCCGCTATATCCGGACGGTCATGCTGGAGTTGGAGCGGATCCACAGCCACCTGCTCTGGCTG
Source organism: Symbiobacteriaceae bacterium (assembly GCA_036562385.1). Classification (GTDB taxonomy): domain Bacteria; phylum Bacillota; class Sulfobacillia; order Symbiobacteriales; family Symbiobacteriaceae; genus DATCKG01. The sequence continues at coordinate 4,615 of DATCKG010000063.1, forward strand.
GGCCTGGCCGCCCACATCGTGGGTTTTGACACCGCCTTCATGCAGGCCTGGCGTGTTCGGGAGCCGGTCATGTGGGCCGCGGAGGCCATCACCGGGAACCGGAAGACCTACGGCATGAATCTGCCCGGTGGTGTGCGGCGGGATCTGACTCCGGAACTGATCGCGAAGCTGACGGAGACGCTGGATCAGGTGGAGAAGGAGACGGCCGCCCTGCTGCGGGCGTTGGAGAAGGATACGGTCCTGCGCAGCCGCCTGCAAGGGGTAGGGGTCCTGAGCCGGGAGAAGGCTCTGGAGTGGGCCGTGGTGGGACCCACCGCCCGGGCCTCGGGGGTGGCAACGGACATGCGGGTCAGCTACCCGTACGCGGCCTACCCGGATCTCGGTGTGAAGATGACCGTGCGCACGGCCGGGGACATCTGGGCCCGGCTGGAGGTCCGGGTGGAGGAGATCTTCGAGGCGATTCGCCTGATCCGGGCGGCGCTGGCCAACATGCCGGAGGGGCCTATTGCGGTGAACGTCGGGCGGATTCCGGCTGGACTGGTGGGCGTCAGCATGATCGAGGCCCCGCGGGGACAGTGCTTACACTTCGTGATGACCGGCGATGAGAACAAGCCCTATCGCTGGAAGGTCCTGGCTCCGACGTTCATGCAGCTGCAGGCGGTTTCGCAGTTGATCAATCCGGGAACCACAGTGGCGGACTTTCCCATCATCGCCGGCTCCATCGACCCGTGTTTCTCCTGCACGGAGCGGATGGAGATCGTACGGCGGCGTCCCGGAGAAGGGAGGGAACAGCGGTGATTGCCACCATTGCCACAGCTCTGTACAACCTGGCCTTCGTGATGCTGCTGGCCCCTCTCTTCAGCGGTATCACCAGGAAGCTCCGGGCCCGGCTTCATTCTCGGCAAGGGCCGCCGGTGCTGCAGCCTTACTACGACCTGCTGAAGCTGATGGGCAAGGATGACTGTCAGGTCAGCCCGGACTTTGTCCATCGGGCGGCGCCCATGCTGGTCTTTACCGGCGCCATCGCCGCGGCGCTCCTGGTACCCATGGGGGTGCCGGCCCCCCTGGGCTTTACGGGCGACGGCCTCGTCTTCATTTACCTGCTCACCCTTTCGGCCATCGGCACGGTGCTGGCGGGCCTTTCTTCCCGGAATCCCTTTGCGGCCACCGGCGCCAGCCGGGAGATGATGCTGCTGCTGGTGGTAGAGCCTGTCATGGCGGCCGCGTTCTTCACCTTTGGCGCGAAGGTGGGAAGCCTGGGCCTGTGGGATATCGCCACCCGTGTCGGGGAAACCGGCTTTGCGCCTTCTCTGCTGATCGCCTTTATCGCCGGGCTGTTGGTCGTCCAGGCAGAGTCGGCCAAGCTTCCCTTTGACCTGGCCGAGGCAGAGACGGAACTGGCCGGCGGCGTGTACCTGGAGTACTCCGGGATCTCCCTGGCCGCCTTTGAGTGGGCCATGATGATCCGCCGGGTGGTGCTGGCCTCGTTCCTGGCGACGCTGCTGGGGACCTGGGCGCCGGCCTCGGCGCCCTGGCTGGGGCTGCTGGTGCATCCGCTGAAGGTGCTGCTGCTCCTGTGCCTGGTGGAAGTGCTGGCGGTGCTCAATCCGCGGGTTCGGATCAGTGAAGCGATGCGGTTTTATGAGGGAGCCGGTGCGCTGGCTCTGGCCGGCCTGCTGACCGCCGTCTTCGGCATGTAGGGAGGGAACGCCATGTTGACTGCAAAACTGCGCCAACTGGCGCTGGTGGTGGGAGCCGGCCGGGTGACCCTGCCCTACCCTGCGGCGCCCCATTCCCCTGCGGAGGGGTTTCGGGGCCTGCCCACGGTGGACGGAAGCAAGTGTGTGGGCTGTGGCGCCTGCGCCCTGGTCTGCCCGGCCCGGTTAATCACCCTGGAGGATCAGGGAGCGTGGAAAATCCTCACCGCTGACCTGACTCGCTGCACCTACTGCGCCCGTTGTGCCGATGTGTGCCCCTATGGAGCGTTTCAGATGACTTCCCGGTTTGAGACAGCCGCTGTCGACCCCGCCAAGCTGCGGATTCATGTGGCCCTGGAGCAGATCCTCTGCCGGGAGTGCGGCAAGCCGATCCGCACCCGGCACATGATGGAGCAGACGGCGGCCAGGACCGGCAAGCCGGTGGATCCCAACACGGCCTACCTCTGCCAGGTCTGCCGGAGAAGGGCCACCGCATCCAGGACCGCGGTACCGAAGGGGGCGAAGTAGGACCATGGAAAACACCTTTACCCTGTTGGCCCTGCTGCTCTTGGCCTGCGGCGTGGGCGCCCTGGAGATCCGGGGGCTGCGCACGGCGGTGACCGCCTACGCTGCCCAGGGGTTCTTCCTGGCGGGACTGCTGGCTGTCGCCGCCTCGGTGGGACCGGTCCATCACCTCTTCGCCTGGGCGGTTACCCTGGTGGTCAGCAAGGGCCTGATCATCCCCTGGATGATGTACCGGTACGCCGCCGCTACCAGCGCGACGGAGCAGGAGGCGGAGCCGCGGCTCGGACGGGCGGTGACGGCCTGCCTGCTGGCCCTGGCGGTCTGGTATGTGGGCCGGGACGGGATGCCGTGGCTGCTGGAGGGCGTTCAGGGAGCAGCCACCGCGGTGCCCGGCGGGCTGGGCACGGCGGCCGCCATCCTGGTTTTGGCGCTCTACGGTATCATGACCCACCGTGACACCTTCAAGGCGGCGGTGGCTGTGGGGTTGCTGGAAAACGGCGCCCACCTGCTGCTGGCCTGTGTGGCTTATACCATTCCGGAAATGATCAGCATTGCTGTGGTGACGGACGTTATCCTGGCGATCTGGCTGCTTCTGCTGGTGGGCCGTGAGGCCGAGCGGGGCACCGGCGTCCGGACCGATACCGCCCTGGACCGGGTCGGGAATGAGGAGGTGAGCCGGTCATGACAACATGGCTTCCGCTCCTGCTGATTCTGATTCCGGCCCTGGGCGGCTGCCTGGAGTTTCTCACCGGCCGTCGGGTGGCTGACTCCGATGCGGCGGAAGCCGTCTATGGGGCCGGGCGCTGGGCCGTGATCTCCACCGCGCTCAGCCTGGTGCTGGCCCTGGTGGCCATCTTCATGCTTGGCAGCGGGTACGAGCTGGCCTGGCCTGGCGGCTTTTTGGCCGCCGACGGTCTGGGGCTGGCCGTGGCGACCATGGCCTCGCTCCTCGGCCTGATCGGCTTGGGCCAGGCCCGGCGTCATCTGGCAAGGGACGTGGCCGCCGGCCGGGCGGAGGCGGCGCGGCTGCCCATGCTCTTCGGGTGCAGCGCCCTCTTCGTGGCGGCGGTGAACTGGGCGGCCCTGAACGACCACGTGATCCTGCTGTACGTGGCGGTGGAACTGACCACCATCGTGACGATCCTGCCGGTTGCCTTCTACCGGCGGCGCACTTCCTGGGAGGCGGCCTATAAGTACGCGCTGCTGAACACCATCGGTCTGACGGCTGGCCTGCTGGGGCTGGCGATCCTGTACGGGGCCGCGGCGCCGGTGCTGGGAGGACAGGCTTTCAGCCTCACGGCGCTGGCGGCGGCCGGTGCGGAGCTGCCTTCGCGGGCGGCGGCACTGGCGGGGGCCCTGATCCTCTGCGGCTTCGGCACCAAGGCCGGTCTGGTGCCCATGCACGCCTGGCTGCCCGATGCGTATCAGGAGAGCCCCGGCGGATTCATCGCCCTCTTTGCCGGTGTGGGCACCAAGATTGCCCTGGTGGCCATGGCCCGGGCTCTGCCGCCTCTGATGGCCGCAGCGCCGTCCCTGGGGACGGCCCTCATGGTGGTGGCAGCCGTCAGCATGCTGGTGGGTATTCTCTTCGCCTTCGGATCGGATAACCTGCTGCGGATGCTGGGGTACTCCAGCGTCAGCCAGATGGGATACATCGCCCTGGGCCTTTCCCTGGGCACCGCGGCCGGCTACACGGCGGCCGGCTACCACATCGTGAGCCACGGCCTGCTCAAGGCCCTGCTGTTCCTGTGCGCATCGGAGGTCTGCCAGGCGGCGGGCACCGCCCGGATCTCGGCTTTGGGCGGGCAGCGCCATCCCCGGTGGACCGGACCCTTGTTCCTGCTGGGCGCCGTTGGCCTGGGCGGCGTTCCGCCGCTGCCGGCCTTCTGGAGCAAGTTCCAGATCTTTGCCGCCACCGCTCAGGCCGGCCATCCCTGGGCTGCAGGGGTGGCGGTGCTGACCAGCCTGCTGACCATCACCACGCTGGTCTGGGCGGGCGCCCGGATCTTCCTCAGCCATGCCGAGGAGGGCGGCGCGCACGGAACGGAGGAGGGCACGGCGTCTGCCGCACCGGCGCCCTGGCTGCTGGCGGCACTGGCGGTGGTGGTCTTTGTCGCCGGCCTTTTCCCCGGGTGGATGACGGAGCTTCTGGGCCGGTGCGGCCAGATCCTGATGGCCATGGGGGTGTAGCGTGTATGGCCCTGCATGATCTGCTCTCTCCGCTGATCAAGCGTGCTTTCAAGCGGTCGCTGTGGGTCTACCACGCCAACGCAGGGTCCTGCAACGGCTGCGATATTGAAGAGGTTTGTGCCTTCACGCCGTTTTATGATGCCGAACGCTTTGGCCTGAAGTTGGTGGGGTCCCCCCGGCATGCGGATGTGCTGCTGGTGTCGGGCCCGGTGACCCGGCAGGCCAAGGAGCGGCTGCTCAGGCTGTACGATGCCATGGCCAAGCCCTGCGTGGTCATCGCGGTGGGTTCCTGCGCCACGGGCGGCGGCGTCTGGTATGATTCGTACGGTACCGAGGGCAACCTGAAAGAGATTCTGCCGGTGGACTACTTCATTCCGGGATGCCCGCCCCGGCCGGAGGCGATCCTCTACGGCATCGCCGTGGCCCTGGGGCTGGCGGACAGCAAGGTGGAGCCCACCGTCTACCAGGACGAGCCTTCGGAGGGGAATGCCCATGCCACAGCCGGAGGAGATCAGGCGGCTGCTGCGGCAGCGCCTGTCGGGTCGGCTGACCGTGGTGGGGATCGGTAACGCCGGCCGGGGTGATGACCGAGCCGGCTTGCGGGTGGCCCGGCTGCTCCGGCGCCTTGCGGCGCCGGGTGGCCGGGGTCCTCTTTCACTGGCCGATGTGATTGAAGCGCATACTTCTCCTGAGACCTACGCAGGCGCCATCGCCGCCTCGGCGCCGGAGACGGTGCTGCTGGTGGACGCCGCGGACCTGGGCGCGTCCCCCGGCGCCGTGGATCTGGTGGAGGAGGCGGATTTGGAGGCGCGACCCGGCTGGGAGGTACACCGGCCTCCCCTGGCGCTCTTGATGCGGTACCTGGCCCTGCGTACCGGCGCCCGGGTGCTGCTGCTGGCGATCCAGCCTGAGAACACAGCCTGGGGCGCGCCGATGTCGCCTGCGGTGCGGCAAAGCACCGGGGCCGTGGTCCGGGCGCTGCTGGCGGTGCTCAAGGAGGGGGACGGATGCACGAACTGAGCCTTGCCCAGGCGATCATCGATCGGGTAAGCGAAGATGCCCGGCAGCGGGGAATCCGCCAGGTCAGGCGGGTTACCCTACGAGTGGGGGAGTGGTCCGCTGTCCTCCCGGACTCGCTAAGCTTTGGATTTGAAGTACTTTCGCAGGCTGCAGGCGAACCCGTGGCCGGCGCCGAACTTGTCATTCTCAGGGTCCCGGCGGAAGGGGAATGTTCCGCGTGCGGCCACCGGTTCCCGGCGGGGGAGACCGGGCTCCGCTGTCCGACTTGCGGCGGGTCGGCCCGTCTGGTGGCCGGGGAAGAACTGGACATTGAATCCTACGAAGGGGAGTGAACCCGGTGGAGATCAAGGTCGTGGAGAGCATCCTGAAGGCAAACGACGCCGTGGCCAAGGCCAACCGGGTCCGGTTTGACGCGGCCGGCGTTTACGCGGTGAATTTGATCGGTTCCCCCGGCTCAGGTAAGACCGCCCTGGTGGAGCGGACGGTGGCCGCTTTGAAGGAGCGGCTGCGCCTGGCCTGCATCGAAGGTGATCCCTATACCACCCGGGATGCCCAGCGGGTGGCCGCTCTGGGCGTACCCACCGTACAGATCAACACCCGCGGCGGCTGTCACCTGGACGCTGCCCTGGTGGCGCAGGCCCTGGAGAACATGGACCTTACGGGGACGGACCTGCTGCTGATCGAGAATGTGGGCAACCTGCTGTGCCCGTCCCAGTATGATCTGGGCGAACACGACACGGTGGTGGTCCTCTCCGTAACGGAAGGGGCTGACAAGCCGGAGAAGTACCCGGCGGCCTTTCAGCGGGCTTCGGCCGTCGTGATCAACAAGATCGACCTCCTTTCCTTCACAGATGTGGATCTGGACGAGGTGACCGCGGCGGTCCGCCGCTTCGGGCCAGATGCGGCGATTTTCCCGCTGTCCGCCCGCACCGGGGAAGGGATGGAGGCGTGGTGTACGTGGCTGACCGAGCGGATCGCAGCCAAAAAATAATCCGGCGGCGGCTGCAGGTGGAAGGCATTGTACAGGGGGTCGGGTTCCGACCCTTTGTCTATAACCTGGCCGTTCGCCTGGGCCTGTCCGGATGGGTTTACAATTCGGAGCAGGGCGTGGTGATCGAGGTAGAAGGTCCCCCTGCTCAGGTGGAGGCGTTTCAGCGGACGGTGGCGGAGCATCCCCCGGCCCTGGCCACGGTAACCCGGGTGACTGGTACCGAGATTCCGCCCCAGGGAGAACAGGGATTTCGAATCCGGGCCTCGCAGCGGGGGCAGGAGCGGCGCACCACGGTGCCGGCGGATGCTGCTACCTGTGCGGACTGCCGGCGGGAACTGCTGGACCCGCACAACCGCCGCTACCGCTACCCCTTCACCAACTGCACCAACTGCGGTCCCCGTTTCACCATCATCCGGGATATTCCGTACGACCGTCCGTTCACCACCATGGCCGGCTTTCCCATGTGTCCGGAGTGCCTCCGGGAGTACACTGACCCGGCCGATCGCCGCTTCCACGCACAGCCCAACGCCTGCCCGGTCTGCGGGCCGGCGGTGCAGGTGGTGACCGCGGACGGGCAGCGGCTGGCCGGCCCGGACGACTGGCTGACCTATGCGGCCGGCCTGCTGCGGGCCGGAGCGATTCTGGCGGTGAAGGGCCTGGGCGGGTTTCACCTGGCCTGCGATGCCTGCAACCAGGAGGCGGTGCAGCGGCTGCGGACCCGCAAGCACCGGGAGCACCGGCCCTTCGCCCTGATGGCCCGGGACCTGGAGACCATCCGGAAGGTCTGCGTACTCACCCCTGAGGAGGAGGCGGTGCTGCAGTCGCCGGCGGCTCCCATCGTGCTGCTGCAGCGCCTGGAGCAGCCCGCACTGCCGGTGGCTCCGGCGGTGGCTCCTGGCCTGGACACCATCGGCATCATGCTGCCCTACACGCCCCTGCACATTCTGCTGCTGCAGGAGGGGCCGCCCCTGGTGGTGATGACCAGTGGCAACCCCAGCGGGCTGCCGCTGTGTACGCAGGAGGAGGAAGCCTTTCGGGAACTGAAAGATATTGCGGACGCCTTTGTGATTCACAACCGGCCCATCCACGTGCCCTGCGACGACTCGGTGCTGCAGGTGGTGGACGGCGAGACTGCGTTCATCCGCCGCTCCCGGGGCTACGTGCCCCGCTCGGTGACGGTGCCGGACACCGGTTCACCGGTGGCGGTGCTGGGGGTGGGCGGCGACCTGAAGAATACCTTCTGCCTCCTGGAGGGGAGCCGGGCGGTCTTCAGCCAGCACCTGGGGGATCTGGGTTACCAGGAAGGGCAGGAAAACTACCTGCGGGCCCTGGACCATTTGCAGCGGCTGACGGAGATCCGGCCCACGGTGGTGGCCCATGACATGCACCCCGGGTACCATTCGGTCCGGCTGGCCCGGCAGCTTCCGGCCGAACTGCGGGTGCCGGTGCAGCATCATCACGCCCATCTTGCCAGCTGCATGGCGGAGAACGGCCTGACGGAGGAGGCCATCGGTCTGATCCTGGACGGTACCGGGTATGGCCTGGACGGAGCCATCTGGGGCTTTGAAGTGCTGGCAGGGGGGTATGACGGGTTTCGCCGGATCGCCCACCTGGCCTACAGCCCGCTGCCCGGCAGCGAGGCCGCCATTCGCCGTCCCTTGATGACGGCCGCCGGCATGATTTGGCGCCATGTGGGAGCGGAGGGGCTGCGGCGGCTGGCCGCACTGCACCCGGACCACGGGCAGGAGATTACGGTAGCTCATCGGCTGCTGGAAGCGGGCTTCAACTGCCCGCCGGCCGGGACCGCAGGGCGGCTCTTCGACGCCGTTTCGGCCCTGTTGGGTATTTGCCGGCTGCAGACCTACGAAGGACAGGCCGCGATGGAACTGGGGGCGGCTGCTCCCCGGGAGGTGGGCAAGCCCTACCCGTTCACCCTCAAAGACGGCGTCATCGACCCCGGCCCGCTGCTGGACGGGCTGCTGGCGGACCGGGCCGCGGGGCGGGATCCCGCGGAACTGGCGGGCCGGTTTCTGGCCACCGTGCTCTCCATGCTGGTGGCAGCGGCCCGGCAGGCCCGGGAGGAGACCGGCCTGACGGCGGTCTGCCTCAGCGGCGGGACGTTTCACAGTGCATGGCTGCGGCACGCAGCCATCGACCGGCTGACAGCCGAAGGGTTTCGGGTCTACCGACATCATCAGTTGCCGACCGGCGACGGGGGGATTGCCCTGGGCCAGGCGATGGTGGCACGAAGGAGGTGGCAGCAATCATGTGTCTAGCCGTTCCCGCACAGGTTCTGTCCGTCGATGGCTCCAAGGCCCAGGTGGACATCCAGGGCAATCGCCGGGAGGTGGACGTGACCCTGGTGAATGTACAGCCTGGCGACTGGGTGCTGATCCACGCCGGCATCGCCATTCAGGTACTGGACAAGGAGCAGGCGGAAGCCACCGTGGCTGCCTATCGGGAACTAAGAGAGGCTCTTGGAATATAGACGCGTGCAACTGAGGTGATGACCAGTGGCGGACGCCCTCATGCCCGCAGAGAAAGGAAAACTGGTGCGGCAGTACGTGGAGCGGATCCGGCAGCGGGCAGCCGGGGGCGGGCGCCCTCTGCGGCTCATGGAGTTCTGCGGCACCCACACCACGGCAATCTCCCGCAGCGGCCTCAGGAGCCTGCTGGCCGGGACGGTGGAACTGGTGAGCGGCCCGGGCTGCCCGGTCTGCGTCACGTCGGACTGGGAGATCGACCGGATGCTGGCCTACAGTGACGTCCCGGGTGTGATTCTGACCACCTACGGCGATCTCATGCGGGTGCCCGGCTCCCATTCCAGCCTGGCGGAGCGCCGGAGCGAGGGGACCGACATCCGGGTGGTTTACTCGCCGCTGGACGCGGTGGCGATGGCCGAGGCGGAGCCGGACCGGCCGGTGATCTTCCTGGGGGTGGGCTTTGAGACCACAGCGCCGGCCACGGCCCTGGCCATTCGGGAAGCGGACCGGCGGAAGCTGACGAACTTCTTTGTCCACAGCGCGCACAAGGCCACGGTGCCGGCCATCCGGGCCCTGCTGGGCCAGGGAGGCGCCCGGCTGGACGGGCTGCTGTGCCCGGGCCACGTCAGCACGGTGATCGGGTCGGAAGCCTTCCGCTTCCTGCCGGAAGAGTTCGGCCTGCCAGCCGCGGTGGGCGGGTTTGAACCGTTGGACCTGGTGGTGGCTCTGGATTATTTGGTGGAGGCCGCACTGGGGCTCCGGCCGGTGGGGCTTTACAATGGGTACAGCCGGTGGGTGCGGCCCGAAGGCAATGAGCGGGCCCTGGCCCTGCTGCGGGAGACGTTTGAGCTTCGGGAAGCCCAGTGGCGGGGGCTGGGGACGATCCCCGAGAGCGGCATGGGGCTGCGCGGGGAGTATCGCCGGTTTGACGCGGAGGTGGCCTTTCCGGCCACCGTGCCGCAGCCGGTTCCTCGGAAGGGCTGCCGCTGCGGCGATGTGCTGCGGGGAGAACTGATTCCTTCCCAGTGCCCGCTGTTCAGTAAGGTCTGCACGCCGAGCCGTCCCTACGGCCCGTGCATGGTTTCCGGGGAAGGCGCCTGCGCCGCGTTCTACCGGTACGGCGGCGAGGAGGCGCCGGTGGAGGTGTAACCGTTGCAGGGAGATCGGATTACCCTGGCCCACGGTGACGGGGGCCGGGCGACGCACCAACTGATCCACGAACTGTTTCAGCCGCTGCTCAGAAATCCCGGTCTGGAGCGGGCGGAAGACAGCACCGTGCTGCCCTGGCCGGAGGCCGGCGGGCGTGTGGCGGTTACCACCGACACCTTCGTGGTTCACCCGATCTTCTTTCCCGGCGGGGACCTGGGCCGGCTTGCCGTCTGCGGTACCGTCAACGACCTGGCCGTGGCCGGGGCCAAGCCCCTGTGGCTGACGGCGGGCTTTGTCCTGGAAGAAGGCTATCCCCTGGCGGATCTGCGGCGGCTGGTCGCTTCCATGGCGGAGGCCGCCCGGCAGGCAGGGGTCTGGGTGGTGGCTGGAGATACCAAGGTGGTGGGCCGCGGGCAGGTGGACGGCTGTTTCATCAACACCGCTGGCGTGGGGCTGGTGCCTCCGGGGCGGGAGATGGGTGCCCAGGCCATCCGGCCCGGACACGTGATCCTGATCAGCGGCGGCATCGCGGAACACGGCGTGGCGGTGCTCTCCGCTCGGGCCGGGCTGTCCTTTGAAACCCCGGTGGTCAGCGACGTGGCCCCTCTCAACGGGCTTGCGACTGCCGTCCTGGACGCGGCACCGGGCATCGCCTGCATGCGGGATCCTACCCGGGGCGGGCTGGCCACTGCCCTGGCGGATCTGGCCGCGGCCAGCGGGTGCGACATGGTGGTGGAGGAGGAGGCCATCCCGATCCAGCCGGCTGTGATGGGTGCGTGCGAGATGCTGGGCGTGGATCCACTCTACTTGGCCTGCGAAGGCAGGGCACTGGTCTTCTGCCCCGAGGAGGAGGCCGAGGCCGCTTTGGCGGCCATGCGGGCGCGCCCGGAAGGGGCCGGCGCCCGGATCATCGGCCGGGTCACTGGACCAGGGGGACGGGCTTTCCTGCGGACCCTGGCCGGCGGCACCCGCCGTCTGGAGATGCTGGAGGGAGAGAATCTCCCGCGGATTTGTTAGCCATCGTGTTGAAGGAAGAAGACAGGGCGACGTCCGCGGGGGCGGCACCCTTTTTGCTATCCCGGGCTATGAACGGCGAAACCCGCGGCCGCGCTTCCATCGGCCACACCTCAACACGGCCAGTTGGCGCACACAGGAGGCCGATGGAAGGAAGCGGCCGCCTTCGTTCGCCGTCGTGCAGCGATTCGGGCCCGAGGCCCTACCCGGGAAGACAGCCTGCGAGGGGCCGTCCGGGCCACGAAGTGGCCATCGGACGGCCCCCGGCCCGAGGGCCCGAATCGATCGTGCCCGCCCACGAAGGCGGATGCCGCGGCCGCGCTTCCATCGGCCACACCTCAACACGGCCAGTTGGCGCACACAGGAGGCCGATGGAAGGAAGCGGCCGCCTTGATTCGCCGTCGTGCAGCGATTCGGGCCCGAGGCCCCACCCGGGAAGACAGCCTGCGAGGGGCCGTCCGGGCCGCAGGCCTTCGGACGGCCCCCGGCCCGAGGGTCCGAATCGTCGTGCCCGCCCACGAAGGCGAATGCCGCGGCCGCGCTTCCATCGGCCTCCGCAAAACAGCAAACTGGCCGTGCAGCCATCTACTGCACGGCCAGCCGCACCTGATCAGGGGTCAGCCCGGTCAGTCCCATCCGGGCCAGGGTTCGCCCCTCCCGGCGGTAGTTCCGGCCGGTCAGGGAGGAGGCCAGGTCGATCAGTCGCTCCAGGGTGGGGCAGGGGACCTCGGCCAATTCCGCGAGTTCCCACAGGGGAACGAGCCCGGACGGAACGTCCTCTTCGATGTACCGATGTTTCAGTCCGGTAGGTGCCACCTTCTCCCGCAGGGCTTCCACGCCCAGCAGCTTCTCCCGGAGTCCCTGTTCGCGGCTGCCGTATGTACGGAACAGGTACTCTTCCAGGGAGGGGACCTCCAAGCCGTAGGCTCGGGCGATGGCACACCGCTCGGCGTCGGCGGCGGCCAGCGTCTCCGTTACCTCCGGGGTAAGCCCTTCGGCATAAAAGCGGAAGGGGATTCCCTGTTGGATGCGATCCGCGTTCAGCAGGGTGATGACGGAATGCATCAGCACCACGGTGTTCTGCAGGCTGCTCTCGAGAACCGATGAGACGGGATCCAGCATGGGCAGCAGTTTCCGGCACTGGTCCACCACGATCCCGGTGGCATTCCTGGGCAGCGCTGCCACCGGCAGCCACCGTTTCACTGCCAGAACGCGGGTCATGGCGGGGCCGGTGCTGATGCTGTCCAGGGGGAAGCCGGGTGTCTCCGCGATGATTACCTTAGCAACCTGCTCTTCCGCTTCCAGTTCCCGCCGGAACTCCAGCGCAGCGCCTACTCCGGCTCCGACCAGCAGGATTTGCTGGTGGTCCCGGAGGTAAGGGGCTATGGTCCGGGCGGTTTCGGCCAGGGCGGAGGCAGGTTGGGTCACCATGATCACTTCTGCCTCCTCCAGGGCCTGGGCGATACCTGCCGTGACCCGGGCTGGGCGGACCAGCTCCTGGTCGAGCCGGATGCCTCCCAACACCTGGATCGCCTGGAGGGGGCCAAGAGCCTGGTTCCAGATGTGGACCGGGGCCCCCATCTGGACCAGGTAGCCGGCCAGCGCCAGCCCGTTGGGGCCCGCACCCAGGACGGCCGTAACGGGAAGGCGGGGCCGATCCCCTTGAGCAGCCTTAGTCCTGGCTGTCGCGCCCTCTCGGGTGACCGAAGCCATGCACGTTCCTCCTTATCGGATCATCAGCCCCCTGCCGTAGATCTAGGCAGAGGGCGCCTTGGGTTGTCGGAACGCCGGACTCAGGGGTCGCAAGGCCGCTGGCCGCGCCCGGAGGGGGGTACCGGGCGACAACTCCCGTCATACGATGCTGGGGGGCAGGGCAACCTGCTCCTGCCAGCAAGTAAGGGGGGCTGAGGCGTGACCCGCAGAGGGGCTTTCGACGATGTGGTTTTGGATCCATTGCCGGGACGCAGCGGCAAGCCCCGGGTCCGGGGTGAAACCATGGTAATCGACAAGGGACTGGGGCTGTCCGAGATGGGAGACCTGCTCGCAATAGCCTCCCAATATATTGACTACATTAAACTCGCCTTCGGTACCGCTGGACTGTACGCCCCTGCCCTTCTGGAAGCGAAACTGGCCCTGATTCGCTCCCACGGCGTGAGTGTGTATCCTGGCGGTACATACCTGGAGGCCGCGTACCGGCAGGGGCGCGCGAAAGCCTTCATGGAGCGTGCCCGGGCGCTGGGTTTCACGCACATTGAGGTGAGTGAGAGCATCGGACCCAAATGGCAATAGTCATCCAGTGTGACCAGATAGGTGGAAAAGTAGTGGATAAGATTACGCAAGGACTACTGGACCGGGGAAGGAGGAAGGTCTCCTCCGCTAGGAGGAGGGTATGATTGAGCCACCGGCTGGCGGCGCCCCGACTGTTGAAGGAATTTCTGTCCGAAAGTCTAGCAGAAATGGGCGATCATGATAGTTCATTACACATATG
>DATCKG010000064.1:0-3150 GCA_036562385.1 Symbiobacteriaceae bacterium
CACGATCTCGCGGCCGCCGCCGGCACCCGCCGTGCCGCTACCTTCACCCCCTCCCCCGGTCTCGCCGGTAGCACCGCCGGCTCCATTGGAGCCAGCATCCCCGCCGCCACCAGCGGCACCGCCAGCCTCTCCGGCACCGCCGGCACCACCGGCACCGGTATTGCCGTCACCACCTGATCCACCGCCGCAACCGGCCAGGGCCAGGACCAGCACCACCACGAGCACCAGTAGCCACGCGCCCAGGCGGGCCGGCCCTCGCATCTGGCGCGACACAAGCATCCCTCCTCCTCGCCCGGCGGGACACGGGGCGGGCGGAGCGCGAAGAACAGCCGCCCTTCCGCGTGCCGGGCATTGTGATGGGGGTTGGGTGCTTACATTGCCTAGCAAACGGGGGATGCTTAAGGAAAGATGAGTGAGGACTGAAAATAGCATGAAAATTGACGGTAATCGTTGTAGGAGAGCTTAGATTTCTCATATTTGCAGATTTCATAGTATGCACTACACGGAAAACCGTCGTCTGTGATCTAGATCACAGCGGCCGCCTGCCTCTCCGGTTCCCTGCGGCGGGGGCGCCACCCGGCCCTTCGCCATCATCAACACGCATCGTGGAGGGCCTTTAACAACACGTGGGCCGGTCATAAACGTGACCGGCCCACGCCATGGGACACTGAGAAAAGGCCTTCTTGTCCCTACTGTGACACACCCGTGTGGTAGGCCTGCTACACCCATCATCCTGACCATTGCCGCCTGCGTTCAGCCCTTGACCTGGAACGATGTATCCGCAGTCATTGACCGATCGGTCAGCCCCGTGATACCTTGGTGCCGGAGCCACACTGACCGATCGGTCAAACCCCTGCTGCAGGCTGGAGGGTCCTTGTCATGCAACCCGCGATCGAGCTACGCGCACTGACCAAGTACTACGGTAAGGTGCGCGGTGTTGAAGACCTCAGCTTACGGGTCGAAGCGGGTGAAATCTTCGGGTTCATCGGTCCGAACGGAGCGGGTAAGACGACAACCATCCGCACGCTGCTCGGGCTCATTCGCCCCACCTCTGGCCAGGTGTTCATCTTCGGCCGCCCCGTTCCGCCAGGTGGTGGAAGACTCCTGGGCCAAGTGGGCTACCTGCCCAGTGAGGTGGCCTACTACCCCGACATGACAGGCCAGGAACTCCTCGACTATGCGGCAGGCTTTTACCCCCATGTGGACAAGCGATGGGTTCAGCACCTGGTAGAGAGGCTCCAATTCGATCCATCCCGCCGCATCCGCACCTATTCCCTCGGTAATCGCAAGAAACTGGGAATCATCCAGGCACTCCTCCACCGCCCCCGCCTGGTGATCCTGGATGAACCGAGCAGCGGGCTCGACCCCCTCATCCGCGCGGAATTGTTCACGTTGCTTCAAGAACTGAATCGGGAGGGCACGACCATCTTTTTCTCCACCCACGTCCTGGAGGAAGTGGAGCGCCTCTGCCACCGGGTGGCCATGATCCGCGAGGGCCGCCTCATCCACGTCTCCCCCATCGAGGACCTGCCGGGCCGGAACATGCGCGTGGTAACGTTGCGCCTGGCGGGCGGCGCACCTCCTCCGGATGACGTGCTGGCCCGTTGGGGCTACCCCGAACTCGAGGAAGTCCAGGGGAAGCCGGGCACGTACCGGATGGTGGTCCGGGCGCCCGTCAACGAGCTCACCGGGTCCCTGGCACAGCTGGACCTGGAGGATCTGAGCATTACCGATCCCAGCATCGAAGATCTCTTCCTGGCCATGTACCGCTCGAGCGAAAGGGGCGGGGCTGCATGAGAAGGAGCCTGCACGTATTCCGCATGGAACTGCGCCTGGGTCGCCGCGGCCTACTCATCTGGACGGCTGTGCTGGTCATCGTAGTCGGGGTCTACCTGGGGTTGTTCCCGTACCTTCAGGATCCCGTCATGGTGGAAGTCCTCAAGGCCTTTCCCGAAGCACTGTTGGAGGCCTTGAGTTTTTCCCCCACCGCCATCGGTGACGTGAATACTTACCATGGCACCTACGTCATGGGCTACGTGGTCCTGCTGGCCACCATCTATGGGCTGATGCAAGCGGGTGGGAGCGTGTCCAGAGAACCGGACCTGGGAGCGGTCGAGTTCCTGTACACGCGCCCGGTGAGCCGCAAGGAGATCATGGTCGCGAAAATCGGAGCCTTTGTCATGCTGGTCGCCACCCTGTGGGTCCTCGTCTTTGCCGCCAGTACGGTGGTCGGTCTCGCCGTTGCCGAAGATGAATACGACCTTGCCGTGCAGGCAATGACCCACCTGGCGGGGCTGCTGGCCACCCTGGCTGCGGGCGGTGTGGTCTTTGCCGTCGCTCCTTTCTTCCAGCGGATGCAAACGGCTACGTCGGTCGGGGTGGGTATTGGCCTGGGCTCCTTTGTGCTTCATGCTTTAAGCCAGTTGTCGGATCGGGTCCGTTTCTTCCGCTATTTCAGCCTGCAGTATTACGCCGCCCTGGACCGGACGGCGGCAGGGGACCCGTTCGTGCCGGGGATGCTGGTGCTCCTTGGCATCTTCCTGGTAGGGGCGGTGCTCGGTACCGTGGTCTTGCACCGAAAGGACTTTTCCTGAACGCGAGTCTTCGCCTGTCCTGACCGCAAGACTTTGCCTGATGGCGGGAGGCCTGTATGGCTGAACGTGACCAGCGCCGTACAAACCAGCGCAACGTGGAAAGCCGGCGCGACCGCATCCTCCAAGCGGCCATGGAGGAATTCGTGGAGCGTGGCTTTTTTGGCGCCTCGATCAGCCGGATCGCGAAGCGTGCCGGCGTGGCGAAGAGCCTGGTCCTCTACTATTTCGACAGCAAGGATGCCCTGTACAGGGCCGTCGCGGACTACGCGATTCAGATGGTGGAGGCTCCCCTGTACGACGCTCTGCCGGACCTGCCGCGCGACTTCTTCGACCGGATGATCAGCTTGTCGTTGATCAAGCTACGTGCGTATCAACAACGACCCGTGCTGTACCGGTTCATCGTCAGGTCCCTCGCAGATCCGGCCGTGTCCGCGGAGTTTCGCCGCCGGGCGCAGAGTACCAGCGCCCGAGCCATGGAGGTGTTCTTCAAGGACGTGGACACGAGCCGCCTGCGACCGGGGGTTACGCTGGAACAGGCCTTGACGCTGGTCACCCT
>DATCKG010000030.1:0-30469 GCA_036562385.1 Symbiobacteriaceae bacterium
ACCGGCTCAAGGACCGGCTGAAGGCGGGGGTAACCCCTCAGCGCTTCTTCAACTCAAGTGAGCGGGGTGGGGAATTTTAAACCGTTGATTCTGAGGAAAATCCCGCCGCTACTATTGGGGAGTTTCATCCCGGTGTTGACAATGAGATCTTCTCAAGCAGATCTTTCATCATCCCTTCCATCTTCATCTCCCTGTATACTCCGTCATTTTCTGGATGCCCCTTCTGCAAATAGTTCTGGGCTTGCACACTCAGTCCTTCCCAATGGTGCGCAGTTGCACATAAAGGTCGTCACGGTATAGTGAAGAAGCAGGAATCGACAGATCCGCGGATAATATGTAAGGTGCATGTCACCGGTAAGAGCGCGCGTTGCCAACCTTTGGGCCGCATCCATGGGGACGGCCACATCCGACGCCGGCGCTCTCGGTGACATGTCGCGTTTAAAGGTCCTCTCCGGCGCGGGAGAGGACCTTCTGGTTGCCCGTTGACAGTCCGGGTCCCCTTCGTTAGAGTGTACTCTATAGTGAGAACAGTCGGAGGTGAAGAGCCAGGATGCGGGCCTTCACCCTGGACCCGGACAGCGGAATTCCCGTCAAGCTGCAACTGAAAGCCCACATCCGCTACCAGATTGTGACCGGGCTCTTGCGCCCTGGCGACCAGATTCCCCCGTTGCGGGATCTCGCGGCCGGCCTGGGCATCCACCTGAACACCGTGGTCCGGGCAGTCAGCGAACTGGCCGCGGAAGGATACCTGTACAGCCACCCGGGAAGGGGCGTCTTCGTGGCTGATGAGTTCCCGGGACAGGAGCACGGGCCGGCCCTGCGGAGCCTCCTGGCCGGAGTGCTCCAGTCGGCCCGGGAATGGGGGCTCTCGCCGGAGGAGATGGCCCTGGCCATGCTGGCCCACGGGCAGCTGGCCCGGCCTCCCCGGACCGCCGGCCGGCCGGTGCTGCTGGTGGGCGGCTCCCATCCCCAGCTCCGCCGGCTTCAGGGAGTCCTGGAGGGCGCCCTCAACGCTGAGGTCATTCCCATCCTGGTGGAGGAAGTCCCGGAGCGAGCCCGGGGACGAGAATGGGCTGCCGCCGCCGTCACCCTCTTCCACGCAGCAGAGACCAAGCGACTGCTGCCCGGAACCACGGTGGTGCCCCTGGCCACAGAGGCGACCCGGCAGCGGCTGGCGTCCCTGCGGCAGCTGCCGGCGGGCTCCACGGTAGTGGTCGCCTCCCGGGACTGGGTCCACGCCGCCCGGATCTGCCGCAGCCTGGAGGCCAGCGGGTTTGGCGCCCTGCGGCTGGAAGTGGCGGTGGGGTCCACTCCGTCTGCCTTTCAGCCGGCGCTGCAGGAGGCCCGTGCGGTGCTGGCGGCGCCGGACTGCCGGGAATTGGTGCGGGAAGCGCTGGATGGCGACCCCCGGGGCCTGCTCCTGTCCGAGCCCATGGACCCGCCCGCGGAGGCGCTGGCGGCCCTGCGCCGGGCGCTGGGTGCAGCGCCGGGGCAGCGTCCGGTTCAGATCCGTTCCTCCTGGGTCTGATGAGAATACAGAAACGCGAAAGGGGGCGCCTGGCGGCGCCCCCGCCCTGTTTCAGGGCTCATCAGGATTCTGGGACCTCCCCGATGATGCCGATGTAGGGGAGGTAGCGGTACTGTTCCGCATAGTCGATGCCGTAGCCCACGATGAACTCGTCGGGGATGGTAAAGCCCACGTATTCGACCGTCACCGGCGTCTTTCGCCTGGAGGGCTTGTCCAAAAGTACGCAGACCTTCAAGCTGGCCGGCTCCTGCCGCTGCAGGTACTCCCGGAGATAGCGGAGGGTCAGGCCGGTGTCCACAATGTCCTCCACCAGGAGCACATGCTTACCCGTGACGCTGGCATCCAGGTCCTTCAGGATGCGGATCACGCCCGAGGACTCGGTGCTCTGGCCGTAGCTGGAGACAGCCATGAAATCCACCCGGGCCGGAACGGAGAGCGTCCGCATCAGGTCGGCGCAGAAGACAAACGCGCCTTTCAGGATCCCGACGATCAGGATCTCCTTTCCCTGGTAGTCCCGGGAGATCTCCTCCCCCAGCTCCCGCACACGCCGCTGAATTTGCTCTGCACTGATCAGTTCACCGATCAAGCCCTTGGCCAAGGAAATCCTCCCCTCCATGGATGACACAGATAGCCCGGCGAACGGTCGAAATTCGACGGTTTTTGGCATGCGGCCCCTCCCGTATCGCCGTCATGCACGCCAGACTCCCATTCGCATGAAACTACCCGCGTTTCGCCGCATTTTGCGAACCAAATCGACAGAGCGCATTATGCTAAAGAATCATCATCTTCGTCGTAGGCCGCCTGCCCTGAAGCGGCCTGCTTTCGGGAGGAGAAACGCCATGGCCTTCAGCACAGGATTAGCAGCACACCCGTCTACCTGCGAAATTCGCGTGACCGCGTCCGACCGGAGGCGGGCCCGACTGATGGCCTGTCTCCTGGCAGATGTCGGACAGGCACAGGGCTGGCTGCCGCTGACCATTCGCACCATCGCCCGGCCGGAATGGCGCCCCCGGAACGGCGGTACGGAATGGGTCAGCGTCCAGTTTGCAGGGGAATCCAACGCCCCTGCGGAGGTGGTGGCCGTCCTGGACGAGGATCTGTACGAAGAGCCGGACCATGGTCTGGTCCTGCTGAACAGCCGGGAAAGCCGCCGCAGCGACCGGCTCCGGAGCCTGGACGCGAACAGCATCGCCAGCGCTTTGGGCGTTCCGGCCTACCTGCCCATGGTGGGGGCCGTGGCCCGGTTAGCCGGCTGGTCCAACCTTGAGCAGGTCAAGTCGGCTGTGGGCGTAGCCCTACAGGAGTCGGCCCCGCAGTGGCTGCAGCCCGGACTCCAGGCCGTGGAGGCCGGGTATCGCGCCCTTGCCTGAGCCCGCAGCCGTTGATGATCGATGGAGAGAGGCCTCTGCGCTCGCCTGGCAGCGCAGGGCCTCCTTTTGCGTAGCGGGCCCTTTACTCGTAGAGCGTATTCTCCTTGATCTTCCGGACCG
This sequence comes from Symbiobacteriaceae bacterium, assembly GCA_036562385.1. Lineage (GTDB taxonomy): Bacteria > Bacillota > Sulfobacillia > Symbiobacteriales > Symbiobacteriaceae > DATCKG01. The sequence goes on from DATCKG010000030.1 coordinate 3,019, forward strand.
TCTCGGCATCCAGCTTCTGGATTACCGCCGCCACCAGCCGGGCGGCGTTTTCAATATCATCCCGGTGAATCAGCGACGCGTGGCTGTGGATGTACCGGGTGGCAAAGCCCACCACTACCGAGGGAACGCCCCGGCCCCACAGGTGAATCCGGCCGGCATCGGTGCCGCCACCGGGCACCACGTCAAACTGGTACGGAATCCCCAGTTCCTCCGCCGTGTCCACCACCAGGTTTCGAAGGGCCTGGTTGGGCACCATGGAGGCATCGTACAGGAGGATCAGGGGGCCCTTGCCGAGCTTGCCCCGGGCCTCCGTCTCCTTCACGCCCGGCACGTCCCCGGCAATGCCCACGTCCAGGGCGATGCCGATGTCCGGTTCGATGGTATTGGCCATGGTGACGGCGCCCCGCATGCCCACCTCCTCCTGCACACAGCCCACCGCATAGACCACGTTCTCATGGGGCTTCCCCTGCAGATACTGCAGGGTCAGGATGGCCGCCGCACACCCCGCCCGGTTGTCCCAGGCCTTGTTCATCAGGATCTTGGGATTGGCCATGACCGTGAAATCGCAGTGCGGGATGACCGGATCACCGGGGCGGACACCGGCCTGAACCGCCTCCTCCCGGCTCAGAACGCCGATGTCCACGAACATGTCCTTGATCTCCACCACTTTCTTCCGCTCTTCCGGCGTCAGGATATGGGGCGGTTTCGACCCCACGACGCCGATCAACTCGCCCTTCCGGGTGAGCACCCGCACCCGCTGGGCCAACATCACCTGGCTCCACCAGCCCCCCACCGGCTGGATCTTCAGGAAGCCCTCCTCGGTGATCATGGTCACCATCCAGCCGACCTCGTCCAGATGGCCGGCCACCATGATCCGGGGGCCGTCCTTCCGGCCCACCTTCACCCCGGCGATGGACCCCAGATTGTCGGTGATGATTTCGTCGCTGACCGGTTCCAGATACTTGCGCATCACCCGCCGCACCGGCTCCTCGTACCCCGCGATGCCCGGTGCGGACGTCAGCTCTTCGTACATCTTCAACAGCGAATCCATACACAGGCCTCCCATCTCGTTGCCTCAGCACATACCGTGCCCTTTCGGCGCCGTCTCATGTGGCTTTCGGTGGCAGTAGGCCCAACCCCTCCCTGGTGGTGCCGATTTCCGGCCCGGCAGGAGCTGGTTCGCTCCCGATTTCACAAATCGTTCGGCAAAGAGCCCTTTGGTCTATTGCCACATCCGGCCGCAACCATGTACGTTGGTTGTAAGATGTAGCGGCTTCCGGCTACCAGAACGATCCCCGAATTGAGGGATGAAGCAATGCTCTTGGGGTACCTCCAGGTTTTCTGCGACATCATTGAAACCCGGAGTTTTTCAAAGGCCGCGGCCCGGAACTTTATCTCCCAGCCTGCCGTGAGTCAGCAGGTCAAGGCGCTGGAAGAACACTTTCACCAAAAGCTCATTGAGCGTTCTCCCCATGGGATTTACCCCACGGAAGCAGGTCGAATCTTTTATGAAGGGGCCCGGGAAATTGTGGAGCGGTACCGGGCCCTGGAACGCGAGATGGCTGAACTGACCAACAGTGTCAGCGGAACCATCCGGGTAGCGACTGTCTACACCGTCGGCCTGCACGACCTTCCGCCTTACATCAAGCGCTTTATGAAAGCCTACCCGCAGGCGAAGATCCACCTGGAGTACAGCCGCACCAACAAGATTTATGAGGCCGTACGCCAGAACCAGGTGGACATCGGCATCGTCGCCTACCCCCAGGAAAGCCGCCAGTTGGGGGTCATCCCGCTGCCCAGCGACGAATTGGTGGTGATCGTCTACCCCTCCCATCCCCTGGCCGTGGCAGGGAAACCCGTGAAGCTTCAGGAGCTGTCCCAGGAAAATTTCGTGGCCTTCGATCCCGACATTCCCACCCGCAAGGCCATTGAACGGGTGCTGCAGGAACAAGGGGTCGAGGTCAACATCGTCCAGGAGTTCGACAACGTGGAGACCATCAAGCGGTGCGTGGAGGCCGAGGTGGGCATCAGCATCGTGCCCCGGCGCTGCACCCAGATGGAGGTCAGAGCCGGTACGTTGGTCGCCCTGGACATCGCGGACATCCGGATGGAACGGCCCGTGGGTGTGATCTACAAGCGGGGGAAAACCTTTAGCAATACCCTACAAAAATTCATTGCCGTCCTGACCGATCAGGAAGAGTCACCCCGTGAAAAATCTGTGGGCGCGCCGTAACGAATCCGCCCGTCGCCCGTTAGTATTGCCGAAGAGATCGTTGGGGCGACGGGAGGAGACCGGCCATGGTCACGGTACCGGATGAGGTCCTGGTCAAACAGGCCCAGGAGGGAGATCGGGCAGCCTTATGCGAGCTGATTCGCCGCTACGAGCGGAAGACGTACAACCTGGCTTTCCGGCTGATGGGCAATCACGCGGACGCCTCAGATGCGGCCCAGGAGGCCCTGGTGCGGGTGTACATGCGCCTGCACAAGTTCCGGGGTGATGCGGCCTTCTCCACATGGCTCTTCCGCGTGGTCACCAATACCTGCCTGGATGAACTCCGCCGCAGGGAACGGCTTCAGCACCTGTCTCTGGATGAGCCGCTCACCACAGAGGATGGTCCCCTGCCGAGGCAGAGTATGGTGGACACGGCGAGCCCCCTGGAACTGGTGGAGCGCGGCGAACTCCAGGAGGCTGTGCAGCGGGCCATCAACCGGCTCCCGGCCGATTACCGGGCGGTGGTGGTCCTCCGGGACATTCAGGACTACTCCTACCAGCAGATCGCCTATTGCCTCGGCACCTCGCTGGGCACCGTCAAGTCCAGGCTCCACCGCGCCCGGCAGGCCCTGCAGGTGATTTTGCGGAACACCGAAGGGGAACGGCTCGACCTGGTACGCAAGGCGGTCTGATGAATCGCAGGACCCAAACCGAACGGAGACCGGGGAGGGGGCACGTCTGCCCCCTCCCCGTGTCGCGTCAGAACTCGTAGTCGATGGCCAGGACGCTCTCGCAGATCTGGGCGATGTACTCCTTCACCTTGACGTGCTCCGGATGAGGCTGGTACTCCTCCAGCCCTGCCCGGTCGCGGAACCGGACCACGAGGCCCACCGTGAACCCCTGTCCCCGCTCCGGCGTGAAGGTGCGGCCCGCCGAAAGGTCTACGATCGAGGGAATGCGGTCCTTGAGTGCCTTCAACTTTTCGATCAACTGCTGCTCCTGTTCAGGCGTGGTCCCGGGCTTCATTTTAAAGATGACGATGTGTTCGACCATAAGCGCCACTCCTTTGCCTCAAGCTCGTCCCAGACGGCGGGCTTCCTTATAAATACACCGGTTCTGTACCGTGGCCACCCCGTAGGCCCTGGCATCGGCCGCGGCTTCTGGATGCTCTACCCCTTCCTGCAGCCAGAGGATCCGGGGCTTGTGAGGCATCTCCTTCAGGTCAGCCACCACCTCGGGCACATGCTGGGGCGCCCGGAACACCAGTACCACATCCACCGGGAAGGGGATCTCCTGCAGGCGGCGATAGACCTTCTCCCCGAGAATCGTCTCCCCCTTTGGGCTGACCGGGACGATCCGATAGCCAAGCCGCTGCATCTCCTGGGCCACCTGGTGGCTGGGCCGGTCCGCCCGGTCCGAGAGCCCCACCACCGCCAGCACCTTGGGCCGGCTGTCGCCGCCCACCACCACGGTCGGGCTCTCCAGCAGCCAGCGGATCACCCGCTCATCGGTGTCGTCGAAGCCGTCCGGCTGCAGGGGCAACTGCGGATCCGGCACGCCCGTGGCAATCCGCAGGGCCTGATCCAGGTCCTCCTTCAGATCCGGAAGGCTTTCCAGCCCCACCGAGACCCGAATGAGATCCTCCCCCACTCCGGCTGCCTGGCGCTGCTCCGGCGTCAGCTGGCTGTGGGTGGTGCTGGCCGGGTGGATCACCAGGGACTTGGCATCGCCCACGTTGGCCACGTGGCTGAAGAGCCGGAGGCTGTCGATGAACCGGGCGCCGGCCTTCAGGCCACCCTTGACGCCGAAGATCAGCATCCCGCCGAAGCCGCCCTGCAGGTACTTGACCGCCCGGTCATAGGTGGGATGGCTCGGCAGGCCGGGATACTGGACCCAGGCCACCGCCGGGTGCTCCTGCAGGTACTGGGCGAGAGCCAGCGCATTTTCACTGTGCTGCCGCATCCGCAGCGGCAGGGTCTCCAGGCCCAGCAGCAGCAGGAAGGAGTTGAACGGGCTCTGACAAGCCCCCAGATCCCGGAGCATTTGCGCCCGCAGCTTGGTGATGAACCCCGCCCGGCCGCAGTCGGTGGCATAGACCATGCCGTGGTAGCTTGGATCCGGCTCGGTGAAGTCCGGGAACTTGGGGTTGTTCCAATCGAAGGTGCCGCCGTCCACCACCACGCCGCCCATGGCCACCCCGTGGCCGCCCAGCCACTTGGTGGCCGAGTGGATCACGATGTCCGCGCCCCACTCGATGGGCCGGCACAGCGCCGGTGTCGCAAAGGTATTGTCCACGATCAGCGGAATGCCGTTCTCGTGGGCCACCCGGGCCAGCCCCTCCACGTCCAGCACGTCGAGGCGGGGGTTGCCGATGATCTCCCCGAAAACCGCCCGGGTCCGGGGCGTAATCGCCCGGCGGAAATCCTCCGGGTCCCCCGAGTCCACAAAGCGTACGTGAATCCCGTATTTCGGCAGCGTCACCGAAAAAAGATTGTAGGTTCCGCCGTAGAGGCTGGAGGAGGTAACCACCTCATCGCCGGCCCGGCAGATGTTCAGGATGGTGGCCACCACGGCCGCATGGCCGGAGGCGAACGCCACCGCTCCCACGCCGCCCTCCAGTTCAGCCATGCGCTGCTCAAACACTTCGGTGGTCGGATTGCTGATGCGGGTATAAATGTTGCCCGGCTCCTCCAGGGCAAAGAGCCGGCGGGCATGTTCCGTGCTCTCAAACACGTATGAGGTGGTCTGATAGATCGGCACGGCCCGGGAACCGGTGACCGGATCCGGCCGCTGTCCCCCGTGCACCGCCACGGTTTCGATCCCGTAGCGCCTGGTCTTTTCCTGCATCGGTGAAGGCCTCCTCAGGCTCAGTCCTATCCAGGAAAAACAATGGATCACAACACTTCGGAAGGCAACGGGAAGGAAGGCCGGGCGCCCAGCCGGGTGATTACCTCCGCGGCCAGCAGATTCGCCCGCCGCGCCGCCTCCTCGGGTTTATGGCCCCGCCGGAGGGCGTGGACAAAGGCCGCCCCCCAGGCATCGCCCGCCCCGGTGGTATCCACCGGGTTGTCGATGCGTCGGACCGGAGGAACGGTCACCACCTCACCATGGTGGCAAAGCAGCGCCCCCTCCGCTCCCAGCTTCACCGCGACCAGAGGCACCTTCCGCCCCAGTTCCCGGGCTGCCTCTTCCACGGTGTCGCAGCCAGTCAGGGCCAGCGCCTCGTCCCGGTTGGGCATCAACACCTGCAACCCCTCCGGAAGCGTCAGCCCCCGGCGCCGGATGTAGCTGGCGGAAGAGGGGTCCAGCGAGATGGGAATCCCCTCCTGGCGCGCCACCTCCACCGCCCGCTCAGCCGCCTGAGCCGGTGCTTCCCAGAAATAGGAGTACCCGGTCACGTGGAGCCAGCCGGATCCCCGCAGGGCAGCCTCAGGAAGGTCCCTGACACTGAAATGATGGTTCGCACCCTGGGGGATCATCATGTGGCGCTGTGCGCCGCCGGTAAACAGGACCAGCACCGCGGTAGGATGTTCCGGATCCCTGGTGACGTAGGGCTCTACCCCTTCCCGGCGCAGGTCGTCGATCAGCGCCTGTCCCATCACATCATCGCCCACCCGGCCGGCAAAGCGTACCGGGCTGCCCAGGCGGGCGGTCCAGACGGCGAAATTGGCCGCGGAGCCACCGGGTTGGGGCTGAATCTCCCCGGGCGTGTCGGAGTCCGGCGCCAGCGGTTCATTTACCCGCGCCACCACATCCATGACCAGGTCACCGAAGGTGAAGAGGGGTAGCATGGCAATCCTCCTTCACAACGACACGACGCCGGCGAAGTCTCCCGCCGGCGTCTGGTCGCTGCTCTCAAGCTTTCCCGGCTGAGCCAAAGAGCTTCATCTTCTCCTTGATTTTTTCCTTCAGGACTTCCCGAGCTGGGCCGAGAATCTTGCGCGGGTCAATCTCCCACGGCTTGGCCGACAGCTGGTTCCGAATCTCTCCCAGGAAAGCTTGCCGCAATTCGGTATCGATATTCACCTTCCGAATACCCAGCGCGATCCCCTTGCGGACATCCTCGTCGGGAACGCCCGAACCACCGTGCATCACCAGGGGCGCGCCGGTCCGCCGGTGGACTTCTTCAATGCGGTCAAAGGCCAACTGAGGCGGCAGCTTGTAAGGGCCATGGGCGGTGCCGAAGGACATGGCCAGCGCATCGACACCGGTGGCCTCGTAGAACTCGATGGCGTCCTCCACGGGGGTCAGCATGGCCTCCCGTTCATCCACGGAAATGTCGTCCTCCGTGCCGCCGATCTTCCCGATCTCACCCTCCACGGAGACGCCCACCGCATGGGCGATCTTGACGATCTCTTTGGTCCGGGCGATGTTCTCCTCTTTCGGCCACTGGGATCCGTCGAACATCACCGAGGTGAAGCCGGCACGGATGCAGGCGATGACGGTCGCAAAGTCAGTGCCGTGATCCAGGTGCAGGCAAACGGGTACGGTCGCCTGCTCCGCCGCCAGTCGGGCGAGTCCGGCCACGTAGTGCAGCCCGGCGTACTTGATCGCCCCCTGGCTGGCCTGGATGATCACCGGGGAGCGCAATTCCTCAGCCGCAGCGATGATAGCCTGGACAATCTCCATGTTGTTGCAGTTGAACGCTCCGACAGCATACTTGCCCTGCTCCGCAGCTTCCAGCAGGGTCCGCAGCGTCACCAACGGCATGTCTTTCCCCCCGAATGGCCCCACAGGGCGTAGTTCCAACATGGGAGTTAGGCACTCCCATTCTATCTCCTACCCAATAACCAATAGATTTCTTGAATCCCCTTGATGGGAAGGATTAATGGCTGCGCCGCACCGCTGGCAAGGCGCCCATTCCCCTCGCGCCGGCAGAGGCGGCCGCCGGGGCCCATACAAGCAGACGGGGCCGCCACAGGCCCCGTCTGCGTGCGCGTCAGCGTGCACCGCTGTGAAGCAGCGCCTCGGTATTGGCCCCGCCGGGCGGCACGATGGGGAAGACGTTCTCCTCGCTCTCGCACCGCACATCCATGAACACCGGCCCGGGGTGCGCCTTGGCCTCTGCCATGGCCTCCGCGAGTTCGCCCAGGCGCTCCACCCGGATCCCGCGGATGCCGTAGGCCTCAGCCAGCTTCACGAAGTCGGGCGATCCCCTGCGGATGTCCACCTCGCTGTAGCGGCCCTTGTAGAACATCTGCTGCCACTGCCGGACCATGCCGAGGTAGCCGTTGTTCAGCACGACGATTTTAATAGGTAGCTCCTGTGCCACGACGGTGGCGAGCTCCTGGATGCACATCTGGATGGAGCCGTCGCCCGAGATCAACACCACGTCCCGGTCCGGCCGGCCGATGGCAGCGCCCACCGCGGCCGGCAGGCCGAATCCCATGGTCCCCAGGCCGCCGGATGTGATCCAGGTCCCGGGCTCGGTCCGGATGCAGTAGTGGGCAGCCCACATCTGGTGCTGGCCCACGTCGGTCACCACGATGGCCTGCGGGCCGAAGGTGGCTTGTAGCTGCTGCACCACCTGCTGCGGCTTGGGCGGCGCCGACGGATCGGTGGGGATCTTCTCCCCTTTCCGCAGGCCCCAGAGCGGATGCTGCTGATGCCACTCCTCCACCTGCTGCAGCCAGTCCGCAACACTGCCGCTCCAGTCGCCCAGGGCTTCGTTCAACTGCCGCAGCACGGTGCCGGCGTCACCCACCAGAGGAATGTGGCAGGGCAGGTTCTTGGAGATTTCCGCCGGATCGACGTCGATGTGGATCACGGTGGCGTTGGGAGCGAACTTGGACGCCATGCCGGTGATCCGGTCGTCCAGGCGGGTACCCGCCGCCAGCAGCAGGTCCGAATGGTGAACGGCCCGGTTCGCCGCGAAGGTGCCGTGCATGCCCAACAGGCCGAAGAACTGCGGATGATCCATGGGGAAGCCGCCCAAGCCCATCAGCGAACCCACCACAGGGGCGCCCGTCCGCTCGGCCAGGCGCCGGAACTGCTCCGGAGCCCCCGGGGAGCCCACGACGCCGCCGCCGCAGATCAGGACCGGACGTTTGGCCTTGCGGATCGCCTCCGCGGCCCGCTCCACCTGCTCGGGATCCGCGGCCACCGGCGGCCGGTAGCCGGGCAGCCGGATGGTCTCCGGGTAGTCCCACTCGATGGTGGCGCTGGTCACGTCCTTGGGCACGTCAATCAGGACAGGCCCGGGGCGCCCCGTCCGGGCGATGTAGAAGGCCTCCTTGATCACTCGCAGGAGGTCCGCCGGATCGGTCACCAGGTAGTTGTGCTTGGTGACCGGCATGGTGATGCCCGTCACGTCCGCCTCCTGGAACGCGTCCCGACCGATGAGGCTCCGCACCACCTGGCCCGTGATGGCCACGATGGGCGTCGAGTCCATCAGCGCGTCGCACAGACCGGTCACCAGATTGGTCGCCCCGGGGCCGGAGGTGACCAGGACCACCCCCACCTTCCCCGTTGCCCGTGCGTAGCCTTCCGCCGCGTGGATGGCCCCCTGTTCATGGCGGGTGAGAATGTGCCGGATCGGGCTGTCCCGCAGTGCATCATAGATGTAGAGACTCGCGCCGCCGGGATAGCCGAAGATCACTTCGACCCCCTCTGCCTGCAGCGCTTTGATCATCGCTGCAGCCGCCTGCATTCCCATGTCCCCTTCGCCCCCCTCTCTTCGCGCTGGGTGTCAGTCAGGCAATTTCAGCACCGCGCCGGTGTTGGCGCTGGTGACCAGCCGGGCATAGCGGCCCAGCCAGCCGGTCTTCACCTTCGGAGCCGGAGGCCGCCACCGGGCCCGCCGCTCCGCCAGTTCCTCCTCGGGAATATCCACGGTAATCCGCCGGGCGGGAATGTCGATGGTAATGGGGTCGCCGTCCTGCAGGAGAGCAATCGGCCCGCCCTCGGCCGCCTCCGGCGAGATGTGGCCCAGGCAGATCCCACGGGTGCCGCCGGAGAAGCGACCGTCGGTGATCAGGGCCACCTCCTTGCCCAGGCCCATCCCCACGATGGCGGAGGTGGGTGCCAGCATCTCCGGCATCCCGGGCCCGCCCTTGGGCCCTTCGTAGCGGATCACCACCACGTGGCCGGGCTTGACCTTGCCGCCGAAGATCCCCTGCAGGGCCTCCTCTTGCGAATCGAAGACGATGGCCCGACCCTTGAAGACCGAGATGGAGGGATCCACCGCGCCCACCTTCAGGGCCGCCCCGTTGGGAGCCAGGTTGCCGAACAGGATGGCCAGACCGCCGGTCTGGGAGTAGGCCCGGGAAACCGGCCGGATCACGTTGGGATCCCGGTTTTCGGCCTGGCTGTACAGCTCGCCCAGGGTCTTCCCCGTGACGGTGAGGCACTCGGGATGAAGAACCCCCGGAATCTCGCTGAGCTCCTTCAGGATGGCCATGACGCCTCCGGCCCGGTGCACATCCTCGATGTGCACCTCCTGGGTGGCCGGCGAGACCTTGCAGATGTACGGTACCTTGGCCGACAGCTCGTTGATCCGCTCCAGCGGATACTCCACCCCCGCTTCATGGGCGAGGGCCAGTGTATGCAGCACCGTATTCGTGCTGCCGCCCATGGCGATGTCCAGGGCAAAGGCGTTGTCAATGGCCTCCCGGGTGACGATATCCCGGGGACGGGGGCCGCCGGCCTTGGCCATCTCCACAATCCGCCGGGCCGCCTCCCGGGCCAGGGCCTCCCGATCGGCCGACTTGGCCAAAGCGGTGCCGTTGCCGGGCAGGGCCAGCCCCAGGGCCTCGCAGAGGCAGTTCATGGAGTTGGCCGTAAACATCCCGGAACAGGAACCGCAGGAAGGACAGGCGCTGTCTTCCAGCTCCTTCAGGGCGGCCTCATCGATCTGGCCCCGGCTGTAGGCGCCGACGCCCTCGAAGACGGAAATCAGGTCGGCTTTCCGCCCGTCCTTCAGCCGGCCCGCCTTCATGGGGCCGCCGGAGATAAAGATGGTGGGCACGTTCACACGCAGGGCCGCCATCAGCATCCCCGGCGTGACCTTATCGCAGTTGGGGATGCACATCAGCGCATCCAGCTGATGCGCCTCCACCATCGTCTCCACGCAGTCGGCGATCAGCTCCCGGGAAGGCAGGCTGTAGCGCATGCCGATGTGGCCCATGGCGATGCCGTCGTCCACTGCGATGGTGTTGAAGACGAAGGGAACGCCGCCGGCTTCCCGAACCGCCTCCTTCACCAGTTCGCCGAACTCCTTGAGGTGAACGTGACCGGGAACAATATCGGTATAGCTGTTGGCGATGCCGATAAAGGGCTTCCCCATGTCAGCGTCCGTGAGACCGGTGGCTTTCAACAGAGCCCGGTGCGGTGCCCGCTCAGGTCCTACCTTGATTAAGTCACTCCGCATAGGTCCGCCCCCTTATGATCGGGGCCCTCCTTTGGAGAGGGCCCCCCGTCCGTTCCTTTACGTCAGCACGCTGTCTTGCTGTAAGGCTCAGGCGTAGATGGGGGTACCCTCTCGCTGGGCCAGCTCCCGGTAGCGGCGGATCAGGTCCGCAGTGATGGGGCCGGGCTTGCCGGTGCCAATGGTGCGGCCGTCCACCTCCACCACCGGAACGATCTCCGCGGCGGTACCGGTGAGGAAGCACTCATCGGCGGTGTACAGGTCGTGCAGGGTGAAGACGGCCTCCTCCGCGGGATAGCCGGCCTGCTCCGCCAGTTCCAGCACCGTCCGGCGGGTGATGCCCGCCAGGATCCCGAGGTACGTGGGCGGAGTGATGACCTTGCCCTTCTTTACGATGAAGATGTTGTCACCGGTACCCTCGCAGACGTAGCCCTCCTTGTTCAGGAGGATCACCTCCGGGTAACCGGTGGCCACCGCCGTCACCTTGGCGAGAATGCTGTTCATGTAGTTCAGGCTCTTTACCTGGGCCGAAAGGGCATCCACCGGTGTGCGGCGGGTGCTCACGGAGATGACCTTCATGCCCTTTTCATAGACCTCGGCGGGATAAAGCGTAATCCCGTCCGCGATGCAGACCACCGTGGGGCGAGGGCACTTGCGGGGATCCAGTCCCAGGTCGCCGGCGCCCCGGGAGACCACCAGGCGGATGTAGGCGTCCCGCAGGTTGTTGCGGCGGCAGGTCTCCAAGACCACCTGTTCCATCTCGTCGATGGAGAGCGGAATCTGCAGCCAGATGGACTTGGCCGAGTCATAAAGCCGCTCCAGGTGTTCCCGCAGGCGGAAGACCCGACCGTTGTACGCCCGGATGCCCTCAAAGACGCCGTCGCCGTACAGGAAGCCGTGGTCGAAGACGGATACCTTGGCCTCTTCCTTCGGATAGTACTGCCCGTCGACATAAACCTGGATGCTCATTCCGCTGCCTCCTCGCTGAAGTGTCATGGTCTGCTGCTACTCGTTCCCTTTGGTCCCCACCGCCTTGGGCAGCCAGGACATCATCGCCCGCAGCTCCCGGCCCACCTTTTCGATGGGATGGTCCGCGTTCTTCCGCCGCAGGGCGTTGAACTGCGGCCGGCCCACCTGGTTCTCGAGGATCCAGTTCTTGGCGAAGGTGCCGTCCTGGATCTCCCGGAGCACCTGCTTCATCCGCTCCTTCACCTCGGGGCCGATGACCCGCGGGCCGGAGATGTAGTCGCCATATTCCGCGGTGTCGCTGATGCTGTAGCGCATGGCGGCCATGCCGCCCTCGTACATCAGATCCACGATCAGCTTCAGTTCGTGGAGGCACTCGAAGTACGCGATCTCCGGAGCGTAGCCCGCCTCCACCAGGGTCTCAAACCCGTACTTGACGAGCTGGGTGACCCCGCCGCACAGCACCGCCTGCTCGCCGAAGAGGTCGGACTCGGTCTCCTCCCGGAAGGTGGTCTCGATGATGCCCGCCCGGGCGCCGCCGATGCCCTTGGCCCAGGCCAGGGCGATGTCCTTGCAGTGGCCGGTGGCGTCCTGATGGACAGCGATAAGGCAGGGCACCCCCTTGCCCTCCAGGTAGGTCCGGCGCACCAGATGGCCGGGTCCCTTGGGGGCTACCATGAAGACGTCCACATCCTCCGGCGGCACCACCTGGCCGAAGTGAATGGCGAAGCCGTGGCCGAACCCCAGGGCCTTGCCGGCCTTCATGTGCGGGGCGATGGACTGCCGGTACACCTCGCCCATCTTCTCATCGTTGATCAGCATCATGATGACGTCGGCCCACTCAGCGGCCTCTTCCACCGTAGCGACCTTGAGCCCGGCCTGCTCCGCCCGCTCCCACGAGCGGCTGCCGGCCCGCAGGCCCACCATCACGTCCAGGCCGCTGTCCTTGAGGTTGAGGGCGTGGGCATGCCCCTGGCTGCCGTAGCCGATCACCGCAATCCGCTTGCCCGTCAAATACTTCAGGTCTGCATCAGACTCGTAATACATCTGCGCCATAAGGCTCTTCCTCCCTTTCCACTCGAACTGCTGCTGCTCCCCGCTCCAAGGCGACAACCCCGGTGCGGACCACTTCCTGGATGCCGTACTCCCGGGCCAGGTCGATGAGGGCCTCCACCTTGTCCTGGGTGCCGGTTACCTCGATGGTGACCGCATCCTTGCCCACATCCACCACATGGGCCCGGAAGACCCCCGCCAGCTGGAGGACCTGCGGCCGCCGGGCCGGGTCGCACTGGACCTTGACCAGGGCCAGTTCCCGTGCCACGGAGTTGGCCGGATCCAGGCGGGTCACCTGGAGCACCTCAATCAGCTTCTGGAGCTGTTTGGAGACCTGCTGGACCTGCACCTCGTCTCCGTCCACCACGAGGGTAATGCGGGAGATGTCCGGGGTGTCGGTCACCCCAACTGCCAGGCTTTCAATGTTGAAGCCCCGCCGCCGAATCAGCCCGGTGACCCTGGAAAGGACGCCCGGGCGATTCTCCACCAATACCGCCAGGATGCTCTTCACCCGCTGCACCTCCTTTGTTGACACTCACATGAAAACCAAAATCCCCACCGCCCGGCGCCCGGCACACGGCCTGCGCTGGTACGGTAGGGACGAACTGCGTCGTGGTACCACCCTACTTCGCTCCGAAAGGAGCCTCACTCTGGCTAACGGCCTACTGAGAGACCGGCACGGACCTACTTGCCCGGAGGCTTTCGGCCCGGCAGCTATCGGGGTGACGTTCAGGCTGGGGATCCTACGGCGCTTCCACCATCCGCCGCTCGCTGAGAGGCCTCGCTCCAGCCCTACTGGCCCCGTCATCGCTGTTGGTCTTTTCACTTGTCAACCCAGGACGTGCCGCTGGAGTACACAAGAAGTGCGGAACGCTCAGAAAAGACCGAGTCAAGTATTTAGAATGGATTGTACTCCGGGATCGGAAAAGCGTCAACCTCCTGTCGAGCCTCCGGACATTCCGAAAGGGAATCACATGAATAACCGAGCCGTCAATCCCACCCTTGCGGATCCCGGGCAAAAGAGCCCAGGACCTTCAGGAAAGTGGTGTGATTCGCCAGGTCGCTGAGCGCCGCCCGCATGTCCGGGTCATCCCGGTGGCCGGCCACATCCACGTAAAAGACATACTCGAAGGGCCGGTTCTTGGATGGGCGGGACTCCAGCTTGGTGATGTTGATATCCCGCTCCGCAAAGGCCCCCAGGGCCCGGTACAGCGAACCTGGCTGGTGAGCTACGGCCATCACCAGCATCGTTTTCTGGGGCCCCTCCTGGCGTTCCGCCGGGAAGCGGCTGAGGACCACAAAGCGCGTGTAGTTCTCTGTAACCGTCTGGATCTTGGTGGCCAGAATCTCCAGGCCGTATAGCTCCGCCGCCGCGACACCGGCCACCGCGGCCACGCCTTTGAGCTCCTGCTCCCGGATCAGCTTCGCGCTGCCGGCAGTGTCATACTCGGCAGCGATCTCCACCCCCAGCCGCCGCAGGTATGGCTCACACTGCGCCAGGGCCATGGGATGGGAAATCACCTTGCGAATCTCGGACAGATTCTGCCCCGGCAGCGCCATCAGACACAGGTTGACCGGATGGCAGACCTCCCCCACCACAAACAGGTCGTGCTGGCGCAGCAGGTCATAGACGTCGTTGATGCTGCCGGCCTGGGAGTTTTCCACCGGGACCAGCCCGTACTCCACTTCGCCGCTGGTCACTGCTGCGAAGACGTCACGAAAACTCTTGCAGGGAAGCGGATCCACATCCCGTCCGAAGTAGCGCCAGACCGCTTCTTCACTGAATGCACCCCGCTCCCCCTGGAAGGCTACCGTGGGCATCCCCTCTCCTCCCCCCACAGGTGGGTGCTTGGGGCGGATTATACCACAACCGCCGCCGCGGCGGCTACCCGCACTCCGCCGCTCGCAAACCGAATACGAAAATGGGCGCACCCTTTGTCATACCAAGTGGGTGCGGCATATATGTATAGACAAAACGCCTCTGGGAAGAATAGAACTGGAAAGCAGCAGCCAGCCCCGCCTCCGGGTGGACAGCAGAAATGACAGCCAGTTTTGTCACATACATGATTGACATTATTTGGATTTAATGGGATAATCCGTGATAGATCACTGCTCCGGCCCCAGGTCCCTGGAGGGCCAGGGCTGCGCCAGAAAGGCGAAAGGAAGGTGACCACGATTGGAAAAGCAGGCACACGCGACATCGGCTGACCGGTTTAGCCCCGAAAATCTGCTCCCGCTTCTGCAGACCATCGCCGACCTGGTGGAAAAGCGATGCCATCGCTTTCTCAGCCGCAAATATGGCCTGACCATGCCCCAGTACCATCTCCTGCTGGCTGCCATGTGCGGTGATGCCACCACGCTGGGCAGCCTGGCGGATGAATTGAACTGCTCCCGGGGCAACCTGACAGGGGTGGCCGACCGGCTGGAGCGGGACGGCTGGCTGGTCCGGGAACGCAGCACCGAGGACCGGCGGGTCGTGAACATCCGCCTGACCGAAAAGGGCGCCAAGGTATGGGAGATCAAGCGGGAGCTGTCCAAAGAACTCGGGGAGATCGCCAAGATCTGGTCACCCGACGAGCAGAAGATCCTGCTCCGCTCCCTGGAAAAGCTCTACGCGGAGCTGAAGAATGAGAACAACCGTCCGGCGGCCGAGGCACCCAAGTCCGAGGCCATGTGACGATGTACGGGGAAGCAACTGAGCCACCCGGCGCTGCCGGGTGGCTGTGGTTTGTCTGCCGTCAGTTCCAGAAGCTGTGAAACCACCGCTCCAGCCGGGTTCCCCAGGGGCCGCCCATCTCCCGGAGGTCCGCCCAGGTAACAGCCCGTGTGATCACCAGCAGCACCCCGTAAGCCACCGGGGCCACCGCGAGCGCGGTGGAAAGGGACGCCCAGGTGGCCGAGGGCATCAGACCGGCAGTGGCCAGCCCGAAAAGCACCGCCCCCATCAGCAGGGAGGAAATGAGCGGACCTTCCAGCAGCAGGGCCCAGGGCAGGGGCTCATCCAGCTGCCGGGCCAGCGCCCGGGCATTCAGCCAGCAGCCGGTCAAAAACATGGCCACGGTGGCCAGTGCGACGCCCTCCACGGCAAAACCCGGTACCGGTGCGGCCAGGGCGTCCAGCAGGAGCTTGGCCCCCATACTGAGGCCGAAGTTTCGCATCGGAATCCCGGTCTGCCCCAACGCCTGCAGCTGGGCGGTCATCATCCAGAACAGCGGTCCCAGGTACGCCACCGGCGCGAGGAAGCGAAGGGGAACCGCTGCCCCTGGTTCCCCGAACACGCGGGCCACCGGATCCGCCAGCAGCGCCAGTCCCACCGCGGCGGGGAGGCAGATCAGACCGGTGGCCCTGATCCCCAGTACGATCCGTTCCCGCACCAGCGCCCGGTCGTTCCGGGCCCGGGCCGCCGCCAGCACCGGTGCCAGCGCGTTGCCCAAGGCGTTGGTCAGCACCTGGGGAAACCAGACCACCTGCAGGGCAATGCCGGAATAGGCGCCGTACATCGCGGTGGCCAGGCTCTGGTCGGCAAAGGCTTTCTGGAAACCCCGCTGAACGATACCCACGTCCACCAGGTTCAGCAGCGGCACGGCGATGCTGCCCAGGGTCACCGGCCAGGCCATCACGGCCATCCGGCGGGCCAGTACCGCCGCCGATTCGCCGGGCCTGTCATCGGCGGGATCCCGCCGGCTCATCCAGTGGGTGTAGGCGGCCACGTACAGCAGGGACAGTACCGCCCCCGCGGTAATGCCCAGGGCAGCCCCCGCGGCGCCGAACTCCTTTCCCCACCGCATCAGCAGCGAGGAGGCGCCCATGGTGACCACCACTTTGGCGGCCTGCTCCAGTACGCTGCCCGTGGCGCTCGGAGTCATCAGGTTGCGGCCCTGCAGGTAGTTGCGGTAAAGGGAGTCCAGGGCAAAGAGAATCACCGCCGGCGACAGGGCCATCAGCGACCACTGCACCCGCGGTTCCCCCAACATCCGGGCGATCCGCGGGGCCCCCGCAAGCAGCGCCGCGCTGCCCAGCCCACCGGCCAGCAGGGTGTAGACGAAAGCCAACCGGAAGACCTGCTGGGCCATCCGAGGCCGGTCCCGGGCAAAGGCTTCCGCCACCAGGTTTTGCACCGCCACCGGTACGCCGCCCGAAGCCACGTGGAAGAAGGCGAAAAAGGCAGGCAGGGCCATCTGGTACATCCCCAGGCCCTCCGACCCCACCAGGTGGGCAAGGGGTACCCGCACCAGCAGGTTGGAAATCTTGATGATCAGCCCGGCCACAGCCAGGGCCGCGGCCCCCCGCAGCAGCGACTCCCTGCGGCTCACGCTACCTTCCCCTTTCCGCCAATAGCTATGCGGCGGAGAGGCAGGGCATGACCACCTTGTCCCAGGGGGCCTGTAACGCAAACAAGGACCGGCCCGAAGGCCGGTCCGTTTTCGATCTAGGGGCGTCAGTAGCTGAGCCAAAGCAGCCGCCGCTCCTGCCACCGGGCCAGGCGACTGAGCAGGTGGCAGAGCACGTAATAGACCAGGGCAATGAAGCCGAACACCGCGAAGAACTGGGCGGTGCTGCCGTACTGACCCAGGATGATCATGCCGGAGCCCGTCAGTTCTTCCACACCCACCACCCAGGCATAGGACGTGTCCTTGATCACCGTGATGAACTGACTCACCATGGGTGGAATCATCCGCCGCAGGGCCTGGGGCAGGATGATGTGGCGCAGGGTCTGCATGTACGTAAACCCCTGGGAGAGGGCCGCCTCCCACTGACCCCGGTCCACGGAGTTGAGACCGCCCCGGACCACCTCCGCCAGCACCGCGGAGGTAAACAGCGTCATGGCCAGGGTAACCGCGTCCACCGGCCTCAGTCCCCGGATGACAAACCGGCAGAACAGAATTAGCAGCAGCAGGGGCGAGTTCCGAATGGCCTCCACGTAGGCCCCGGCCAGAGGGGCCAGGACGGGCTGGCGACTGTAGCGGATGACACCGATCAACGTGCCCAGCAGGAAGCTGAGCAGGATCGAGAGGCCGGCAATCCGCAGGGTCACCAGCAACCCCTTCCCCATGAAGGCCAGCAGGTGAGGCTGCAGCAGTTCCAGGGCAGAGCCGGTCACGCCGGCTTCACCTCCCCTCCCCGGGTGCGGGCGATCCGCTCCTCCAGCCGTCGGGCCCAGGTGGCGAGCGGAAAACAGAGCAGGAAGTAGATGGCCCACACCAGCACATAAGCCGGGCCGTAGTAGCCGGTCTCTGCCGACCAGGAGTCGCCCGTGTGCATCAGGTCCCACCCGGAGATTATCGCCAGGATGGAGGAGTTCTTGATCAGGGAGACCGCCTGGTTGGTCAGCGGCGGCAGCACCACATAGGCCGCCTGGGGCAGGACGATGTAGCGCATGGCCTGGACGTAGGTGAACCCCTGGGAGAACGCGGCCTCCAACTGGCCCCGGTGAACCGACTGGATGCCTGCCCGCACCACCTCGGCGATGTAAGCGCCGTGGTAGATCCCCAGCCCGATGACGCCGATGGCGAAGGTAGAAAGGTACAGCTTCCAGTGGGCCAAAGCATAGAAGAGGAACATCACCTGGGTCACCAGCGGGGTGTTCTGGATCAAATCCACGTAGACGCGGTTCACAGCCCGGGCGACGCGCCAGGGCGCCGTCCCCAGCACGCCCAGGATGGTCCCCACGAGAAGGGCAAGGCCGAGGGCACAGGCCGACGTGGTCAGGGTCCGGGCCAGGCCCCCGGCGAAAAGCTCCCAGTCAGCCAACAGCGCCTGCCACTTGAACCAGGCGAACCGATCCACTTAGTACTTCAGCTCCCATTTCGCCAGCAGGCGGTCGATCTCACCGCTCTCCTTCATCCGGACGATCACGTCGTTGACCACCGCGGCCAGACCGGTGTTGGCCTTCTTGGTGGCCACGCCGTAGTCCTGGGGAGCGAAGCGCTCCTCGAGAATCACCGTGCTGTCATCCAGGTAGCCCAGCAGGATGGCCACATCCACCGCGAAGGCGTCCACCTGCCCCGCATCCAGCGCCGCCTTGATCTCCGGATAGGTGGCAAACTCCCGGAACTCCACCCGGATGCCGTCCTTCTGGGCCGCCTCGGCCAGGGCCGACTTGGTGGTCGCCGCCTGGGCGACCCCGATTCGCTTGCCATCCAGCTCCTTCCAGCTCTTGGGGCCGTCTTTTTTCACCAGCAGGCCCACAAAGTCCTGGAAGTACGGCTCCGAGAAGTTGAAGCTGCGCCTCCGGTCCTCGGTGATGGTGAAGGTGGCCACCACCACGTCCACCTCGTCGTTATCCAGAGCCGGTCCCCGGGTCTTGGCGTTCACGGGGTGCAGTTCGATCTTGCTCTCATCGCCGAGGATCTCCCTGGCAATGGCCCGGACGATGTCGACCTCAAACCCGTCGATCTGTCCCGTCTGCGGATCCTTGTATCCGAACTTGGGCACATCCACCTTCACCCCGGCCCGGAGGACGCCCCGCTGCCGGATCGCCTCGATCTCCGGCGCCTGGATGACCGCACCGCTCTCGTCCGTGCCGGTGCCGCCCTGGCCGGAACGGGCGCCGCCGCCGCAGCCCGCCAGCAGGCTCAGGGTCAGCAGGCTGGCCATCGCGATGGTCAGAAACCTGCGCATCCATCAGACCCTCCTCTGCGTGGTCGCTCCTGTGCCGGCGCGGAAGCCGGCTGAGTACTGGCTGACTAGTGGCGCAGGATCCGGCTCAGAAACAGCCGGGCCCGCGGGTGGGAAGGCTCCGTAAAGAAGCGCTCCGGCGTCCCTTCCTCCAGGATTTGGCCTTCGTCCATGAAGACCACCCGGTCCGCCACCTCCCGGGCAAAGCCCATCTCGTGGGTGACCACCACCATGGTGATCCCCTCGGAGGCCAGGTCCACCATCACATCCAGAACCTCCTGGATCATCTCCGGGTCCAGCGCGGAGGTGGGTTCGTCAAACAGCATGATCTTCGGCTTCATGTTCAGGGCCCGGGCGATGGCCACCCGCTGCTGCTGTCCGCCGGAAAGCTGCAACGGGTAGGCCCGGGCTTTATGGGCCAGCCCCACCCTTCGCAGGTAGGCCATGCCGCTTTCTTCCGCCTCCGCCCTGGGCACCCCCTTTACCAGCACCGGCGCCAGGGTGACGTTCTCCAGCACCGTCTTGTGCGGATACAGGTTGAACTGCTGAAAGACCATCCCGATGGACTGCCGGATCTTGGTGACGGGGGCCCGCGGGGCGGTCACCTCCACGCCGTCCACGATCACCCGGCCGCTGGTGGGCCGCTCCAGCAGGTTGATGCAGCGGATCAGAGTGCTCTTGCCGGAACCGCTGGGGCCGATAATTACCACCTTCTCGCCGGAAGCCACGGTGAGGTTCACGCCCCTGAGCACATGCAGGCTGCCAAAATATTTGTGGACCTCTTCCAGCCGGATCACCGCTGGGCTCTCTCCCTCCCCGTGCTGCGGTATCAACGATGATTCCACATCCATTTGTTTTCTCCTCTGTTTCTGATTAACAAATCGAGCGCGAATGGCATGAATGCAATGGCCCATCTTGACCGGCAATGTGTTGCAGGTGTAGGTATTAATTGATCGACCAGTAAGTACCGGGGTGAGAGGGATGTCGCCGTCGATGCAGTGCTGGATACGACGCTTGCCGGACTGCTGACGGATCGCAGCCGAAGAAGGCAGCTCCCGGCGGCCACCCCGGCAACGCCGCACGAAGGGTTTGATTTCCGACTTGGAGGGAGGGCCATCTTATGGAACTGATCCGCCCACTGGACAGGCTCACCCAGGCTGACCTGGCCCTGGCCGGCGGCAAGGGCGCAAATCTGGGCGCCATGCTCCGGGCAGGGCTCCCGGTGCCCCCAGGCTTCGTAGTGCTCACAACGGCCTACCGCCTTTTCGTCGAATCGGCTGGCATCCAAAACGAGATCCAGCGGCTGGCCGCCGAGGCCCACCTGGAAGATCAGGAATCCCTGGACGCGGCCTCCGCCCGGATTCGTACGCTCTTTCACCAGTCCCCCATCCCAGCCGAAATCGCCGCCGCCATTGCCGCCGCCTACGAGCAGTTGGGCAGCGGTCCCGTGGCCGTGCGATCCTCGGCCACCGCAGAGGATCTGCCCGAGGCCTCCTTCGCCGGTCAGCAGGAGACGTTCCTCAATATCACCGGCGGCCAGCAGGTGGTGGAGGCCGTCCGGCGCTGCTGGTCCTCCCTCTGGACCCCCCGGGCCCTGGCCTACCGCATCCGAAACGGCATCGCCCCCCAGGATGTAGCCCTGGCCGCGGTGGTGCAGCGGCTGATCCCGGCGGAAGTGGCCGGCGTGCTGTTTACCGCCGATCCCCTGACCGGCCACCGGGGCCGGATGGTCATCGACGGTGCCTGGGGCCTGGGGGAGTCGGTGGTCAGCGGCGCTGTCACCCCCGACCACTGGGTGGTGGACGGCAGAACCGGAGCCATTCTGGAGGAGCGGATCGCCACCAAGACCGTCATGACCGTCCGCACCCCGGACGGCTCTGCCCAGCAGCCGGTCCCGCCGGAACTGCAGCGAAAGCCCGTCCTCACCCCGGCGCAGGTGGCCGCCCTGGTGGAACTGGGCAGGCGCACGGCTGCGTATTTTGGCGCCCCGCAGGACATCGAGTGGGCCCTGGCCGGTGGAAAGCTGTACCTGCTCCAGTCCCGGCCCATCACGACCCTCTACCCCCTTCCGCAGCCGGCGCCCCCGGAATCGGCAGGGCTTCGCATCTACGGATCCATCCACGGCGTTCAGGGCGTGATGGAGCCCTTGTCACCGGCGGCCCGCTCCATCTTCTTCACCCTGTTCCGGACAGCCCCCGGTTTCCTGGGCCTGAAGGTGCCGCCCGGTGCGCCGCCGGTCCTCGTCGAGGCAGGCGGACGGCTCTTCATCGACTTTACCGCCTTCGCTCGTACCCGAGTGGGACATGCGCTCCTGACCTCCGGTTTCGCCGACAACGCGATGGGGCAGGCGGTCATGGAACTGCTGAACCGGAATGCCGGCAGGCTGCCGCCCCTGGCCGGAAACGGCAGGCTGCTGCTGAGAAAGATCCGCAAGTCCCTGCTGCTCACCGTGGCCGGGCGGGCACTCCGGGCGCTGGTAAGCCCCGACCGCACCCGGGAACAAACCTGGGAACGGCTCCAGGCCTTCGTCCACAACCTGGAGAAAGAAAGCAGACAACTGCACGGCGTGCCCCAGCGGGTGGATTTCATCCGAAACGTTCTTTCCAGCCTTTTCGGTGCCGTCCTCAGCCAGGTGGCCCCCCTGGTGGTGATGGGTGTGGGAACCGGGCGGTTGGCGGAGCACAAGTTAAAGGCCTGGGGCCTGGACCCCGCCCTGATGGAGCCGGTGAAGCGCTCCATCCCCCACAACCCCACCACCCAGATGGACCTGGACCTGTGGCGGGTCTCCCGGCAGTTACGGGCGGAGGCCGCAGCGGGCGGAGCAGAACCGCCGGCCGGAGCCCCGGCTGCCGTGCGGCTCGACCACCCGGCTGTTGCGGCCTGGCTTGAGAAGTACGGGCACCGCACGGTTCGGGAGATCGACGTCGCGGTGCCCCGACTCCGGGAACAGCCGGAGTACCTCAGCCAGATGCTGACGGCCTTCATGGCCCGGGACTCCGGCCCCAACGACCCGGTGCAGCACTTTGAGCGGGGAGCAGCAGCCGCGGAGCAGGCCATGGCAGCCGTTGCCGCGGAGGTGCGCCGCCGTAAGGGCCCCTTCCGGGCGGCTCTGATCCGGTTTTTGATGAAGCGGCACCGGCAGCTCATGGGCGTGCGGGAATGGCCAAAGTTCTTCCTGGTCCACGTCATGGGAACGTTGCGCCAGGTACTCCTGGAGGCGGGAGAGGAACTGGTCCGAGCCGGCCGTCTGGACCGGCAAGAGGACGTGTTTTTCCTTCCCTTCGAAGATCTGACATCAGACCAGGACCTGAGGCCGCTGGTGGCACGCAACAGGGCGGAGTACGACCGGGAGATGAAGCGCCGTCCTGTTCCCATGGCCATCACCAGCGAAGGCGAGGTTTCCTACGGCATCCGGCCTCATGAAGAGGGAACGCTGGTGGGCATCGGCTCCTCTGCCGGCGTCTACGAAGGCGTGGCGCGGGTGGTCCTCAGTCCCGTGGGCGCCCGTCTGGAACCGGGCGAAGTGCTGGTGGCACCGGGCACGGACCCGGCCTGGACGCCCCTGTTCCTCACCGCCGGCGCCCTGGTCACCGAGACCGGAGGGATGATGTCCCACGGCTCCGTGGTGGCCCGGGAGTACGGTATCCCCGCGGTGGTGGGAGTACCCGGGGCCACCACCCGGCTGCGCACCGGCCAGCGCATCCGAGTCGACGGCACCGCCGGCACCGTCACCATCCTGGACGACGCGAAGGCCTAGCGAAAACGCACCGCCGGAATGGACCCGGCGGTGCATTTTCGCACTCACTCAAGCGCCGTCCGCGACGCCGTCTCAGCCGATTCGCCTGCCACGGCCGCGTCGGAACCGGCAAACTGGCTGCGGTACAGCTCCGCGTAGCGCCCGTTCCGGGCCAGCAGGCTTTCGTGGGTTCCCTCCTCCACCACCCGGCCGTTGTCAATCACGTAAATCCGATCCGCCTGCCGGATGGTGGAAAGCCGGTGGGCGATGACAAAAGCCGTCCGCCCCTGCAGGAGCCGCCTGGTGGCCTCCTGGATCTGGGTCTCCGTGTACGTGTCGATGTTCGCAGTGGCCTCGTCCAGGATCAGCACTGCCGGATCGGCGCAGAGAGCCCGGGCAAAGGCGATTAGCTGCCGCTGGCCCACCGACAGGGTGACACCGCGCTCGCCGATCTCGGTGTCATACCCCCGGGGCAGCGCCCGAATAAATGCATCGGCGCCCACGGCCCGGGCGGCGGCTTCCACCTCCTCATCCGACGCCCGGGGGTTGCCAAACCGGATGTTGTCCCGGATGGTCCCGGAAAACAGGAAGGTATCCTGCAGGACAATCCCCAGTTGGGAGCGCCAGGAGTGCTGGGTTACCTCCCGGAGGTCCCGGCCGTCCACCAGGATCCGCCCTTCCCACGGGTCGTAAAACCGCGCCAACAGCTGGATGAGGGTGGACTTGCCCGCGCCCGTGTGGCCCACCAGGGCCACCGTCTCCCCCGGCAACGCCTTCAGGTTGATATCCCGCACCACCGGCTGCCCCGGCTTGTATCCGAAGGTCACGTTTTCGAAGCGGATCTCGCCCCGGACCCGACCCAGCGCCACGGCCCCCGGTCGGTCCTCGACCTCCGGCTGCTGGTCCAGCACCTCCACGATCCGTTCCGCTGCCACAGCGGCGGACTGCAGGAGATTGTAGACCTGGCTGAGGTCCCGGATCGGCTGGAAGAAGCGGTTCAGGTACAGGATGAACGCGGTCACCTGCCCCACGGTGACTCCGGTGTCGCCGCCCAGGATCAGCCGGCCACCGTACCAGAGCACCAGGGTGACGCCCAGCGCGGAGACCACGTCGATGGCCGGAAAGAACATGGCCCAGATGGCGGTGGCGTGCACGTTGGCCTGCCGGTTGGCCTCGTTGATGCTGTCAAAGGCCTCCTGATTCCGTTCTTCCCGGGCGAACGCCTGGGTGATCCGCACCCCGGAGATGGATTCCTCCAGGCTGGCATTCATATCCGCCGTGGTCCGCCGCACCTCCCGGAAGGCGTCGCGCACCCGGCGCTGAAAGAACCGCAGCACCGCCCAGATCAGCGGGATGGTCAGAAAGCTGACCAGGGCCAGGCGGACGTGCATCTTCAGCATCGTGACCATGATGGCCACCAAAAGCAGGGTGTCCGCCACCAGGGTCACCAGCCCCGAGGAGACCAGCTGGTTCAGCGCGTCCACATCCGAGGTCAGCCGGGTGAGGATCCGCCCCGTGGCCGTGGTGTCGTAGAAGCGGAAGCTCAGCCGCTGCAGGTGGCGAAAGAGGGCGCTCCGCACATCGCAGACCACCGTCTGCCCTACCCAGGAGACCACCCAGGTCTGCCCGTAGCTGCTCAACCAGTTCAGGACCGCGGTGGCGAAGAACGCGGCGGCCACCAGGTTGAGGCCACTGGCATCTCCCCGGGCCACAAACTCGTCAATGGCCACCTTGGTGAGGTATGGCCCTGCCAGGCTCACCAGGGCGGTGACGGCCATCAGGAAAGTGGCCAGCAGCAAGCGGCCTGTGTACGGCCGCACAAAGGCCAGCACCTGCCGGTAGACACGGGGATCCACCTCCCGGAGCCGGATCCCCGGTGCGTCCAGGGCCAGGCCCCCGGGCCCCCGGGAACCCCGACCCCCGTAGCGAGGCCCGTGGATCATTCAGATCACCGCCCCCTCTTTCCCGGCTCCCGTCTGGAGCTGCAGCCGGCAAATCTCCCGGTACAGCCCCTCTTGACGGCTCAGTTCCGCGGGCGTGCCCTGCTGGACGATGCGTCCCCGATCCATCACCACCACCAGGTCGGCCTCCTGCACCGTGGAAAGCCGGGAGGCGATGATCAGGCAGGTGCGTCCGGCCATCAGCCGCTGCAGAGCCCGGCGGATGGCCGCCTCGGTCTGCACGTCCACCGCACTGGTAAACTCGTCCAGGATCAGGATCGGACTGTCCATCAGCAGAGCCCGGGCGATGGCCACCCGCTGCTTCTGGCCGCCCGAGAGGTCGACACCCCGCTCGCCCACCACCGTCTCGTATCCGTCGGGCAGGCTTTCGATGAACTCATGGATCTGGGCCGCCTTGGCTGCCGCCACCACCTCCGCCATGGTGGCATCCGGCCGTCCGTAGGCGATGTTCTCCCGCAGGGTGGTGCTGAACAAGAACGGCTCCTGTGGCACCACCGCGATGTTCCGGCGCAGGCTTTCCAGGGTCATGTCCCGGACATCCATCCCGTCGATCAGCACCCGGCCGGCATCGGGATCATAAAACCGCGGAAGTAGCTGCACCAGGGAGGACTTGCCCGACCCGGTAAGACCCAGGATGGCCACCCGCTGGCCGGGCAAAATCTCCAGGCTGACGTGATCCAGCACCTTGTGGACCCCATCGTAGCTGAAGGAGACGTCCTCCAGCACCACGTGACCGGAGAGGCGGCCCACGGCCACCGCGCCCGGCTTCTCCTGCACCTCCGGCCGGGTGTCCAGCAGTTCAAAGATCCGCTGCAGGCCCGCCCGGGCTCGGGCCATCATCGAGGTGATCCAGCCCATCATCCGCACGGGATGGATCAGGTTCGCCAGGTATGTGTTGAACGCCACCAGCGTCCCCAGGCTGATGGCCCCTTCGATGGCCCGGTGGCCGCCGTACCAGAGAACGATCACGCTGCCCAGGGCAGCCAGGAAGTTGATGGTGGTGGTCCAGAAGGAGTTGAGCCGGACTGCCCGCAGGTTGGCCTCCCGGAACGCGCGATTTACCTGCTCGAACCGCTCCACCTGGGCCTCCTCCTGGGCAAAGGCCCGCACCACCCGGACACCGGCCAGATTCTCCTGGACGGCGGCCGTCAGCCGGGCGGTCTCCTGCTGCACCTGGCTCCAGGTCGCCCGGGACCGGGTCGCGTAATAAAAAACCGCCATCACCATGGGCGGCAGAAAGAGCAGGGAGACCAGCGCCAGGCGCCAGTCCATGAGGAGCATGGCCACCACAATGCCGCCGATGGTGAGCAGGTTCATCAGGCCGTTGACCATCCCGACCGAGGCTGCCTGCCTCAGGGTGTCCACATCGGCGGTCACCCGGCTGATCAGTTCACCGGTCTGTACCCGATCATAAAACCGGAAGGACAAGGACTGCAGGTGGCGGTACAGCTCGCTGCGCAGGGCGTAGATCACCTGCTGGGCCACCAGTTCCATGGTATACCGCTGCCCGTAACGGCAGGCGCCCTGCAGCACCGCAGCCAGCACCACCGCCGCGGCGCCGGGCAGCAGCCAATCCCAGGCCCCCTGCTGAAGGACCAGATCCACCACCCAACGGATGATCTGGGGCTGCATTAGACCCAGGCAAACACCCAGCAGCACCAGCAGCAGGCTCAGGAGGGCCATGGGCCACCCCGGGCGATAATAGGGCCACAGCCGGCGCAGCACGCTCATCCCTGCTCCCCCTCTGGCTTCCTTCAAGCGTGTATCATCCCCGCGGTAAGTATACCCACCGGCTTTCGCCGGGGGCAATGCGCACCGGCCGGAGGCTCCCCCTCCCTCCGGCCGGACCTGTCCAGGGGGGCTCTAGGCTAGAAAGTGTGGGTCCCACAAGAGGAAAAGGCGGTACGCGAGTCAAGGGATGGCGGTCTATCCGACCTTGCGGGCCCGGGTCGTGGGCGACGGGCCCCTGGCCCGGCCGTCCACGAGGCCCTGGCCCCCTGGCTGGCCACCGGGCGGGTGGCCCTCAGGGGACACGTTCCCTGGGAGGCGATGCCGGCAGAATATGCGGCGGGCGATATCTTCCTCTTTCCCTCGTCGTTGGAGACCCAAGGGCTGGCGACCCTGGAAGCCATGGCAGCCGGGCTGCCGGTGGTGGCAGTCCAGGCTGGGGCCCTGCCGGAACTGGTCCGGGACGGGGAGAGCGGAATCACCGCGCCGGCAAAAGTTCACGGTTCCTTCATCGTTTTCTCATGAAAACCTCCGGCCGTCTTGCTATCCTGGTAACCGAAACTCGAATTCAATTCGAGTATGAACTTCTGCCAAGGAGGGATGCACGGCATGTACCTGCGCGTCGATCGCCTGGCCATCGAGCTGCCCCAGCCGAAGGAGCCGGACGCCAACGCTGCCGCGGCGGTGCAGGAACTGCTGGGCGGCCGGTTCGGCGAGATGTCGACCCTCATGAACTACACCTACCAGTCCTTTAACTTCTGGTGGCGCCAGAAGCTGCGGCCTTATTACGACCTGATCGCGAACATTGCCAC
>DATCKG010000044.1:0-25218 GCA_036562385.1 Symbiobacteriaceae bacterium
CTGCCGGTGGACGGTCTGCTGCTCACCACCGCACCTGTGCACCCCGGTAACACCGGCGGCCCCCTGGTTGACCTGGAAGGACGGGTCGTGGGCATCAACGCCATCCAGTGGCAGGGAGGCCTCTCTCTGGCCCTGCAAGCCTCCGTGGCCGCCCGGGTGGCCAGCCAGATCATCGATCATGGCTACGCGGTCCATCCCTGGCTCGGGTTCTCCGGGGAACCCGACGTGATCGATCCGATCTGGGTTCAAATGCTCTCCCTCCCCTGCGACCGGGGCGTGGTGGTACACCACGTGCCCGTCGGCGGCCCGGGTCATCGGGCCGGTTTGCGGGAGATGGACATGATCATGGCCGTGGACGGGCGCCAGCCGGTGACCAACCTGGGCTTTATCCGGAAGACGCTGGCATGCCACCGGCATGGTGACCTGGTCCCCCTGTCCGTGCTGCGACAGGGCGAACTGATCGAACTGCTGCTGCCCGTAGAGGAGATGCCAAATCTACACGATCCGCAGGGCCCGGAAGAACTGCAGCAGCGTGGGCAGGACTGAACCTCCGGCCGCACACGAACCCTCAGCCCCGGCCGGGGCTTTTCTTTTTTGTGCCTGTGCCGGTCACAAGGCAGGAATAGAGGACGAACCGCAGGAAAATCGACGGAATATATCGAATTATACACCAAGCACTGTCAGGGGAGGGGTAGCGATGCATAGCTCACGGCTGATTCTCTGCCCGTGCACTCCCGGGGAAGGTACCGCCGACCTGCAGCGCCGCCTGGCGGACTGCGGCGTCCGGGACTGCCACCCCTTTCACCTTCTGCCGTGGGTGGCGGCTGAACTGACCCCGGAGGCCCTCCACCGATTCCTGGCCCGAAATCCCGACGCCTCCGTACTGCCGGACCGGCTCCGCCACCTTCCGCCTGTGCCCTTCGGACCCGCGGAGTGGGCCGAAGCGCTGGGGCCGGCCGAAGGCCCCTCCGGCTCCCCTGCCGACCCCCTTCTCTCTCCGGTCGCACTGTCCCAGACCGGTGCCGATCAGGTCCACGCCCTGGGAATCGACGGCTCCGGCGTGCGGCTCTGCATCATTGACTCCGGCGTGGACTTCACCCATCCGGACCTGCAGGGTACCGCGATCCTGAACGAGCACGGTCAGCCCCTGGCCGCCGACTTCACCAACACGGATCTGACGGACACCGTGGGCCACGGCACCGCGGTGGCCGGCTGCATCGTCGCCCAGGCCCGGGAGGTCCACGCGGTGCCGGGCGCAACAGGCTCCGGGCCCATTGCCTATACCCGCATCCGGGGGCTCGCCCCGGGCGCCCGGCTAATGAGCGCGAAGGTCTTCGACGCCCGGGTGGTCAGCGGCTACGACAGCGCCATCATCGCGGCCCTGGAGTGGGCGGCGGAGCAGGGCGCCCACATCATCAACATGAGCCTGGGAGGACTGTCCATTCCCAACGACGGCACCGACCCTCTGTCGGCTGCGGTGGCCGCCGTCCGGGAGCGGGGCATCCTGGTGGTGGTCTCCGCGGGCAACGAGGGCGGCGGCCTCGGGACCTTGAGCACCCCCGGTTCGGCCCCCGGGGCACTGACGGCCGGCGCCAGCACCACCTTCCGCAGCTTTGCCCAGATGGGCTATCTCACCTCCGGGGACCGCTGGACCGCCGACCAACTGGCGGCTTTCTCCAGCCTGGGCCCCACGATGGACGGACGGCCCAAACCGGACCTGCTGGCCCCCGGCGCCTATGACTGGGGCCTGGCCCCCATGAATCGTTCCCAGAGCGGAACCCGGATTCAGCTGTTCGGCGGCACCAGTCAGGCCGCTCCTTTCCTGGCCGCCTGTGCGGCGCTCCTGTACCAGGCCTTCCACCGGCAGCACGGCCGGTACCCCACCCCGGATGAAGCCACCCACCTGCTCATGGCCACGGCAGATGACCTCGGCCTCCCGGCGCACATGCAAGGCGCCGGCCGGATCAACATCCTCCGGGCCGTCCGGGCTGCCCTGGGCCTCGAGCCGGTCTTCACCGCCCCGGTTCCGGACCCGGCGGTGGCGGCGGCCGGAGAAGAGGGGTGCACGTACGTCGCCGTGAAATACCAGGGTTCCGACCCCGCCGTCCCGGAAGCCGCGGCCTTCCGGTACGAGCCCGTGCGCGGGGCCGATCTGTCGGTGATCGGCGAGGTCAGCGGCACCCACCCGGTGCAGGAGATCCCCTTGCAGGTGGAGGCCGGAACCGACCTGCTCCACGTCTCGGTAACCTGGCCCACCGAAGAGCACGGTCCCACGACACCCCGGCTGCTGCTGGCCCTGTACGATCCCGCCGGGCGGCTGGCCAACTACCAGCGCCCCAGCGGGCCTGGCGACCACGAACTGGGCAAGTGCGTGGACGCCTGGGTTACCCGTCCCGCGCCCGGCCGCTGGCTGGCCCGTGTGCAGCTTCGGGATGGGACCCGGACCGCCCGCCAGCCCTTCACGCTTCTGGCAGTTCCCCACCGGCGGAACCCCTGGTCCTGGATTTCGGTGGCCGGAACCGCCGCCCCCATGGCCCCCGGCGAGACCCGCACGCTGACCGTCCAGGTCCGCGTCCCCTCCGATGTCGCGCCGGGCACCTATGTGGGGCACCTCCGGGTGGGCACCACCCTCCTGCCGGTGACGGTGGTGGTCCCCATCTCCCTGGCCCGGGGACAGGGGCGGTTCGCCGGCCGTTTCCAGCACGGGTTTCAGGGTTCCTGGGGCCACGGCGATTGGATCTGCCACCACCTGTTCGTCCCGCCGGACACCCCGTCCCTGGCCGCCGACCTGCAGTGGCCGGACGTCGACAACGCCGTGGAGTTCTATCTGATCGACCCCGCGGGGCGGGCCGTCATGGGCAAGTCAAACGTGGCGGATGTGCTGGACGATGGCGACACCGATGTCATGACCTCCCAGATTCTCCTGTCCGATCCCCGTCCCGGCATGTGGCGCCTCCTCACCCACTCCTTCGCCTTCAGCGGGCGGGGCCGGCCCGAGCCCTACCGGGGCGCCGTCCGCATCGGCGCCCAACTGGTCTCACCCCGGCTCGTGAACGTGCAGGTGAATCCCGGTGAGCCGGCGCCGGTGGCGCTGGTGGTGCGCAACCCCGGCCGGGCGCCCCTGCGGGTGCGCGTCGTGGCCCGGACCGAAGAGCCGGCCCTTACCTGGCACCCGTTCACCGCGGAGGTTCCCCCGGAGGCGGTGGCCGCCGGTCACCCCGGCCGGAAAGGCTACGCCCCGCTGGCCACCCTCGAAGTCCCCCACGGCGCCCGCCTCATCGGAGCGGTCCTGCAGTGCGCAGACTGCGCCGCACCGCTGGTGTTGAGCCTGGTGGATCCGATCTCCCGGAGCGGGCGGGTCTCCGCCCCTGCCCAAGCGGGCGCCGCGTCCGTCCTGGAAGCGTCGCCGGTGCCGGGAAGGTGGACCCTGCTGGCCGGCCTGATCCCGCCGGCCATCGGAGGCCGTCCGGTTACCGTCTCGGGAAGCCTCTTCGTCCTGGCCCCCCGCCCCCTGGACGTGGTGGATGTGCAGTGGGTCACGGTCCAGCCCGGCGCCGAGGCCATCGTCCCCGTTCGCATTCACCTGCCGCCGGAGACCGGGAGCCTCCGGGGCAGCCTCACCGTCATCACCCCGGAGCAGGATCACCTGGGCACCATTCCCTTCCGCATCACGGTGGTACCTTCCGCACCCGAAACCGCTCCCGCTCCGGTGCCCAGCCCGGTTTGAGGCCGGGGGCCGGCCAGCCCCCGGCCGTCTGGCTTTTTCAACGCTTGACGATGTCGAAGGTATCCTCCAGCAGGAGCCAGTTTTGCGGGAAGGGGATGGGCAGGCGCCAGTAGCTGACCCCCCTGAGCCCGTAGCGCTTCACCAGATCGAACTTGGCCTGAATCGACCGCGCGTCCTCGAACCAGACCTCGTGCTCCCGCCCCTGCTCATCCCAGTACCGGAAGAAAGGCGCCTGGCTCACGGGGTCGTACTGAATGGGCACACCGTAGCGGCCGGCCAGTGCGATGGCCTGCTGGGGACTGACCACCCGGGCAAAGGGCCCGCCCTCCACGTAGGGCAGCGTCCAGTCATACCCGTACAGTGGAATCCCCATCATGATCTTCTCCGGCGGCATCTCCGTGAGCGCGTACCGGATCACCCGCTCCACTTCCCGGACCGGTGCCACGGCCATGGGCGGACCGCCGGACCAGCCCCACTCATAGGTCATGATCACGGAGAAATCCAGGATCTCGCCGTGGGCCTGGTAGTCGTGGGCCTCGTACCATTCCCCTACCTGGGTCGCGCTGATCTTGGGCGCCAGGGCCGAGGAGATGACGTACCCTTCCTGCCGGACCCGCTGGGCCGCCCGGCGGAGGAACTGGTTGTACGCCTCCCGGTCCTGGGGCCGGAGCCGCTCAAAATCGATGTTCAGCGCCCGGAACCCCCGCTCCGCCATGATCCGCAGGACATTGTCAAGCAGGCGGTCCTGCAGTTCCGTGCTGCCCAGGATGGTCGCGCCCAGTTCGGGACTGAACCCCCCGCCGGCGATGGTGGTGATCACCATCATCGGAGCCGCGCCTCCGGCCCGAGCCCCTTCCCGGGCAAACTGGTCAGGCAGCAAATTCAGCGTGCCGTCCGGGTTCACTTCATAGTCGAACATCGAGACGTATGTAAGGGAATTGGCCGCCGCCGCCACCTGATCCCGGTCCGCCGCCTGGCCGGTGGGCTCGATAAAGGCGTTCACCTCCGCCCGCGGCCTGGGTCCCGGGGGAACGTAGAGCCTGAGCCCGGGCATGATCATCGCCGGATCCGGGATCTGGTTTACCTGCATCAGTTGCTCCACCGTGGTACCGTACTGCCTGGCGATCTGCCAGAGGCTCTCTCCGGGCAGCACCCAGTGGTACCGGCCCCAGATCGGAATCACCAAAGCCTGCCCCGGCACCAGTTGGGTGGGCGCGGCCAGCTCGTTGGCGGTGATCAGTTCCTCCGGGGTCACCCCGTAGGTTGCGGCAATGCTCCAGAGGCTCTGCCCCGGCTGAACCACGTGTATCTGCATCACCCCATCCCTCCTCCGACAGCCTACGCCCTGCCGGGACTGCAGGTGAATCGGAGGCCGCAAGTGGGCAAGCTACCTGCGGGAGGGATTGCCATGACCGATCGCAGCCGGATCCACCCGAACTACCGGGAAATGCTGGCGATTCCGGCCTCCGATGAGCTCCCTCAAGCCGCCGGAGCCGTATCGGACACCCAGGCCCAACTGAGCGCGTTGGATCCGGGCGCCCGCTGGTCCCACGCGCTGAGCCGGGAGGCCTACGTCGGAGGCTTTCAGGCGCCCGCGAACGTTGCCCAACCCGAATCCGAACCGGAGCCGGATCATCACCAGCAGCAGTAAGACCGCCGGGGGCTTCAGCCCCCGGCGGTCTGCGCGTGCAGCAGTTCATCCAGCGTCACAAACCGGTATCCCTGGGCGCCCAGCTCCGTCAGCACACGATCCACCGCCTGCACCATCGGGCCCCGGTCCCCCCCATGATCGTGCAGCAGGATGATCGCGCCTGGTTTGATCCCTTGCAGGATCCGATTGGCGATCTCGTCGGCCGTCAGGTTGTCCACGGAGTCGTGGCTGTTGGTGGACCAGGTCCACAGCACGAACTGGTAATCATGCTGCTGGAGCAGTTCCACCATGGACGGAGCAAAGGCGCCGTAAGGCGGTCGGAAGACGCTGGGCCGCTTCCCCGTCACCGCGCGGATCACCGCCTCGGCTTTGGTCACCTCGGCCAGCACCGCTTCGGGCGGGAGAAGACTGTAGTCCTGGTGCTCAAAACCGTGGTTGCCCACCTGGTTGCCCTCAGCCACGATCCGGGCCACCAGTTCCGGGTACTCCTGCGCCCGGCGGCCGGTGACGAAGAACGTGGCCTTGGCGCCGTGCCGCTTGAGCAGGTCCAGCACCTGCGGTGTGTAGACCGGGTCCGGACCGTCGTCAAAGGTGAGCGCCACCACGGGTTCCCTGACCCGTGCTTCCCAGATCACACCGGGAGGTGGCATATCAGTCTGTCCCGCGCCGCCTATCGCACGGCCCGCGGGCAGCAGGATCCCCAGGATCAGCACGGCCAGGGGAACATGCCAAGACCTGGCCCGCAGGAACCGCCACACCACTACCACCTCCAGAGGTAGTGTGTGCGCGTTTTGGGGCAAACAGTTGCAGGACCAGGAGAACATACATGGCGTGGGACCAGGTCAGCGGCAGGATCCAGACCGGTTCGCCGCTCACCGCATCCACCTGCTCGGCCAGCAGGCCGGTGGCACTTTGCCGGGCCACGGCCCAGTCCAGCATCGCCCTGGCCATCTTCAGGTCGCCCCGGGCCGCGGCGTACTGCCCGAGCCAGAGCGTCCCGAGGATCCACGGATTGCCGCCGCGGTAGGGGTCGCCCTGGTACCGGCGCAGCCCGCCGCCCGGCGGCGCCCAGAGCGCGTCCACCAGGTGCTCTGCCGTCCGCACCATCACGGGGTGATCCGCGTCCACCACACCAAAAGGCACGCTCAACCCCAGAAGCGACAGGTCCGGCGTCGGGTCCTCGGAAAGTTCGTAGATAGGATGGCCCTTCGGCCCCGTTCGGATGCGGCCGGACCGGCCCGCGGCCACCGCTTCCCGGTAAGCGGCCTCGCTCACCATCTGGAAACGGCCCCGCAGAAACCGGCCATCCCGCACCGTCTCCCTCAGGATCGCCTCCCTCACTTCGGCCGCCGCCTGTTCATATCGCTCCGCCTCCGCCGCGCGGCCGATGGTCCGGGCCATTGCCGCGGCTGCTGTCAGCCCCGCATACACCGCGGCACTGGAATAGGTCCACTGGGCCTGCCGCTCCTCCCACAGATCCCAGGAGGACTGCGGCAGTCCCGTCTCCGGATCCCGATACCGGATCAGCCACTCCGCCGCCCGGCTTACGCTGGACCAGACCGACTCGACAAAGCCCTTACCACCGTAGAGGCGAGCGTGCAGCGCCATGCCGTACAGGATCGAGCCGGTTTCATCTACCTGCAAGAGTCCCCAGGACGGCCCCCACTGACCGGTGCTGAGGTGCCGGTGCATCCACCAGCCCTCCGGCTCCTGCGTCCGGACCGCCCAGCGGTAAAAGGCCGCCGCGAGGCCGTGGTAGCCTGCCAGGTCCATGGCCGTGGTAATGTATGCCGCGTCCCGTCCCCAGCAGTAGGCATAGCCGCCGCAGGTCACAAAGGCCGGGTCCACCTCCGGTGCGGCGATGACCGCCCCGGTCTGCTCGTCCGCCATCAGCTTGAAGACCAGCAGTGACCGTCGGTAGAGGGAAACAATCGCTTCCGGCGAGGCCGGCTGCGCCGGCAGCCCCGGCAGGAGCGGTGGCCCTTCCCGGGGCTCCGCCGGCGGCACCTCAAGCGGCACCGCCCGGGAAAGCCACCGGGTCCAGTACGCCCGGGTCTCCGCCAGCAGCCCCTGTCCTCCCGTCGTCCGTGCCAGGGCCAGCAGGGCCCGTATGTCCTCGATCCGGCGGCCCAGGGCCCAAAAAAGCGTGAGTTCCCGGCTCTCCCCCGGGTTCAGCGTCCCCAGGTCCCACAGGGCGGCGCCGGCCACGTCGCCGTGCCGAATCCCGGGGCCCGACAGGACGGCCCGCCCGGCTTGCCGCCAGACCTCCTCGGGATCGCCCACCGCCACATCGGTGATGGGCCGGTCAGCACCCATCCCGATAAAGGTTCCCCGGCGGTAGTGGACCAGGGCGTCCACAGCCTCGTCAAACAGCACGGTATTGGAAAGCGGATTTTCGTCCACCCGCAGCCACTGATACAGCACGTACCGCACACGTGCCGGCTGCGTCCCTTCGTTGGCAATCCGCAGCGATCTCACCAACAAATCCCGGCCCGGTACCGCCGCGTCCACGTAAGTGACCGCAATGCCCGTCGTCTCAAGCACCGAGCGGGTCACCAGCACGTTCTGATCCGGCTCATAGCCCTGGCTGTGGCGCCACCCGTCCCCGTCCTGCCAGAGCACCGGCCCGCCGTCTATCGCCAGTCCGCCCAGAAGCCGCTCCACATGCTGCTCCCCGTCCACGTGGGGCCAAAACAGCCGTTGCATCTCCCCGTCAGAGGTCAGGGTGACCAGCATCCTTGAGTTTCCCAACACTGCACTGATGAGATACGGTTTTGTGCCCATGCTTTGCCGCCTTCCATGCGGATTGCTACTTGATGGAACCCTCCACCATCCCCTTGATGATGTACTTCTGGGCAAACAGGTACAGGACCACCACCGGTAGGATGGCCAGCAGCAGGGCCAGCATGATCAGTTCCCACTGCTTCACAAAGGAGCCCACAAACCCGTTGATGGCCAGGGGAATGGTCTGAATTCGGTTGCCGGTGCCCAGCATCAGCAGCGGCAGCAGGAAGTCGTTCCAGATCCAGATGCCGTTGAGCACCAGCACCGTCACGGTGATCGGCTTCAGGATCGGAAAGATAATCCGGAAGAACACGCCGGCCCGGCTGCAGCCGTCCACCACCGCCGCCTGCTCCAGTTCCAGCGGGATCCCCTTGATAAAGCCGTGATACAGAAAGATTGAAAGCGAGCAGCCAAACCCCAGGTACGCGAAGATCAGTCCGTGGTACGTGCGGAGCATCGGGATGCCCGTCACCTCATGGATGATCCGCATCCACGAGACCAGAGGCAGCATCACTACCTGGAACGGGATCACCATGGCGGCGACGTAGAGCATGAAGAGCCACCGGGAGACCCGGGTCTTGGTCCGCACCAGCACCCACGCGGCCATGGCCGAGAAGAGTGCGATCACCGTTAGCGAACCCACGGTGATGATCACCGAACTGACGGTGGAGGAAAGGAAGCGCAAATTGGGGTTGTTGATGATGCTATTGAAGTTGATGACCACCTGGTTCCAGTCGTGGGGCAGCCCCAGCACGTCGGTCAGCACCTCGAACCGGGACTTGAAGCCGTTGACCACCACGATGTAAAACGGCGCGAAGTACAGGAGGAACAGGATCGCCGTCAGGCACTCCAGGAGGATGAGGAAGAGCCGTCTCAGCTGCATTACAGCTCCACCTCCCGTTTCTTGCTGACGGAGACCTGGATCAGAGACACCACCACCAGCACCAGGAAGAAGATCACTGCCTTTGCCTGCCCCTGCGCCATGTCGTTGATGGCAAACGCCGTGTTGTAGATGTTCATGGCCACCAACTCCGTGCCGAAGACCGTCTTTCCGGCAAACTCCGTAACCGGGGCGCCGTTGGTCAGGGAGACGTTGGTGTCAAACATCTTGAACGAGTTCACCAGGGTGAGGAACACCGAAACCGTGAAGGCCGGAGCGATCATCGGCACGGTGATGTGGCGGAACCGCTGCCACCCGGTGGCGCCGTCGATCGCGGCGGCCTCCAGCAGTTCCCGGGGAACGTTCTGCAAAGCCGCGATGTAGATCATCATGATGTAGCCGGCGTACTGCCAGCAGGAGACGATCACCAGCGCCGCAAACGCCCGGGGGGTGGTGGCCAGGAGGGAGGTCTGCAGAAATTTCCATCCCAGGAATTTTCCCACCTGGGGCAGGGCCGAATTGAAGATGAACTGCCAGATGTACCCGAGCACCAGGCCGCCGATCAGGTTGGGCACGAAGAAGCCAGCCCGGTAGATATTCCGCAGCTTCAGATCCTGGGTGACCAGCAGGGCCAGGCCGAGAGCCACCAGATTGATAACCACCATGGAGGCCAGCGCGTAGAGGGCGGTCAGTCCAAAGGAGTAGAAGAACCGGGTGTCCTGCAGGGCAGCCCGAAAGTTCCGGAGCCCCACGAAGTCGATGCTGGCGCCGGAGGCACCGGTCCAGTTGGTAAATGAATAGTAAACCCCCAGCGCAAAGGGAACGATGATGATCATCACAAAGGCAAACAGGGTGGGGGTCAGAAAGCCCCAGAAGACCAAGCGGTCCTGCGTGCTCTTGTGCATCGTGCAGTTCCCCTCCCGGATGGGTCACCTGGATGTCCGACGGAAAGAGAGAGGGGGCGAACCCCCCTCTCTCTGCCGCCCCACACCCGGTCCCTTATTGGGTCATAGTGGAGTACTCTTTGGCTGCCTTGTCCAGGGAGTCCAGGAACTTCTCCAAGTCTCCGTCCTTGCCGTACTGGGCAATAATGGGAGCAATCTTCTGCATGCCGAAGTTCTTGCCGGTGTACTTGGTGAACTGCCAGGTCAGCGTCCGGCCCTCGGCGTTATACTTCATGATCGACTTGGCCAGCGGGTCCGTGGGCTGCAACTTGACGTTCTTGAAGGCCGGGACCATGAAGGCCTCCTCGATCATGTACTTGTGGCCCCGCTCCGTCATGGCGATGTAGTTGAGGAACTCCTTGGCAGCCTCCACGTTCGGCGAATCCTTGTTGACCGCATAGTAGGAAGGAACGCCCACCGGAATCGCCGCCGCGTACTTGGAGTCGTTCAGGGCCAGCGGCACGAAGCCCATCTCAAAGTCAACCTGCAGGTCCTTCAGGTTGCCGAACACCCAGTTGCCCTGGTGCAGGAAGGCCGTCTTGCCGGTGCCGAAGGCCGCCACCTGGGCGTTGTAGTCGATGACCTCAAGGTTCTCCTTGTCCGAGTAGTCGATAAGCAGCTTGACCAGCCGGGCAAAGTCCTTGGCGATCGGATCGGACTTCACATCGACCTTGCCTGCCAGGAAGTCCTCCGTAAACTGATCCGGATTGTCCCGGGCCGCCAGGTAGATGTTAAACGTATGGTTACCGGGTACCCAGGTCTCCTTGGTGGTGTAGGAGACCACCGCGTCCAGTCCCAGTTCCTCCTTCTTGGCGTCGATGGTCTTGAAGGCCTGCTCCAGATCCGAGTAGGTGCGGATCTTCTCGGGGTCGACCCCGGCCTTATCCAGAATCTCCTTGTTGTAGATCAGGCCGTAGCCCTCGATGGCCACCGGGAATCCGACGATCTTGCCATCCAGCTTCAGGCCCAGGAGATCGGGGTTCACCTCCGAGACCCACGGCTCGTTGGAAAGGTCGGCCACCTTGTGCTTCCAGACCTCCAGGTTACCGGGGCCTTCCAGCACAAAGATGTCAGGCTCCCGGCCGGACTCCATCTCCGCCTTGAGCTGAGCCCCGTAGTCGCAGCCGCCGCCACAGGACTTGACCGTGACCTTGATGCCCGTCTCCTTTTCAAAGTCCGCCGCCAGCCCCTTGAGCGCCTGGTCGATCTCCACCTTCAGGTTGAACAGGACAATCTCTTTCCCGGCATCCGTTCCGCCGGTGTTCTGGTTGCCGCCGGCCGAACCACCGCAGCCGGCCAGTGTGCCCAAGAGCATGACCGAAGCGGCAAGAGTTGCCAGCATCCTCTGCTTCATGCTTTGCACTCTCCCCTCATGTGTAGCGATTGGGATCGACTTGCCGTGTGGACCGCCGCACCCCGGGGCGTAATCCTCGGCGCAGGGTGCAGGATCCGGTGCATCCAACGGCTGACCGCCTGCGGCGGAATCTAGGCAGCCAGCCGTCAGCTGCCGGTGGTAGACTCCCGGACGATCAACTGACTGGGCAGAATGACGTAGGGGGGACAGGACGGCCTGCCCTTCAGGAGTCCGATCAGCATGCGGGCAGCCATGACCCCCAGATCGTACATGGGGATCCGCACGGTGGTCAGCCGCGGGCGGATCCAGCGCCACAGCGGCGTGTCGTTGAAGCCGGAGAGGGCCAGGTCCCCGGGAATGCGGAGCCCCATTCGCAGGGCCGCATCCAGGGCACCCAGGGCCAGCACGTCGTCCCCGGCCATCACCGCTGTGGGCGGATCGGACAGGGACATCAGCCGCTCCAACGCGAGCCCCGCATCCGCCTGGGTGATGTTCCCTTCCACCACCAGAGCGGGATCGTACGAAATCCCTGCCTCCTCGAGGCCCTTGCGGTATCCCTGCAACCGGTCGTAGCAGTAGACCCGCTCCCTGAGGCCGGTGATGAAGCCGATGCGCCGGTGACCCAGGCTCACCAGGTGGGCCACCACCGCTGCGGCGGCGGAGACGTTGTCGTTGTTCACGTAGGGAACGTCGGGAATCAGCCGGCCTTCCCGGTCCGCTGGCCGGCCGATCAAGACGAAATGCCGCTTCTCCGCCACCAGCGCGTTGATCAAGGGATCGTCCAGGCGGGACATGGTCAGAATCGCACCGTCGGCATGCCGGCTGCGCAGCATCTCCAGACAGGCTTCCCGGCCGGCGTCCTCATCCAGGGCAGTGGATAGGAGCAGGTTGTAGCCCTCGGCTTCCAGCACCGATCCGATGCCCTGAATGACCTCCGAGAAGAAGGTGGATGCAAACGCTTGCACGATAGGACGCGACGTTATCAGGCCAATGGTCTTGCTGCTGCCCGTGACCAGGCTGCGGGCACCCGCGTGGGGATGGTAATTCAGCTCCTTCAGCGCCTGCCGCACCTTTTCCTGGGTCTTCGGGCTGATCCTGGGGCTCCCGGCCAAAACCCGCGACACGGTGGAGGGCGAAACGCCCGCTAGTCGGGCCACATCTTTGATGGTCACACCCACGGGCGGTCACCTCCTCCCCGGAATCTCGCCCGATTCTGTGCAATCGTTTGCTCAATATTTCGCAAAGGTATCGCCGATGTCCTGCTGCCAGGTCTGGAAATAAAGTGCTGCACCAAAGGGATCATTGTGGGTGTCTAGTGAGCTACTCAAGGAGGGTTACGGCCAGGGCATACTACACGTCGAGCATCCCCGCGTAAGGAGGGCATGGCGAATGGACCTGATTCCATGGCAGCCCATGCGGGAACTGGAGCGCCTGCGGCACCAGTTTGACCGCCTCCTGGCCGAACCGCTGCTGGGCATCGGTTCCCATCTCCCTGTCCCCTTCCCGGCGGAGGTCGTAGAGCGGGACGATGAGGTGGTCCTCCGCTGCGAGGTAGCCGGCATCGAACCGGAAAACCTTGACGTCTGGATCACCGACGAGGGGGTCACCATCCGGGGCGAACGGAAGGCGGAACAGGAACAGCACCGCAGGGGTGCCTACCGGTCCGAGCGCTACTACGGCACCTTCAGTCGGTCCATCGCCTTTCCGGTGCCCGTGGAGAGCCAACAGGCCACGGCGACCTTCCGCCACGGCGTGCTGGAGATCCGGGCGCCCAAGCGTACCCCGGAAAGCGGCCGTGGCGGACGCCGCCTGCCCATCAACACAGAGCACTGACAGAAAAGAGCGGGTCACCTCCGTTGGGTGGCCCGCTCGTTCTTTTCCTTGCAGCTACTTCAGCAACTCCGCCACCACCGGCGGCAGGACAAACGAGGCCCGGTGCACCTCCGGCGTGTACCACTTGGTGGGGAAACCGGGAGACCGGATCGGTCCCTGAGCCGGATCGTATTCCTTGGAGCCCAGGGTGAAGCAGTGGAATCCGCTGGGATAGGTAGGCACCACGGTCAGGCACAGCCGTGCAATGGGGAAGATCCTCGCCACGATGCGGTGCACGTCCCGGATCAGCTGCTGGTTAAAGAAGGGGCTCAGCGTCTGGCACACAAAGATGCCCCCTGGTTTCAGGGCGCGGAATACGTCTTGGTAGAAAGACTCGCGAAAGAGCCCCACTGCAGGTCCTACCGGGTCGGATGAGTCGACCAGAATCACGTCGTACTCGTTATTCGCCTTGCTCATCCAGGCGATGCCGTCTGCCACGTGCAGGCTCAGGCGCGGATCATCAAAGGCACAGGCAATCTCCGGTAGATACTTGCGGCATGCTTCGATGACAGCCTCGTCGATTTCCACCATGTCCACGTGCTGGACTTCAGGGTGCTTCAGTACCTCCCGCACGGTGCCGCCATCGCCACCGCCCACCACCAACACACGCTGGGGATTCGGGTGGGTCAGCAGCGGCACATGGGCGATCATCTCGTGATAGATGTACTCGTCACCCACGGTGGTCTGAACGGCACTGTCCAGGACCAGCGCCTTTCCGAAGTCCTCCATCTCCACGACCTGCAGATGCTGGTAAGGCGTCTGGGTCTCGTACAGGACACGGCGAATCTTCCACTGCGTCCGATACCCCGGGGTCTGCTCTTCAGTGAGCCAGTCGCTGTGCGCCATTCCCATCCTCCTCCATCTTGATGTAGAAGCCATCCGGCCGGAAAAGGACCCTGTATTCCCTTCAAGCTAGAAGGCTCTTCTTTATATCCTACCTGAAAAACAAGATGGTTGTCATCGCACCGCCACTCGATTGACTTTATGTCGAAATGCGTTATATGCGAATATTGAGGGCGGTCAGCAGTCTGCCGACGGTTGCCACGAACCAGCTTCCAGCCAAGTATGAAATGAGGCAGGCGATTGCTATGCATGCAAAACGGCGGGAAGCCATCGTCACAGTCATCCTGGTGCTACTGGCACTGGCGCTCCTCTTCCCGGGCCGCATCCACTGAGACGGCCCCTCCCGGCGGGACCTCTCCTGACCACCCTGCGTAAATAGGTAGGGATAAACTCCCTTCTTGGGAAAGGAGGGGTCCCATGCCCTACCGGGTGCAGCCAGGAGACACCCTCTGGGCCATCGCACAGCGCTTCGGCGTGCCACTGCCGCAGTTGCTGGCCGCCAATCCCCACGTCACCAATCCAGCCCTGATTCATCCGGGCCTGGTCATCCACATTCCCTTGCCTGCAAGTCGCCAGTACATCGTCCGTCCCGGCGACACCCTCTGGGCCATCGCCCGGGCCTACGGCATCACTCTGGAGGCGCTGCAGCAGGCCAATCCGGGCATCAATCCCTACCTGCTGCAGGTGGGGCAGGTCTTGAATCTGCCGGGGGCACCACCGAACCAGCAGCCCATCGTCATCCCCCGGGATCCCTACGGCTACCAAGAAATGACGGCCGACCTCAATCGGCTGCAGCAGCGCTATCCCTTTATCGAGATTGGAAGCATCGGCAACAGCGTGCTCGGCCGCTCCATCCCCGTGGTGCGGCTCGGCACCGGGCCGAAGGAGGTCCACTACTGCGGCGCCGTCCATGGGGAAGAGTGGATCACCGCGGTGCTGCTGATGAAGTTTATCGAACAGTACGCCGCGGCCTATGCGGCCGGCGAACAGATCGGCCAGTTTCACATCCCCACCCTCTTCCGCCAGACCTCCCTCTGGGTGGTGCCCATGGTGAACCCCGACGGTGTTGAGCTCTCGCTGAGAGGCATCGATCCTTCCAATCCCTATTACGACCTGGTGGTGGAGGCCAACGGGGGCTCCCTCAATTTCCGCACCTGGGCGGCGAATATCCGGGGCGTCGACCTCAACGACCAGTTCCCGGCCAACTGGGAACGGGAGGCCCAGCGCGGGGTGCAGCGACCGGCGCCCCGCAACTATGCGGGAACCGGACCGCTGACCGAGCCGGAGGCCATCGCCCTGGCCGACTTCACCCGGGCCCACGACTTCCGCCTGGTGATCGCGTGGCATTCGCAGGGACAGGTGATCTACTGGGGCTACGAGGGGATGGAACCCCCGGAGTCCGAATGGATTGCCAACCTCTTTGCCGACGTCAGCGGGTACCAACCGATCCGCACCATCCAGAGTTGGGCCGGGTACAAGGACTGGTTCATCCAGGACTGGCGGCGGCCCGGTTTTACGGTGGAGGTGGGCCGCGGCATCAACCCGCTCCCCATCGACCAGTTCTGGCCGATCTGGGGGCAGACCATCGGGATTCTGCTGACCGGGCTGGCGGTCTGAACGCCGGCCCGCTTCTCGTTTCCCTAATGAAAGGCTCCCGGCCATGCCGGGAGCGGTTTCGCGTCAGGTATGGTCCTTGATGAACTTGAGGATCCGTTCCAGAATCAGTTCCTTGTCGTTGTCCAGGGTCGCCACGTGGTAGGAGTTCTCCAGCCAGAGCAGCTCCTTGTCTTTACTCTTGATGTGATCGTAAATGTACGGACCGTTCATGGGATCGACCACGTGATCCTCCCGGGACTGGATGATC
The DNA here is from genome assembly GCA_036562385.1 of Symbiobacteriaceae bacterium. GTDB lineage: Bacteria > Bacillota > Sulfobacillia > Symbiobacteriales > Symbiobacteriaceae > DATCKG01. The sequence goes on from DATCKG010000044.1 coordinate 15,920, forward strand.
AGTGCCGGGCACTGGACCCGCGGGAGCATCGCCGCGGTGACGGCGGTCAGGGCAAACAGATGCTTGATGGCCGCCACCGGCGTCACCTCGTACGCCAGTTCCTTGACACCGGGCGCCTTGATGTCGCTGCCGATGCCGGGCAGGAATTCCGGCGCGTCCGGCTGGAAGGCCACGGCCGCGTGATCCGGTGCGTTGATCACCACTGGCGCGTTGATAGGGATGATTCCGGCAAACCGTTCCGGGAACTGTCCGGCGGCCCACAACGTCAGCGTACCGCCCATGGACAGACCGGTCATAAACAGCGTGTCGCAGTGGCTCTCCAGCCACCGCATGGCCTGGACGATGTCATGGGTCCAGTCCGCGGCGGTGGCCTTGGCCATGTCCTCCGGTGAGGTTCCGTGGCCCTTCAGCCGGGGCAGCGCCACCGTGTACCCGGCCCGGGCGAGACCGTCGGCAAGAAAACGCATGGATTGAGCCGTACCGGTAAACCCGTGGGAAACCAGAACGCCTACCCGGTTTCCTATGCAGTAGAAGGGTTCAGCACCTGGCATGATGGCAACTTCGGACACGTGCAGTCACTCCTTCCTGTCTTAACGGTTCTCACCGGAGTTCGGCGATCTGCTGGACCCGGTTCCTCTGTTGTTTCTTCGCAATACACAAAACCAATACCTGCTAACCTTTCTCCCGTCTTACGCGCTCAGGCAGCCCGCGACGGGCTGCCCGTACCATCCGAAATGCAATTCTCCATTAGACCGGAACCGCGTGGTAGCAGATCCGGCCCATGCAGGTACCCGGGTCGAAGTCCCAGCTGGCAATTTGTGAGACGTGAAATCCCACAGTCCGCAGCATGGCGTCCAGGCACTTCCGGTTAGGACCCCACCAGTTGGTGGGATCGTTGTTCAGCTCGTTCTTCTCGTAGAACACCATGCAGGGAAGATGGCGGATCCGCTCGTCGATGTGGGTCTCAATCAGGGCGGTGCCCCGGGTCACCAGCCTTACCCGGCGCAGTGCCTCCATGGGATCCTTGGTGTGATAAAGCACGCCAGCGAAAATCACGAAATCGAAGGGAGGCAGTGTCAGGAACTCATCGGAAAAAAGGTCCATCTGCCGGAAGTCGATGGGATAAACCTCGTGCTCCAGCAGAAAGCGCATCCCGTCCGTCATGTGAGTGTCAATTGCTACCACCCGGCTGGCGTTCCGCAGCAGAGCAGCGACCGAATAGCCGCCGTCATTGGCGCCGATGTCCAGTACCGTCTTGCCGGTCAGGTCCGCCGGAAACCGCCACTTCACCAACTCTTGCATGAGCGGCACCGGTTTAGTGCCGCGGGTGGTGTAGCCGTCCCCCAGGGGCACCGAATGCCACCAGCGGATCGCCTGGGAACGCCGGTACAGTTCAGCGGGCGGTAACTTGGGCATGGGACTCGCCTCCTCTGGGGTTCCCGGGTTGGCAGAGCAGAAGCAGTTCCCGCTGTGCGATGCGGGCCGCCTCCGCCCACGTATGGTGTGCATGCACGATCTCAGCCGCCCGCCGACCCATGGCGACCAGGGTCTCCCGTTCCAGGTACGCCCAGCGCATGGCCTCCCGCAACTTCGGCAACGGAATCTGACACCCCACCGCCGCTCCCGTAAGCGGCATTCCGCTCACCTCCCGCCCAAGTGAGATAGGCACCGCGTCCACCAGGATAGCGGTGTCTGGCCGGGCGTAGTCCAGGGCCGGACCAAAGCGGGGCAAGATGGCCGGGGTACCGCAGGCCATGGCCTCCAACGCCGGCATGCAAAAGCCCTCGGCCCGGTAGGGCGCCACCAGGCAGTGGGCCCGGCGGTATAGATCCGCCAGTTCCTCATCGGACAGGACCCGGTCGACCAGCCTCACCTGCCGCCTCATCCCGGCGGTGGCGGCCTCCGCCTGGCGGATCCTGTCCCTGCCGTTGATCCCCCGGTAGAAGGTGTCCGACCCGAAATCCTTCACGATGAAAACCACCGGTTCATCGGGCCCAAACTCCGTAAGAAACGCCTCCAGGGCCAGGTCATACCCCTTCCGCCAGATAGTGCCGCCCACGTACAGGAACGTAAACAGCTCCGCCGGGCCCAGCGCCCCTTCGGACCTCCCCGCCGGCCGGAACACGTCGGGATTGATGCCGCAGGGCACCACCTTCACCCGCTCCGGCGGCAGGCCGGACGCCACCACACCCTGCCGGACCCATTCCGAATAGACCCAGATCTGATCCGCTGCCCGCAGTTTTTTCTCCCAGGTCTCCGGCAGGGGACCATACTCCCACGGCAGCATCACCACCAGCCTCCCCTGCTCTGGCGGTTCTAGGTCAGGCGGCCAGCCATGCCGCACCGTGACGGCCACCTCTGCCAGGGGATGCCACAGCCGCTCCGCCAGGGGGCGGAAGGTCTCCTGCCCCGGCGGATGGTAGCTCTGGGGCTCCGTGGGAATCGCGGACAGGTCCCACCCGGCCTCCAGCAACCGGAGGCCCAGTTCCCGGTTGACCCGGGCCAGGCTGGAAGCGGTGAACCAGGAGCCCTCCCAGCGGAGCCCGCAGGCCGCCCGCCCGGAGGACGGCACCGTACGTACCGGGGGCGTACTCTGCTCATAGAGCCGGTTCACCAACCGGACGGCGGCGGCCGACCGGCCTCGGGCGAAGCCCCGCAGCCCCAGGCGGTCCAGTATCGTAACGTGGAAGCGGTGCGTGGCAGCTAGCCGGAGCGGCTCCAGGTAATCCACGTTCAGATGCAGAGCGCTGATCCAGTCGGTCAGCGCCCCCTGCAGGTTCCCCTGCTGCGCCCGCAGCCGTCCGCGCAGGGTCAGGGCCCGGTAGCTCAGTTCCCCGCCGCCGCTTACCCAGGGCCCTTCTTCCGGGGGTTCCTTTGCCTCCAGCAGCCGGGTGATCCCCTGCTCCGCCCGGCGCAGGTCGCCCTGCACCAGCGGAGCCAGGGCCCTCAGCAGCTTCACCTCACCATATCCGCGGCAGGAAAGTGCTTTCTCCGACCAGTAGTCCAGCAGCCGGATGTCTCCCGCCGCCAGGGCCGCCGCCATGCCATTGCGCACCGCCAGCCCGGCAAGGCCCGGTGCCCGCTCGGCGGTCAGGCGGAAGAGTTGCTCGAGCAGGAAATGGCCTACCCGACGATCTCCGGCCAACAGCGTCCGCACCGCCTGGTACAGCATGACCCATCCTTGCTCCTCCCGGGTGGAAGGAGGTTCGACGGGGGGAATTCCCTCGCTCTCTACCGGCAGGTCCAGGAAGGCGGGGGGAGCGCCCGCTCCCGCTCGGGTAGCGATCCACCGGGGCTCCAGAGTGATCAAAGTGAGCCCCGCTCCGATGGGATAGTGGACAGGCAACAGCCGGGTGCCCGGATCCATCTGTGCGATCTCCCGCAGTACGTGGTACCGGCCGCCCATCAGCAAGAACTCGCCAGGCCGCAGCCAGAGCAGAAAGTCGTAGCGGGTCCCATCCTTGGGGATCCGGCCAGCCTCCAGGTCCCGGGGCGAAGGCAGCCGGTGCAGTCTTGTCACCGGCAGGCCGGGCTTCCTGAACCGGAACTCCCGGGGTGCGATCAGGCCGTCCACCGCCGGAATGGGGGAGAGCAGCAGGGGCTCCAAATTCTCCTCGTTCCGGTGCCCCAACAGGAGCATTCCCACCAACCGGACCTCCACCGGCTCGGCCCGGCCGTCCCAGTTACTCTGCCGCCAGACGGCCACGGCCTCCCCTCCTCTCCCGCCATACCCGCTCGATCTCCCGGGTCATGTCGGCCGCGATGACCCGGTTATCCCATCCTTCCACCACAGCCCGCCGGGCGGCCTCGCCTCGGGCACGGGCCTCACCGCGGTGGGTAAAGACGTGACGCATGAGGCGTCGCAGGGCGCCCACGTCCGGCGCCGCCCATGACAGCCCCCGGCAGATTTCCCGGGGTTCGTAGTCCGAGACCGGTTCCAGCCCGGTAATCCGTAGCGGATAGCCGGTGACCTCGGTCAGGAAATCCGTCTGACCGCCCCATGCGGTGCCGATCACCGGCAGCCCACAGGCCATAGCCTCCAGGTATGGCCGGCCGTATCCCTCCCCCCGGGAGGGCAACACAAAGGCGTCTACCGCCGCGTATAGCCTCGGCATCTCGGCATCCGGCAAGTTCTGATCCAGTACCACCACGTCCGGGGTGGCTCGCTTCCAGCCAGCTACCTGGCGGAGGACATAGTGCAGTTCGCCGAGCACGTTGGTCTGCTGGGCAATCTGGCCCACCTTCAGGTAGAGTGTCACGTCCTCATCGGGGTGGAACTCTTGGCAGTAGGCCGTCAGTAGCAGATCCCAGCCCTTTCGTCCGTGCCAGTCAAATACAGAAAGGAAGGCAAATCCCCTCCGGCGGGCCAGGGGCAGCGGCGCCACACCGGGACGGAACAGGTCCGTGTCGATACCGCCCCTCAGCACCCGCACTTTTTCAGCCGGCAGACCAGAGGCGATGAACGCCTCCCGATTGTGAGTCGACGGCACCCACACCTCGTCAAAGCAGTCGCAGTGGACCACCCACTCCGGTTTGATCCGACCGGTCTCAAACATGGTCCGCAGCACAGCGCAGGGAAACCCAGGCGGGCGGGGGACAGCAACAGGCGGCTGGGCCACCACCAGCACTGCCTCAGCCGGATCAACGGGAGTCTGCTCCAGTTCCTTCAGCCGGGCACGTTCCTCAGGTGGCAGGTCCTCAGGTGAGGCGGGACCGACATGCCAGATTTTCACCGGCACCTCCAGGTCCGCGAGCGCCTTGACCAGGCTCCGGCTCTCCGAGGCGTAACCGCTCAGGTTGTAAAACACCGACTGGTAGATCACTGCCGGCCTTGAGCTGTTCGCAGCCATGCCGCTGCCCCCCTATCGACCGGTCCCGTCCCGCAGCCGCTTCAAATCAGCCTCCACCATCATCGCCACCAGATCCGGGAAGCGGACGGTGGGCTCCCAGCCCAGCACCCGCCGGGCCTTTGACGCGTCGCCCACCAGGGCGTCCACCTCGGCGGGACGGAACAAGGACGGATCTACCACCACGTAATCCTGCCAGTTCAGCCCCACATGGGCAAAAGCCAGTTCCACAAACTCCCGTACCGAATGGGTCTCGCCGGTGGCTATCACGTAGTCATCGGGGTAGGGCTGCTGCAGCATCAGCCACATCGCCCGCACGTAGTCCCCCGCAAACCCCCAGTCCCGCCGGGCGTCCAGGTTTCCCAGCCGCAATTCCCGGGCCAACCCCAGTTTAATCCGGGCCACGCCCTCGCTGATCTTCCGGGTCACAAACTCCGAACCCCGCCGGGGGGACTCGTGGTTGAAGAGGATGCCGCAGCAGGCAAACAGGTTGTAGCTTTCCCGGTAGTTGACCGTGATCCAGTGACCGTAGAGTTTGGCCACCCCGTACGGGCTGCGGGGATAAAAGGGCGTCTTCTCGTTCTGCGGCGTCTCCTGCGCCTTGCCGTACATCTCGCTGCTGGAGGCCTGATAGAAGCGAATGGAAGGATTGACGGTGCGGATCGCCTCCAGAAGCCGGGTTACCCCCAGGCCGGTGACATCCCCGGTCAGCAGCGGCTGCCGCCAGGAGGTGCCCACAAACGACTGGGCCGCGAGGTTGTAGACCTCATCCGGCTGCACCTTCTCCAGTACCCGGATCAGCGACGCCTGGTCCAGCAGGTCCCCGTCTTCCAGCCGCAGGTCTTTCAAGTGGCGGATGCGGTCCAGGTTCGGCTGACTCGTCCTCCGCCGGAGGCCCACCACCGTGTAGCCCCGTTCCAGTAGAAACTCAGCCAGATACGAACCGTCCTGGCCGGTGATGCCGGTAATCAGTGCGGTCGGCATGGGCCCGGACCTCCTCCGCTGCGTTGGCTTTCGTCGGTGACCAGGGTATGCAGGGGCCCGTGGCAGGGGCCATCGGGAGATCACCACTCGCCCAGGCGTTCCTTCCGCACCAACTCCACGAGCACCGAGCCTCGGGGCAGGTTCCGGGCCAGCCGGGTGAGTTCCGCTTCTGGTTCGTCCCAGAGCAGCCCGGCCAGAGTGGTGTAAAGTTCCCGTAGCTGGCTCCGGTCAGCCGTCAGCCTTCGGATCCCGGCCCGGTCCTCCGTCTTCAGATAGCAGTACAGGGTCAGGGCACGGATATGGAGGAAAAGGGCCGTGCCCTCCCAGACTTCCTGCCCGCAGAGAGCCAGCGCCTCCGGGTACCGCCCCAGTTTCGCCAGCACCAGTGCATAGACGTAGGCAGCGGGGCGGTTCATCTCACCGGTACTGGCCAGCGGCTTCAGCCGCTCCAGGGCCGGCTCGTAGCACCCCGTCCGGGCCAGCAGCAGGGCCTGCATGACCTGATCCGACGGGGAGTTGCCCGGGAAGTGGCGATTGAGGACTTGCAGGAGCGCCTGCTCATCGCCCCTGGCCGCCAACAACCGGCATAGCTGCTGCAGCGGCGCCAGCCACCCCGGCCGTGCCGCCGCCGCCCGGGCAAAAGCTTCCTGAGCCTCCTGGTCCCTTCCCACCCGCAAGAGGGCCATGCCCAGCATGTAATCGGCCTTGCTGTTGCCCAGTTCCGGCTCGGTACTGGCGTAAGGCGGGCAGGGGGCGGGCCCCCTTGCCCGGCAGGCCTCAAAGGCCCGGATCGCCGCGTCCCACTGCCCCAGGGCGCCGTGGACCATGCCCAGCAGGTAGTGCAAGTCCGTGTAGTCCGGGTAATCACGGATCCCCTGCCGCAGCACCTCCAGCGCGGCCGCCCGCCGCCCCAGCCGGTTCAGCGTGTCCGCATACCACTTGATCAGCGCCGGCCGCCAGGGCGCCTCCGCCGGCGCCCTGGCCAATGCGGCCCCGAAGGCGGCCGCGGCCCGGCGATCTGCGCCGGATCGCATGTGTTCCCGCCCCAGGTTGAACAGCAGAAACGGGTCGCCCGGTCTGGCCGCCAGGCTCGCTTCCAGGAGCCGGATATTCCGCTGCCTCTTATTTTGTGCCCGTACGTACTCATCCAAGTAGCCATAATGGAGAATCGTCAGCGGACTGTGGCGCACCACAGCCTGGGGGTTCACCGCTTGAATCACGGGCAGGATCTGCTCGTGGACCCTGCCCACAAACCGGTAAGCAGGCCGGCGGCGGAACAGCCGAAAAACCGGGTCACACTGGTACTGGGGGTCAGCCGGCGATCCCAGTAGGTTTTTGACCGTCAGGAAGTACCCCTCGGTGCCCGGATCGGACAGGAGCAGCGGCAGGACATGGGTTTCCTCCGGCAGCAGGACCTCGTCGGCGTCCAGCACCAGCACCCAGTCACCAGTGGCCAGTTCCAGCGACGCGTTGCGGGCCGCCGCAAAATCGTTCTGCCAGGAAATCTGCCGGACCACGGCCCCGTAACGCCTGGCCACAGCCACGGTTTGGTCCTTGGAGCCGGTGTCCACGATGACGATCTCGTCCACCAGCCCCCGAACGCTGTCCAGGCACCGGGGCAGATCGCGCTCTTCATCCCGGACCACCATGCACAAGCTCAGCCGCTTCCCCATACTCACACCCCACTGGGCGGAGCCGTCTGCAACTGCACGGAAACACCCCGGAAACGTAACCGCACCCGCTGCACCACCGGCGGCCTCCCGCGCTGGTAAGTGATTGCTTCCGCCACCACGATGTCTTCGATCCGCCTGCCTGAAGCGTGCGGATGGATCCCGTTGGCGGAAGCCGTTTCGGCAGCATCCTTCTGCCGGTGCGGGAGCCGGATCCGGGTAGGCAGGAACCTGGGGCGGTTTTTCCTGCGCCAGTGCCGCGCCTTCCCCTTCGTCCCGGTCTCTTCGCTGGAGTCCGACCCGGGCGCCGGCACGTTGGCAGTGAATTCACCAGAGTCCGGGGCCGGTTCCACCTTGACGGGCGCCGGTTCCACCTCGACAGGTACCGATTCCACCTCAACGGGTGCCGCTTCCACCTCGACGGGCGCCGGTTCGACGTCGACTGCGCCCGCTAACTCCTCCTCATCCGGTTGGGGTTTCACAGCGTCACGAAACCTCGGGGCCATGAACGAAATGAGCGCAAATCCCGTGAGACCCACGAGCAGCCAAATCACCCCGGCAGGTCCTGTGGAGACGGCCGCGGCCAACACGAGGAGCCCAACGCCTCCAATCAGCAGAAATAGCCGGGGGCTGCGCAACCATTTCATCGGCTCACCTCTTTTCTTGTCTGCTTCATCTTATTTGCCGCGGCCGGGTGTGGCACCCCATCAGGGTCAACATATTATGTTAACAGATTGGATTAGGAGGGAAATCCTAGTATGAGCCACGATAATGGTGTGGTCACTCCTGCCCAGCAGCCCGCACCCGTTTGCATTTCCGCGCCGGTCGTTTCGGGCACAGGCTCGGAGGAAGTCCTCGAGCGCGTGGTTATCTCCATCCCCAATCTCATCACTGCGGCCGGTGCCTTGCTGCCTGTCGGTGCCACCACCGTGGTCGAGGTGGTGGTCCTGTCCAAGCGGGTAATCCCGCAGCGGGTCACCGTCATGAGCAACAAGGTGCTGATCGATGCCATCCTGCACAAGGATCTGCTCTTCAAGGTACTGGCACCCGATGTGGATACCAGCGCGGTCGTCACCTCGGGTGACTGCACCGCCACCCTCGCTGCCACGCTGGACGTGGTGCTGGACTGCCCCTTTGGTATTTGTGTACCGGTGCCCGGCGCCTGCCCCGGCGATATCGCGCAGGTACGCTTCTGCATTGAGGCCGAGCAGGAGAACCTGATTGCCCCGACCCTCGGCGCCACTCCCACGCTGTTCGAGGAGAAGGTCTGCATCCGTGCAGACGTGGTCACGCTCCGGCCCACCAACATCACCATTACGCCGACCGAGCCCAGCGTGTGTCCGGATCCGACGCAGCCCACTACGCCTTGCCCGACACCTATTTGCCCGACCACAGTCGGACTACCCACCAGCGTTTTGGTCACGTCCACGCCGGGCATCATTCCGAACGCCAACGGGTATATCAATCTCGGGTAACCTTGTCCCGGCACCTCCGGGTGCCGGGTCAGACTGTAGACAAAAAACGGGTACCCCCTCGCGGGTGCCCGTTTTTGTTAGTAGAATGGTAGTACAAGCATTAATTACCGGCGGTGATTTACTATGCTGCGGGACCGGACGAATGTGCAGTCGCAGTACGAAATGGTCTTGCTCGAAGATCTAGTGCCTCAAGACCACCTGCTGCGTAAGATCCAGGCGATCCTCGACACGGACTTCATCCGGGAACGGACCAGGGAGTACTACAGCAAGCGGGGACGCCCGGCCATTGATCCCGTCGTCCTCGTAAAGATGGAACTGATCGC
>DATCKG010000071.1:0-85994 GCA_036562385.1 Symbiobacteriaceae bacterium
ACTTCTGCCGGGTCAGCTGCGCCTCTCGACGCAGGTTACCAGCGTTGCTGGCGTCCCGGCAGACCTCCCCGGGTAAGAGCACTGACTTTCGCCCCGTACCCGCCCCATCTACTGCACCACCCTTTGGCAGCCCGGGGTTTCGCTGTGTGTTGCCAGCTCACCCAAGTGGTACAGCCTCGTATGGGGTTCGTGTTCCTCGGGTCGTGGTTTTGCCTCCGGCTTCCTTCGGATTCCGTCTCACGACGGACACCCTTGCCTTTGGCTAGCGAACTCGTGCTGCATCGCCCGCAGCGGACTTACACCGCTAAGTCAGCGCCCATGCCGGGCGCACAACAAAAGCGCCTGCCCCCAAGAAGGGAGCAGGCGCTGTCCATATTCGCCAGCTTAATCTCCGGCCGACATGGCCGGATTGGCCTCGGCCACCTCGGCACGGCGGGGCTGTTCCGGCAGCAGCTTGTTGAGAATGATCCCCACCAGTGCCGCCAGGGCCATTCCTTCCAGCTTCAAGTTGGCGGTGATGGGAATGCTGGCTCCGCCCAGGCCCATCACCAGGATCAGGGCCGCGATGACCAGGTTGCGGCTGTTGCTGAGGTCCACTCGAGCATCCACCATGGTGCGGACGCCGATGGAGCAGATCATCCCGAAGAGGACCACGCTGATGCCGCCCATCACCGGCGTGGGCAAAGACTGCAGGAAGGCGCCCAGCTTGCCCACGAAGGCCATCAAGATCGCGTAGCAGGCCGCGATGCGCAGAATGCCGGGGTCGTACACCCTGGTGATGGCCAGCACGCCCGTGTTCTCCGCATAGGTGGTGTTGGCGGGACCTCCGAGCAAACCGGCCAGGGACGTGGCCAGCCCGTCGCCCATCAAGGTCCGGTGCAGGCCCGGGTCCCGGATCAGATCCTTGCCGATGACCGCGCCGTTGGTGGTGATGTCACCGATGTGCTCCACCATGGTCACCAGGGCCACCGGTGCGATGGTCAGGACAGCCGACAGGCTGAACTTGGGCAGCATCAGAGGCGGCACGGCGAACCACGGCGCCGCGGCCACGGCCTGAAGGTCCACCAGCCCGAAGAACAGGGCAGCCACAAAGCCCACCGCCACACCGGTCAGCACCGGCAGCAACTTCAGGAAGCCCCGGGCAAAGATCGAGGTAATCAGCACCGCCGCCAGCGTAATGGCTGCGACGCCCCAATGCTCCTGGGCCATGCTGATGGCCGTTGGGGACAGGGACAGGCCGATGACCATAATGATAGGCCCGGCCACCACCGGGGGGAAGAAGCTCCGTACCCTGTCCACGCCGAAGACCATCACCAGTACCGCCAGGACCACGTAGACCAGGCCGGCCGCCACGATACCTCCGGTGGCATACTCCAGGCCTTCCCGCTGCCCCACCGCCTGGACGACGGCAATGAACGCAAAGCTAGAACCCAGGAAGACCGGCACTTTCCCCTTGGTAATCAGGTGGAACAGCAGGGTTCCGAGTCCGGCGGTCAGCAGCGCCACTGACGGGTGCAGACCCGTCAGGAGCGGAACGAGGATGGTCGCGCCGAACATCGCCATGGTGTGCTGCAGGCCAAGGATGAACCGTTGGAGCGTCGTCACTTGCTGCATCAAGTATTCCCTCCTGCTTTCGTGCTGCACAAAAAAAGACCTCTACCGGCGATGGCCAGAGGTCGCGTGGCAGGCACGCCCGCAGGGGGCGCACATACCATGTGACCTTGGCAGTCTCACGGGACTGCCTTAAAGGTCGCCGGTTTTCAGTTCCTTGCTAGTTTAGCACATATCCTTCCGTCTGTCAGCACAGCTTGTGCGTTTTTGTGGCCAGCCCGTGATATTGTCACCCTGAAATCGGTCTGTAAAAATGTCACCCATGAACAAGGTGATGGTGACATTGTCGCAGACTGAATGGAATCGTGCGATTGTCCTGCAGCGGGTCGTGGAGGATCAGATCGTCATTCGGAAGGCCCCAGTGGCTCTCGGACTCAGCGGCTGTGAAGGCCCCGAAGATACCGAAGATGCCGAAGATGCCGCCAATCGGTGCAGTTGCTCCTTACAGGAAGATAGCATTGATCAGCGTGAACATTAAAATTATCCCATATTTCTGTGAGCGGGGTGACAGAGTATTGGCAATGCAGTAAACTTATAATCCGTGGGCACCGCCACGGGGTGCGACGTCCAATCACGTTGACCTTCGCAGGCGGATGTGCCAAATACTGAGTGCAGGACGGTGTTATTATGGTGAGAAAGAGGAGACTGACTAGCATCGTCGCTTTGCTCGTACTTGCTGGTGCTCTTGCAACTGGCTGCGGTAGCTCCTCCGACGGCAGCGGCACCAATACCGTTTCTTCGGGCTCCTCGCAGTCATCCAGTGAGCAGAAGCAAGAAGAGCCGGCCCTCGGCACCCGCCAGAACCCGGTTCCGATCGGGACTGAGGTGGAGGTCGGCCCTAATTGGCACGTCCAGCTGCTCGAAGTTAACCCCGATGCCTGGTCCGTGATCCAGTCCGAGAACATGTTCAACACGCCGCCTGAGGAAGGCAAGCAGTACGTGATGGCGAAGTTCAAGTTCTCCTACGCCGGCGCGGAATCGGGGACTCCATGGGTGGATCTGAGCCTCCGGTACCTCGGCAACGACGGCAATACATATTCCTCCGGTGATTGTGGGGTCATTCCTCAGCCGTACACCGACATCGGCGAACAATTCCCCGGCGCCTCGGCGGAGGGCAACGTGTGCTGGGCAGTACCGTCCAGTGCGATTTCGGGCGGCTCCATCATCGTCGAGGAGACGTTCTCCTTCGAGGATACCCGGGTGTTCTTCGCAGGTGCCCAGTAAGCCTTTAGAACACGAAAGCCCGGCCAGCCTTCGGCCGGGCTCTTTTGTTTGGAAAGCCGCCGTATTCGGTTGGGAACCGTATCTCGGACGTTCGATTGGGGGATCAATCCGTGCATGTTGTACAGCAAGGAGACAGGATTCATCCATGGCTGGCGATCGGTGCTCGAGCCAGGTCGCACGCAGCGTCCTTGCTCGCTGGCAGACAGTAGCTACGGATCCCAGGTTTAATCAGGAAGGAACCACTCCCAGGTTTGGCCAGGAAGGAACCACCAGCGCCCCTCTTCCCCGCAGAACTTCAGGAGGAACTGCTTGAGACTGGGCGCGGCGTAGTGAGAACCCTTTCCCTCATACCATTCTTCCGGCCCATACTCATGATCCAGGAACCAGATGGATCCATCCTCTGCCATACCGACCCAGTTTCCGAAGCCACTCATTTCGCCGATGATGTAATATCTGCGGCCAGCCGTTCCATCTTCATCGAGCATGTAAGCATGATCCTGAGCAGTATCAAGTTCAGCGACAGAGAACAATTTGAGTGCTCCAACATGATCGTGCCAGGGATAGAAGAATCCCCCGTTGCTGACCGCCAGGAAGGAGCGATACTCATCTGGTATGGCCTTTGCCTCCAAGAGGCTGTGTGGACAGGGAGGATGCAGTTGGACTTGGGCTGGCTTGCCGTTCCAGATTCGTGGGAGCGCCGTGCACTTCTTCAACACATCAGTCCAATCCACTCGCTTCCCTCCTGCAGCTAGTTAGTGCGATACCGGGGTCTCAAAGTTGGTATTGCCGCTCCCCCACCAGTTGTTGAACAATTTATGATTTGACACGGTGAGTCGGTAACAGTTCGACTTGACATCTTCGCCGCCCCAGCGAACTGGCTTGATATGGTGGTTCTGGCTCGGCTCAGGTGGGGAAGCCCACCCATTCTCCTCGTACCAGGCTTCGCACAGTTGATCGAACTTCAAGTAATTGGATGTGCGCTGTGGATTGTACGGCGGCAGGGGGAAAGGAACAGTTCCAGGGCGTCCCACTTCCGAGACCACCGGATACAGCGCACCTTCACCCCTGGCGAAAGCCAGGGGTGATCCCATGCCAGGTCCATTCTACCATCTCGGGGTGACAGAACCACTCACCAGCTTCGAGTGACAAAGTCACCGACGCTTGACATGAAAGCCGCCAGGCTCATGGGTTGTTCCCTTGCAGCAGACGCGCCTTGGCATAGGTGCGGTACGTCCGGGTGACCTCCACCTTCACCCGCTGCCCCACCAACCGGCCGCCCCCTTCGATGTCCACCACATACCCGTCCAGCCGGGTAATGCCATCCTCGGGGTTGGCGGCGTGCCGCTCATGGACCTGGACCTCCAGGACCTGCCCCACCCGTACCGGCAGGGCCCGCTCCTCCACCTCGGACCGGGTGCCCAGGGCCCGCAGCCTCATCTCCTCCAGATGGATCTCGCTGTTGCCCCGGATGTAGATGGTCTTGCCCAGTTCCTCCTCCAGTTGCTTCAGATGGGAACCGCCGGGGCCGATCAGCAGCGACGCCACTGCGGGATGGACTTCCATCAGCAGCGCCTCGCTGGAGCTGTGTTTCAGGATCCGGCGAATCTCCGCCCGAACCCGTCGGGCCATGGTCTCCTCAGAGAGGACCCTGCCCCGACCGTCGCAGTAGGGGCAGGGGCGGGTGAGGACGTCGTCCAGGTTCTGCTGGGACTTTTTGCGGGTCATCTCCACCAGGCCCAGCTGGGTCAGCCCCAGCACGTGGGCCCGAGTGCGGTCCTTCTTGAGCTCCTCCTCCAGGGCCTTCAGCACTTGCTGGCGGTGTTCGTGGACATCCATGTCGATGAAATCGATGATGATGATCCCGCCGATGTCCCGCAGGCGAAGCTGCCGGGCGATCTCCCGGGCTGCCTCCAGGTTCGTCCGGAAGACGGTGTCGGCCAGGTCGGTACTGCCCACGAACTTCCCGGTATTGACATCGATGGCGGTGAGGGCCTCTGTCTGATCGATCACCAGGTAGCCGCCGCTTTTCAGCCAGACCCGCCGCTTCAGAGCCTTGTCGATCTCCAGCTCGACGCCGTAGGCGTCAAACAGCGACTGTTCCCGGTCGACGTACAGCCGGGCCCGTTCCTTCAGGTGGGGCGCGTGCACCTCCAGCAATTCCAGCGCCCGCTGGTACTCCTCCCGGTTGTCGATCAGGAACTCGTCTACCGAATCGTCAAACCAGTCCCGCACCAGCCGCTGTACCAGTCCCAGGTCCTGATGCAACAAGCAGGGCGCCGGCGCCGACGCAGCGCGCCGCATGATCTGCTCCCACGTCCGCTGCAGGAAAGCCACATCCCGGGCCAACTCTTCCTCGGCGGCGCCCTCCGCCACGGTGCGGACGATCAGTCCCGCACCGGGTGGCTTGATGCGGGCCGCCAGCTGCCTCAGCCGGTCCCGTTCCCGCTCGTCCGTGATTCGCCGGGAGATGCCGATGTAATCCGCATTCGGCATCAGGACCAGATACCGGCCGGGAAGCGTGATGTGGCGGGTCACCCGGGCGCCCTTGGTGCCGATGGGCTCCTTGGCAACCTGCACCAGGATCTCCTGCCCCGGACGGACCACATCCTTGATGGTGGGACGGCGGCGGCCCTCGGTCAATTCCTCCTCCCCCTGGCCGGCCAGCGCGTCATCCACGTAGAGGAAGGAATTGCGCTCCAGCCCGATGTTCACGAAAGCCGCCTGCATTCCCGGCAGGACGTTCTCCACCCGGCCCTTGTAAATGTTCCCCACCACCCGCTGATGCACGGGCCGCTCCACGAAAATCTCGACGAGGTGGCCGTCCTCCAGAACCGCAGCTCTCGTCTCATCCACATCCACGGTAACAAGGATCTGTTTGGTCACCAAACGTCCCCCATCTCCATCTGGGGTTGCACACCGGCGCCACCGCGCACCGGGCAGCCCCGCATCAGCTTCCGCCTCACCATCGGCGGTTTTACCAAAATTTCATGTGAAGTATCGAACCGAACCGGAATTTTGTACGTATGAACGAATAGAATTATAGGCATATTTTTAGTGGGGGTGGCGATATGCGTGCAACAATTCCGGTAGATCGGTACACCGCGGAGCTTGACGAACTGCTGCATGCCATGGGCAACCTCACCCGGAGGCAGACTCGTGAAATCATGAGCGAGTTTGACGTGACACCGCCCCAGTGTGAGGCCCTCATGGTACTGAAGGAGTACGGCAGCCTGGCAATGGGGGAGCTTTGCCAGAAGGTCGGCTCCGCCTGCAGCACCGCCACGGACCTGATCGACCGGATGGAGCGCAACGGACTCGTGGAGCGGGTCAGGGACCCGAGGGACCGTCGGGTCATCCGCCTGCACATCACCCCCAAGGGGGAAGAGGTGGTGGAGCGGGTGGTGGAGGCCAGCCGCACCAACCTGGCCCGGAAACTCCAGGGGCTGAGTGACCAGGAGAAAGAGCGGCTGGTCCAGACCCTGGAGATGCTTCACTACCTGCTGCTGCAGCCCACCTCCGAACCCCGGGCCTAAAGGTCCCAGGGAAGCTGAAAGCGGCCGGTTGCAGGATCCCGCCGCAGCGCAGCCACCCGGTGGACCTGCACCAGGCGGACCGGCTCCAATTCCGGCGCCACCTGTTTCAGGGCCGCCAGCAAATCCGCCGGCCGCAGACTGCCCTCGGGACCGGCCTGCAGCGTAGCCAGCAATGTGTTTGTGCCTTCTACGATTACATCATACACCTGCCTTCGGACATCCACAGCCGCGCTACCCTTCTTCCCTTCCCTCTGCATGGTCACCGTCTCACGTTGGAGAAAGGCGTCCACTGCCCGGCGCAGCGCCTGGGGGTCCACCGACCCCAACTCCAGCGTGAGGCGGTATTTTGCTGCGTTCAGGAGGGACATGAGGGACTGACGCCCCTCCGGGACCTCCCGGGCTGCCACCACCCGGAGGCCCTGGGGCAGGACGCGGTTGAGGGCCGCCACGAACTGATCCGGATCCATCCGCTCCGCCAGGTCCAGGTCGAAAAACTCCGCTTCACTGCTGGCACCGGTGGCCAGCACCGAGCCGAAGCTGATCCGAGGATGGGGGTTGAACCCCTGGGTGTAGGCCACCGGCAGACCAGCCCGGCGGAAGGCCCGCATCAGGGTGCGCTGCACGTCCAGATGCGAAAGGAAACGAAGCAGGCCCTCTTTGGCAAACTGCACCCGCATTCTCATCGCGCATTCCCTCCCGCCGGCTTCAGCAAGGGCTGCAGGCCCAGGGTCATGCAGGCGCCGCAGACGTCGCAGTTTTCCCAGCGGCAGTCCGGCACTTCGGTTTCCGCGAGAGCCCGCTGATGATCCTCGATGAGCCACTCCTTGCTGACGCCGCTGGACAGGTGATCCCAGGCAAACACCTCGCCGTAGCCCTTGCGGCGGTGAACGTAAAAGTCCAGGGAGACACCGGCGTCCTGGCAGGCCTGAAGCCAGCGCCCCATGTCGAACTGCTCGTCCCAGCCGTCAAAGCGGGCGCCCAGTTCCCAGGCCCGCAGGATCACGCCGGCCACCCGCCGGTCGCCCAGGGAGAGCAGGGCCTCCACCTGGCTGGCATCGGACGGGTGATACTTGTAGTCGATGCGCCGGTCCTTGATCAAGGACCGGATATAGCGCTGACGGCGCCGGACCTCCTCCGGCTCCACCTGCGGCTCGAACTGGAACGGGGTGTGGGGCTTGGGTACAAAGACCGACACGCTGACGGTGACCCGGACTTTCCGGGCTTCCCGCGGCGGCAGCATCTCATCGGCAATCTGCAGGGCCCACTCCGCCTTCTCCACGATGCCGGCCAGATCTTCATCGGTCTCCGTGGGCAGACCGAGGATGAAGTAGAGCTTGATAGCCCGGTAGCCCGCGGCAAAGGCAGCCCGAAAGGCTTCCCGGATGTCCCGGTCGGAAACCGTCTTGTTGATCACCCGCCGGATCCGGGCGCTTCCGCCCTCGGGTGCCAGGGTGATGGAGCTTTTGTGCACCTGCTGCACCGAGTCGGCCAGCGTGACGGAGAAGGCATCCACCCGGGTGGAAGGCAGGGTGACGTTGACATTGCCGCAGGACAGTTCGGCGGAAAGGCGCGCAAGCGTCCCCTGGATGTCCGTGTAGTCCGCCGTGGAAAGCGAGACCAGCGAGACCTCGTTGTATCCCGTGTTCTTCACCATTTCCCGGGCCAGCCGCTGCACCACCTCCGGCGAACGCTCCCGCACCGGGCGGGTCACCATCCCGGCATGGCAGAAGCGGCAGCCCCGGGTGCAGCCCCGGAAGACCTCCACCTGCGCCCGGTCAAACACCACCTGGATATTCGGCACCACCGGAGCGGTCGGATAGTCCACCGCATCCAGGTCCTCCACCACAGCCCGGTAGATTGTCGCCGGCGCCCCGGGCTCCACCACCTTATAACGGCGGATCGTGCCGTCCTCGTTGTACTCGGGCTCGTAGAAGGACGGCACGTAGCAGCCCTGGATCTGCATCAGGCGGCGCAGCAGGTCCCGGCGCCCCGGACGGCCTGCTTCCTTCCAGGCCCGATACGTGTCCAGGATCTTATGAATAACCTCCTCGCCGTCGCCCAGGACGGCCACGTCCAGAAAAGGCGCCAGCGGCTCACAGTTGAAGACACAGGGCCCGCCGGCAATCACCAGGGGGTGCGCCTCCGTGCGGTCGGCGCTCCGGAGGGGAATGCCGGCCAGATCCAGGCAGGTGAGGAGGTTCGTATAGGTCAGCTCATACAGCAGCGGAAACGCCACGATATCAAATTCGCCCACCGGCGTCCAACTCTCCAGGGTAAAGAGCGGGATCGCATGCTGCCGCATCTGGGCCTCCATGTCCGGCCACGGGGCATACGCCCGCTCGCACAGCGCATCGGACCGCCGGTTGATCTGGTGGTACATGATTTGCGAGCCCAGGTGGGACATGCCCACCTCGTAGGTGTCCGGAAAGGTCCAGGCGACCCGCACCGCCACCTGATCATGGTCCTTCCGGACCGCGTTCCACTCGCCCCCGATGTACCGTCCCGGCTTGGAGACCAGGGGAAGAACAGCTTCTATGCGTTCCGCAAGCGTTGCCACCGGTATGCGCTCCCTTCTTGTATCGGACACTTAGACGTAATGAATTCGCCCGAAGAGGCCGCAATTCCTCCCCGGGCTTTGAGGCCGCATGGGGGTCAGAGGTCGAGAATCTGCTCCACCGGCACCTCCGGCCCCCGTGCGGCAAACGCGTCCACCAGTTCCCCTTCAAAGAGCGTACCCAACGGATGCATGGATGTATCCACGACTACCACCGTATGGTAATCTCCAGCCGCCATATGCGCCAGAACCTCTCCCAGCTTCGTTCCTTCCACCGCCACCAGCGGGCGGACCGGCATCACCCGCCGGCGAGCCAGTTGCTCCCGCTTGTGAAGCAACTGCCGGTACGTCCGCCAGGTCGCGTCGATCACCTCCTTCCCCGCCCCCAGGGCCAGAAAAAGGCCGCCCACCAGCGGCGTCAGGTACAGCTGGCGGGTCCGAAGCAGCACCAGGAAAGCCGTGGCTGCCAGCAGCGTGCCGATAAACCGGCCGGCCACCGCCATCCAGCCCGATACCCGGCGGTACCCCCAGCGCTGAGCCAGAAGCCCTCGCAGGGCCCGCCCGCCGTCCAGGGGCAGCGCCGGGATGAGATTGAAGAACGCCAGGTTCGCGTTGGCCAGAAATGCAAAACGGACCAGTTGCTGGTCCCAGAACTGCTCACCGGTGAGGAAGAGAGTCAGCCCTGCCAGAAAGAAGCTCTGAAAGGGGCCGGCCAGGGCGATGGATGTCTCCGCCTGGGGGTCCAGTTCCAGAGCGGCGTCCAGCCGGGCCATGCCGCCAAAGGGCGTGAGGATCAGTTCTTCCACTTCCACGCCCAGCACCCAGGCCACCGCCAGATGGGCGATTTCATGGGCCGCCAGCGAACCCACCAGGATCATGGCCTCCAGCCCATGGCCGGCCCCCACCGCCACCGCCAGCAGCAGGCCGAACAGCCAGTGAATCCCCACCCGGATGCCGGCGATGCGCCCCAGGATCAGAGCTGGCTCCCCCCCAGGCCAAGATAATGGGCCGGATCCACCGGCTCTCCGCCGCCCGCGGGCCGCACCTCGAAGTGGAGATGGGGCTCCATGTCCCGCTCGGCGCCGGTAGGCTGCCCCACCACCGCCAGAAGCTGACCGGTCGTCACCTGCTCCCCCACCCGGACCCGCACCTTGCTCACCTGGGTGTACCGGGCGATGATGCTTCCGTGGTCCACCTCCACCACCATGCCGAGAAGCGGATCCATCGCCACCCGGGTCACTGTCCCGGGCGCCGCCGCGACCACCGGCGTACCCACAGGAGCCAGCACGTCCAGCCCCTCATGAAAGTGCTCACCCACCTCGGGAGGCAGCCACCCGTAGCCGTACAGAACGACACCCTGTACCGGCCACTGAAGCACAGGACCGCTCCGCAGCGGCGGATCCACGCGGGCAGCCTCCTCGGTGGGGTTTGTCTGAAGCTGGGGCAGCCACGCGCGCACCCGAGCCTGCCCGGTACGCCACAGCCCGGCCAGAGCAGGGATCCATCCGCCCCGGCCCTCCGCCCACCGCTGCACCTTTTGGGCCATGTCCCGGAAGTCGCTGTCGAAGGTCACCGTCCAGATCAAGGCTGCCCGTACCCGATCCAGGGGCCCGACCGGCACAGCGGCCGCCAGGAAACTGACCGCCACCAGCAGCAGGGAGAGAACCACCCGGAATAATGGGCTGTCACGCCGGGATCGCGTCCACCCTTCTCCCGCCGGTTCAGCCATCTCCGACGGACGGCCACCGGCTGTCGCCCCTGTCTGCCGCAGAACCCGCCTGGACATGGCATTCCCTCCCGGTGCCTGTCTGGTGCATGTCTATGGACGAGCCCCGGGATTATGACACCGCCGGCGGACAGAGGCAAAAAGAAGGACGCCCCACCCCCAAGAGGGCAGGGCGCCGTCTCTGACCGGGTACTCCGGTGGAACCCGGTCATTTCGTTTCGCTGCCGGCCGCCTCCGTCCTGGCCCCCTCACCCTTCGGGGCCAGCAACTTGAACGTGCCCATGGCCTTGGCCACCAGTTGGCCGGAGCCGTCCCGGACCTCCCCCTCGCAGACCGAGAGCGACCGCCCCTGATGAATCACCCGTCCCTCGGCCACCAACCGGCCTTTCCCCGGGTTGATGAAGTTGATCTTCATCTCCACGGTAACGGCCCCCCGGTACTCGGGCGTGGTGGCCCGCAGGGAGGTGCCCATGGCCATATCCAGCAGCGACATGATAATCCCGCCGTGGGCTGCTTCCCAACTGTTCAGGTGTTCAGGCCGGAGATCCAGGGCCAGCACCACGTGGCCCGGCTCCTTGACCAGCGTCTGTACCCCCAGGTGCCGGGAAAAGGGAATGTCCTTGACGGCATCCAGGTCTGTCATCGGTACGCTGAACCTCCCCCTGCCGTGTCGCGTGGGTGCCATACTCACCCAATGGCTCGCAGTCCTGAGTGGATTACGCCACGGCAGGCAGGCAATCCTTGTTCTTTTTCGGTGTGAACCGTTCACGGGCTGCGAGGCCTGTCGCCGTTATGCCACCGCCGAATCACCAGGGGGCGCCTTTTTCCGGCGCACCGCTGCCCAAAGCAGACCGCCTATGACGGCCAAAACCCCGGCTGCTGCCGCTGCAATGCGCCCGTACAAATACTGACGTGCCGTCAGCGTGAGATGCTCCCGTCGCCCCGGGATCAGGGTCCAGGTGACCTTCCTGCCGGTGACGTATATGCACCGGTTCACGGTTTTCGCACACGTGTCCCTCGGTCATCGCAGACGGCGCCGTGGCTCAGACCCGCTCGAAGATGGTGGCCAGGCCCTGCCCCACGCCGATGCAGAGGGTCGCCAGCCCGTAGCGAGTCTCCCGCCGCCGCATCTCGTACAGCAGGGTGGTGACAAGCCGGGCGCCGCTGCAGCCCAGCGGATGGCCCAGGGCGATGGCCCCGCCGTTGACGTTTACCTTCGACTGGTCCAGCCCCAGTTCCCGGATCACGGCCAGGGACTGGGCGGCGAAGGCCTCATTCAGTTCCACCAGGCCGATCTGGTCCAGCGTCAGCCCGGCCCGCTGCAGGGCCTTCCGCACCGCCGGCACCGGACCGATCCCCATGTAGGCAGGATCGACACCGGCCACGGCCATGGCCTTCACCCGTGCCATGGGCCTCAGCCCCAGTTCCCGGGCTTTGTCTTCGCTCATGATCAGCACCGCGGCAGCGCCGTCGTTGATGCCGGAGGAGTTACCGGCGGTGACGGTTCCGCCTTTGCGGAAAGCTGGTTTCAGCTTGGCCAGTTGCTCCAGAGTGGTGTCAGGACGGGGATGCTCGTCGGTATCCACCAGCCGGGTCTCCCCCTTTCCAGCGGGGACAGGCACCGGCACGATCTCTTCCCGGAATTTCCCCGCCGCGATGGCCGCCGCCGCCCGCTGCTGGGACTGCAGGGCGAACCGATCCTGCTCTTCCCGGGTAATGCCGTACTTCTCGGCCACGTTTTCGGCAGTTTCGCCCATGCTGTAGGGATAGTACATCTCAGCCAGCTTGGGGTTGGTGAAGCGCCACCCGATGGTGGTGTCGTAGATCTCCACGTTCCGTGCGAAGGGCTGGGACGGCTTGCCCATGACGAAAGGCGCCCGGGTCATGCTTTCCACGCCGCCGGCGATGTAGATGTCGCCTTCTCCCACCATCACGGCCCGGGCAGCCTGGTTGATGGCCTCCAGCCCCGAAGCGCAGAGGCGATTGACCGTCACGCCTCCCACGGTCACCGGGAGCCCGGCCAGCAGCAGCGCCATCCGGGCCACGTTCCGGTTGTCCTCGCCGGCCTGGTTGGCGCACCCCATATAGACGTCCTCCACCTCCTCAGGGGAGACAGCAGGGTTGCGCTCCATCAGGGCCCGGATCACAAGGGCCGCCAGGTCGTCGGGCCGCACATCCTTCAGCGCACCGCCGTACCGTCCGATGGGCGTGCGCACGGCATCCACAATCACGGCGCTCCGCAAGGTCTGGTTCCCCTCCCCTTCGCATCAGTCTGCGGCGGCGTCCCCGAGGTAAGCCGAAAGCACCCGCGGGTCGGACTGCACTGCCTCAGGCGCGCCGGAACAGATCACCTGACCCGAATCCAGGACGGTAACGGTGTCCGAGATCCCCATCACCAGCCGCATATCGTGCTCGATCAGCAAGATGGTGATGCCCAGTTCCTTGATCCGGCGCAGCAGCCGCTCCAGTTCCTCCCCTTCGGGCTCCGAGAGCCCTGCCGCCGGCTCATCCAGGAGCAATACGGCCGGTCGGGCGGCCAGAGCCCGGGCGATCTCCAGCAGCCGCTGCAGCCCGTGGGGCAGACTGCCGGCCTCCTGGTTGGCCCGATCGGCAAGTCCGACGAGGCTGAGAAGCCCCAGGGCAAACTCCCTGGCCTCGCGCTCTTCCCGGCGGGCGCCAGGGAGGCCCAGGGCCGCCTGCAGCAGGTCGGTCCGGCGCCAGCTGTGCTGGCCCACCAGCACGTTCTCCAGGACCGTCAGCCGCGGGAATATCTGAGAGCGCTGAAAGGTCCGGGCCAGCCCCAGGCCGGCCAACTGGTAGGCCTTCCGCCCGGTGATCTCCTGACCCCGGAGGAAGACAGCACCGCCGCTGGGCCGGTAGATCCCGGAAATGGCGTGCAGACAAGTGGTCTTGCCGGAGCCGTTGGGGCCGATCAGCGCGTGGATGGTGCCGTCCTCAACCCGCAGGCTGACGCCGTCCAGGGCCTTGATGCCGCCAAAATATTTGGTAAGCCCCTGCACTTCCAAGGCCGGTACGTCCGCCGGGCCCGGCGCCCGGCGCAAAAGCTCCACAGCCTGCTCCTCCAGCCGCTCGAGTTCCCCCTTATCCGGCATCGGTTCCGACGGCTCCCGCCAGCGCCGGGGCAGGAGGCTCACCAGCCCGCCCGGCAAGAAGATCACCGCCAGCAGCAGGATGCCGCCGTAGATGATCAGCCGGAACGCATCCAGCCCGGCGATCAGTTCGGGCAGCGCCTGGATAAGGCCCACCCCCAGGACCGGGCCGGCCACGGTCCCCATGCCGCCCACCAGCAGCATCACCAGCATTTCCACGGAGACGCCGAAGGTGAACGACTCGGGGCTCACGTAGCGGAAGACGTGGGCATACAGGGCCCCCGCCATGCCGGCGCCCAGGCTGCCCAGCACAAAGGCCAGGAGCTTGTAGCGGTACTCGCTGATGCCCAGGGACTCCGCCGCCACCTCTCCTTCCCGCAGGGCCAGGAAAGCCCGTCCCACGCGGCTGCGGGCCATGTTGGCGATTCCCCAGGTAAGTCCCGCTGCCAGGGCGAGGATCACGTAGTAGGTGCCCACCGCGTCCAGTTCCCGTCCGAAGAGGATCACCCCGGGAATGCCGGTAAGCCCGGCAAAGCCGCCGGTGAAGGAGCCGCCCTCGTTGGCCAGCTTCTCCACCATGATGCCGAAGCCGATGGTGACAACGGCCAGGTAGTGGTGACGCACCCGGAGGGCCGGCACCCCCAGGAGGAGTCCCACCAGCATGGTCATCACCACCGCACCGGCAAAGTCGCCCACAAACCCCCAGCCCAGGGAAAGGGCCAGCTTGGCCGCGGTGTAGGCGCCCACCGCAAAGAGTCCGGCGTGGCCCAGGCTGACCTGGCCGGCATAGCCGGCCATCAGGTTGAGCCCCTGCACGGCGATGACCAGGATCCCGGCCATCTGAACCTTTTGCAGGTAGTACGGGTTGTCGGTGAGCAGCGGCACCGCGGCCGCACCGGCCAGGGCCAGCAGGGCCGCAAGACCACCCAAACGGAACGGTTTCCGGTCCACCAGGCTTCACCTACGCTTTCTCCGTCACAGGCTGGCCAAGCAGCCCCTGAGGACGCATCACCAGCACCAGGATGATCAGGAGAAAGGCGGTAATGTCCCGGAACCCGGCCGTAATGAAGGTGCCGCTGATGATCTCCATGACCCCCAGGATCAGGCCGCCTACCATGGCCCCCCGGTTGGAACCCAGGCCGCCCAGCACCGCGGCGCCAAATCCCTTCAGACCGACGATCAAACCCAACACCGAAGAGGCAAAGGTCAGGGGGCTGACCAGAAACCCGGCCAGCGCGGCCAGGGCGCCGGCCAGGGCGAAGCTGAAGCCCACCATGGCCGGGGTGTTGATGCCCATGTACGCGGCCGCCTCCGCGTTGAAGCTGGTGGCCTTGAAGGCCTTGCCCAGGAAGGTGTAGTTCAGCAGCAGCTCCGTCAGCACAGCCAGCAGGATCGCCGCCAGCAGGACGAAGGCCTGCACCGAGTTGATCACCAGTTCGCCCAGTCGCAGGTTCCCATCCGGCACCAGCGCCGGCAGCGGGTGGAATTCCTTGCCCCACAGCAGCATGGCCACGTTCTGGATGACGATCCCGATCCCTATGGTGGAGAGAATCCACCCCAGCCGGCTGCCGCCGCTTTGGCGCCGGGAAAGGGGCTGCCATGCGATCCGGTAAACCGCCAGCGCCAGGACGGAGACCACCGCCAGCGACACCAGGATGGCCAGATGGGGCGGCAGCCCCAGGGCGGTGACAGCCGCCAGCCCCACCATGCCGCCCATCATCACCAGTTCGCCCTGGCTGAAATTGATGATCCCGGTGGTGGCGTAGATCAGGTTGTACCCGATGGCCACCAGTGCGTAGATGGAGCCCATGGTCAGCCCCGTAAAGACGAGCTGCAGGAGGAAGCCGAGGCTCACCCAATGACCTCCTTCCCTGCGGACGGGCCGGGCCGGATCGGAAAGGCCCGGCCCGCCGCGGCATCAGTCGTCCAGCTCCACCAACTTCCCATCCTGGACGATCACCATGGTGAGGTCGTCAGCGGTGTAGACGGTGTGCTTCTCCCTGCTGAACCGGATCTCGTCCCGGGAGGCCAGGTTGGTCAGCGGCTGCGTCTCGATGTAGTCCCGGATCTTTTCCCGGTCGGGCCCCACCGCGGCCACTGCCTGGGCCACGATCATGGCGGCATCGTAGACAAAAGCCCCCGAGCCCCAGGTGTCCAAGGGGATCGTCTTGGCGTCGCCGCCATAGTACTTGAAGTAAATATCGTAAGCCTGTTGAATGCGCGGCGGGACGGCGTTGCTGTTGGGATTGATCCGGACATGGCCCTTCGGCCAGATGGAGAGGCCGCCTTCGGCCGCGGGGCCGGCCAGGCTGCGGAAGTTGGAGGTCTGCAGGGATGTGCAGCCGATCAGGGGCACGTCCCATCCCAGCTTCGCCCTGGCCTTGGCCGCCTGGGCCTGGT
Organism: Symbiobacteriaceae bacterium; assembly: GCA_036562385.1. Classification (GTDB taxonomy): domain Bacteria; phylum Bacillota; class Sulfobacillia; order Symbiobacteriales; family Symbiobacteriaceae; genus DATCKG01. The sequence goes on from DATCKG010000071.1 coordinate 16,159, forward strand.
CATGTCCCAGGCTCCAGAGCATCAGGGAGTCGGCCCCGGCCTCCCGGGCCTTCAGGACAAAGGGGGTCAGGTCCGGGGAGGACATGTTGTGCGAGATGACGGCCACAGGCGTGATTCCCACTGCCGCCAGGGCCTTGGTGAGCTGCTGGGCCCCATCGTTGCCGTAGGCCGTGTCGTCATGCAGAATCGCCGGCCGGGTAAGGCCGTGTTCCTTGGCGTAGCGGGCCATCCGCTCGGCCTGTACGTCGTCGGTCACCGTCACGGAGAAGACCCAACTGGGGTCGCCCTTGGCCTCGGCAAAGCTGTTTTCCACGATTTGGGTACCGGTGGCCACCGGCACGATCAGGGGCACCCGCGCCTCCGTAACGATGGGCACCATGACCACGGCGTTGGAGGTGTTGGTGGGACCGATGATGGCCACCACCTGCTCCTTGTAGATCAGCTCCCTGGTCAGTTCCGCGGCCTTGGTGGGGTTGGTTTCGTCGTCCCGAAGCTCCACTTCAAACCGGTAGCCGCCCAGGCCGCCGGTTTCATTCATGTGTCGGAATGCCGCCACGGCGGCGTCCAGGTACTGGCCCAATGCAGCGGATGCGCCGCTCCGGGCGCCGATCAGGCCGACCTTCACCGTCTTGAGCCCGTCGCTCCCCTCCCCGGACGGCCGCCCGCAGGCAGTCGCCCCCAGGACCAGGATCGCCAGCATCACGGCTGCGATCGCCTTTCGCATGGCCTTCCCTCCCTTCCTCAGGCCTGGGCGGCCCGGCTCCGGGCCCCGCCCAGGTAAAACTGGGTGACGTGCTCGTTTTGCAGCAGTTCAGCGGAGGGGCCTGAAAGCACCACCCGGCCGGTCTCCAGCACATAGGCCCGGTCACTGATCTCCAGGGCCCGGTAGGCTTTCTGCTCCACCAGCAGAATCGTGGTCCCCTCCCGTTTCAGTTCCGCGATCCGTTCAAAGAGCCGGGAGACCATGGCAGGGGACAAGCCCAAGGTGGGCTCGTCCAGCATCAGCAGGCGGGGCCTGGCCATCAGCGCCCGGGCCATGGCCAGCATCTGCTGCTCGCCCCCCGACAGGACACCGGCCAGCACGTTGTGCCGGGCCTTCAGGGACGGAAAGCGCTCCAGCATCTGGTCAGCCAGGGCCAGCGCCTCCCGCCGGCCCCGGCCGTAGAGGCGGGGGTAGGCGCCCATCAAGAGATTCTCCCAGACGGTCAGGTTGGCAAAGACCTGGCGCCCCTCGGGCACCAGCACCAGCCCCCTGCGGACCATCTCGTAGGGAGGCCGGCCATCCGTCCGCTCTCCTCCGAAGCGGATGACGCCGGAGGAGGGACGCAGCGTGCCCATGATGCCTTTCAGGAGCGTGGTCTTGCCTGCGCCGTTGGCGCCGATGACCGCGACCAGTTCCCCCGGATGCACCTCCAGGGAGACCTGGTGGATCACCTTCACCCGGCCGTAGGCGATGTCCACCGATTCCACCCGGAGCATGCCGTCCCACCCCCTCCGGCGGACTTACCAGGCCAGGTAGCCATCCAGCAGGGCCTTGCCGATGATGCCCTTCTGGATCTGGGTCGTTCCCTCCACGATGGTCAGCTGCTTTACATCCCGGTAGAAGCGCTCCAGCGGGTAGTCCTCCATGTAACCGGGGGCGCCCAGGATCTGGATGGCATCGGTGGCCACCTGCTGGGCCGTCTCCGTAGCAAACCACTTGGCCATGGAGAGGAAATGGGCGGTTTCCTTGCCCACCTTCCCCTCATCCACCAGGGCGGCGGCCCGGTAGGTCAGCAGCCGGGCCGCTTCGATCTTGGTGGCCAGTTCGGCCATCATCCACTGCAGCCCCTGGTGCTGGATGATGGGCCGGCCGAAGGTGTACCGCTGCCGGGCGTACTCGATGGCATACTGCAGCGCTCCCTCCGCCAGGCCCAATCCCCGGGCCGCCACCACCGGCCGCACGGAGTTGAGGGTCTTCATGACCACGGCAAAGCCCTTGTTCTCCTCGCCCAGCAGGTTCTCGGCGGGGACCTCCACCTCTTCGAAGATCACCTGGTTGACGGGGACGCCCCGCACCCCCATCTTCTGCTCCTTCTTGCCCACCACGAGGCCGGGGGTGTTCCGCTCCACCACGAAGACACTGACCCCCCGGTGGCCGGCCTGGGGATCGGTCTTGGCCACCACCGTGAAGAAGTCGGCCACCCCGGCGCCGGAGATCCAGTTCTTGGTGCCGCTGATCACGTACCGGTCGCCCTTGCGGACGGCCCGGGTCCGAATGGCCGCGGCGTCCGACCCGGCATCCGGCTCGCTGAGGCAGAACGCGCCCCGCTTCTGACCGGAGGCGATGGCCGACGCGTAGTGGCGCTTCTGCTCCTCCGTGCCGGCGAACAGGATGGGCGCCAGAGGCAGCCGGGTAAGTAGGAGCATGAGGCCGGCGGAGCAGTCCACCTTGGCCATCTCCTCCACCGCCAGCACCAGGCCGGTGGTCCCCAGGCCGGCGCCCCCGTATTCCTCAGGCACCGCCACGCCCAGCAGGCCGGTCTCCCGGAAGATCTCAAAGAGGTCATAGGGGTACTCCGCTGTCCGGTCGATCTCCGCCGAGCGAGGCGCCACCCGTTCCCGGGCCACTTCCCTGGCCAGTTCGATCAGGGCCAGTTGCTCCTGTGTGAAGTGAAAATCCATGGGCTCCCCCTCCTCACACGATGGTGGCGCCGCCGTCCACGGCCAGCACCTGGCCGGTGATGTAGGCGGACGCATCGGAGGCAAACAGGACCACCGCGCCTTTCAGGTCCTCTGCGCCCCCCAGCCGGGCGATGGGCGCCCGCTGCCGGATCTGGTCGCCGTGGGCCTGAAGGGTCACCCGGGTCATCTTGGTGGGGAAAAAGCCGGGGGCGATGGCGTTGACGGTGATCCCGTAGGGCCCCCACTCCGCCGCCAGGGCCCGGGTGAAGTTGACAAGGCCCCCCTTGGTGGTGTTGTAAGGGAGCGTCTTCATCAGGTCGGGATGGTTGCCCTGGAGGCCGGCCACCGAGGCGATGTTGATGATCCGACCCTTGCGGCGGGGAATCATGGAGCGCTTCCCCACCGCCTGCGTGATCAGGAATGTGCCGGTGAGGTTCAGGTTCACCACCTTGAGCCAGGCCTCCAGGGGCAGGTCCTCCGCCGGGCAGCCCCAGGTGGCCCCCGCGTTGTTGACCAGGATGTCGACCTGGCCGTACTCCGCCAGGACCCGGTCTACCATGGGGCCGATCTGCTCCCACTGGCTCAGGTCGCAGACATGATAGCCGGCGTCGATGCCCTGGCTCCGCAGGTGGGCCACCGCCTCGGCCAGTTCCCCTTCTTTCCGCGCGGTCAGCACCACCCGGGCGCCCATCTCCCCCAGGGCCTCGGCCATCTGCAGGCCCAGGCCCCGGGAGCCGCCGGTGACCAGCGCCACCCGGCCGGTCAGGTCAAACAGGTCGCGTACTCCCACCGGCCCTCACCCCTGCTGGCTGTAGTCGTAAAAGCCCTTGCCGGTCTTCCGGCCCAACTCGCCCCTGAGGTACTTCTCCTCGATGATCCGGGGTGGGCGGTCTTCCTCCCGGCCGGTCTCCTCATACCGCTGCTTCCGCACCAGGTAGGCCACGTCGATGCCGTTGTTGTCCATCAGCCGGAAGGGGCCCATGGGATGGCCCAGGGCCTTCTCCGCCGCCAGGTCGACCTCCTCAACGGTGGCGATGCCGTTTTCCACGAGATAGCAGGCCTCCCGGGACAGCGCGTGGAGCAGCCGGTTGGCCACAAAGCCGGAGATCTCTTTCTTGAGCCAGATGGGGATCTTGCCGGTGCGCCGCACAAACTCCACCAGGGTCGCCGCCGTCTCCACGCTGGTATGGGGGCCCTGGACCACCTCCACCAGCTGCATCACCAGGGCGGGGTTGAAGTAGTGCAGATTCGCCACCTGGCTGGGCCGCTCGGTGACGTCTGCGATCTTCGAGGAGACGATGGTGCTGGAGTTGGTGGCCAGGATCGCGTGGGGCGGAGCGATCCGATCCAGGGTCCGGAAGACCTCCCGCTTGACGTCCAGCTTCTCCACCACCGCCTCGATCACCAAGTCGGCCTGGGAGGCCGCCTCGGTCAGGTCGGAGACGATGTGCAGCCGCCGGTCGGCCGCCTCCACCTGCTCCTGTGTGAGACGTCCCTTGGCCACCCGGCCGGCCAGGTACTCGTCCTTCCAGGTCCGGGCGTTCTCCAGCACGGCCGGCGAGGCATCGGTGAGCCACACCTCGTAGCCGTGGATCGCGTTGTGCAGGGCGATCTGCCGGCCCATGGTGCCGGCTCCCACCACACAAACCCGCTTGAGATCGTCGATGTTCATCGCTGCTCCCTCCCAATCAGCACGCCGTCCAAGGCCCGCACGCCCTGGCCTTCCGGCAGGACGACCAGGGGGTTGATCTCCAGTTCGGAAAGAAAATCCTGCCACTCCATTGCCAGCCAGGAGAGGCGCACCAGCGCATCGGCCAGGGCGCCCACGTCCGCCCGCGGCCGGCCCCGGTAGCCGGTAAGCAGCGGATAGGCCCGTACCTGCCGGATCAGTTCCAGCGCCTCCTCCCGGGTGCACGGCGCGGGCCGCCAGGCCACGTCCCGGAAGATCTCCACCATCACGCCGCCGAGGCCGAAGCCCACCAGCGGACCGTAGACGGGATCCACCCGCACGGCCGCGAAGGTCTCCACGCCGCCGGTGACCATCTCCTCCACCAAAAAGCCCTCGGGCTCTGCCCCCGGCCCCAGGGTCCTGGCTGCCCCCTGGGTCACCTCCCGGCAGGCTTCCCACACGCCCTGGGCGTCCTTCACGTTCAGCCGGACCGCCCCGGCCTCTGTCTTGTGCAGCAGTGCGGGCGACAGGGCCTTCACCACCAGGGGATAGCGCAGCCGGCAGGCGATGTGCAGGGCCTCCTCCACCGTGCGGGCGACGCCCCCCTCTGGCGCGGGAATCCCGTAGGCGGCCAGGAGTTCCTTCACCCGGGCCTCATGCCAGCCGCCCTTTTCCCGGGTCAGATGGAGCCGCTCTGGAGAAAGCGGCGGCATTGCCGGAGGCTCCGCCCGGGCCATGCGCTCCCAGGCCTCCGCCAGCCGGTACAGGTGCCGGAGGGCCCGGATGGCCCGCCAGGGCGAGGTATAGGTGGGCACCTCAAGCCTCCGCATCGCCTGGCGGAACTCGGCGGTGTACTCCTCCCCGGAAGTCACCGCGACCACCAGGGGCTGATGGGCCTGCTCCGCCAGGGTGCGGATCTGCCGGACGTTCTCCTCCAGGTACTCCCCCCTGGGGCTGGAGAGCATCACAGCCAGGGCGCCCACCTCCGGGGCCTCCCGCATGATCTGGTAGGCCTTTCCGTACAAAGACACGTCGTTCAGCACCATGGCGGTCAGATCCACCGGGTTCAGGGTGGATCCGTAGGCCGGGATGATCTCACTCAGGCGCTGCCGGGTTTCGGGGGAAAGCCGGGCCACCGGCACCCCCTCGGCATGGCAGGCGTCGGCAGCCATGACGCCGCTGGCACCGGTGGTAGTGACGATACCCACCCCCACCCCCGGCCGGGGCAGCCGGCCGGGAAGCAGCGCCTTCAGGACATCCAGCAGTTCCTCCACGTCGTGGACCGAAACCACGCCGTACTGCCGGGCCACCGCCTCAAAGGCCGCCTCCGAACCGGACAGGCTGGCGGTGTGGGACGCGGCCGCTTGCTGCCCCAGGGGTGACCGGCCGACCTTGAACATCACCAGCGGTTTGCCCAGGCGGAAACAGATGCGGGCCACCTCGGCAAACCGGGCGCCGTCCCGAATCCCCTCGATGTACCCGGCCACAATGCGGGTGTCCGGGTCCTCGGCAAAGAACCGCAGCAGGTCCACCGCATCCAGATCCACCTGGTTGCCGGGATTGGCGATGTAGCGAAAGCCCAGCCCGTGCTCCCCGGCCAGGACCATGAAGCCGTAGCCGAAAGCGCCGCTCTGGCTCACGAAGCTGATGGGGCCGGTAGGCAGATCCCGCTGTCCGAAGGGGATGGCAAACCCCAGGGGAATCCGGTCGGTGACGTTGACACTGCCGATGCAATTGGGCCCGATGATCCGCATGCCGGTCCGCTCCGCCAGGGCCTTCATCTCCTGCTGCAGCCGGACGCCCTCCGGACGGCCCGTCTCGGCAAACCCGGCGGAAAAGACCATGGCAAAGGCCACTCCCGCCGCGGCGCAGTCCTCCAGAATCGGCATCACCCGGGAGGCGCTCACCGCGATCAGGGCCACATCCACCGGCCCGGGAACCTCCCGGATCGAGGCGTAGGCCCGATGCCCCTGAACCTCCCGGTACTTGGGGTTGACGGGGTAGATCGCCCCGGGATAACCGTGCAGGTTCAGGTTGGCGATGGGGCGGCCGCTGATGGAGGTCTCGTCCGGCGAGGCGCCGATGACGGCCACCGAACGGGGATGAAAGAGCCGCCTCAGGTCAGGCTGGGGCATGGCGGGTACCTCCTAGTACTCCTGCAGAAGCCGCCCGGCGATGATCAGCTTCTGAATCTCGCTGGTGCCCTCGTAGATCCGGGTGATGCGCGCATCCCGATAGGCCCGCTCCACTTCCATCTCCCGCATGTAGCCCATGCCGCCGAAGATCTGCACCGCCTTGTCGGCCACCCGACCGAAGGCCTCGGTGGCAAACAGCTTGGCGATGGCCGCCTCCTTGGCGATGTTCATGCCCTGGTCTGCCATCCAGGCCACCTTGTAGGTGTAGGTCTGGCTGAGGGCGTGGTCCACTGCCATCTCCGCCAGGTAGGCCTGAATCAGCTGGTGCTCCGCCAGCGGCTTGCCCATGGAGACCCGCTCCTTGGCGTAGGCCGTGCAGAGCCGGATGAGCTTCTCCATGGTGCCCACGGCCCGGGCCGCCAGGGTGGCCCTGCCCTTGGCCAGGATCTTCATCGCGGCCACATACCCCATGCCTTCCTCGCCGATCAGGTTCTCTTCGGGCACCTCCACATCGTCGAAGAAGAGCTGGCAGGTATGCGACCCCCGGAGGCCCATCTTCTTGTCGGGAGCGCCCTTGCTGACCCCCTTCCAGCCCGCCTCCACCACAAAAGCGGAGATGCCTCTGGTGCCCTTGCTCTTGTCGGTGACGGCGATGACGGTGAAGATGTCCGCCTCGGGACCGTTGGTGATGAACTGCTTCTGGCCGTTGAGGATCCAGCGGTCTCCCTTTTTCACCGCCGCGGTACGGATGCTGGCGGCGTCGGACCCGGCGTGGGGCTCGGTGATGGCAAAGGCCGCGAGGCGCCGGCCGGCGGCCATGTCGGGCAGGTACTTGCGCTTCAGATCCTCGGAGCCCATCTCCACGATGCCGGTGCTTCCGATGCCGGTGTGGGCGCCGATCAGGCTGGTGAAGCCGTTGGAACTCTTGCCCAGTTCCTCGTAGACCAGCACCCGGCCCAGCACGCCCAGACCGAGGCCCCCGTACTCCTCCGGAATGGAGAGGCCGAAAAGGCCCATCCGGGCGGCCTCCTCCATCAGCGTGCTGGGAATGCGGTCTTCCTCCTCAATCTGCTGGGCCAGCGGCTCCACCCGCCGGTTGACAAACTCCCGGACCCCTTCCTGAATCGCCCTCAGTTCCTCTGGAATGGTGAAGTCCACGGCTGTTACCTCCCCTTGAACTGAGCCGGCCGCTTCTCCAGGAACGCGGTGGTGCCCTCGTACTTGTCCTCGGTGGTAAACAGCAGGGTCTGGGCCAGCTTTTCATAGGCCAGGCCGCTGGTGATGTCCGTGTTCATCCCCACGTTGATGGCCAGCTTGGCCAGCCCCACAGCCAGGGGGCCCTTGGACAGGATCTTGTCAGCCATGGCACGGACTGCGGACATCAGTTCCGCCGCGGGAACCACCTGGTTGACCAGCCCGATGGCCAGCGCCTCCTGGGCGCTGATGATCTCGCCGGTGAGGATCAGCTCTTTCGCCTTTCCCAGGCCCACCAGGCGCGCCAGTCGCTGGGTCCCGCCGGCCGAGGGCAGAATCCCCAGGTTGACCTCCGGCTGGCCGAAGCGGGCATGGTCCGCGGCAATCCGGATATCCGCCGCAAGACAGACCTCACAGCCGCCGCCCAGCGCCACGCCGTTGATGGCAGCGATGACGGGTTTGGGGAGATTTTCCAGCTCCAGCAGTGTTTCTTGGCTTTCACTGCGGAAGTACTCCCACTGGTTCCGGTCCCGAAGGGACCGGATGTCCGCTCCGGACGCGAAGGCCTTGTCCCCGGCCCCGGTCAGGATCACGATGCGGACCGACGGGTCGTGCCTGGCCTGCCGGACCGCTGCCCGCAGTTCCGCCCAGGTCTCGGGATCCAGCGCGTTGCGCACCTCCGGCCGGTTGATGGTCACCATCAGCAAGGCGCCGTCCTGCTCCACCTTCAGGTTCCGGTACTGCGACACATTCCACCCTCCTCGGGCCCGGATACTGCAGACCCATGGGCCGTCGCCGGGAAGAGGGTTGCAAACGGCGTGCCAATATTTGCCTGACCCGGTGGCAACCCGGCCGGCGGCTCAGGAAAGCCGCAGCCATACAAAAACACCAGCGGAATGCCCGAGTCGCATCCCGCTGGTGTTCACATTTTGAACGCGCCGTGTTCAGTTTTTGGACAGGCACTGCTCGTACTCCCGCAGCCGCTTCCACAGGGTGGTCCGGCTGATTCCCAGCAATCGGGACAGGCGAGTCCGGTCGTGCCCCATCACCCGGTCGAGCTGGACCAGGATCTCCCGCTCCATCTCCGCCAGGGTTCCCACCCGAACCGTCAGGGAGTGCGGTTCCCGCCGGGGACCGCCCGCATCCAGTCCCCGCTGGGAACGGGCCTCCGCCAGCATCCGGGCCACCAGGTCCACCGGGTCTTCCGCCTCCTCCGCCAAGAGGGCGTACCGCTGCAGGAAGTTCTCCAGTTCCCGCACGTTGCCGGGCCACGGGTACGTCTCCAGCAGCCGGCAGGCCTCCGGCGGCATGGGCGGTCCGCCCAGCCGGTCCAGAATCGAGCGGACCAGTACCGGCAGGTCGCCTGCCCGCTCCCGCAAGGGGGGCAGGTGCAGGGTGAGTACGTTGAGCCGGTAGTACAGGTCCTCCCGGAACTGCCCCTCCCGGACCATCTGCCCGAGATCCCGGTTGGTGGCCGCAATCACCCGCACGTCCACGGGAATCAGGCGGGACCCCCCCACCCGCCGGATCCGGCGTTCCTGCAGCGCCCGCAGCAGGCTGGCCTGAAGGGTTGCGGGCATCTCCCCGATTTCATCCAGAAACAGCGTTCCGCCGTGGGCCAGTTCAAAGACGCCCTGGGCGCCGCCCCGCCGGGCGCCGGTGAAGGCTCCTTCTTCGTACCCGAACAGTTCACTCTCCAGCAGGTTCGCCGGAATGGCCGCGCAGTTAACCGCCACAAAGGGCCCCTCGGCCCGGGGGCTGGCGTTGTGAATCGCCTGGGCGAAGACCTCCTTGCCGGTGCCGCTTTCGCCGGTGATCAGCACCGTCAGGTCGCTCCGGGCGTACCGCCGGGCCCGGGCCACCACCTCCGTCAGCGCCGGGCTGCTGCCTTCCAGATCGGCAAAGGAGTACCGGGCCGTCAGACCGCGGTCCAAAAGGTCCCGGCGGTTCCGCGCCGCGGCCGGACGGCCCTGGAGGGCAGGCTGGATGGTGACCACCAGGCTCCGGTCCCGGGGGGCAAGGCCCACGGGCCTGCGGGATACCACATAGGCCCCGCCGCCGGAATAGACCACCTGGCCCACGGCCTCCTGGCCGTCCCCCACCAGGTCCGCCACAAAGGGGTAAGTGGAGCGGAGTTCCTCCGGCGTTCGTCCCACCAGGTCGGCTGCCCGACAGCCGAAAAGCCTTTCCGCGGCCGGATTGAAGACGTGGATCCTGCCCTGCCGGTCGAGGATGAGGATGCCGTTTCCCGACAGGGCCACCACCGCCTGGGCAGTCCGGGTCCGGGCTTCCTCCTGCACCTCCCGCTCCAGGATCTCCCGAGCCTGGACCAGCGCATCGTGAATCGCCTCCCGGCTGGAGTGGACCAGGATCCCCTTCATCCCCCGCTCCTTCACCAGGGGCAGGACGCACGCACCGGTGCCCACCACCACGTCAAAGCCGCGCCGGGCTGCCTCGCTGATCTTGGCCCGCAAGTCCGCCATATCCGCATATAAGAGCGGTTCAAATTCAATCCCCAGCATGCGGCCCAGGTGGGACAGGCTGTACTGGCGCTGCTTCAGGTCGTAGTCGACAAAGGCGATCCGCCGGCCCACCTGCGCCGCCCGGTAGAGGGCGTCCATCACATCGTAGGCGGTGATGTGGATCATGACCACCGGGACCCGGAGCACCCGCTTCAGCATCACCGCGGTGGGTCCCCGGCCCACCACCACCCGGACGCCTTCTGCCACCCAGCGCCGGGCGGCAGCCACCCCGCCGGCCAGCACCGCCTGCTCCACCCGCACCGGCAGTGAGAGTTCCCGGGCCACACTCTCCACCGTATCGGTAAACTCCGGATACGGTGAGATCACACCGATCGCGTGTTCCATCCGCATCCTCCGGCAGTTCATATGTTTCCGTCAATTGAGACGTTATTCCACTTGTACGTGCATTTCCCTGCCAGGGTGGCGGATAAGACTAAATCGGGGCTTCCCACCGGAAGCCCCGTCACTCACCTTGCCTTTCCGATTGTCAGTTGGCAGCGGCTGCCAGCCGGAGCTTGGGCAGATCGACAATCTCCCCGGCACCGCGCTGCAGCGCCCGATAGCCGGCCACCCGACCGCCCAGAACCGACTTCAGATAGTCACAGGCGATCTCCGGGTCGACCGTGGTCCCGCACGTGTAGCAATCCACAGCCGCGAATCCCTCTTCAGGATAGGTGTGGATCGACAGGTGCGACTCCGAGAGGACAAGAATACCCGTTACGCCCTGGGGGTGAAATCGTACGAAATGCTCCCCCACGATGGTGGCTCCACATCGGTGAGCCGCTTCCACCATGGCTTCTCTGAGAAAATCAGCGTCATTGAGCTTTTCGAAGGGAACCTCGCGGAGATCCATGGCGATGTGCCTGCCATACGTAGAGTAAGCCATGACGTACTCCCCCCTGGTAAAGAATTCTAGCCCTCTCAAGCTAGACGGGACCATCGTCACGCCAACGGGGGATAAGTCGGGGCACTCTCACCGAAGCCCCCAACCCTTTAAGGCGTACTAGGTTCCTGTTTTTGAAAAAGTGTTGAGCCGTCTCTACCTCCGCAACATGGGTGACCGGAAAGTTGGCTCGCAATCCCTTGCATTCTAGCAGGCGCCGCTCGCCCTGTCAACTTTCCATTGCATCACCCGTTCGCCACTGAGAGGGCCGAACAGCTACCTGCATGTGAGCAACCTCCCCCAGAATACCGAATTACCCTGTGAAGTTCAAGAGGGTAGATGAAGAAAGTGATGGGACTTGGGCCGTCCGGGTATGAGCCGCTCCTTCCCGACTGAAACTACGTCGGGAGGGGGTGAAGAGATGGCACACCAGGAAATCTACTGCACCGTCAACAGCTGCTACTACTACGGCAGCGGCGATGTCTGCACAGCGCAGAAGATCCTGATCCGCCACAACCCGGCCACGCTGGGCACTGACATGGAGGTCGGCGCCCTGGGCGACGAGGCGCACGATTCCGCCCAGACGCTCTGTGAGACCTTCATTCCCAAGGATCGGGGGCCAAAGCCTGGGATCGCCCGCATCAACCGGTAAGCCAGGGGTATGGCTGCAAGGGGAGCACCACCGAAGGTGCTCCCTTCACGCTACAGTACCCCAGGGGCAGGCAGCCCGTCGCACACCGCGGCCCGGAGACTGGCCCGCGAGGCCGCTGCTCCCGTGAAAAGCGGATTATCATTTCATAATAATAGCATCAAAATATATGCATGTGAACAAGCGCTCCAACCACGCAGGTTCGTTGCCACAACGGCACAAGAGGGAGCACCACCATGGGTGCTCCCTCTGCTTGATCGCCACGGGCGGCCTACTCCTCCGACGTCCGGTCCGCTCCCAACTGGGAGTCGTCCGGGTTGTCCTGAGCCACCAGCGACTCCCCACCGCTACGGGTGCGGGGCGACCGGACACGTTTCCCGGAGCACCCACACGGCTCATCGGTGCGGGACCCCGTGTGGTGCTTCCTCGGCTCGGCCATCAGGCATCCCTCCTTTCAGAAGGAAGGGTGCCCAGTTAGTCGATCAGGTCATCCGGCCGTGCCTCCAAGGTGGCCGTCAGCATCAGGGTCTGGTTGCCCCGGACCACCTTGAGGGTGATGGTGTCACCCACTGCCTTCCGCTGTACGTACTCCACCACGTCATCGGCGCTTCGGACGGGCTGGTCATCCACCTGCACGATAATGTCGGCGGCGATCAGTTGGCCCCGCCGGTTGAACCCGGCTGCCCGCAGGCCGGCCTTGGCCGCCGGGCTGCCCTCGTACACGTCCAGTATGATGGCGCCTTCCTGCACCGAAACGCCGAGCTGCTGCGCCAGCGCCGGCGTCATGTCGCCCATGCTGACGCCCAGCCACGGATGCTGGACCCGCTCGCCGCTCATCAGCGCCGGCAGGGCCGCCTTCGCGGCGTTGATCGGTATGGCAAACCCGATGCCCACGTTGGCCTCGATGCCGGTGGAGCCGGTCTCAATCAAGGTGTTGATGCCGATCACCTCGCCCCGGGCATTCAGCAGCGGCCCGCCGGAGTTGCCGGGGTTGATGGCCGCGTCGGTCTGAATCGCCCCGGGGATGGAGAAAGGATTGTTGGCCTCCCGCACCTGCCGGCCCACCGCCGAGATGATGCCGGCGGTCACGGTGAACTCCTGGCCGAAGGGCGATCCGATGGCGATGGCCAGTTCCCCGACCTGCACCTGGTCCGAGTCGCCCAGGGTCGCCGGCACCAGGGTCCGGTTGCCCGGATCCACCTTCACCACCGCCAGGTCCTGGTACGGATCGGTGCCCACCACCTCGCCGGCCAGGATGGTGCCGTCCACGAACTTCACCTGTATGGTCTGGGCATTATCCACCACATGGTAGTTGGTCAGAATGTAGCCCCGTTCATCCACCACAAACCCGGATCCCTGGCTGGTCCCCCGGAACCAGCCGGAACCGGTGGTGACGTTCAGAATCACGACGGAAGGTACCACCTTTTTATAAACCGCGGGAATGACGTTGTTGATACCCAGGCCGTCCACGACGGGATGGCCGGTACCCGGATACTCGTCGGTCACACCGATGGGCCGCGCCTCTTGCTGGCGGAAAGTCAGCGCCCAGGTGGTAGCGCTGCCCACCGCCGCCCCGAACGCCACCAGGGCCACGGCCGCGGCAATCCGCCTCCAGCCGCCGCCCCGCCGGCGCCCGGTGGAATGGGCCGTGACAGCCGTACCTTCCGCCGTACGTTCCGCCAGGGGCTCACCGTCGACGACGATTTCGGGCAACGCCATCAGCGGGTCTTCCGCATCGGCTGAGCGGTCGATCTGCCTTTCGTCCTGCATCGGATCAGAAGCCTGGCCGCCGGGCTGCTCCCACTTCTTGTCATCGTTCAGCATTGCAGTTCTCCCCCCTTCTTCTTCATTTCTGTGAAACGATCATGCCAGGGGAGGCTGAAATGAATCTGAATACAGCCTGAGCGTCACCTAAGGATTTGGCAGCGCTTCAAGACGCTTCCCCTTGACCACAGGCAGCCACACACTGAAGGTGCTGCCCTTACCCAGTTCGCTCTCCACCGAAATCCGGCCGCCGTGAACGCCCACCACCCACTTGGCAATGGCCAGCCCGAGCCCGGCGCCGCCCCTGCTCCGGGCCCGGTCGGCCCGGAAAAACCGGTCAAAGATGTGGGGCAGATCCTCCGGCGCGATGCCCTGGCCGGTATCCACCACCTGGATGACCACCCCATCTCCCTGGCGGCCGGCCCGAACGGTGACACTGCCCTCGGCCGTATACTTGAAGGCGTTATCAATCAAGATCATCAGGGCCCGGCAGAGCCACTCCTCATGGCCCATCACCACCACGTGGTCCAGGGCTTCCGGGATCTCCATCCGGAACTCCACCTGGTGCGGCATCGCCTGCGCCCTCCGGCAGGCATCCCGCACCAGGGGCCCCAGGGCAATCGGCTCCAGCTCCACCGTCTGGCTGGCGTCGGCCCGGGCCATGGTCAGCAGCTCCTCTACCAGTCGGGACATCCGCTCCGCTTCGGAAGCCATGTCGGCCAGGGCCTCCGGGTCGAGCGTTCCCGCCCGCCGGAGGTAATCGATATTGCCGCGGATGATGGTGAGCGGCGTCCGCAGTTCGTGGGAGGCATCGGCCACAAAGCGCTTCTGGGCGTCCACGGAGGCTGCCAGCCGCGCGTAAAGCCCCTCCAGTTGATCCAGCATGTCGTTGAAGGTGCGGACCAGCACACCGATCTCATCCTCCGGTCCCTGGTACGGGACCCGCAGGCTGAGATCAGCGGACTCACCGATGGCCCGGGCCGCTTTGGCCACTTTCTCGATCGGGCCGATGGCTTTCCAGGCCACCAGCCAGACCGCCACGGCTCCCAGCGCCACGAACAGGATCGCCCCCACCACGATGGGCTGCATCATCAAGGACTTGGCGGTACTCAGCAGCCGCAAGGTATAGGCGGCCTGGACGTACAAGTATGTGGGCCCGAAGCGCACCGGCAGCGTGTACAGGCGGTACGGCTCCCCCTCGGCGTCGAACTCAGTGGTGAAAACGGCACGGCCGTGGCGGGCGGCCTCCGGCAACGGAAAAAGCCCCTCGAAGTTGCTGGATTGTGCCACCGGGGTGTTATCCACCCGGACGAGGATGAAGGTGGAGCGGTCCCCCAGTCCGTCCAGGCGGGGCAGCGCGCCGAAGGTCTGGTAGTAGCGAGCCACCCGGCCGGCCACTTCCTGCAGGGTGCGATCCACCGACTGCTCGAAAGCCCACTGCAGAACCCCGTACAGCAGGGATGAAAACAGAACCAGGGCCGCCGCCAGGAGGGCTGAATACAGCAGCGTCAGCCGCAGGCGGAAGGACACGGCATTCACTCCCTCAGCACGTACCCGACACCCCGGACAGTCTGAATCAGACGGGGTTCCCCGCCCGCCTCCAGCTTCTGCCGCAGGTTCTTGATGAAGACTTCCAGCACGTTGCTTTCACCGGTGAAATCATAACCCCAGACCTTTTCCATCAGGGTGTCGCGGGTCAGCACCTGGCGCGGATGCTGCAGAAAGAGCAGCAGCAATTCGTACTCCTTGGGGGTCAGTTTGAAGGTCCGGTTGCCCCGCCTGGCTTCCCAGGTCCGGGTGTCCAGGGACAGATCCGCATACCGAAGCACTGCGGGGCGGCCGCTTTCTTCCAGATCAGAAGGCTCGGCGCGCCGGAGCAGGGCCCGAACCCGTGCCAGCAGCTCTTCCAGCGCAAAGGGCTTGACCAGGTAATCGTCGGCTCCGGCATCCAGACCGCTTACCCGGTCCGACACCGCGTCCCGGGCGGTGAGCATGAGGATCGGAAACCGCTCCCCCGCGGCCCGGACCCGGCGGCAGACTTCCATGCCGTCCACCCCGGGCATCATGATGTCCAGGATCATCAAGTCCGGCGCCTGCTGGGCCACCTGCCGGATCGCTTCCGTCCCACTGTTGGCCACGGTGACCTCATAGCCTTCCAGGACCAGGCTGCGGCGCAGGAACGAGGTGATCTTGACGTCGTCATCCACCACCAGGATCCGATGAGGCAACCGCTGTCCCCCCTTGCGATGGGACTGGTTCTGTACTGAGTATAAACGCTGAAACGTTCGGCGTGCAAAGCAGTGCCCACGCTGGTGCTCGCCGGAACAGGGGTACACCGGCGCAGACGGCATTTTAACCCAAAGGTCTTCCCAACACACAGGAACGGGAGCAAGAATCAACGCCCCCTGGAGGACTGCCTCCGGGGGCGTTTTGTCCTGGCCATCTCATTTGCGGCCAGCCTTCTCAATGCTGCGGAGCATGCTCCGGGCCGCTTCCAGAATCCCTTCTGACAGGGTGGGATGATAGTGGGGCGTCAGGGCCACATCCGCCACGAGCGCCCCCATCTCCAGGGCCAGAGCCATCTCGCCGATCAGTTCCGAAGCCTCCGGCCCGCAGATCTGCGCACCCAGGAGAACCCCGGTTTTCCGGTCCGCGACCAGCTTCACCAGGCCGTCGGACTCCCCCATGGTCAGGGCCCGGCCCACCGCCATGAACATCCAGCGGCCCACCAGCACGTCGTAGCCCTGCTGACGGGCTTCCTGTTCGGTAAGACCGACGGAGGCAATCTCCGGATCGGTGAAGACCACGGTGGGCACCGTCTGCCAGTCGGCATGACTGGGCAGCCCCGCGATGGCTTCTGCCGCCACAATCCCCTGGGCGCTGGCCTTGTGGGCCAGCATGACGGGACTGCAGACATCGCCCACCGCAAAGATGTGGGGCACGTTGGTCCGCTGCTGGCTGTCCACCGGAATGAAACCCCGCTCGTCCAACGTCACCCCGGCCCGTTCCAAGTCCAGCCCTTCGGTGTACGGGCGCCGGCCCACCGAAACCAGCACCTTCTCCGCTGTAATCAGGTGGGGCTGTCCCTCGGCGTCGGTCACCTTCACCTTGCCGTCCTGCAGGCCGCCCTCGGCCCGGGCCTTCAGCATCACAGTGACTCCCAACCGGCGCAGCTTCCGCATGAGCACGGCCACCAGGTCCGGATCAGTACCCGGCAGAAGCTGCTCCGTGGCCTCCACGATCGTCACCCGGGCCCCCAGCTTGGCGTAAGCGATGCCCAGTTCCACACCGATATACCCGCCTCCCACCACCACGAGTTCCCGGGGAACCGACGTGAAAGCCAGGGCGCCGGTGGAGTCCACCACGTCCTTGCCGTCGATGGGAAAGAAGGGCGGGTTCACCGGCCGGGAGCCGGTGGCGATGATGGCATACTTGAAGCTGTACAGAGCGGTCTGGCCGTCCTCCGTCTCCACGCGGACCGTGTGGGGGTCGGCAAAACGGGCCCGCCCCCTGACCACCTCCACGTCCGCCGCCTTCAGCAAGCTCGCGACGCCGGCCTGCAGCCGCTTGATCACCTTGGTCTCCTTCCACCGCTGGGTCTGGGCAAAGTCCAGCTCCAGGGCGCCGCTGATCCGGATGCCCCGCTCCCCGGCCTCCTTCACCCGGTGGAGAAGATCCCCCACGCCAATCAGGGCCTTGGAGGGGATGCAGCCCGCGTTCAGGCACGTGCCCCCCAGTTCACCGGCCTCCACCAGGGTAACAGCCAGCCCCAGCTGGCCGGCCCGTTCCGCGGCCACATAGCCGCCGGGACCCCCGCCGATCACCACCACATCCGTGCCAACCTTGGTCTGGCCCATGACCACGGCTACATCGCCTCCATCATCAGCAGGTCTGGATTGCTGAGCAGTTCGATCACGCGGGCCAGGAACCGGGTGGCCATGGCCCCGTCGATCAGGCGGTGGTCAAAGGACAGGGCGAGGTACGCCATCTTCCGGATCACGATCTGGCCGTCCCGCACCACCGGCCGGTCCTGGATCTTGCCCACGCCCAGGATCGCCACTTCCGGCCAGTTGATGACAGGGGTAAAGTACAGCCCACCCACGGAGCCCTGGTTGGAGATGGTAAAGGTGCTGCCCTTCAGTTCGTCGGGCTGCAGTTTGCCGGCCCGGCCCCGTTCGATCAGGTCCTGCATCTCCGCGGCGATCTGGAAAACCGACTTCCGGTCCACATCCCGCACCACGGGGACCAGGAGCCCGGCCTTGGTGTCCAGGGCGAAGCCGATGTGATACTGCTTCCGAAGCACAATCTCCTGCCGCTCGTCGTCAATAGACGCGTTCAGGTACGGAAACTCCCGCAGCGCTGCGGTGACCGCCTTCAAGAAGAAGGGCATGAGCGTCAGCCGGATGCCCCTTTTCGCGGCCAGTTCCTTGGCCCGGCTGTGGAAGGCAATCAGATCCGTCAGGTCCACTTCGTCCACGGTGGTCACATGGGGAGCCGTGTGCTTGGAGCGGACCATCCGGTCGGCGATCACCTTCCGGATTCCTTTGAGCGGAATCCGCTCCTCCGGAGCACCGGAAGCCGCTGCTGCCGAGGGCTGTGCCGCTTCCGGCGCCGGCGCCTCCCGGGCGGCCGGGGTCTGGGGCGCGGCCGGAGCCTGGGCAGCGCCTTCGCCTTTGGCGAACCGGCGCACGTCCTCCGGCGTCACCCGGCCGGCGGGACCTGTGCCTTTCACCTGCCGGATGTCGACCCCCAATTCGCGGGCCAGACGCCGGGTCGCCGGAGCCGCGAGCACCCGGCCCGGAGGCGGGCCGGCCGGCCTGGAGCCGGGCGCCGGGGCATCAGCCGGAGCCTGCGTCCCGGCGGCCATCCGGCCCGGATCCTCCGCCCGGGCCGGGGCGGCGGGCGCCTCGGGGGCCGCCCCGGCTTCGTCGCCGTCGAACTCCACCACGACTTCCCCGACCCGGAGGAGATCCCCGGGCTTCCCAAAGAGCCTGGTCACCCGCCCGGCCACCGGAGAGGTGATCTCCACCGTCGCCTTATCGGTCTGTACCTCCAAGAGCGGCTGGTCCTCTTCGACCTGATCGCCTACCTTCACCAACCACCGGACCAATTCCGCCTCGTGCAGGCCCTCACCGATGTCTGGAAGCTTGAACGCATACGCCATAGTCTGCGGCCCTCCTCGGTGCTACTGCAGCGGGCTTAGTAGTTCCGGACGCTGACAATGGCTTCCATGACCCGCCCCGGGTCCGGAAGGTACAAATCCTCCCCCAGCAGGTACGGCATGGGAATATCGAAGCCCGTCACCCGGGCCACCGGGGCTTCCAGATACTCCAGGGCATGGTCGTTGATCAGGGCGATCAGTTCGCTGTGAAATCCGGCGGTGCGGGGCGCCTCGGTCACCACCACCGCCCGGCCCGTCTTCTTGACGGAAGCGATGATGGTCTCCACGTCGATGGGATTGAGGCTCCTGAGGTCGATCACTTCCGCCTGCCAGCCGTACTCGGCGGCTGCCCGCTCCGCCGCCTCCAGGGCGGTATGAACGTGGACGCCATAGGTCAGGATGGTAAGATCGGAGCCCTCCCGGGCGATGGCCGCCTGGCCGATGGGCACCGTATAGTAATCCGCCGGTACCTCGGCCCGGAACGCCCGATACAGCCGCTTCGGCTCCAGGTACAGGACCGGGTCGGGATCTTCGATGGCCGCCAGCAGCAGCCCCTTGGCGTCGTAGGGATTGGAGGGCACCACAATCTTCAAACCCGGGACATTGGCGTACCAGGCCTCGATGGACTCGGAGTGATGCTCCAGGGCCCGGATGCCGCCGAAGGAGGGAATCCGAATCACCATGGGGCAGGAAAAGCGCCCCCGGCTCCGGTTCCGGATGCGAGCGATGTGGCTGACCACCTGCTCATGGGCAGGGGCGAGAAAGCCGTCGAACTGAATCTCCACCACCGGACGGAGGCCGTAGACCGCCATGCCGACGGCAGCGCCGACAAAGCCCGATTCCGCCAGGGGGGTATCGATGACCCGGTCCGGTCCGAATTCCTGGTAGAGCCCTTCCGTGGCGCGGAACACCCCGCCGTTGATGCCCACGTCCTCGCCCATGACCACGACGTTCGGGTCCCGGCGCATCGCCAGCCGGAGGGCCTCGTTGATGGCCTGAATCAGGGTCAGCTTAGGCATGGATGCCGACCCCCTTCCTTCCCTTTCGGGCCAGGTAGGCTTTCAGGTACTCCCGCTGCCGCACCAGTTCCGGGGTGGGCTCCGCGTAGACGTACCCGAAGATGTCATCCACGCTGGGCCGGGGTTCCGCCTCCGCTTCCGCCACGGCGGCGTTCACCTGGTCCCGGGCCCACTGCTGCAGGTCCTCGTCCTCGGCCTCGGTCCACAGGCCTTTCAACATGAGGTACCGCCGCAGCCGCTGGATGGCGTCCCGGTTCTGCCACTCCTCCACCTCTTCCTGGGTGCGGTACTTCTTGGGGTCGTCCGGTGTGGTGTGGGGACCGTACCGGAAGGTGAGGGCCTCCACCAGGGTGGGTCCCCCGCCCGAACGGGCCCGGTCAATCGCCTCCTTCATCACCGTCAGAACCGCCAGCACATCCTGTCCGTCCACCCGGACCCCCGGGATGTCGTACGCCAGGGCCCGCTGTACGATGGTGGGCGCCTTAAACTGCCTGGTGTTGGGCGTGGAAATCGCATAGCGGTTGTTCTGGATGAAAAAGATCGTGGCCGTGTTGTAGACCGATGCAAAGTTCAAGGCCTCATGGAAGTCTCCGGGTGAGGTTCCGCCATCACCGGCGTAGCCCACCGCCACAGTGTCCTCGCCCTTGATCTTGGCCGCCCAGGCGACCCCCACCGCATGCAGCAGCTGCGTGGCGATGGGGATGGAGATGGGAAACGCGTTCACCCCTTCCGGCACACACGAGCCCCGTTCGTCCCCCATGAAATAGCGCAGGATATGCTTCGCGGGAACGCCCATGACCTGCATGGCGCCATGGTCCCGGTAGGTGGGGAAGATCCAGTCCTTCCCCTTGCGAAGCCAATAGGCAGAGCCTACCTGACAGGCCTCCTGACCGCTGAAAGGGGCGAAGGTGCCCATCCGGCCCTGACGGGACAGATTGAGGCAGCGCTGGTCAAACACGCGCAGGTAAACCATCCAGCGGTATACGTCCTTGAGAAGGTCGGGCGGAAAGTCGGGCTCTGCCTGCACGGGTGTGCCGTCGGGGCCCAACACGCGCCGGACGGGGAACAGCTGTTCCATGTCCAGGCCGGTGGCTACTGCCGTGGCCATGTCTGGATACCTCCCTTGGTGTGTTCGCGATCAACCAACGGGGGACAGGATACAGGCCGGTGGTAGTGCATTCCGCGCCTGCATCACGTACTTTCGGGTTAGCCCCTATTGTAGTTTATCGCCCACTGAGTGGTCAATAGTGCTTTTTTCATACATTTTGCCGCCATCTTGTTGACCAACACAGATGAGTCGTGTATAATTATCAGCCGCTTTTGTTCAGAATACTTCACCCGAAAGAAAGTAAATTCCCCAACGGAAGCAGTACTTTAGTCACTTGGGATTGACACATTTGATTGATAGGTCAATAATTAGTATATTAGGAGATTCAGAACGCGGGGGAGGTCAAGGGGATGGAACAGGATAAGCGGATTTTCGAACTGCAAGCCCGGCTTTGCCAGGTGCTTGCCAGTCCGAAGCGGTTGGAGATCTTGTACACCCTCAAGAACGGCGAAATGACAGCGGGGGAACTCGCCAAAGCAGTCGACGTGACCATGCCGAATCTGTCTCAGCACCTGTCGCTGATGAAGCAGCACGGATTGGTAGAATCCCACAAAGAAGGGCTCAATATGTACTACCGGATCTCGTCGAATCACATCCTGGAAACCCTGCGGTCTGTCCGCATGGTCCTGGCCGAACAGCTGGAGCGGCAGTCCATGTTGCTGGGGCAGGTGGATGAGACGATTCCGGATAAGAACGCGCAGGCCTCTGGCAGCCCTTAAGCATAACCGCCCAAACTGTGTCATCTTTCCGCCCTCCTGACGGTCCGGCCTTCGCTGCAGCGCCGCTGCCGAAAGCCGGCCGAGGGCGGCTTTTGTATGTTGGCGGCCCCCTTTCCATTCGGATGGGAACATGGGATAATGATGGCGATTTCTGCAGGAAAAGAGGGAATGCCCCTGATGCTGATCACAGGGTTCGTCGATCCCGTCGCCATCCGACTCGGTCCCATCTCCATCCGGTGGTACGGAATCCTTTTCGTCACGGCGATTCTGGCGGCGGTGTGGACCACCATGCGGGCCGCCCGCAACCGGGGGCTGGACCCCGAGTTCGTACCCGATGCGGCCATGGTGGTAGTGCCGGCAGGCATCATCGGCGCCCGGCTGTATGAGGTCTTTGTGCTGCAGTGGCCGTATTACCGCCAGCACCCGGGCGAAATCCTGGCCATCTGGCACGGCGGACTGGCCATCCACGGAGGCGTGCTGGGCGCCCTCCTGGTCGGGGCCATCTTTGCCTGGTACCGGCGGCAGCCTTTCTGGCTGTGGGCAGACATGGCGTCCCCGGGCCTGATCCTGGCCCAGGCCATCGGCCGCTGGGGAAACTTCTTCAACCAGGAGGCCTACGGCGACCCGGCCCCTGCCTGGCTGGTGGATCGGATGCCCGGATGGCTCCGGGAGGGAATGACCATCCACGGCACAGTGATGCATCCGACGTTCCTGTACGAAAGCCTCTGGAACCTGGCCGTGTTTGGGGTGCTTTATTGGGTGCAGCAGCGCCGTCCCCCGTCCGGGGTGGTCTTCTGCCTGTACCTGATCCTTTACAACGTGGGCCGGTTCTTCATCGAATCGATCCGGCAGGACAGCACCTTCATCTTCGGCCTGCGGGTGGCCCAGGTGATGGCTGTGGCGCTGATCCTGGTGGGCGCGGCTTTGCTGCTTTGGCGCCTGGCAGCAGGACGGCAGCGCCCCCATTCGACGGCGCCCTGAGTTCGGCGATGTAGAGCCCCCCGAGGCCGGCGGCACCGCCGGCCCGAGGGGCTCCTTGTCCATATCCGCCGGTGCAGCCGGCGGGTGGTTTGGATTCACACAGGAGGGACGCAAGATGGCTTCGGTACTGGTGGCAGGTGGCACAGGCTTTATCGGCAGGCACATCGTACGGAGTCTTGTGGCGCGGGGACATCGGGTGGCCGTCATGAGCCGGGATCCCCGCCGGGCTGCCCAGGTGGTGCCGGAAGGCGTGGAGGTCCGCCCCGGCGACGTACGCCAGCCCGAGACCCTGCGGGAAGCGATGGCTGGTGTGGAGGTAGTGGTCAGCGCGGTGCAGTTTCCCAACCACCCGGTAGAGAACCCCCGGAAGGGGTATACCTACCTCGCCATCGACGGGGAAGGCACCGTTCGCCAGGTGGAGGCGGCCCGTGCCGCGGGCGTTCGCCGTTTCGTGTACCTGAGCGGGGCGGGAACCCGGGAGGGCCGGACCGAGCCCTGGTTCCAGGCCAAGCTGAAGGCTGAGAAGGCCATACGGGAAAGCGGAATGACCTACACCATTTTCCGGCCCTCCTGGGTATACGGTCCCGAGGACCGGAGCCTGAACCGGTTTGCGGCCTTTGCCCGCCACCTGCCCTTTGTCCCGGTGATCGGCGACGGCCGGATCCGGGTCCAGCCGGTACTGGTCACCGATCTGGCACAGGTGGTGGCCCTCAGCGTGGACGCACCCCAGGCGGAAAACAAGATCTACGACGTGGGCGGCCCGGAGGCCCTCACCATGAATGAGATCCTGCAGACCATGCTGAAGGTGATGGGCCTGCGCCGGCCCCTGCTTCACGGTCCCGTGCCCCTGGTCAAGGCGGCGGCCGCGGTGCTCAGCCTGCTGCCCAACCCGCCGCTTACGCCCAGGGCGGTGGACTTCATCCTGATGGACGAGCCGGTGGACATCGGTCCCCTCTTGCGGGATTTTCCGATCCGCCTCACCCCCCTGGAGGAGGGCCTTTCCTATCTGGCCCGGCACTGACCCGGCAAAACGTGCGGCGCCCGGCAGGAGCCACGGCGATTCAGGGTGAATCCGCTATCGA
Organism: Symbiobacteriaceae bacterium; assembly: GCA_036562385.1. Classification (GTDB taxonomy): domain Bacteria; phylum Bacillota; class Sulfobacillia; order Symbiobacteriales; family Symbiobacteriaceae; genus DATCKG01. The sequence goes on from DATCKG010000071.1 coordinate 39,709, forward strand.
TTCTGATTTTCCGGAGTTGATGAGCATGCCAGATACCCTCCGGTTTGTCCCCTGTGGCGACCGCTCCCTTCTGGTCTACTGCGGCGACCGTATCGCCGAAGACGTCAACCGCCGGGTTCACCGGCTGGCCCGGATGCTCCGGGAGGTCCGGCATCCGGCGGTGATGGAGGTGACCCCGGGCTACCACTGCCTGCTGGTGGAATACGACCCCATCCGGGTGCGCCAGGACCAGGTGGAAGCGCTCATCCGGGAATGTGCGGAAGGGGAAGCCCCGGAGCCCGAACCCCGCATCGTGGAGATCCCTGTCTGCTACGGTGGCGAGTACGGGCCGGACCTTCCGGATGTGGCCGCCCATGCGGGCCTTTCCCCGGAAGAGGTGGTGGCCCGCCATGCAGCGCCCCTGTACCCCGTCTACTGCGTGGGGTTCAGTCCGGGTTTCCCGTATCTGGGCGAGGTGGATCCGAGCCTCAGCACCCCGCGGCTGGCCGAACCCCGCATCAAGATCCCGGCGGGCAGCGTGGGCATCGGCGGTTCCCAGACCGGTATCTACCCCTCTTCCTCCCCCGGCGGCTGGCGCATCATCGGCCGCACGCCCCTGCAGCTTTTTGACCCGCGGCGCAATCCCCCGGCCCTGCTGGCCCCCGGGGACCGGGTGCGCTTCCGGCCCATTTCCGCGGAGGAGTACGCGGCCCTGGAGGCCGCTCGCCAACCGGTGGAACCCTCCCGGCCTGCCTTTGTCGAGGGGCGGGCGGGCCTCAGGATCCTGTCCCCCGGCCTGCTGACCACTGTCCAGGACCTGGGGCGTCGGGGATATCAGGCCCTGGGCGTTCCGGTGGCCGGCGCCGCCGACTTCTGGTCCCTGATGGTGGGCAACTGGCTTCTGGGCAACCGGGCCCGGAGCGCCGCCCTGGAGATCACCCTGACGGGACCGGAGGTGGAGTTTACCGGCGCCGTGGCCTTCTGCCTGGCCGGCGCGCCCATCGAGGCGGAACTGGTGCCCGCCTCCGGGGCCTCGCCGGTGGCGGTACCCGCCTGGACGACCCTGCTGGCGGGGCCCGGGGACAGGCTGCGGCTGGGTTCCACCCGGGCGGGCTGCCGGACATACCTGTGCGTGGCGGGAGGCATCGATCTGCCCCCGGTGCTGGGCAGCCTGTCGGAGGACCTGTTCGGCGGAATCGGCCCCCTGGGCCGCCCGGTGCAAGCAGGCGATTGGCTGCCGGTGGGCCTGCCGCTGCACCCGCCGGCGGATCTGGCCGGCCGGACGCTGCCCGCTGACGCCATCCCGGCCTACGGGGAAGCGGTGACCATCCGGGTGACCCGGGGGCCCCAGTGGGATGCGTTTACCCCGGAGGGGCAGGCCGCTTTCCTGGAGGGTCCTTACACCGTCCGGCCCCAGTCCAACCGTCAGGGACTGCGGCTGGAGGGCCCCGCGGTGACCCATGCCGGCCGGGCGGACATCATTTCCGAACCGATTCCGCCGGGAAGCGTCCAGGTTCCGGCCAGCGGCCAGCCGATCCTCCTGTTGGGCAACCGGCAGACGGTGGGCGGGTACACCAAAATCGCCACGGCCGTCTATCCCGACCTGGCCCGGGCTGCCCAGCTCCGGCCGGGCGACCGCTTGCGGTTTCAGGAGGTGGACCTGGCGGAGGCCCACAGCATCGCCTGGGCAGAGCGGCGAAAGCTCGGGCAGATCCGCCGGTTCCTCCAGCGGGACATTCTCCAGCGTCAGACCCAGCCGCCTGTGCTCCGGATCCCGGAGGTCCAGCCGGAGGTCCGGACACAAGAACAGCACGGCCAGGAAATGGCCGTGCCGGTAACGAGCCGGCGCACCTTGCGGATACGCATCGGCGCCGTCGAGTATCTGGTGACGGTGGAAGAGATCAGGTCCTGAACACACCCCTCAGAAGTTGATTTTCTGCCTTCGCATGCCGACGTTCAGCACCAGTCCGATGGCGGCAATGTTGGTCATCAGGGCCGAACCGCCATAGGAGATGAAAGGCAGCGGAATGCCGGTGACGGGCAACACCCCCAGGGTCATGCCAATATTCTCCACCACGTGGAAACCGATCATGGCGGCCACGCCGGTGGCGAGGAGGCAGCCGTACATGTCCTTGGCCGACCCCGCGATGGCCATGATCCGGTTGAGCATCAGCACGAAGAGGACCAGCACCACGGCTCCACCGATGAAGCCCAATTCCTCACCGATCACCGAATAGATGAAGTCAGTGTGCTGATACGGCAGAAAGCCCAGCTGGTTCTGGGTGCCATGGAAAAGCCCCCGGCCGAAGAGCCCTCCGGATCCGATGGAGATCTTGGACTGCAGCACATGGTACCCGGCTCCCAGAGGATCCTGGGACGGGTCGATGAACACTTCCAACCGCTTCACCTGGTGCTCCTGCAGGGGCCACATGGAGACGCCGTAGTGCATGTGGGCATACAACCATCCACCCAGCAGGGCGATGGGAGTGCCCACCAGCAAGGCCATCTTGGGTCCGGGGAACCCCGCCATGTAGACCATGGCGATGGTAATGGCGACGAACACCAGGGCTGTTCCCAGGTCCGGCTGCAGCATCAGCAGGATCAGCAGCGGCAGGACATGCAGCCCCACCGGGATCAGGTCCCAGATGGTCTGCAGCCTCTCCATTTGGCTGAGCTGATAGCCCAGGGTGATGATCAGCATCAGCTTTCCCAGCTCGGAAGGCTGGATCTGCAAGGGTCCGATGCCGATCCAGCTCTGGGCGCCGTTGCTGATCTTGCCCACCACCAGCACTGCGGTCAGCAGGGCCACATTCAGTCCGTAAATCGGCCACGCCATGCGCCCCAGGTCCTCATAGTCAAACAGCAGCACCACCACCATCAGGGCCAGTCCGATGACGGCTGCGATGGCCTGCTTGGTCACAAACACGCGGGCCTGCTCAGGTCCCGCAAACCCCTGGGCAGCGCTGGCAACGATCACCAGCCCCAGGGCTACCAGGCATCCCATGACAAGAATCAGGAGCTTGTCCAGATGCCGGAGCATACGAGCATCCAGGTTCATGGCCAAACCCCTTTTCGTAGGCGTATATCTTGGTCCGGCATGTTCACAGGCGCTCATACATTATACACGACGGAACGATCCAACGGGCCAAAACGCGCAAAAGAAACCACCGGCAATGCCGGTGGTTTCTGTGTTCCCAACAGCCATTTACCGCCCGATCCCCACGACCGCTCGCTTCATCCGCCGGATCGGGATATTTGCCACCAGGGCCACCTGATGTTCACCACTCTGGAGCGTGACGTCCATAGACTCCTCTTCGATCTCCATGTAGCGCGAGATGACCGCGATCAGCTCTTCCTTGAGCGCCTCAAGGAACTGGGGAGAGACATTCGTCCGGTCGTGCACCAGTACCAGCCGCAGCCGCTCCTTGGCAATATCTGCGCTGGAGGATTCCCGTCCAAAGACCTTCGCGATGAGCTCCAGCACGCCGTGTCCCCCCTTCCCTAGCTCCGGCCAAGGCCGACGATGCGCTTGAACTTGGTCCAGAGGCTATCCTCAGCCTCCAGATGCATGATGGGGACTTCCTCGCCCATCAGGCGCCTGGCGATGTTGTGGAAAGCCTTCCCCGCTTTGCTATCCGGGTGATAGACCACGGGCTCGCCGCGATTGGTGGAAACGATGATCTGCTCGTCCTCCGGCACCACGCCGAGCAAGTCGATAGCCAGCATTTCCAGCATGTCATCGATCTCCAGCATGTCGCCCCGGGCCACCATCTTGGGCCGCACCCGGTTGACAATCAGCATGGCGGGATACTTTTCTTCGCCGCGGCTGGCGTCCCACAGCCCGATAACCCGGTCGGCGTCTCGGACAGAGGCCACTTCCGGGTTGGCCACGATGATGGCCTTCTGGGCGCCGGCGATGGCGTTCTTGAAGCCATCCTCAATGCCGGCCGGACAGTCCACCAGGACATAGTCGAACTCGCGAGCCAGCTGGTCCGTCAGATCGCTCATCTGTCGGGGTGTGACATCGCGCTTCTCCCGGGTCTGGGCGGCGGCCAACAAGTAAAGGGAGTCAATCCGCTTGTCCTTGATGAGGGCATGCTTGAGCTTGGCATGCCCTTCCACCACGTCTACGAGATCGTAGACAATGCGGTTCTCCAGGCCCATCACCACGTCCAGGTTGCGAAGCCCGATATCGGCGTCCACCAGGACGACCTTATTGCCCAGTTGGGCCAGCGCAGTACCCAGGTTGGCAACGGTGGTCGTCTTGCCGACGCCACCCTTCCCGGAGGTCACAACGATGACCTGTCCCATTCGCGTTCCTCCTTCGCGCCCCCCGCTTCAGGCGCCTCCGACTATCGCTTGGCTTCCGTCGGTGATTCCACCACAATCATCCCGTCGCGGACCCTGGCCACTTCCGGGACAGGCTTCAGGTCCTCCTGTTCGTCCGGCGCCCTACCGATGACGTGGGCAATACGCAGTTGCGTGGGCCGCAGTTTCACCGCAGCCACAATCGCCGATTCGTTGCCGGTGCACCCTGCGTGGGCCACCCCCCGCAAGGCGCCCATCACCACGATGTGGCCACTGGCTACAACCTCTGCGCCAGGATTGACGTCACCCAGGACGATTACATCCCCATCGTGCCGGACACTTTGCCCGGACCGGAGCGTTCGGGTGACCACCAGAGCGGTCTGCGATTCGGCAAGAAATGGAATCGCAGAGGAGCCGCCGGGCCGGGAATGCTGACCGGCGGCCTTGAGGGCGGCTTGTGCCTCGGCCACAGGATCGCCTCCTTCGGCAATCTTGCGGAGGGACATGTTGGATTCTCCCAGGATGGCAGCGATGGCCGCCCGGTCCGCCTCGGAAAGGTGGCGCTGCCCGGTCTGCACGGTCACCTCGGCTCCCTCAAAAAACCGCTTGGACCGGGACAGCTTCTCCCGAAGCCGCCGGCACAAGTAGCCAAAATCGAGATCATCCGGGAGGAGAATGACGAGGCCTGAACGAGTCGTTCCGCGAATCACGATATCTTGGCGCATTGGCTGTTTCACGACCCTGCAACCGGTGTCGAGATCCTCTGGGAGTAATTCTCCTGGCATTCCTGCAACTCCTGCTTCGATTTACAAATAATGTCGCCTCAGCCGCCGGTTCCTGGCAACCGGAAACCGGCTGGCCGAGTATGGAAAAGCGGGCCCTTCAGGCCCGCCGCGACTAGCGTCGACGCAGTTCAATCGTACCCCGGGGATCTGGTTTCAGGTACAGGTAATACCGATATAGCTGACGATACACAATCAGCGTCAGCACCATCGCGTAGACCGCTGCCGGCAGCACAGTGGACCGAAGCACCCTTGCCGGAACTTCCCAACCATACAGGAGCTGGCAGATCAGCTGCACCGCCTGGTTGAGAATCGATCCGGCAAACCCGGCCACCGGGGCCATCAAATAGTTATCCTTAAACACCTTGTCCTCCAGTTGACCAACAGCCAGCCCCACCAATCCCAGGGAGAGTACGTGCAGGCCAATGAACCGGCCGGTGGTCAGGTCCACCAGCAGACCGCCCACCACACCGGCGCCCAGCCCCACCTCCCAACCGAAGAGGAGCCCGTAACAGACCACCACCACCAGGATGAAATCCGGTGCCACCTGCCCGATGGACAGATGGGCGGCGACGACCGACTGCAGCAGGTAGCTGACAACCACGATGGCGGTCAGTCCCCAGTACCTCACGGGGTCTCCTCCCCTCCGGCTGCCGCGGTGGTGGGATGAAGAACCACCTGAACGACGTCTAGCTTATTGAAATCCACCGCCGGCCGTATGTTGACGTACTGGTTGAAGGTCGAGCTCCCCTCTCCCAGACTGTCCACATAGCCGATCAACAGATCGGGCGGTATGACACCCTGGCCGGAGGTGAAGACCGGCTGGCCCACCGTCACAGCCGGATTGGTGGAGAAAAATTTCATCCGTACAAATCCGCCCTGAACGGTTTCAATCACGCCCAATTCGCCGGAGGGCAGTTTGGCTCCCGCGCCGAAACCGCCCTGTCCAAAACCCGCATCCACCACCAACTGCACCTGGGCCGTAAACGGCGTGGTGTGGCTGACTTTCCCGACCAGCCCCTGCCAGTTGATCACGGCCATGTTGGGCTGCACACCATCCCGGCTGCCCCGGTTGATGGTGATGGTACGGTACCAGTTGTCAGGCGACCGGCTGATCACTTCAGCCGTCAGCAGCGGATATTGGGAGCGCTCCTTCATCCCCAGTTCGCGGCGAAGCTGCTGGTTTTCCCGCTCCAACAGCTCGATGCGGGCAGCCAGCTGCTCCGCCTCCCGGGCCTTCTCCTGGAGCCGGGCGTTTTCCTCCCGCAGGTGTATCAGTTCCCGTACTCCTCCGGCCACGCCCCGCACCTTACCCGCTGCCCAGTCCGTAGCGACCTGCAAAGGATAAAGGACTGTAGCCAGAGCCTTTTCCAGAACCGTAACCTCTGCTCGTCCCTGGGCGGTGACGGTCATCAGACCGAAGATGATGATCAACGCCACCAACGCAGCGCCCAGACCGCGTAACTGTCTGTTGTTTCTCATCGGTACCGCGGCGGAGGTTCACTACGACCGCCTTGCCACCCGCCTTAGGGTATCGATGTCCTCCAAGCACTTGCCCGTACCCCTGACCACGCAGAGCAGGGGGTCGTCCGCCACATGGACTGGCATGCCCGTCTCCTTGGCGATCAGCACATCCAGGCCCTTCAGCAGGGCGCCGCCGCCGGTGAGGACAATGCCCCGGTCCATGATGTCCGCCGCCAGTTCCGGCGGCGTGTTCTCCAGGGTGATCTTGATGGCCTCGAGAATCGCACCGATGGGCTCCGCCATCGCCTTGCGAATTTCTTCGGAGGTCACCCGCAGGGTCCGAGGCAGACCGGTGACCAGGTCACGGCCCCGGATCTCCATGGACTCTTCCGGCCCCACGGGATAGGCGGAGCCGATGGTCATCTTCACTTCTTCGCCGGTGCGCTCGCCGATCAGCAGGTTGTAGGTGCGCTTGACGTACTGGACGATGGCCTCATCCAGCTCGTCGCCGGCCACCCGGATCGACTTCGCGGTGACCAATCCACCCAAGGAAATGATGGCCACCTCAGTGGTACCGCCACCGATATCCACCACCATGCTGCCCGTGGGCTCCGCCACCGGCAGCCCCGCGCCGATGGCCGCAGCCATCGGCTCTTCGATCACATAGGCTTCCCGGGCGCCCGCCTGCAGGGCGGCATCCTGCACCGCCCGCCGCTCCACGCCGGTGACACCCGACGGAATGCCGATCACCACCCGGGGGCGGAAGGGCGCCCGTCGGGGAGATGCCTTCTGCAGGAAGTACTTCAACATCGTCTGGGTGATGTCAAAGTCGGCGATGACGCCATCCTTCAGCGGCCGAATGGCTATGATGTTGCCCGGGGTGCGGCCCAGCATCTGCTTTGCCTCTGAACCGACAGCCAGCGGTTCCTTGCGGTCCCGGTCCACGGCTACAACAGACGGCTCTTGAATCACAATGCCGCGTCCCTTGACATACACCAGCGTATTGGCTGTACCAAGGTCAATTCCCATGTCTCGTGCAAACATCTGCATGAACGACACCACCCAGATCCCCTTTCCACTGGCAGCAGCTGGTCTAGGTCCACTTCACTAGCCCGCGTTCCCGAAAACTAACATACCGGCCGTCGCCGACGACCAGGTGATCCAAGACCTCGATACCCAAAATCCTGCCAGCTGAGATGAGTCGCTCCGTGACAACCCGATCCTCGTGGCTCGGCGACGGATCCCCACTGGGATGGTTATGGGCCAGGATAATGGCATACGCACTGCGCCGTATTGCCGATTTAAAAACCTCTCTGGGGTGAACCAGCGAAGCCGTTAAGGTACCCGCTGAAATGGATTCGATATCGATCACCTGATTCTTGGCGTTCAAGAGGATAACCACAAACTGTTCATGTTCCAGATGGCTCATGCGCGGGGCCAGATACTGGTAAACCGCCCGGGGATTGGACAGTTCCACCCGTTCTGGCAGAGGCCCGCTGCCAGCCCGCAGCCCCAGGTGCAAGGCCGCGAGAATCTGGCACAGCTTGGCCACCCCAATGCCCGGAATCGCCTCCTTCAGTTCCGAAGCCCGAAGCTGAAGAAGCGCGCGCAGGCGGTTCTGTGGATCCTTCGACTCACAATGATGCAACAGTTGATAGGCCAATTCAAGGACGGATCGTCCCTTTGTACCAGTTCCCAGTAAGATCGCCAGCAACTCGGCATCGGTCAACGCCTCAGGGCCCAGCCGAAGGAGCCGCTCCCGGGGCCGTTCCTCCCGGGGAAGCGCCTTAAGTGGAACGCTCATCCCTCTGCCCCTTTCCGGGGGCTTCCCTAGAGGACTTCTACACCGAAATGGGAGAGCATCTGCGCGATGCGGCTGAGGGGAAGCCCGACCACGTTGAAGTAATCGCCACAAATCGACTCGATCATCGCCGCGGCCCGCCCCTGAATCCCATAGGCGCCGGCCTTGTCCATCGGCTCGCCGGTGGCCACGTAGCGCCGGATCTGCCCCTCGTCCAGCGGACGGAAGCGCACCTTCGTCACCTCGTGCTCCACCCGGCGGCGGTCCCCCTGCAGGACTGCCACGCCGGTGATCACCTCATGCTCCCTGCCCGAAAGCCGCCGGAGCATGGCCACCGCTTCCTCCCGATCCCGCGGTTTGCCCAGGACCTCCCCGTCCAAGACCACGATGGTATCGGCGCCAATCACCAGGGCATCGGGATAACGGGCAGCTACCTCCCGGGCTTTGGAAAGAGCCAGATGCTCGGCCAGCGGGGCCGGCGGGAGCGGCGGATGGCTGTGTTCATCGTATTGACTGGGTATCACGACAAAATCCAGACCCAACTGGTGGAGCAGTTCCCGACGGCGGGGCGATCCAGAAGCCAGGATGATCTGCAAGCACATCACCTCGAACCGGAACTATGAATTGCGCAGAGCTAGCCACAGGGCCACCACCAGGCCCAGGGCTCCGGCCAGGGAAAGCTTCAGCTGTATACCCAGGGTAATCAGCATGAAGCCCAGGTTTACCTGGGTGGGGTCGAACCCCAGACTCAAGGATTTCTCCAGCATCGGAACCTGTGGAGCCAGGGCCGTGCCCACCAACTGGCCCACGATGGTTCCGACCACAGCCCACAAAGCGACCAGCCAGCCGCGACGCACCGGGAATGCCTCCTGTCTCGGTTGCTGTGGGACGGATCGTTTCCAACCGTCAAGACTCCCCATGGTTTCGGGGCCCGCGGCACGAAATCCTGTCGGTGCTGTCTGCTTCCGCCGTTAGAATAGCAGACCGCCGGGCTTCCTGGCAATATCTTCCAATCGCTGGGACCCACAGAAGGCGGCCGCCCTGCCAGGGCGGCCGGAGAGTCGCTACGGCATGTTATAGAAGGAGCGGTACTGCTCCAGAAGGGCGGCGTACCCGTCAAGGGCTGCCTGATACTCCTCGCTGGTGGGATCGCCGGCGGCGGTCTCAAAGGCCTGAGCGTTGGCCTGGACGGCCTCAGCCAGTTTGACGAACTCCTGCACCTTGGCGTCGCTTTGCTCCTTCAAGGCGGCGACGTACTCGCCCAGCTTCTCCCCCAACCCTGCGATGGTGTTGACCCCGGAAACGCTGTGGGAGCCGCTTTCAAGCCAGACAGCCACATCGTAAAGGTAGGCGTTCACCAGGTCGAGCCCCTTGCGGACGTCCTCCCCGGCGCCGGCAATGACCGGAATTGCCTCGGGGTCATGTACCACGGCGATTTCCACCGCATAGGTCTCTCCCAGGTGCTGGGACAGCTCCTGACGGGCCTGCTCCGCCGCCTCAGCGCTGGTAAAGGGGCCGGCCAGCACCCGGATCAGGCCGGACTCGTTGCGGGGAGCGACCATCACGGGATAGTTGCTGTCGCTCAGGTTGGCTACCAGGGACCGGGCGCCTGCCGCGGATCGGAACGCACCCACCTGTACGAAATGCAGCTGGAAATCATGCGGCTCCGAGATGGTTTCCAGGCTGCCGGCCTTGGGCTGGGCCACCAGGTTGTTGCCGGGGGGCACCACGTCGGAAACGGGGGTATCGCCCAGGGTGCTGAGATATCCGCCCAGATACCAGGCCCCAACCAGTGCCAGGATGGTGGCAAGAATGAAACCGCCGCCGCCCCACCGGTCGGTCATTTTCTGTTTCGCTGTCCGTCCGAAACGATGCATCTCGTTCCCTCCCGCTCTAGGGTGGTATACCCCGCCGGTGGGACGGCACGCACCTGGCCCGGCCATCCGCCCGGGCAGGGTCCGTTCCGCCCTAGCGGGTTTTTCCACACCACCCTATGCGGACAGGGTTTCCGTTATGCGTCTTGTCCGGGGTGCATGTACCGCCTGGCTGGCCTCACGGTGTAAAAGGAGCCGGTAACCAGCACCAGGTCACCCGGCCCGGCCGCCGCCAGGGCGGCCTCCAGGGCGTCCACCACCGAGGGCATGGCCACGGCCTCGCACCCAAAAGACCGGCACAGGCCCTGCAATTCTGGGGCCGGCAGGGCCCGGGGGCTCTCCGGCGCGGCCACCCAGACCTGCGCCGCCAGATCCAGCAGGGGCTGGAGCATCCCGGGGACCTCCTTGTCCGCCAGCACCCCCAGCACCAGCAGGACCCGGCGGCCCGGAAAGTACCGGCGGACAGCAGCAGCCAGGGCGCCGCACTTGGCGGGGTTGTGGGCTGCATCCAGCAGCACGGGCACCCCTGCGGCCGTAAAGACCAGTTCCATCCGCCCGGGCCACACCACCTCGGCCAGCCCTTGGCGGATCGCTTCCGCCGGAACCCCGGCCAGCTCCAGGACCCGCAGGGCCACCGCGGCGTTGGCCGCCTGATGTTCCCCCAACAGGGGCAGCCGCAGCCCCCGGTACCAGCCCCGGGCGCCCAGCAGATCCAGCACCTGGCCATCCAGCCCGAAGGAAACGACCCGCCAGTCCTCCGGCGTCACCTCCACCAGCGGCGCCTCCTGCGACAGCGCAATCTCCCGGATCACCGCCAGGGCGCCGGGGTGATCGGTGCCGGTCACGCAGGGCACCCCCGGCTTGATGATGCCGGCCTTGTCCCGGGCAATCTCCTCATGGGTGCTGCCCAGCCACTGGGTGTGGTCCAGCCCGATGTTGGTGATGCAGGTGATCGCCGGGTAGGGCACGACGTTGGTGGCGTCGTACCGGCCGCCCAGCCCCACCTCCAGGACCAGCCAGTCCACCTGCTGCCGGGCAAAATACTGAAAGGCCGCCGCGGTGATCACTTCAAACTCGGTAGGCTGTTCCCAGCCCTCCGATACCATGGCCTCCACCTGCCGGCGCACCGTGGCAATCAGTGCGGCCACCTCTTCCCGGGCAATCTCCCGCCGGTCCACCTGCATCCGCTCGGTAAACCGCTGCAGGGCGGGGGAGGTGTAAAGCCCCACCCGGTATCCCGCCGCCCGGAGCCCCGCCTCCACCATGGCGGCCACAGAGCCCTTGCCGCTGGTGCCGGTGATGTGAATCACCCGGCCTACCCGCCGCTCCGGATGGCCCAGCCGCCGGAGCAGTTCCCGGGTCCGCTCCAGCCCCGGCTTGATGCCGAACCGGCGCAGGCTCCGCAGATAGGCCCGGGCCTCTTCGTACGTCATGGACCGATTCGCCTTCCCCATGCATCCATCGGGCGCCGCAAAGCAAGCTTTGCGGCGCCCATTTTCCTGCGTCGTCGTGCTACATCTTCTTGAGCATTTCCATGCGGGCGGTGATTGCTCCCCGCTTCTCCTCCAGCGCCGCGGCCTCCTCCCGGGTCTTCTCCACCACCTCGGGATTGGCCTTGGTCAGGAAGCCGGGGTTCGACAGCTTCTTCTGCAGCTTGGTCAGCTCCTCCTCCACGGCCGCCAGTTCCTTGGCCAGGCGCTGCAGTTCCTTGGGCACATCGATGAGATGGCCCACCGGGACGTAGATCTCCACCCCCGCCAGGACGCCCGTGACGGCGTTGGCCGGCTTCTCCTCCGCCACCGGCTGGATGGTGAGGCTGGCCGTCCTGGCCAGCGTCTCGATGAAGGGCCGGCCCTCCTCCAGGATGGAGAGCGCCTCGGGGCTGGTGGCCATCAGGATGGCGTCGATCCGGGTGTGTTCACCCAGCCGCCACTCGGCCCGAATGGAGCGGAGCGTCTTGATGGTGTCGATGATCAGCTGCATCCGGGCCGCGGCCGCTTCATCCTCCCACTCCGCCACCGGCTCCGGATACCGGGTAACGACAATAGAGGGTTTCAGCTCCGTCTGGCCGCTCTGCCGGGCAATCTCATCCGCGATCTCCACCGGCCCTGTCTTGTAGGGCAACCGCTGCCAGATGGCTTCCGTGATAAACGGCATGAACGGGTGCAGCAGCCGCACGATGCCCTCCAGCACCAGAGCCAGGGTCTCCTGGGCGGCCCGCCGGGTGGGATCCGCCGGGTTGTAAAGGCGAGGCTTCACCAGTTCGATGTACCAGTCGCAGAACTCGCTCCAGATGAAGTCGTAGATGGCCCGGGCCGCCTCGCCGTACTGGAACTCCTCCAGGAAGCGATTGACTTCCCTGACCGTCTGGCTGTAGCGGTGCCGGATCCAGCGGTCCGTGAGATTCAGTTCCGTGGTACCGATGCCGTCCTCGGGCTTCCAGTCGCCCAGGTTCATCAGGACGAACCGGCTGGCATTCCACAGCTTGTTGGCGAAATTCCGGGAGCTCTCCACCCGGTTCCAGGAGAAGCGGATGTCGTTGCCCGGAGTGCTGCCGGTCACCAGGGTAAAGCGGAGGGCGTCGGTGCCGTACTTTGCGATGACCTCTTCCGGATCGACGCCGTTGCCCAGCGACTTGGACATCTTCCGGCCCTGGCTGTCCCGGATCAGACCGTGAAGCACCACGGTATGGAAGGGCTCCTTGCCGGTCAGTTCCAGGGCGCTGAAGATCATCCGGGCGACCCAGAAGAAGAGGATGTCGTAGCCGGTGATCAGCACATCGGTGGGATAGAAGTACTCCAGGTCCGGCGTCTGATCCGGCCAGCCCAGGGTGGAGAAGGGCCACAGGGCCGAGGAGAACCAGGTGTCCAGGGCGTCCTCGTCCTGGTGGATCCGCTGGCTGCCGCAGTGGCTGCAGCAGGTGGGATCCTCTTCCTCCACCGTCAGGCCACCGCAGTCGTCACAGTACCAGACCGGAATCCGGTGACCCCACCAGATCTGGCGGGAGATGCACCAGTCCTGGATGTTCTCCAGCCAGTGCAGGTAGACCTTGGTGAACCGCTCGGGAACGATGCGGATCCTCCCCTCTGCCACCGCCCGGGCTGCGGGTTCGGCCAGGGGCTTCATCTTCACGTACCACTGGCGGGAGATCAGTGGTTCCACCACCGTGCCGCACCGGGCGCAGCAACCCACGGCATGCCGGTGGGGCTCCACCTTCACCAGCCAGCCTTCCGCCTCCGCATCGGCCACAATCTGCTTCCGGCACTGGTAGCGGTCCATTCCGGCGTACTTGCCGGCGGCCTCGGTCATCTCGCCCTTGAGGCCGATGACCTGAATCGCCTCCAGGTTATGGCGCAGCCCCATCTCGTAGTCGTTGGGATCGTGGAACGGCGTCACCTTGACGCAGCCGGTACCGAAGTCCTTCTCCACGTAATCGTCGGCGATGATCGGAATCAACCGGCCCGTGGCGGGGTGCCGGAGCATCTTGCCCACCAGGTGGCGGTACCGCTCATCCTCCGGATTGACCGCCACCGCGGTGTCGCCCAGCATCGTCTCCGGTCGGGTCGTCGCCACATCGATGTACCCCGAGCCGTCCGCCAGAGGATAGCGGAAATACCAGAGGTGGCTGTCCTGTTCCTTATAATCCACCTCGATGTCCGACAGGGCGGTCTGGTCCTGCGGACACCAGTGGGTGATCCGGGTACCCTGGTAAATCAGCCCTTTCTTGTAGAGCCGGACGAAGAAGGCCCGCACGGCCCGGGAAAGCCCCTCGTCCATGGTAAAGCGCTCCCGGCTCCAGTCGGTGGAGACGCCCAGCTTCTGAAGCTGCTGGTTGATGCGGTTCCCGTACTGGCGCCGCCACTCCCAGACCCGCTCCACGAACCGCTCCCGGCCCAGGTCATGCCGGCTGAGGCCTTCGGTCTTGCGGAGCTCCTCCTCCACCCGAATCTGGGTGGCCAGGCCCGCATGGTCGGTACCGGGCAGATACAGGGTGGGATAGCCCTGCATCCGCTTCCAGCGGATCATGATATCGATCATGGTGTTGTTCAGCGCATGGCCCAGATGCAGTTGCCCCGTCACGTTGGGCGGCGGAATCACAATGGTATAGGGCTTCTTGCCCGGCACCCGAGGGGCATAGAAGAAATTCCCCTCCAGCCAGTACCGGTAGTACTGATCTTCCACCAGGCTGGGGTCATAGCGGGGGGGCAATTCCTCGCGGCCCATGGTCTTTAGCTCCTCTGCTGCCATCGTTCGTCCTCCTCCAAATCCTGCCGAAACGAAAAGCCCCGGAACGTCCATAAGGACGAGCCGGGGCTCGCGGTACCACCTTACTTCCTCCGACAAGGCCGGAGGCACTCTTGCTGCGGTAACGGGCAGACCCGGCTTCCCCTGAGGGACAGGCCGTTCAGGGAAGCAGCTCAGCGGCGACTTCACCGTTCCCGTTCCCAGGGCCCTTCCACCCAATGGGCTCCCTCTCTGTGGGCGGGGTAACGGCTACTCCTCCGCGTCGACGCCATTGGCACGATCTCCATGCACACGTTCATGATAGGCAGTCAGTGGACATTTGTCAACGTCAGGGCGGCGGTCCCCACTCCATCGCCCCCGGGCTGGGCCCGATACAGCGTCCGCTCCCACTCCGCCCGGGTCAGGGTCATGAGCAGGATCGGGGCCGGATCGTTCCGACGGGCAATGGGCCGCAGCAGCCCCGTCCGCCGGAAGCCCACCCGTTCGTAGACCCGGATGGCTCGGGTGTTGAATAGGTAGACCCGCAGGTAGACGCGGCGGAGGCCCAACCCTTCAAAAGCCAGGCGCACCGCGGTCCGTACTGCATCGGTGCCGTAGCCCCGGTTTTGGCGCTGCCGGTCACCGATGCAGACCCGCAGTTCAGCAGAACCGGCCCGCCAGTCCAGGTGGGCCAGTTCCAATTCACCGACGGTCTTCCCTTCCTCGTCCTCCACCATCCAGGCCAGGCAGTCACGCTGCGTCCGAAGGGAGGAAAGCCACTCGCCGGCAGACCGGTCGACGAACTTGTGGCCCATCGTTTCCACAATGGTCGGATCCGCGTCCCAGTCCAACAGCAGCTCCAGGTCCGATGCGGTGACCGGCCTGAGCCGGATCAGCCGGCCGGCCAAGAACTCGGGCGGCACCTCGGTTCGCCTCCGGCGCTGGCCGGGGTGAAAGGATACCATGTGAACCGTTGCGTCCATCGTTCGCTCCATTCTTCCCGGTATGTGCGTTCCCGGCCCAATGCTTTCGACGACCGCCAACCGGCTCCTTCCGGCAATATCAGGGCACAGTGGCAGGAAGCAGGGATCATGACACATACGGCCGTGGACCCGGAACGGAAGGATCTGCTACGATGACTTCATGCAGCATCAGACACACCCGCGATCTCCCGGAGGGATCCATCTTGCCACGAAACGCATTCCTTCGTCCCTGGCAGGCGGACGCGCTGCTTCTGTCCGTGGCCGCCGTATGGGGAGCAACCTTTCCGGTGGTGAAAAACGCCACGGATCTGAGCCAGGGCGGCGTACCCACCTACTGGTTTCTGGCCGCTCGCTTCACCGCGGCAGCCCTCCTCCTCGCCCTTGTGTACCGCCGGCGGCTGGCCGCGGCTTCCTGGCGCACGTGGGCGGCCGGCGGATTGGTGGGGCTCTTCCTGTACGCTGCGTACGCCCTTCAAACCTTCGGACTGGCTTACACCAGCAGCACCAAGGCCAGCTTCATCACCGGGCTCAACGTGGTTCTGGTGCCCATCTTCAGCGTCCTCTGGCTTCGCCGCCCACCGGGGCTGGGAGCGTGGCTGGGGGTAACGACCGCCACCGTTGGCCTCGCGCTGCTTTCGCTGAGCGGCGGCGACCTACACTTCAGCTACGGGGACCTGCTGGTCCTGATGTGTGCCGTCGGATTTGCGCTTCACGTGGTGGCAGTGGGACGCTTTGCCGGTCCCCACGACCCGGTGGCCCTGGCGGTCATTCAACTGATCGTCACCGCCCTGCTTTCGGGAATCAGCCACCTGCTGACCCACGGCTCCCTGGGGCCAGGGGTCCCGGAAGTGCACTGGTGGTCCGGCCCTGCCCATGTGATCCCCGCCTTGCTGATCTGCAGTGTCTTCGCCACCGCCGCCGCCTTTCTGCTGCAAAACGTCCTGCAGCCTTTTACCACCCCGACCCACACCGCCCTGATCTTCAGCGCTGAACCGGTCTTCGGCGCCCTCTTCTCGTTCCTGCTGATGGGCGAAACCCTCACCCCCCGGGAATACGTGGGGGCGGCCCTCATGGTGCTCGGCATGATCCTGGCCGAACTGCCTGTCTGGCAGCGGGAGCCCCGGGCGGCCGCTTACCCGGATCAATAGGTAAGCAGCAAAGGCCTCCCTGCAGCGGGAGGCCTTTTTTACCGTCCCCGTGCCTGCCGGGTAACCCCCAGGACCCAGTACCAGAGCTTGTCCCGTCCGAGCCCATCTTCTGCCGAAAAGAGCAGCAGCGGCTCCTGTTCCGGCGTGAACGGACCCGGCCCCGGCTCCCCGCCGTCCCGCAGGCCAAGGCCGGCCGCGATCTCCCGGGCGTGGACCGGACGCTGCCCCCTGGAGACCTTGTCGGCCTTGGTGGCGACGCAGAGACGAACCTTGCCGTAGTACCGGAGCCACTCCCACATGGTGATGTCATCCTGGGTGGGCGGGTGGCGCAGGTCCACGATCTGGATCACCGCGCACAGCTCCCGCCTCTCCAGCAGGTACTGTTCGATCAGTTTCCGCCATGCGCGACGCTGGCTTTCCGAAACCTTGGCATAACCGTACCCGGGCATATCCACGAAATAGAAGGCCCCCGCGGCCCGGGCCGCCTCGGCGGCCGAGCCTCGCAGCAGCGCTGCATCGCTCCCCTGGGGGCGCCGGGAATCCCCGAACCGAGGCTTCCCCTCCGGCCAGATCCGATAGAAGTTCAGCGACTGGGTCCGCCCTGGGGTGTTGGAGGTTTTGGCCAGTTTGTTCATCCGCACGAGGCAGTTGATCAGCGAGGACTTGCCGACGTTGGACCGCCCCACCAGAGCGATCTCCGGCAGTCCGTCCTCCGGAAACTGGTGGGGGGACATGGCACTGATGACGAATTCCGCATGCAGCCCCATCTTCCGGCCTCCATCCCGTCAGTGAAAAGGGAGGGCGCCTGCTCAGCACCCTCCCGGTCTGCTCCTCAATCTGGCGCCGCCTTGCGATCACGCCAGGGCGCCCGGCTGCGGCTGCGTCGAGTTCAGCGCATCCGGGGGCGGAGGCGGCACCACGGCGGTCTCCTCCGGCTTGGGATCGCACAGGGCAATCCGCAGCACCTCGTCCATATCTTCCACCAGGTGGATCATTAGCTTCTTGCGGACGTTGCCGGGCACCTCTTCCAAATCCTTCTCGTTTTCCTTGGGGAGGATGATGTCGGTAATCCCCGCCCGATGGGCGCCCAGGATCTTCTCCTTCACCCCGCCGATGGGCAGGACCCGCCCCCGCAGGGTGATCTCGCCGGTCATGGCCACGTTGGCCCGCACCGGACGACCGGTCAGGGCTGAAACCACAGCCGTCGCCATGGCGATGCCGGCCGAGGGCCCCTCCTTGGGCACGGCTCCCTCCGGCGCGTGGATGTGGATGTCATACTCGGAGTAGAAGTCCTCCGGCAGCCCCAGTTCCGCGGCCCGGGAACGGATGTAAGAAATACCCGCCTGGGCCGACTCCCGCATCACTTCGCCCAGCTTCCCGGTGAGCAGCAGATTGCCCTTGCCTTTCATCACCGTCACCTCGATGGGCATGACGTCGCCACCCACCTCGGTGTAAGCCAGGCCCGTGGCCACGCCCACCTGGTCCTCCTTGGGCCGCCGGCCCCAGGTGTAACGGGGGGCGCCCAGGTAGTGATGCAGGTTCTGAACCGTCACCCGCACGCTGGTGGTATCGCCCCGGGCAATCTCCCGGGCCACCTTGCGGCAGATGTTGCCGATCTGCCGTTCCAGGTTCCGGACGCCGGCCTCCCGGGTGTACTCCCGGACGATGCTGCGGATCACGTTGTCGGAGACTTCCAGGATCTGCTCGTTGAGCCCGTTTTCCTTGAGCTGCTTGGGCAGCAGGTGCCGCTTGGCGATCTCCACCTTTTCATCCTCGGTGTACCCGGAGATGGTGATCAGCTCCATCCGGTCGAGGAGCGGACGGGGGATGTTCCACACCACGTTGGCCGTGGTGATGAAAAGCACCTGCGAAAGATCGAAGGGAATCTCCAGGTAGTGGTCCGAGAAAGCGTAGTTCTGCTCTGGATCGAGAACTTCCAGCAAGGCCGAGGCGGGATCGCCCCGGAAGTCCGAGGACATCTTGTCGATCTCATCCAGCAAGAAGACCGGGTTCTTGGTGCCCGCCTGCCGCATGCCCTGAATGATCCGCCCGGGCAGAGCGCCCACATAGGTGCGCCGGTGGCCCCGAATCTCCGCCTCGTCGCGGACGCCGCCCAGGGAGATGCGGACAAACTTCCGCCCCAGCGCGTGGGCCACGGACTTGGCCAGGGACGTCTTACCCACGCCGGGCGGGCCCGCCAGGCAAAGGATCGGCCCCTTGATCCGGTCCGTCAGCTTACGGACCGCCAGATATTCCAGGATGCGGTCCTTGGGCTTGCGGAGCCCGTAGTGCTCCCGCTCCAGGATCTCCTCCGCCTCCCGGAAGTCCAGCCGGTCCTGCGTTACCGTGGACCAGGGCAGCGAGACGATCCACTCCAGGTAGTTGCGGACCACCACGGCCTCGGCTGCCATGGGCGGCATCTTCTCCAGCCGGTCCACCTCCCGCAGCGCCTTCTCCTTGGCTTCGGGAGGCAGCCCCAGCTTCTCGATCTTCTCCCGGAACTCCTCGGCCTCGGCGACCCGATCGTCCCGCTCGCCCAGTTCCCGCTGGATCGCCTTCATCTGCTCCCGCAGGTAGTACTCCCGCTGGGTCTTCTCCATCTGCTTGCGGACGCGGACGTTGATCTTCCGTTCCAGCTCCAGTACTTCCATTTCGGCGGTCAGGATGTCACTGACCCGCTCCAGCCGCTTGGCCACGTCAAAGGTTTCCAGGACCGACTGTTTGTCCTCAATCCGGATGGTGGCCAGGTGCTGCATGATGGTGTCCGCCAGGCGCCCGGGTTCCTCCACCTGCACGACCGTCACCAGGGCCTCCGGGGGCACCTTCTTGGAGGCCTTGATGTAGCGCTCATACTGGCTGATGACCATCCGCATCAGGGCCTCGATTTCCGGCGTCCGCGTCTGGTCTTCCGGATGCTCCACTGCCACCACACGGAAATAGGAAGGTTCCGGTATATACTCACGGATGCTGGCCCGGGCAAGCCCCTCAAAGACCACCTTGAGGGTGCCGCCCGGAACCTTCACCACTTGCTTGATTTCTACAATGGTGCCGACGGAGTAAATGTCATCCGGGCCGGGTTCATCCACCTTCGCGTCGCGCTGCATGGCGAGGATCATCCGCCTGTTTTCCCGCATCGCTTGATCCACGGCCCGTACCGATCTCTCCCGGCCGACTTCCAGGGGGACGATCATCGAAGGGAATACGATCTGACCCCGCAGCGGAAGGAGGGGCAATTCGACCGTTCTACCCTTCCCCACATTGGCCATCGGCGTCACCTCCTGGTTTCTGGCTTTTTCTCTGGTAGCTGGAACATCCCCTTGCCTGATTCTGGGCCGATCCACCGCATCCCAGTTGATCGTGATCTTATGATCTTATGACGTTCCATTCTTCCGACGGGGTTCGGACAGCCTCGGTTTTGCCTCGGGTCAGTGATGACCCTCGACCAGCGAAACCGTGGGAGCCGGTTGCGGCACTACGGGAATTTCCACTGCCGGAGCAGGCTCCGCGACCGGCTCGGTGGCGCTGTCCGCGGCCGGCTGGGGCGCCGGTGCGATCCGAAAAGCCAGTTCCAGCACCTCGTCGAACCGCGTCACCGGGATCACCTCCAGATCCCGGTACTCCCGGAACCGCTCCTGCCAGTTCTCCCGGGGAATCAGCACCCGGGTACACCCCGCATGCCGGGCCGCCTCCACTTTCGCGGCAACGCCCCCCACCGGCTTCACCAGCCCCCGGAGCGAAAGCTCGCCGGTCATAGCCAGCCGGTTATCCAGTGGCTTGTTCACGAAGGCGCTGTAGACGGCCGCGGCAATCGCGATCCCCGCGCTGGGTCCGTCCACCGGCACCCCGCCGGGGAAGTTCACATGAATATCATAATCCCGGAGATCCACCGACAGGTAGCGGCGCAGCACGGTCAGGACGTTTTCCACCGAACCCTTGGCGGTGGACTTGCGCCGGATGGTCCGGCCGGGGCCGTCCATCTCTTCCTCTTCGACCACGCCGGTGGTCACCACCGTGCCCTGCTGCGGTTTGCGGGCGGGACGCACGTCGGCCTCGATCTCCAGCAGGATCCCCACGTTGGGTCCTGTGACCGCCAGCCCGTTGGCCAGCCCCACCGTGGGCTCCGGTGGAATCCGGCAATCCGCGCGCGGCTGGAACTGGCCGGTGCTGACCACCCACTCCACGTCCTCGGTGGGGATGACGGTCCCGCCCTTGCTCAGCACCAGACCGGCCGCGATCTGGACGATGTTCACCGCTTCCCGTCCGTTGCCGGCGTAGCGGCGAATCACATCCAAGGCGCCCGGTTCCATCTTCAAACCGATTTTCTCCGCCGCCCGCCGCGCCACCTCCGCCACCTCGTCGGGCAAAAGCGGCCGGAAATAGATCTCGATGCAGCGGGAGCGGATGGCCGGCGGGATCTCATGGGGCGCACGGGTGGTGGCGCCCACCAGCCGAAAGTCCGCCGGGAGGCCGTTTTCAAAGATATCCTTGATGTGGTCGGGGATGTTGGGATCATCCGGGTTGTAGTAGGCGCTCTCCAGATAGACCTTCCGATCCTCGAGAACCTTCAGCAGTTTATTGAGCTGAATCGGATGCAGTTCACCGATCTCGTCGAGGAACAGAATGCCGCCGTGGGCCCGGGTGACGGCACCGGGCTTCGGCTGGGGAATCCCGGCGATGCCCAGCGGACCGGCGCCCTGGTAAATGGGATCATGGACCGATCCGATCAGGGGGTCCGCGATGCCGCGCTCGTCAAAACGGGCGGTGGTGGCATCCACCTCCACGAACTGGGCATCCGGCCGAAAGGGCGAAAGGGGGTGACGTTTGCACTCTTCGAGGACGAGGCGGGCCGCCGCGGTCTTGCCCACCCCCGGCATGCCATAGATGATCACATGCTGCGGGTTGGGACCGCACAGAGCCGCCCGCAGGGCCTTCAGCCCCTCTTCCTGCCCCACGATCTCATCGAAGGAAGTGGGACGGGTCAGTTCCGCCAGGGGGCGGGTGAGGCTGATGGAGCGGAGCTGGCGCAGCTTTTCCATCTCCCGGCGGGATTCCTTTTCCACTGCGCTCCGGCTCCCCTGCTGGTTCCGCAGCAGGTTCCAGAAGTACACGCCGATCACCAATGCCAGGATCACCTGGATAACGGTCAGGATACCCCCCATGGAGGTCATGATCCGGCTCCTCCTCCTGCCAGGGCGTTCACATGGCACCGCCCTGGCCTTGCTTGTTCGTGGGGGTAGTATCCCTCCCAGCGAAAAGCGGGATGCTGGTCGATCACCCCGATCCCCGCTGGCAACTTGCACCGGGAACCGGCAGACGAAAACCCCGTGGATGCTGATCCACGGGGTTCGCTCACCAAACCCTCTCAGGCCGTCTCTTCCTTCTTGACCCGCCTGGACTTGGGGTCGACGGTGACCAGGAGGGGTTCTTCCTTCTTGAGCACCACATCCCGGGTGATCACACACTTGGAGACGTCAGAGCGGGAGGGCACTTCGTACATCACGTCGAGCATGATGTCCTCGATGATTGCCCGCAGGCCACGGGCCCCCGTGTTCCGCTTCAGGGCCTGGCGGGCGATCTCCCGAATGGCGTCTTCCTTAAATTCCAGGTCGATGTTATCCATCTGCAGCAGCTTCTGGTACTGTTTGACCAGTGCGTTCTTGGGCTCGACCAAGATCCGCACCAGGGCATCCTCGTCCAGCGCGTCCAGGGTGACAATCACCGGCAGACGGCCGATGAACTCGGGGATCAGCCCAAATTTCAGGAGATCCTCCGGCATAATCTGCTTCAACAGTTCGCCCACGTTCTGGTCCTTCTTGGACCGGATCTCTGCACCAAAGCCGATACCCCGCTTGCCCACGCGATTGGCGATGATCTTTTCGATCCCGTCGAACGCGCCGCCGCAGATGAACAGGATGTTGGAGGTGTTGATCTGGATGAATTCCTGATGGGGGTGCTTCCGCCCGCCCTGAGGCGGCACCGAAGCGATGGTCCCCTCCAGGATCTTCAGCAGGGCTTGCTGCACGCCTTCGCCGGAGACGTCCCGGGTAATGGAGGGGTTCTCCGACTTCCGGGCAATCTTATCGACCTCGTCGATATAGACGATGCCCTTCTCGGCCTTCTCGATGTCGTAGTCCGCGGCCTGAATCAACTTCAGGAGGATGTTCTCCACATCCTCGCCGACATAACCGGCTTCGGTGAGGGAGGTGGCGTCTGCGATCGCAAAGGGGACATTCAAAATCTTGGCGAGGGTTTGGGCCAGAAGCGTCTTGCCTGAACCGGTGGGGCCTAGCATGAGGATATTGGACTTCTGCAGCTCCACGTCATCCATCTTGTTGCCCGCGTTGATCCGCTTGTAGTGGTTGTAGACCGCCACCGACAGAATCCGCTTCGCCCGCTCCTGCCCGATGACGTACTCATCGAGGATCGCCTTGATCTCGGCCGGCTTGGGAACGTCCTTCAGTTCAAAGTCGACCTCGTCGTTCAGCTCCTCCTCGATGATCTCGTTGCACAGCTCGATGCACTCGTCGCAGATATAGACACCCGGACCCGCCACGAGCCGTTTGACCTGGTCCTGATACTTGCCGCAGAAGGAGCACTTCAACTGGCCCTTGTCCTCACCCGTAAACTTGAACATTCCCCCACCCCTTTCGTGTTAGCGTGCGGTCCTGTTCGCCTTTTCCCTGGGGTGCACCACCTCGTCCACCAAGCCGTAGGCTTTGGCCTCTTCAGCCGACATCCACCGGTCACGCTCGGTATCCTCGAGGATCCGCTCCACGGACTGGCCCGTGTGCTTGGCCAGGATTTCGGCCATCCGACGCTTGATCTTCAGCGCCTCCCGCGCCGTGATTTCGATGTCGGTTACCTGCCCGCCTACACCGCTGAGCAGCGGCTGATGGATCATGATACGGGCATTGGGCAATGCGTACCGCTTTCCGGTGCCACCGGCCAGCAGCACCGCACCCATAGAGGCAGCGAGCCCCACTACCGTGGTATTGACCGGGCACCGGATGTGCTGCATGGCATCGTAGATGCCAAGACCGGCCTGTACCGAACCGCCCGGTGAGTTGATGTAGAGGTTGATTTCCTTATCGGGATCATCGCTCTCCAGGAAGAGCAACTGAGCGATGACCACGTTGGCAACCTGATCGTCGATGGGAGTGCCGAGGAAAATGATCCGGTCCTTGAGGAGCCGGCTGTAAATGTCGTAAGCCCGCTCACCCCGATTGGTCTGCTCAATGACCACCGGTACCAGGTAGCTCATAGTCTGACCTCCCTTCCCCCCGGCCTATTCCGGGCGGATTACCCCTGCGGCGCCGTGTTCGCCTCCACCAGGTGACGGACAGTCTTCCGCATGAGGATCGAATCCTGCAGTTGCCTCCGATAAGCGGAGTTCTTCCGCAGGCGTTCAATCTCCTTCTCCTGGTCCGGGTAGATGGCCTTGAGCTGATCCAGTTCGGCGTCGATCTCGGCCTCGCTAACGGTGATGCCTTCCTGGCGGGCCACAGCACCCAGCACCAGTTCGGCCTTCACCCGCTTGCGGGCCGGCTCCTCAAACTCCTGGTGCAGATCTTCCGTCGTCTTGCCCGTGGCCTGAGACCAGAACTCCAGGGAATAGCCCTGGCGGGCAAGGGACTCCTCAAACTCACGGATCATCTCATGGATCTGCCGGTGCACCAGGGTCTCGGGCACGTCCACCTGCGCCTCAGCGGCAACAGCCTCAATCACCTGGTTCTCAAACTCCCGCTCGGCATTCTCGCGGGCCACCTGCTCCAAACGCTGCCGGATGTCATTGCGCAGCTCCTCCAGCGTTTCGAAGCGGCTGACCTCCTTGGCGAACTCGTCGTTCAGCTCCGGCAGTTCCTTCCGCTTCACTTCCCGGATGGTCACCTTGAAGGTGGCTTCCTTCCCAGCCAGGTGCTCGATGTGGTACTTTTCCGGGAACGTGACGGTAATCTCCCGGGTTTCGCCGCTCTTGGCGCCCACAAGTTGCTCCTCGAAACCAGGGACGAAGGTGCCGGAGCCAATTTCCAGGACAAAGTTTTCCCCTTTGCCCCCTTCAAAGGGCTCGCCATTTATGAATCCTTCATAATCGATAACGGCAAAGGAACCCTGCTTTACCTCGCCGGACTCGTCCGTAACCAGTGTCGCCATCCGCTCCTGCAGCAGGCGGATCTGCTCCTCCACCTTCTCCGGCGGAACTTCCGCTGAAGGTTTGACGAGGTTCAGGCCCGAAGTGCGTCCGAGGGTCACTTCCGGCAGCACTTCCACCTTCCCTTTGAAGATCAGCGGCTTGCCTTCCTCCGCTTGCACCACTTCCAGTTGGGGCTGGTCGATGGGACGGACACCGCCTTGTGCCACAGCCTCGCTGTAAGCACGGGGGAGAAGGTGCTCAAGGGCCTCCTGGATCAGCGTGTCACGACCATAGTACCGCTCGAAGATAACCCGTGGCGCTTTCCCGCGGCGGAAACCAGGCAGGGTAACCCGCCGATTCAGGGTCCGAAAGGCTGTGTCGATGGCCTTGCTGAACTGGTCCGCATCGACCTCCACTTCAAACTGCATCCAGTTCTTCTCTAACTTGTCCCATGTCGCTTTCATCTATTCTCCCCCTCGAAAATCAGTATATGGCCTGGAAGGAGTTCGGCCACATACCCGATCCTCAGCCGTTGGCTCGGAAATAACTAGGGTATTATAGCACGGCCCTATAGAATACAGCAACGCTGTCGTCCGACTATAGGACGTTGCGTGGCTGTATCCAGGTTCGGTCCTGTGAAACCAAAAAACCGCGTCCCAGGCCACAGTAAAGACTTGCCAAACATGACGCGCCAAGATTATACGACTTCCTTCACCCCTGCGCAAGGTAACCGTCCCCAGGTACAGAGAAAGACCAGACCCGGAGGCCTGGTCTTTCTCCTGTATGGGAGGGTATCCGGGATCGCCCACGGATGAATTAGTAGTGGCCTGCCTCGCTGCCGGTCTTGCCCTGACCGAAGAGCTTGAGGTTCCAGCCCTGGTACAGCAGGACGAAGGGCAGGAAGATCAGGACGACGATCAACATGAAGGTCAGGGTGTACTGGCTGCTGGAGGCATTGAAAGCGGTGAGGCTAAGATCCGGATCCAGCCTGGACGGCAGCATGTTCGGGAACATGCCGATCACGCCCGTGATCACGGCGAAGAAGACGGTCAACGAGCCGTAGATCATGGCGGCCAGCGGACGGCCCTTGCCCATGGAGGTGCGGGCCAGCAGCAGCATCGCCACCGAGATCAGCGGCACCACGAAGAGCACGGGCAGGTCCTTGTAGTTCTGCATCAGCGGGGTCATGACCGGCATCAGGCCGTAGAAGAGGACGCCCAGGATCAGGGTCACGATCCACATCTTCTTGGCGTTCTCCATGGCCTTCTGACGCAGGGCGTCGTCCGCGACCTTGTGAGCGAACCAGGAGAACCCGTTCATCACGAAGGCGGAGACGAACAGCAACCCGGTCAGGATGCCGTACGGAGTCAGCAGGCTGAGGATCACGTTGCCCTTCCAGCCGCTCGCATCAAAGGGCAGGCCCGCAAAGATGTTGCCGAACGCTACACCGAACAGGAGCGCCACAACCAGGGAGGCCACGCTCAGAATCTTGGCCCAGAAGTTCTGCCAACCCGGGTTGTACGCCATGTGATGATAGAACTCGATGGCCACAGCCCGCAGAACCAGACCCAGCAGGATCAGGATCAGCGGCAGGTAAAGGGTGCTGAACATGACGGCGTAGAGCTTCGGGAACGCAGCGAAGGTCACGCCGCCGGCGGTGATCACCCAGACCTCGTTGCCGTCCCAGATGGGAGCCAACGTGCCGATCAGGGTGTCCCGCTCCTGCTTATCCCGAGACAGGCCGGCCAGCATGCCGGAGCCCAGGTCAAAGCCGTCAAGGCCGAAGTAGATCGCCCAAAGCAAGCCCCACAGGGCGAACCAGATCACTTGCAACAACTGGTAAGTCGTCATCGAATCTGCCTCCTCTCAAGGTGGGTGTGTCAGTCAGCGGCGACGGCCTCAGGACGCTCAGCCGCGACCGGCCCTGCCTTGGCAAACCGTGCGATCAGGTAGTAGTCGAGGAGCACGAGGAGGCTGTAGATAACCGCAAACAGCGTCAGGGAGGTCACGACGTCAGCGCGGGAGATGGGCGATACCGAGTCAGCCGTGGTAATGAGCTTATACACCGTCCAGGGCTGACGACCCACCTCAGCCGTGACCCAACCGAAGGTCGTGGAGATATACGGCAGAGGAATGCACCAGAGGAGCCACTTGAGGAACCCGGTGGCCTGCTCCAGGCGGCCCTTCCGATCGAGATAGTACGCGTAGATGGCAGTGATCAGCATCACGATGCCAACCAGAATCATGATGCGGAAGCTCCAGAAGGTGAGCGCGACAGGCGGCCGCTCATCAACCGGGATGTCCTTCAGACCCTTCACTTCGGCGTTGAAGTCGTTGTAGGCCAAGAAGCTGGTCAGGCCCGGAATCTTAAACAGCTCGATGTTCTTCTCAGCCGCTGTGTTCGGAATCGCGATCAGCGGGAAGCCGGCACCGCGCTCAGTCTCCCACTGGGCCTCCATGGCCGCCAGCTTCTCAGGCTGCCGCAGGGCCACGTTCTGCCCGTTGAAGTGACCGGTGATCGCGTTGCCGAGGGTGGAGATGAGAATCAGCACCACAGCAAGCCGGGCGCTGGTCTTCATGAGTTCAACATGCTGCTTGCGGAGCAGGTGGTAGGCAACGATGCCCATAACCAGGAAGCCAGCCACGGAGTAGCAGGCCATGATCGTGTGCACGTACATATGCCAGGCGTACGGGTTAAACAGCACAGCCCAGAAGTTCTCCATCTCCGCCCGGCCGTTCCGCAGGACGTAGCCCACGGGGTGCTGCATGAAGCCGTTGGCCACGATGATCCAGACAGCGGACAGGTGCGTACCGATGGCCACCATCCAGGCCGCAAACAGGTGCATCTTCTTGGAAACCTTGTTCCAACCGAAGATCCAGATGCCCAGGAAGGTGGACTCCAGGAAGAACGCCATCATGGCCTCGACGGCCAGCGGTGAACCGAAGATGTCACCCATGAACTCGGAGTAGCCAGCCCAGTTGGTACCGAACTGGAACTCCATGGTCACGCCGGTGACAACGCCGAGCACGAAGTTGATGGTGAACAGCTTGCCCCAGAACTTGGCCAGCGTCTTGTACTTCTCGTCACCGCGGCGCACATACAGGGTTTCCAGGATGGCGATGAACAGCGCCATGCCGATGGTCATCGGCACGAACAGGAAGTGGAAGCCGACAGTCAGCGCAAACTGGATACGGCTTAGTAGCGTTACGATTGGATCTACCACTGCGATCATCCTTCCTTATGCAGGATGTCCGGGAGTTCCCTCACGGGTTCCCGGCGGACGACGGACCCAGGGCAGCTGCCGGAAGCAACTGTCCTACAGAACCGCTCTCACCGCCTTCTTCCGAAATGATGTCGACCGGACCGCACCGGCCGCACGTGAGGGTAGAAAATGAGTGCTTGGGAATCGACCATTACTCCGGCTGATGCCTGGTTCGATGATGTCGCGTGGTGTAACGATTTCCGTGACCATGAAACTGGTGGCTTAGTTCACTTCCGATCCATCCCGTTCTCACTCTTCCCGTGATCGGCAGCCCCTGACTCCGTGAACCTTGCCACCTTTAGTCTAGCGCCATAATTCCGTCTCGGAAATAACGCGTAATGCTATCAGCGAGTATAGACCTATCTAGATTGAGGATGGTATTGCCCTCAGTTTGTATACTAGGATCATACCCGAGAGTACCGGCGTAACCGCCCCGGTGGGTGAAGTACGCGCCGCTAAGGCGCTTGGGATAATCGTTTCGTGACTAGACATTTTCGAAGCCGGTACTACTCGTAGGGGTCCGATACCTGAAGGAGAATTGGTCCTGAACAAGATCAAGAGCAGCCTGCCGCTATTAGACGGCATGTAGTCCGCACATCCACCTTGGGCCTTACCCAGGTAGAACGGATGTGTTGTTGGGTGCGCATCCACAGTGGCATGCTGCCGCAGTTCGCACGGAAACGGGAGCGACTCCTGCCCGCCCTGCCGCCAGTTGAGGGCGACTCCATTTGCGCTCCGGTGGCTACACAGTGGCTACAAAGCAGGGAGAAAAAGAGAACGGGTTACAGGGCCCGAACCCTGTAACCCGCATCCATTCTGTGGTGCGAGAGGTGGGACTTGAACCCACACGCCTTGCGGCACAAGATCCTAAGTCTTGCGCGTCTGCCAGTTCCGCCACTCTCGCGCGGCTTGCTGAACGCGTTACCACGCGTCATCTTACCCTAGCCGCAGGACCCTGTAAAGGCCCCAAGTGGGCGGAGCTGCACCCGTCATTCACCGATTACTTCTTGCAGCGCTTTCTCATATACCGCGTAGTCCCTATCGGAAAAGAGGATGAAGCGAACCTCCTGCAAGTGATCATGCTCCTCCACGTACCGCTTCACGGTCCGCAAAGCGATGCGGCATGCCCGCTGGATCGGAAAGCCGTAGGCTCCGGTGCTGATGCTGGGAAACGCAATCGTCCGGATGCCGTGGGACTCCGTCAGCCGCAGGCTGTTCCAGTACGCCCGCTCCAGGAGTTCGTCCTCCGGGCGAACCTCCGGTGCCGCCGGGTCTCCTCCCTGCCAGACGGGGCCCACCGCATGGATCACATACCGGGCCGGCAGGTTGCCGCCGGTGGTGATCACCGCCTCACCGGTGGGACAGCCTCCCTGCCGTCGCCGGATTTCCTTGCACTCCTCCAGAATCGCCGGCCCGCCGGCCCGGTGGATCGCGCCGTCCACACCGCCGCCGCCCAGGAGACTGCTGTTGGCTGCGTTGACCACGGCATCAACATGTTCCTGGGTGATGTCGCCCTTCTTCACCACAAACCGAGTGGAACCGACCTGTACCGCCTTTTCCACGTGGATCCACCCCCTGCGGTTTCTTCACCTTCATCCATTTTCATCATGCCACGGCCCCGGCGGCTCTGCCAGGTGTGCCCGCTGTGTCCCAAGCAGCGCAAGGATCTGCCGGGCGACTTCGTCGTCCCCCACACCGGTCAGCAGCGCCAGCCCGGACACCACGGGGACCGGCAGATCCCTGCCCAGTTCAACGGTGGTCACAATCAGGTCGATGCCCTGGCTGCAGTACAGGGGAATCTCCGCAGCACCACCCTGGAGAACCTCCGCCGAGATGCCGGCATCCCGGAAAAGTTCTTCCAGCCTGGCCACTACAACAGCAGAAGTAATCAGGCCGGTCCCGCACACGACCAGGACCCGTTTGGTCTCTCCCATGGGCCTGACTCCTTTCCTGTCATCACCGGTTGCGGCGGGTTTGCACACCCGACGGATCCGGGGCCTGCAACGCTTCCAAAAGGGCCTGCCGCATCTCTTCCCGGCTGGCAGCCGCCCGGATCCGTGCCACCAACGCATCGGACGTCAGTACCCGGTAGAGTTGCATGAAGGTCTCCTTTCCCATGGCGCCCAGGGCCAGCATGCAGACCACGCTCACGGGATGTCCGGCCCAGTTCACCGGATCTGCCAGCGTGGCCACCACCACCGCCGGCTTCTGCACATGCATGGGGCTGCCATGGGGAAGGGCAACCCCACCCTGCAGGACGGTAGGCCCGGCCAGTTCACGGCGAAACACATCGGTGACAAAGGCCTGAGTAACACAGCCACGAGTCAGGAGCAGATGGGTGCAGGCATCCAGCGCCTCCTCCCGAGTGCTCCACCGGGCTCGGGGAATCAGGAATTCGGGCTGGATCAGGTCGGCCGCGTCCGGTGTCCGGTCTGCCCCCAGTGCGCGCCGGACTCGTTCGGCGCCGCGGCCGCTCAGCACTTCCTCCACCGGAATGAACGGAATGCCGGGAAAGCCGGGGTCCACAGTCCCCACCACGGCCACCAGGCGCCGCTGCAGGCTAAGCTGCCGCAGCCGCTCCGCGATGTCCACATCCCCGGCGACCCCCAGACTGACCACCTCCACCCCTTCCCCGCCCAGGAGCTTCTCCAGCAGCGCCTTCAACCGCTCCGCCGTCCCCTGGCCGGTCAGGCACAGCGTGACGATGGTCTTGACGCCGTGACCGCCCGTGGCCCGCCGCGGCGCTGTCCCTCCGACAAGCGACGTCAACTGTTCCGCCACCTGATCCAGGGAGGTGTCGGGGGACGCGGTCCGGCGCATCGCTTCCAGCACCATGAGGATATCCACCCTGGGTACCGTGCGGGTGGGAATTCCGGTCCGCTCCGTGATGACCTCACCAAAGCTGAGCAGGGAGCCCATATCCGCCAGCAGCAGGACGCCTTTTCCTTCATCGGCCTCCCGCACCAGCGGGATCAACCGGCTGAGGGCGCTTTCCGGACTCTCGTCCAGCTCCATCTCAAACCACCGGGCGTGATGGGCGCCCACGAGCCGGCCCGCCACCTCCACCAGGGCGCCGGCCACCCGGCCATGGGTGAGGACCACCAGCCCGACCCGCCCTTCCCGGCCAGGCTCCTGTCCCCGCAGGGCGCTCCTCAGGTACATCGCCAGAAAGGCCGCCTCATCCTCCGGGAAGTCCAGGCCCGTCCGGCCCCTGAGCACCTCCAGCATCTCCAGGGCCAGGCCAAATTCCCGCCCGTACTGGGTACGTACATCCTCGAGGTGCGGGTAGACAATGGGCTTCCCCTGGCGGAGCCGTTCCACCGCCGCGCTCACGTGCATCACCAGACAATAGTAGAGGTGCCGGTCCGGCGCGGGAAGGTCCCGCTGAATCCGCGCCAGCATGGCCTCCACCGTCTCCACCATCTCAGGCCCGGCGTGCTCCACCAGTTCGTCCCGAGATAACGGATGTGCCTGCAGTTCGATCTGCCGGACATGCTGGCGGATCTGCCGGTCCAGTTCCGCGTCCAGCAGGCGGCTGATCTCGCTGTCCGTCAGGCCGGCTTTCCGAAGCGCCGCATGGCGGTTCTCGATGTACTGGTAGATCTCGCCCGGCAGGGTGTACAGGTCCTCCTCTTCCCGGACCTGCACCTCCGCGGTGGGCTGGATGATCAGGTCGCCCGCCACCAGCCGCTCCACCTCCGCCCGGTGCTGCGGCAGCTTGAGCAGCCCCCGGCGAACCGTGCTGGGCAGTTCCGGCAGCCCCACCACCACCTCGTCAGTCTCCTCCGTGACGTGCACCAGAAACCCCCGGGCGCAGGCTACTTGAATATCGCTTTTGAGCTGTCCGATGTTGCCCGGGCAGTCGTACAGGAGAAAGGCGCGGGCCGCTTCGGAACGGAGGCGAATGCGGGTGTGAGTCCGGGCCGCCTCCATGCGGAAAAAGTGGCGGATCAGTTCCATCCGCTCGCTGAAGGGCCGTTCGGCGAGTGCGGGCAGTTCGATGATCATCGGGATCCGGCGCCGGAAGGTCATCAGCAGGGCCGATTCCGGGGACTCGGTGGTGGCGGCGATGATGGTCACCGTGGCCCGCCGCTCCAGTTCGGTCTCCCCCAACCGCCGGTAGCGCCCCCGGTCCATCAACTGAAACAGAATCTCCTGCCCCTCCGCCGGAAGGCGGTGGACCTCATCGAGAAACAGAATGCCGCCGTCGGCCATTTCCACCAGACCGGCCTTGGCCGTCTCCGCCCCGGTAAAGGCCCCCCTCACGTGGCCGAAAAGCTGCGAAAGCAATAGCTGCGGATTTTCGGCATAATCGGCGCAGTTGAAGGCCACGAAGGGAATGGGCCCGGATTCGCCTCGCAGGGAGACGGCAAACTGGTACATCGCCTCCGCCAGTTGGTTCTTTCCCACCCCGGAAGGACCCACGATCAGCGTGTGCAGCCCGTTGGGCGGATAGAGCATGGCTGCCTTGGCCTGCTGAATGTGCGGCTTCAGGCTGCCCTGGCTGCCGATAATCTGGGCAAAGGGATTGCCAGCGCCGCTCCTACCCCGGGCGGCGACAGAGACCGCCTGCCGTTGGCGCAACCGCCCTTCCGGGGAAGGAGCGGACAACCCCTGCCGGCTCCCGGCCCCGACCGGTGGCCCGAACTGGCGAGTCGTTTGCGCTGCCGCAGGGTCCGGCAGCTGCTGCCGGGCCTCCACCTCCTTGCGCAGGTGTCCCACCGTAAACCGGGAGACCTTGAACCCCTCGGCATTCAGGCGGGCCGTCAGTTCCCGATCGCTGATGCTCGGGTCAGCCTGCGTAACTTGCCGGATCGCCTCCATCAAGGAAGGCCGGAGGCGCTCCCGGGAATCCGGAATGCCCGCCGCGCTGCGGGCGACTGTGACCTGGAATCGGCTGACCCCCAGGTGCTGGGCAATCTGCTCGTCGGTGAGAGGGGCCTTGGGATTTTCGCGCTGGATAAGCTGCAAAATCGCACGGGCCAGGTCAGCCAACCGCAACACCTCCTGCAAGTGAGCCCGCTGGGCCGGGTATGAGGCCAACAAAGTATGCCACCGGCGGCAAAGAAGGAGAACTCGCCGGCAGGGCCGGCAAGTTCTCCTGCCGCAGGCGTCAGGCCTTCTTGACCTCCACCTTGGCCAGCTTCTCGTAGAACCGGACGATGGCACCGTGGTCCAGATCGCCCATGCCGTCCACCGCGAGGGCCTGGAGAATCTCCATGACCTCGGCGGTCAGCGGCAGCGGGACACCCACGCTGTGGGCCGCGGCCAGGGCGTTCTTCAGGTCCTTGATGTGCAGGTTGATCCGGAAGCCCGGGTTGAACTTCCGCTGCAGAACCAGCGGTGCCTTGGCATCCAGCACGGTACTGCCGGCCAGACCACCGCGGATCGCCTGGTAGACCAGTTCCGGATCGACGCCGGCCTTGGTGGCCAGCACCAGCGCCTCCGACATGGCGGCAATGTTGAGGGCGACGATGATCTGGTTGGCCAGCTTCGTCACGTTGCCGGCGCCCACATCGCCAACCCGCACCACCGAAGAGCCCATGGCCCGCAGAATCGGTTCGGCTTCCTGGAAGTCCTCGGGCTTGGCGCCCACCATGATGGAAAGCGTCCCGTCGATGGCCTTGGGCTCACCGCCGCTGACCGGAGCATCCATGAACCGGATCCCCTTCTCCGCCAGGGCCGCCGCGATTTCCTTGGAAACCATGGGGTCAATGGAGCTCATGTCGATCACCAGAGCACCCTTCCGGGCGCCCTCCGCGACGCCGTTGGGCCCCAGCACAGCCGCCTTCACGTGGGGCGAATCCGGCACCATGGTGATGATGACATCCGTTCGCTCCGCGACCTCCTTGGCCGAACTGGCACCTTCGGCCCCCGCCGCCACCAGTTCCTGCACCGGCTCCGGCCTCACGTCATAAACCACCAGGGAATAGCCGGCCTTCAGCAGATTCCTGGCCATTGGCTTGCCCATGATGCCCAGTCCGATAAACCCAATCTTTTTCATCGGCGCGTCTCCTTTCCCTTGGCGTGAAGTCGGGTGGGGTCAAAACTTGAGCCAATCCAGCGACTGCAGCGTGGAAGGCTCGGGGATATACTCGCCGGCGACGTAGCCCTGATACCCCAGCCGGTCCAGTTCCCTAAAGATGAAGGGGTAATTGATCTCGCCGGTCCCCGGCTGGTGCCGCCCGGGGTTGTCCGCCACCTGAATGTGGCCGATCTTGTTGAAGTACTGGCGCAAGGTGGGGGTGATGTTTCCTTCCTCCCGCTGGACATGGTAGACGTCGAACTGGATGGCCACATTCGGCCTGCCTACCTCATCGATCAGTTGGGCAGCTTGCTGGACGGTGTTCAGGAAGAAGCCCGGGATATCGAAATGGTTGATGGGCTCCACCACCAGCTGCAGGCCGGCTTCCGCCAGGGCATCCGCCGCGTAGCGGACGTTCTCCACCAGCGTCCGCCAGTGTTCTTCCCGGGAGTAAGCAGGATTGACCTTACCGGCCAGTGCGTTCATCCGCGGAACACCCAAGAGCTTGGCCCAGGCGATGGCCTCCTTGACGCCGGCTCGAAACTCTTCCACGCGAGCCGGGTCGGCAGCGATGCCACGCTCACCACCGGCCCAGTTTCCGCTGGGCAGGTTAAACAGGACCACCTGGACGCCGCTTTCCCGGACGCGGCTGACCAGTTCCTCCTGTTTGTACTCGTAGGGGAAAAGGAACTCCACGTACTCGAACCCGGCCTTCCTCGCCGCCGCGAAGCGGTCCAGGAAAGGATGCTCAGTAAACAGCATGCTCAGGTTCGCTGCAAACTTGGGCAACGTTCTCCGCCTCCTTGAACGCTTCTGACCGCACTCAGATGCAAAGGCTACTCCAGCTTGATGTCCAGCTTCTTAATGACCTCAGCGTAGTCGTTATACGCCTGCTTCATGAAGGCGTTAAAGTCCTCGCTGTTGAGGTACATGATGGGCTGCCCCAGGTTCTCCATGGTGGCCTTGAATTCTTCGTCCTCGCAGATCTTCTTGAAGATGTCTTCCCAGTACTCGATGGCCTCCTTCGGGGTGCCAGCGGCCACCGCGATGCCCTTCACCGAACCCCAGGTGTAGAAGTCAATGCCCTGCTCAATCAGGGTCGGCACATCGGGCAGGGACGGGTCACGCTCGGGCAGGGCCACGCCGATGGCCTTCAGCCGGCCAGCCTTGACGTGCGGCATGATCTCGGAAGGATGGCCGCCGCCCATCATCGTCTGGCCGCCCACCAGGGTGGTGACGGCCTGAGAACCACCGGCATGCGGGATCGTGATGACCTCGATGCCGGCAGCCTGGCCGATGCCCCGCATCACGAGGTCAACGGAACCGGCCGCCGTGGAAACCGCCGCGGTCACAGGCTCACCGGTCTCCTTGGCCCACTCCACCAGTTCCTTCACGCTGTTGAAGGGCGAATCGGCCGGAACAGCCACCAGAACCGAGTGGATCGACAGCCTTGCCACTCCGACCAGGTCCTTGAACGGATCGACGTTGACCTTACGGAGCTGGGGGGTGGTCAGGTCCTCGCCAGAGCCGTAACCCATCATCAGAGTGTGTCCGTCGGCCTTCCCGCGGGCGACCATCTCGCGCCCTTCATAGCCACCCGCTCCGGTCTTGTTGACCACCACGAGAGGCTGGTCCACGTACTTGCTCCAGACTGCCTCCACCGCGCGGGCCAGCTGGTCGGTAGAACCGCCGGCGGCGTAGGGAACGACCATCGTGACCTGTTTTGTGGGTTTCCAGGACGTCTTCTCGCCGCCATCACCGCTGCCGCTGTTGGTCTGCTGGTTCTTGCTGCCGCCGCAACCTACTGCCAGGGCCATGATGCCGGCCAGAAGCAGCGCGAGCCATGGACGCATGCGACGCATACTGCTACCTCCCTCTGAGTGTTTGGTGCCGTGATCTGTCCATGCTGCTCTATCCTCAATCCCGCCGTCACTGGGATCAGGTCACCGTGCTCACGGCGGGACGAGAATACCGGATTCGTTGGTGGGAAACCACAAAGACCGTCTCTTACACAGCCTGCGCATGTCGGGCGGCTCCACGCTTGCGCAGACCACCCACAATCTGGGCAATCACGATGGTGGCGAAGATTCCCATCAGCGTGGCGGAAATGGGACGGGTGAAGAAGATCGTCATCGATCCCTTGGACATCAACAGGGATTGACGCAGCGCGTTCTCCAGCATCGGGGCCAGCACAAAGGCCATGGGCAGGGGGCCGGGCTCGAACTTGAGCTTCCGGAGGAAGTAGCCCAGTACACCAAAGAGCAGGAGCATCAGGAGATCGAACGCGCTGTTGTTGATGCTATAGACACCAACGGTGGTGAACAGCACCACGATCGGACCCAGGATACTGAACGGCACCCGCAGGAGTTGGACCCAAACGCCCACCAGCGGCAGGTTCAGTGCGACAAGGATGACGTTGCCGATATACATGGAGGCGATGACGCCCCAGAAGACGTCCGGGTGCTCCGCCATCAGGAACGGCCCGGGCTGCAGCCCCTGAATCAGCAGGGCAGCGTAAATCATCGCGATGGATGCGTTGGCGGGAATGCCCAGGGTGAGCAGCGGAATGAACGAGGCGCTGGAGGCCGCGTTGTTGGCCGACTCCGGACCGGCCACACCGGCGACGGCGCCTTGCCCGAACTCCTCCGGGTGCTTGGAAAGCCGCTTCTCCAGAGCGTAGGAGCTCAGGGAGGCCAGGACGGCACCGCCACCCGGGAGCAGGCCAACGCCGAATCCAAGGATGGAGCCCCGCAAGATGGCCCAACGGGCTTCCGCCCATTCCTTCATGCTGGGCCAGAGCCTGCCGATCTTCTTGGTGACCAGCTGGACAGCTTCGGTCTGTTCCAGGTTATAGAAGATCTCGCCCAGACCGAAAACGCCCATCGCCAGGGTGACGAAGTCAAAGCCGCTTTCCAGGTTGGTCACGCCCATGGTCAGCCGGACTTTGCCGGTCACCGGGTCCAACCCGATGGAGGCCAGCAGGAGGCCCAGGCACAGGGTGATCAGACCCTTGGCCAGAGAACTGCCGGAGAGAAAGACCGCCAGCAGCAGGCCCACCAGTGTGAGGGCAAAATACTCAGGCGGCCCGAACCGGAGGGCGAACTCCGCCAGGGGCGGCCCCGCCATCGTCAGTCCAATCACGCCCAAGGTACCGGCGATAAAGGAGCCAATGGCTGCGATCGCCAGGGCGGAACCGCCGCG
Organism: Symbiobacteriaceae bacterium; assembly: GCA_036562385.1. Classification (GTDB taxonomy): domain Bacteria; phylum Bacillota; class Sulfobacillia; order Symbiobacteriales; family Symbiobacteriaceae; genus DATCKG01. The sequence goes on from DATCKG010000071.1 coordinate 76,892, forward strand.
ACCCTTCTGGGCCATCTTGTAACCGTCGATGGCCGTCACCACCGAGGCGGCCTCTCCGGGGAGGTTCAGGAGAATCGAGGTGGTGGAGCCTCCGTACATGGCGCCGTAGTAGATGCCTGCCAGGAAGATCACCGCAGTGGCCGGCGACCCGATGCGATACGTCACGGGCAGCAGCAGTGAGATGGTCGCGGCCGGCCCCAGGCCAGGCAGGACACCCACCGCGGTGCCGAGGAGGGCACCCAGGAACGCAAACAGCAGGTTGGTTCCGGTCAGTGCGACCGAAAAACCGTTAAGAAGGCCTTCCCAAATCTCCATGCGCATCACCTCCCCTTACGCCGCCAAAAAGCCGCCCGGAAGCGGAACCCCAAGCAATTTTTCGAACAGGAACCACATGATCGTGGTGGAGGCCAGCGACATCACAAGCACCCGGCCCCATCCAACCCGCTCAATCACCCACTGCCACAACACCATCAACAGGAAGGTGGAAATCACATACCCCACAGGCTCAAAGCCAAGGGCGTAGAGCAGAAGGAACAGGGCGGCCAGAGCGGGGCGCATCCAGGCACGTTCCTCCCAGAACGGGCTGGGGTTCGGATCCTGGCCGAGGCTGGCAAGGGCCAGCCACCCGCCGCTGAGCGCCATACCAGCACTGGCGATGAAGGGGAAGAACCCGGAGTCCGGACGCTGCAAGGAACCGATCTTCAGCGCGGTTGCCGAATGGTAGGCCACGATGCACCCGACGATCAGCACGACGAGTGCCGCCATGCGCTCATGCTTCTTCACGGGCTTGTCCCCCCTTGGCCGGGATGACTACGGTTTCAACCTTTCGAAGACCTCCGGGTTCACCACATACCGGGGTTTGACACCAGTCAGCACATCAACCACGCCCTGGGCCGCGCCGGTGGCCATGCGGACCACACACTCCTTGGTGAGAGCGGCGCTGTGAGGCGACAGGATCACGTTGGGCAGCGTAAAGAGCGGGTTGTCCGCTGCCGGAGGCTCCTGCTCAAAGACGTCCAACGCTGCCCCCGCGATGAGCCCCGACTTCAGCGCGTGGTAAAGCGCGCGCTCATCCACGACCTCGCCGCGGGAAAAGTTCAGCAAAAATGCCGTGGGTTTCATCAGCGCGAGCCGTGCTGCATTGACCAGGTGCTTCGTTTCAGGCGTCAGGGGAGTGTGCAGCGTGACGAAATCGCTGCTTCGGAAGATCTCATCCAGGTCGGAGACCAGGGTGATGCCTTCCTGCCCGGCCACCTCCGCACTGACGTAGGGGTCATACCCGAGGACCCGCATATCAAAGGCAGCACGCGCTTTCCGTGCCACCATCCGGCCAATGCGCCCCAGGCCCACCACGCCCAGGACCTTCCCTTCCAGGTCCACCGCCTTGTACTCGTTGCGGACTTCCCACTGGCCCGCCCGGGTTGCCTGGTCCATGGAAAGCACCCGTTTGGCCAGGCTGCCCATGGCGACGATGGTATGCTCCGCCACGGAAACAGCATTGGCGTCGGGGGTGTTCAGCACCAGGATGCCGTGCTCGGTGGCCGCCTTCACGTCGATGTTGTCCACGCCCACGCCATGCCGGGCAATGACCCGGAGGCTCCGGGCCGCCTCAATAATTTCCCGGGTAAATGGCGCCGTGCGCACGATCACGCCTTCGACCCCTTCGATCTCCCGGATCACCGTTTCCACCGACGGATCCGAGGCGACCTTCACCTCAAACCGATCATCGAACACCTTCATGCCGCTTTCGTGGATCGGCTGAACGATCAGCACCTTCTTCTTCATGCTCCGTACCCTCCGCTACTTCAGGGCGCCCATGTCCACCAACACCTGGCGGAGCCTGGCCCGGGCCTCCTCAGACATGGGACCCACCGGAGCAACGGCTTCGCCGGCGTCGATGCCGATCATCTTCAGCGCTTCCTTGATCACCACAGGGAAGGTGCCCCACTCGAAGGCGATGCGCAGCGGCGCCAGGCGGTACTGCGCCGCCAGTGCCCGGGCATGGTCCCCGGCCTTCCAGGCCTCATAGATCTCCACCACCAGCGCCGGGCAGACGTTGGCCGTTGCCGTGATGGAACCCGTGGCGCCGTAGCAAAGGCCGGCGTAGATCAGGGTGTCACGGCCCATCAGCACGGAGAAGCCCATGCCCTGGGTACAGCGGATGTATTCCCCGGCCAATGTCAGGTCGCCGCTGGAATCCTTGATGCCGACGATGTTGTCTACCTTGGCCAGTTCCACAACCGTCTCCACGGTCATGGAGACCTTGGTCCGACCAGGGTTGGTGTACAGCAGAATGGGCAGATCGGGGGTCGCCTTGGCGATCTCCGTGAAATGGTTGATCAGCTCTGCCTGGCTCAGGTTGGTGAAAAACGGCGTGAGGATCGAAACCCCCGCAACCCCCATGTCCTGAGCCATCTTGTTCAGTTCAATGACCTCCCGGGTCGTCAGGGCACCGGTCCCCGCGTAGACAGGCACACGGCCGTTGGTTTCGTCCATGACGATCTCCAGGGCCCGCTTCTTCTGCTCCGGGGTCAGGGCAAAGAACTCCCCCTGGCTGCCGAGCACGAAGAGTCCATGGACGCCACCATCGATCAGGTGGTTGACGAGCTGCCGCAGCGGCTGTTCCTTGATGTTGCCCCAGCGGTCACAGGGGGTGGCCATGGCGGGAATAATTCCGTATGGCACATGATCCAGCTTGGCCATTACTGACCCCTTCCCTTGATGTAAGATTTGAGTTCCCGGGTGTAGCCGGTGCCGGTGTCCACAATCATGCTGATGTCGTTGGAATAGCAGATCAGGCGCATGCCCTTGTCAATCCAGTCCTTCGCCTTGGCCATGTCGTAGACATGGATGCCCGGCGCCACTCCATGCTTGTTACAGACCTCGATGAAGTGGAGCAGGTCAGCCATGATCTCCGGATCCTCGTTTTGACCGGGCTTACCGTAGGACTGGGAAAGGTCTGCCGGCCCGATAAAGGCCGCGTCCACTCCCGGCACGCTGACGAGCTGCTCAATATCCCGCATGGCGGTCTTGCTTTCCACTTGGATGACCACCATGGTCTCCTCATTGGCATGCTTCATGTATTCGGCCGCCTTCACGGGCGCATAGTCGGAATGACCGCGCCGGAGGGCCATGCCGCGCTCGCCTTCCGGATAATACTTCATATAATTAACGATCTGCCTAACCTCTTCGACCGTGGAGACCTGCGGCACCAACAGGCCGTCGGCACCGGCATCCAGAGGCCGCTGCAGTTCCAGCCGGCCCAGGCCGGGCGTGCGGACAAAGGCCATGGTGTCCGTAGCCTTCAGGGCCACAATCATCTCTTCCACGGTCTCCATGTCGAAGGTGGAGTGCTCCATGTCGATAAAGACATAGTCGAAACCGGCGGTAGCCATCATGGTGGCCACACCCGCGCCCCGGCAAGCGGAAATCATGGTGCCGATCACAACTTCACCGTTCTTGAGAGCCCGTTTCACCTTGTTGGTCCGCATGTGCAATCACCTCGGGAGTAGTTGGGGCTACAGGGAAGGGAACACCGTAGCGACTTGCCAGTTCGCAAAACTCTCGGTACATGCCGGGGGGGATGGGAATCCCTTGGCTGCGGTTTTTCGCCTCTTTGGCCAGCTCCAGATCGCCCGGAGCCAGGACGCGCTCGAAACCGGGAGCAGGGGCCACATTGCGAACGCGCTCCATGGTCTGAGCCATGCGCTGCGTAAACTCCTCCATTGGCAGGAAGAGGTCGGGGCGGAAAGCCCAGAAGAAGTGACCGACCTGCTGAGGCTCCCCCATGCTCTCGTACATCCTGGGCAGATCCGGACCGATCCGAGCCCCGGTCAGGATGCCTGAAAACAGTTCCACCATGAAGGCCAGCAAGTACCCCTTGGGCCCGCCAAGGGGCAGCAGGAATCCCTCCAGCGCCGCCTTGGCATCAGTGGTGGGATGGCCGTCCTTGTCCGTGGCCCAGCCTTCCGGAATCGGCCGGCCTTCCCGGGCCGCCTCGATGATCTTGCCCCGGGACACCTGGCTGGTGGCCATGTCAAACACGAAGATCTGACCGTCTCCGGCAGGTGCAGCCACGGAAAAGGGGTTGGTACCGAAGAAGGCCTCCTTGCCGCCATAGGGCGGCATGACGGCCGGTGCGTTGGTGGCGGCCATGCCGATCAGGCCTGCCTCCGCCATCCGCATGGTGTAGTAGGCCATACAGCCGCAGTGCGTGGAGTTCTTGACACCCACCACAGCCACACCCGCAGCCCTGGCCTTCTCAATCGCCAGGTCCGTAGCCCTGCGGGCCACCACCTGGCCGAAGCCATTCCCGCCGTCCAGCCAGGCACTGACAGGCGTCTCCCGCAACACCCGGATCTGCGGGTTAGGGTCCACCAGCCCCGCAGCCATGCGGGTGAGATAAATCTTGAGCCGGCTGGTCCCGTGGGTGCTGACGCCACGCAGGTCCGCGAAAAGCAGGTGGCGGGCTATCTCCTCGGCATCGCCGGTCGGTACCCCCGCCGCCATCAGAAGCTGCCGGCACCAGCCAAACAGCCGGTCGGGAGCAATCAAGAGTGTTTTAGCCGCCGGTTCTGTCATCAAGTTACAGACCTCCTCATGGCGGCCAGCCTCAGGAATACCGGTCCTTCAGGGTCCGCTCGGCCAGATCCAGGCGTTCACCGACACGCTCCAGATGGCGGACCATGGCCTCGCGAGCAGCTTCCGGGCGCCGCTGGACGATGGCGTCCAGAATCGCCTGGTGCTCCCGAAGGTTGGATGCCACCCGGTCTGGCTCGTAGTACAGGTGGCGGGTCGTGCTCTCAAACTGCTGGAGAAACAGATCCGCCAGGGAAACCATTACCTTCAGGAAGACCGGATTCCCCGTGGCCTCGGCTACCTTCGCGTGAAAGCGAAAATCTTCCTGAATGGCGACGCCCCTGTTTTTGAAGGCATCGTGGAGGGCGTCGTAGGCGCCCTGCAGTTCGGTAATGTGTTCAGCCGTACAGCGCTGCGCGGCCAAGTACGCTGCGCTGCCTTCCACAGCGATGCGGAGTTCCAAGATATGGCGGAGATTCTGCTTTTCCGTCATCAGGAGCATCGCCATGGCTTGCCCGGCGGTGCCAGGAACCTCGGACATCGGCTTGCGCAAGTAGATGCCAGACCCCGGCTGAATCTCCAACACACCGACTGCGGACAAGACCGTCAGAGCCTGACGCAGGGTCGGTCGGCCGACGCCAAAGGCCTTGGCCAGTTCCCGCTCGGGCGGCAGTTGATCCCCGGGCTTCAGCTCCCCCTCCCGGATCAGCTGGGAGAGTTGCTGGAGAATCTGCTCATACGCCCGGGTTCGCTTGACGGGCTCGACAAGCCGTACGCCCACAGGGCTACCCCTTCTTCCCATCGAAATTGGTCTACCGGGAAAGTGGTATGACCAGTTTTCCTTTACGTATTTCATTCTGTCGGTATCTCTTTGTTTTCCTGCTAAGTATTGCTTTTAGGTCTATAAGTTTCATATTTAGCGCAAATGTACATGAAGAATACAGGGCAAAAGAATGGGGGCAGTCCCGTTACTCCCGGTAAAGGGGACTCCCTGAAAGACGACAAGACCCCTCCACCGTAAGTGGTGGAGGGGTGCCTGTTTATCGAGACGAAAGGTTCAGTCACCGGCCGCCCCCTGGTACCAGCGCCAGGTACACACCGGCCGGGTCCTGAATCGCCGCGTAGGTGTACGCGCCGTCCCTGTCCCGCATGATCTTGACGATCCTGCCACCCTCTGTCTCCACCCGGCGGAGGCTCTCGTCCAAGTCGCCCACCGGGAGGTAGATCATCCAGACAGGCGGCAGGCCGGCATTGGGGCCGCGGGCATGGCAGATTCCCGCTGCAGGCTGCCCGTCGGCGGCCAGCATGGCGTAGTCCGCGTAGCGCCCACCTTCATCTTCCATGGAGACCTCCTGCACGGACCACCCCACGACCGCCTGGTAAAAGTCACGGGTGGCAGGTGCGTCGGGGACGGTCAGGTCGAGCCAGGCGATGCATCCCACAGGACCCGCCGCGTCGCCCGAGGCATCGATCGGGGGCATCGCCTCCTGTGGAATGACCGGCATGATCCCAAAGGCCGCCCCGTTGGAATCGAGCAAGACGGCCCACTGGCTCCGGCCGCTGTCGTCCTGCTGCTGCATCAGCACCTGACCGCCCAGATCCACTGCACGCTGTACACTGGCCGCCACGTCGGCCACCTGAATGTGCGGCATCCACTGAAGCGGAAGGGCGGCATATTCCGGGGTACGCTGCCCCAGGCCGAGGACGGGTAGGCCCAGGTTGTTCATCAGGTCCTGTGCGCGCCAAAGCGGATTCTTACCTGTAGTGAGTACCCGCCCGTAAAAGCGCACCTCTCGGTCATGGTCGGGAACCGCGATGTCGGCGCTGAGGACCCCGCCGATGCGTGGAACGAAACGGTTGCTCATGCTTTACCTCCCTACTGGATGGCGCTGGCGGGGGCGTCGGCTCCGCCTGCAGCCCCCTGCCCCCGTAGATTTTCCCGGGTGGGCTCATCGTTACACCGTTACTGACCGGCGCAGGCGCGCCAGAAAGCCCCGCGTTTCAGCAGGCCGTCGAGGCCCTGTATGGCCTCGCCTACACCGTGAAGTTTCCGCTGAAGGCAGAGAGCGTGAGCAGTGGCAGTGGCAACTGCTGATCCGCATGCCTGACGGGCTGACCGAAGAGCAAGTCGCTGCCATCCGCTCCCAGGCTGCGGTCAAGAAGAAGAACCCCCGCATTACTGAGTTGAAGACCTGGCGCGCGCGGGTTACCGCTTCCACCCACTCAGGGCTCTCAGAGATTTCCGGACTGGTCTTTGCCATGTCGGTCAGAATCGAGCAGGCGGCTTTGATACGGCCGAGGTCCTCACCGTGCACCTCTTCTCTGTAGTAAGGAGACCGCTCCTGATCTTCTGGGCCAAACCTTTCGCAGCGCATGATGAGCAATGAAACGATGTTGGAGAAGTCCTCATCCCGATTGCACGTGCCGTGGCACGGCACATCCTCATGCAGTGCAACGCGAAGCCAATACTCCATGGTTTCCGCTTCGTACCGGACCATGCCGGTGAACTCAGCCGCGACCTGGTCCTCGTTATCCTGTTCTTTGGCGCCAAAGTGCTCGACCTTGGAGAAAAGCAGGACTGCGAGGATCAACAGACCGATAGGAACAACCGCATACGTGCGGCGGAACCGTCCGGAACCCGCTTTCCAGAAAAACCAGTTCATCTGCGCCGCCCCTTTCCGCAAGTACTTCGGGCTGGTTCACCTTGTGGCGAGGCGCCTTCATGTAGGAACGATTGCGGGATATGGGCTCCAGGCTTGCCAGGAATGCAGGCCTCACCGAGGTTACTCACATGTTGGACATTTTTCGCTGGTTTCCAGGTTCCTACAAACCAACACACGCTGTTGAATCAGCATAACAACTTCCTCCACATAAAAAACGTGGCCTCAGGACTGTTGAGACAGTCCGGGGCCACGTCTTCTTCCATCCCATGCCCATCAGTTATGAGTCTTCTCCCACGGCAAGGCCTGCAGCGGTAAGGCTGTTGTATGCCAACTGGGCGATTCGGGCTTCCCTGAATGCCTGCACATACTCGAAGTAGGCCTCCCGACTCGTTTCACGCCAGGCTGCGGAGTCCGGTTGTTCACAATAACGCCTAAGCACCGCGTCTCCGTTCTCGATATGACGGACTGCCTCCCTGAGTCGATTGGCAAACCACGGGAGTTCCGTGAGGGACTGTTGGGAGCCAGAAACGTGAAGCTGCAACGTCTCCTTCAACTCATCCAGAGCGTGCGCACGAATATTCGCCAGCACATCCAGAGCCACACCGCTTCTCTGGTCACCAGGCGAGATCGTGAGAACGGCCAAAAGTGGAGCGGACTCCAGTTCTGCCCGTGCCCCAAGAGCAAGAGACCAGGCCCATCAGATGGGAGGGGTTCAGCCACGCCTGCCCTTGAACCGTCACGCCGAAGCAGTGCGGCAGTGGCAGCCACAATCAGAAGGGCCGCCGTGAGACTGAGACATGCAAGGACCACTCTTGACCGAGAAGGTGGCAACACATTCACCGCTTCGTGTGCTTACGAGACGTGGAGTTGGAGCTCCCGCTCCATCTTCCCGCCGGTAAGCGAAGAAACGACGGTACGTTCGATCAGAAATCGCTTATAAGTGTTTATCCCATAATTTCTGTGTCCTGTCAATTGTGCGACATCGGCTGGCAACGCGGACAATGGGGATGCCCAAGGCCTCAAACAAGAATCTCCCTCCACGGCACGTGGAGGGAGATTCGTGCTGCGGCTTGGTGGGCCATGTTGGATTCGAACCAACGACACTCCGCTTAAAAGGCGGATGCTCTACCCCTGAGCTAATGGCCCGTCCGGTGAGCAACCCCCAAAAGGGGCTGCTCCGCTTGGCTGGGGCGGCAGGATTCGAACCTACGAATGCGGGAGTCAAAGTCCCGTGCCTTAACCAGCTTGGCTACGCCCCAGTACGCATCTTCAAAAGGGTTGGCGCGCCTGGCAGGATTCGAACCTGCGGCCGACCGCTTAGAAGGCGGTTGCTCTATCCCCTGAGCTACAGGCGCTTGTGTAGCACAGGTTATCGTAACACACTGAACGAGCCGTGACAAGACAAAACGGGGAGCAGCAAGGCCGGCACCGATAGAAAGGGGGCACACGTTCTGCGCCCCCAGCGAAACTTGGAGCGGGTGATGGGAATCGAACCCACGTCATCAGCTTGGAAGGCTGAGGTTCTACCACTGAACTACACCCGCATGTCCTTACGGCGCCGGCCGTTGCCGCCCTCCATGGTCGGGGTGACAGGATTTGAACCTGCGACATCCTGCTCCCAAAGCAGGCGCGCTACCAGGCTGCGCCACACCCCGTTGGACTCGCACGAATGAGTATATCGCAAGTCCCCGCCTGCTGTCAAAGCCTAATTTCTGCGCAACCCCCCGCTCCTATCCAACCCAGATGTGCCGAGCAGTCAGACGACCTTCGATGATCTCCAGCAGGCCGCAGGAAGGAGGAGTGGAGCGCCTTCGCGGCGCCGACAGACTGCCGGGGTTAAACAGGAGCACCCCGGCATCCTG
>DATCKG010000076.1:0-16047 GCA_036562385.1 Symbiobacteriaceae bacterium
GCTGAACCGCTTGGGGCCCACGGGGCGGACGGTACTGGGCAACAAACTCCTTGAGGATGCTCTTCCCGCCGGTGTAGCCCTGAGCCCGGAGCTCTTCCAGCAGCACGTTGCAGTTAAACATGCCTTCCCGCATGCGGGAAAAGAGATATGCCTTATAAGGGTCGAGCTTGGAGGGACGTTTCGGACGAGGCTTGTATCGCGGGCAACACTGTGCGTTAATGTACTTGCGGACCGTTTTGCGGTCGTGGCCGGTCATGCGAGCGATGGCCCGGATACTGAACCCTTTGGCATGCAATTCCTTGATGCAAAACATTTCCTCCGCTCCAACCAAGTCGTAGACACCTCGTTCTCGCCAGGAAGTAGGTGTCTCTGATTCGGCGGGGCGGGGGATTTTTCATCCGGCCCTGCTGGGTGATTTTACGACCGGCCGCTACATGCCTTGGGTTGCAGATGGACAACCAACCTTGGGTCGCGATTGCAATCAGTGTGTGCACTCTATTCCTATATCACCCATCTATAGCAAATACTTTTTGCGAAAGGAGAAGTATGCTTCACGCTCATCGCTACACGTTTTCTGCGATCCGTGGTATCCAAGCACAACGAGAGTACTACGTCACAAAGTGCCCCTCACCGGTTTCATCCTGAGGCGTGAGTTACATGGTGTTGATGATCGACCGCTTGCTGTCAATGATCCATGCCAAACATACAGAGAGAAACCACGCACCACGAGTCCAATCTTCTTACTTAGGTGTCATGGCAGTCTCGCCTTGATAGTAACAACTCCACGAAGCAACAACCTGCCGCTATGCGGACATAATGGGCGCCCTGAGTAGGGCGCTTATTAAATTGTAATGCGTGCCTGCAGCACCAATGCTGCCGAAAATGTTTCCACTCTCTCCGCCCTCATATCGCTCCTTATATCTTCCATTAAGAATAATCATCGCGAAAACATAATGGCTGGGAAAGGTACCGTCGCTCATCTGTCTAATTAATTACTTACAGTAAGATATTAATCCGCCGATATGGGGGACTGCGTTGATGCGGCGCATGATTCGCTTCCAGGACATGAGCACCAGTAACCGGGCAACGGTCCTGCGCCTGATCTACCAACTGGGCAGTGTCTCCCGCGCCGAACTTGCCAGACGGACCAGTATGGCGGCGCCTACCATCTCCCGCATCGTGGATGACCTGATGAAGTACGGCCTGGTGATCGAGGACAGCCGGGATGTCACTGACAGCGGCCCCGGCCGGCCGCCCGCCTTGCTGCGAATGGACACCACCAACCTCTTCGTCGTGGCGGCCGCGTGCTTTCCCGGTCATATTGTGGCCGCCCTGTGCGACCTTGACGGACGGGAACAGGTATCCGTCGACATTCCGACCCGGGACCTGCCTGCTGACCAAGTCATCAATCACCTGGGCCGCCTCATCGAGTACCTCAGAAAGCAGGCCCCCGACCCAGGAAGGGTCATCGGCGTCGGGCTGACGTGCCTCGGCCTCGTGGACAGCCGGCAGGCTATCATCCGCTACTCACCGGTGGAAGGATGGCGGAACGTGCCGGTGGCGTCCTTGCTCGCCCATCACACCGATCTGCCCGTCGCCGTGGAGAACTGGGTGAGCGCCCGGGCCATGGCCGAGCAGTACTTTGGCGGTGCCCGGGAGATTTACAACTTCATTTATGTCCACGCCTCCACCGGCATTGGTGCGGCCATGGTAAGCGGCGGCCGGCTCCGCCGAGGTGAAAGTTTCACCAGCGCCGAGTTCGGACACTGGCCCTTATCTGCAGACGGACCTGTCTGCCGCTGCGGCCGTCGCGGATGCCTGGAAGCCTATGCCTCGCTGCCGGCCCTGCCTGTTTATGCCGGCATGCCGGACCTGGAGGCGGAGGAGATCATCCGCCTCGCAAGGGAGGGAAATCCGGCCGCCCGGGCCGCGGTGGAGAAGGCCGTGGGGTATCTCGGCCTGGGCCTTTCCGGCCTGATCAATCTCCTCAACCCCGGTGTGCTGTTCCTTGACGGTTGGCCGGTCACTGCCGGGGAAGTGGCCATGGAGCCTCTCCGCAAGGTGATTTCCGAACGGGTGGTAGAGGGACTGGACAGTACCCGCATCCTAAGGCCCACCCAGTTGAGTGGTAGGGGAAAGCTGATCGGAGCGGTCACCCTGGTGCTGGATCAGCTTCTGGATCTGCGCGGAGAGCTTGGAATAACCCGGAACTGAGGTGAGAGCATGCCGTTGGTTAACGGCCGGGACCTGCTGGCTGATGCCCTGCGCAGCGGCTACGCCGTAGGAGCCTTTAACGTATCCAACATGGAAAGTGCTCAGGCGGTCATCCAGGCGGCGGTGGCCGAACGGGCTCCGGTGATCGTGCAAGTGTGGAGCGGCATAGTCACGTCCGGATACGCGGACATGGCGGTGCTGACGGCCATGCTCCGGACCATGGCACAGCAGGCCCCGGTACCGGTCTGCGTACACCTGGACCATGGGATGGACCCGGGCATGGTGAAAGAAGCCGCCCGGATCGGGTTTAGTTCCGTCATGATCGACGCCAGCGACAAGCCGTTTGACCAGAACGTAGCTATCACCAGAGATGTGGTGGAAACCAGCCACCGGCTCGGAGTGCCAGTGGAGGCCGAACTGGGCCACGTTGGCAGCGGCGAACGGCCGGTCGACGGCGACACAGCCTTGCCGGACCTACTACTCACCGACCCGGAAGAGGCAGAGCGCTTCGTCCAGGAGACCGGCTGCGACTCTCTGGCGGTGGCCATCGGCACGGCCCACGGCAAGTACACTTTTTCCCCGCAACTGGACATCCCCCGGCTTGAGGAGATTCGCCGGCGCGTCAGCATCCCGCTGGTCCTTCATGGCTCGTCCTACACCCCTGACGACCAGATCGTGGCCGCCATCGCCCATGGCATCGCCAAGATTAACGTGGCAACGGAACTGAGCGAAGTCTGGCTGGATACCGTCCTCGGTATTGCGGCGCAGAGACGCCCCCGTTACCCGGAAGATCTCCTGACGCCGGCCAAAGAGGCCGTGTGCGAACGGGTGCGGGCCAAGATCCGGCTCTTCGGCTCGGCCGGAAAGGCAGGGTAGCGCCATGCATACTGACCTGGTAGGTGTGGGGACGGCCTGTCTGGACGTCATCGTTCTCATTCCGCATCTTCCCAGCCCCGATGAATCAGTCCCCATGCTTAAGTACGGCGTCGACGGCGGCGGGAAAGTCTCCACCGCCCTGGTGGCGGCCGCCAAACTGGGCATGCCCACAGCCTTTATCGGCGCGGTCGGCGATGACCTGTTTGGCCGCCAGATTGTCCAGGGGCTTCAGCATTATGGTGTCGACACCTCCGGCGTGCGTGTGCAGGCAGGCGGCACCTCCCCCTTCTCCACGGTCCTGGCCGATGCGCAGACGAAAAAGCGCTCCATCCTCTGGAGCGCAGGCGACGTCCGTCTGGATGAGCTGAACGACCAGGACCGGGCTGCCATCGCCGGGGCCCGTTACCTCCTTGTAAGCGAACCCTTTCCGGCGGCTGTCGAAGCGGCCCACTGGGCGAAGACCTGCGGCGTGACCACCGTCTGGGACGCGGACTTCTACGAGCCGGAATCGGAGCAGCTCCTGCCGCTGATCGACATATGCATCGCCTCCGAGCATTTCGCCCGGGCCATGGCACCGGATCTCGATGGGGCGACACTCCTTCGCCGCATCCCCTCCCCCGTTCTGATCGTCACCCTGGGCTCCAAGGGAGCCGTGGGGTGGACGCCGGAAGGAGAATTCCGGATCCCGGCCTTTGAGGTGCCGGTGGTGGACACCACGGGAGCGGGGGACGTGTTCCACGGGGCCTATGTCGCCGCCCTCTGGCGGGGGTATTCCTTCCGCCGGGCAGCCATTTACGCCAGCGCCGCTGCAGCCTTGAAGTGCCAGGCCATCGGGGGGCGCCGGGGGATCCCCACACACCCCGAGATCATGCAGTTTTTGGCATCACGCAGGATATGGGAGGAGTAATGTCATGCGTATCGGCCTTGTCGGGTTCTCCTGGGATGGAAACTTTGACCGCGAGTTTGCCAAGCGCAAGCTCTCCGAGGCACGGGAGATGCTGGGGGCCCACGGCGAGGTGGTGGGGCCGGCGGAACCCATCTGCACCGCAGCGGAAGGCCGCCAGGCGGGCCGGCAACTGGAAGTGGAAGGGGTTGACGCCCTGATCCTGCTGCAGGGCACCTTCTGCGGGGCCGAACCGCTGCCGTACATCGTCGAGCGGCTCCACGTGCCCATCCTCCTCTGGGCGCTGGATGAACCCATGGCCGGGGGGCGCATGCGGTCCAACTCCCTGTGCGGCATCAACCTGATGGCCAGTGTGCTCAAGCGCCTGGACCGGAATTATTCCTACGTGTATGGTGACCTCTCCGATGCCGAATGCCGCACCGAAGTGGAGACCTTCTTGAAGGCTGCCGCGGCCGTCCGCTATCTGCGAACCATGCGGGTGGGCCTCGCCGGCAGCCGGGCGCCCGGCTTTTTTCCGCTGGATGTAGACGAAATGGCGCTCCGGCACCAGGTGGGGCCCGAACTGGTCATGATCGACATGATGGAGATCTTCTTCGGCGCCGAGCCGCCTGCCGCCGAAGTGGAGGCGGTAAAGGCCGATTTCCTGCAGCGGGTTCGCAACGTCGCCACGGTGCCGCCCGAGCGCCTGGACCGGGTGGCCCGCACGGTGGCGGTGCTGCGGGGGCTCTTCCGCAAGTACGAACTGGACGCCCTCTCGGTCAAGTGCTGGCCCGAGTTCCTCAACGGCTATGCCGCGGCCTGCTCCATGATCTCCCGCCTCGCCACAGACAGCCTGGTAGCCGGGTGTGAAGGGGATGTCAACGGGGTGGTCACGTCGGCGCTCCTGCAGCACCTGAGTGGCGGCGAACCCACCTTCCTGGCTGACCTGGTGCAGGTGGACCGCGCCGGAGATACGGGGATCCTCTGGCACTGCGGCGTGGCCCCCATGGAGATGGCCGCCGACCCCGGCCAGATCGACTTTGGCCTCGAGTTCAGCGGAGTGGGCATGAACCTGGAGTTTGCCCTCAAACCCGGCCGGGTGACTATTGCCAGGCTCGGTACCTTGAACGGCCGGTACCGCATGCTAGTCATGGGCGGAGAGGCGGTCGAAACACCGCTGTTGGTTCGTGGGACCATGGCGAAGATCCGCTTTGACGTACCGGGCAGGCAGGTGCTGGACACCATCCTCCTGGGCGGATGGGAGCACCACGTGACCATGGTCTACGGAGACTACCGGGAGGCCCTGGCCCAGGTGGCGAGGCAGTTGGGCATCGAGCTTGTCCAGCTCTGAGAGGGGGTAGGTGGCCCGTGCAGGTGACACCGCTGTGCCGCCGGAACGGCGTCTGGACGGAATCGGGTGTCGAACTGGTCCGCCGGCCTGCTGAAGCGGGGCTCGAGTATCTCCACCTCCACTGCACCGACCCGGACCAAGTGGACAGGGTAGCCCTACGCTTTCCGGCTGATCCGTCCGAGCAGTTCTTCGGATTCGGGGAAAAGTTCAACAGCGTAAATCAGCGGGGAAAACTGGTGGACCTGTGGGTCCGCAACGGCGCCTCCGGCGATGAGACGTACAAGCCGGTGCCTTTCTGGATGAGCACCCGCGGCTACGCCTGCGCCCTGCAGACGAACCGCCATGCCTGGGTGCTGGTGGCCCACCCCCTCTGCCCGGACGCCGTGGTCGCCGCGGTGGAGGGAACGGAACTGAGCGCCGTGGTCTTTACCGGCAGGTCGCCCAAAGAGCTTCTTACCGCCTATACGGCCTGGGTGGGGCGGCCGCCCTGCCCCGAGCCCTGGGCCTTCGGCCCCTGGAAGTCCCGGGACTGGAGGGTAGAGGACGAGAGCACCGTGCGGCTCGATTTGAAGAAGCAGGCGGAACTGGGCATTGCCTGCACTGTCAAGCTCATCGATGCCGGCTGGTCCACCGAACCGAACAACTTCAGCTGGGACCGGAAAAAATACCCAGATCCGGCCGGATTGATCCAGCAACTTCGTTCCCACGGCTATGAAGTCGTTTTGTGGGTCTGTCCCTGGTTTGTCCAGGGGACCGAGATCCACGACCAACTGGCCGCCAAGGGCT
The DNA here is from genome assembly GCA_036562385.1 of Symbiobacteriaceae bacterium. Classification (GTDB taxonomy): domain Bacteria; phylum Bacillota; class Sulfobacillia; order Symbiobacteriales; family Symbiobacteriaceae; genus DATCKG01. Next base: position 6,111 of record DATCKG010000076.1, read on the forward strand.
TTCTTCTGCGGAGGCCAGACGGATCCGTCTATGTGCACCGGATCGCCAACGCGCCGGACCTGGTGGGCAGCCTGCTGGACTTTACGCATCCCGGTGCGGTGGCGTGGTGGCAGGAGCAGATCCGTTGTCTTATGAAGATGGGCGTGCGGGGCATCAAGACCGATTTCGGGGAACAGGTACCGCCCGACGCCGTGTTTGCTGACGGCTCCACAGGGGCGACCATGCACAACGCATACCCCCGCCTGTACAACGAGGTCACCTGGGCGGTGGTCAGCCAGTACCGGGGAGTGCTTCTGGCCCGCTCCGCCTGGCAGGGTTCGCAGCGCTTCCCGGGCATCTGGGCGGGCGACCAGTCCGGCGACTTTGCCCCCTGGAGCGGCCTACCCAGTGTGGTGCGGGCGGGCTTGAGCGCCGGCCTGTCAGGCTTCCCCTACTGGGGCAGCGACATTGGCGGCTATTTCAACCGCCCCACCGCGGACTGCTTCATCCGCTGGGCGCAGTTCGGCGCCTTCTCGCCGATCATGGAAGTGCACGGCCTCGAAGACCACGACCCGTGGAGCTTCGATGAGGAAACGCTTCGCATCTATCGGGAGCTAACGAATCTCCGCTGCCGGCTGTTCCCGTACATCTACACCTGCGCCCATATCGCCGCGGAAACCGGAATTCCGATGATGCGGGCACTGCCGCTGGAGTTTCCGCACGATCCCGCCGTCTACAGCCTGGACTTTGCGGAGTTCTCCTACATGTTCGGTGACGATCTCCTGGTAGCCCCCGTCTGCTGGAACTCCACGGTGCGCCGCCGGGTGTACCTGCCTGCCGGCGCCGACTGGTTCGATTTCTGGACCCACCGGCGCATGCCGGGCGGCACGGTGATCCAGGCAGAGGCCCCTGCCGATCGCATTCCGGTGTTCGTGAAAAACGGCGCAATTCTGCCTTTTCAGCGTTACCCCCTGCCCCTTGGATCGCAAGACCGTGAGGTATGGGTCTATCCCGCCGGCAGCCGCACTGTGACGCTGTACGACGGCACCGTCATCACCTGCGAGCCCGAGGGTGACGGCGTCCGCCTGCAGGTAGAGAACGCACCGGCCGGCAGCCGGTACTCCTTCCGGGTCCGTACACCCACCGGTGAATGGCTTACGGCAGAGCTTCCAGACAACGTAAGAGACGTAACGGTTTGGTATTGAGGGGGAAGCCTTGTGAAGATTACAGATGTGCAGGCCACGCTGCTGAAGACCCCGTATGACGGACCGTTTCACCCCACCTGGGCGCCTGGCCAGACCCACACCCACCTCTACACCACACTGGTACGTATCCACACGGACGCAGGCATTACCGGCATCGGCGCTGGTCCTGCCACGGGCTTTGAAGGTGTGGTGGGCGTATACACCTTCCTGCGCCCCAGCCTGATCGGCCAGGATCCCTTTGCCACCGAGCGTATCATCAAGGAAGTGCGCAGCAGTTCGGTGCGCATCGGCTGGACCTGGATGATCGAAATGGCCCTGTGGGACCTCATTGGCAAGGCGGCAGGACTGCCGGTCTACAAACTTTGGGGTGGCTTTGCCGACCGGCTGAAGGCCTACGCCTCCCTGGGCGAAATGCGCTCGCCGGAGGAGACCGTCGAACTGGCCCAGCGCCTTTATGATGAAGGCTTCCGAGCGCTGAAGGTGCGCTTCCGCGACTCGGATGTCCGCAGGGATCTGCGCATAGTGGAAGCGATTCGGTCCGCCATGGGCGACCGGATGGACATTATGGTGGACGCAAATCAGGCGGAGGTGATGCCTGGATCAGGTGACTACTTCGTATGGGACTACTTTACGGCCCTGGATGTAGCTCGCGCGCTCAAGGACCTGGGTGTGCTCTGGCTCGAGGAGCCGCTGCCCCGCTATGACTTTGACAACATCGCGCGGCTCACAGAGAACTCACCCCTCCCCATCGCCGGTGGCGAACTGAATCGCGGCCTACACGAATACAAACTGCTCATCGAACACGGCTGCTACCACATCCTGCAGGCCGACGCATCCTTCTCCGAAGGGATGCTCCAGCTTCGCAAGGCGGCGGCCATCGCCGAGGCTTTCGGGCGCCGGTTCATTCCCCACACCTGGTCCAACGGCATCGGGCTGCGGGCCAACCTGCAGGTTGCCGCATCCCTGCCCAATGCCGGCTGGTTGGAGTTTCCTTATGACCCGCCGGCCTGGACCGTAGAGGCCCGGGACCGGATGCTACTGGACCCCCTGCGCATCGACCCGGATGGGTATGTCACTGTGCCCCAGAAACCCGGACTTGGCTTCGAGCTGGACGAAGACGCAGTCACAAAGTACCAGCTTCCCTTTGACACGTCCATACTGACACAGTAAGGGGGTTACGACTCATGAAGCGGTACCTGGCCATCGTCGCTGCTCTGCTCTGTCTCTCGCTGACGCTGACCGCTTGCGGAGGCCAGACGACCAATTCCGGCGACACCGGCTCGGAGGAAGTCACCCTCACGTTCTGGCTCATCGACCCCTTCACCAAGGCACAGGACGCCCCCATCTACCAGGCCATTGCCGACTTTGAGAAAGCCAACCCGGGCATCAAGGTCGACATCCAGCCCATGGCCACCAACGTAATCCACGACAAGATCGTCACCGCCATTTCCGGCGGACAGGGACCGGATGTGGTCAGCATTGACATCGCCTGGTGTGGCGAGTTCATCGCCATGGACCTCCTGGCGGACATCACCGAGGAGTTCGGGCCGTACAAGGATGAGTTTATGGACGGACCGCTGAGCGCAGTCACCCGGGATGGAAAACTTTACGCCGTGCCCTGGTACACCAACAACGTGGCCCTCTACTACAACGTGGAGGCCTTTGAGAAGGCCGGCATTACCAATCCTCCTTCCACCTGGAACGAGTTGGTTGACGTGGCCAAGAAGCTTAAGGAGGCCGGCTACTACGCGATCAGTATCGGCCGTGGCGGCTACGGCACCTACTTCTTCCTCCCCTTCCTGTTCCAGAACAGAGGCCGGGTGTTTGCTGAGGACAACAAGACGCTGGTGGTCAACAGCCCCGAGGCGGTCGAGGCCTTTGAGTTCTACACTGGCCTCTACACCGAACTGCATGCGATTCCGGAGGACGTAAAGAGTGCCTTCTCCTGGGACGAGATCTACGCGCCGTTCCTCCAGGAGCGTGCAGCCATGCTGATCAGCGGTGACTGGGCCAAGTTCACCATCGAGAACAGCGCCCCGGACCTGAAGTGGGCAGTGGCCCCCCTGCCCAAGGGCAAGACCGCTGCCACCGTGGCGGGCGGCTACAACCTGGCCATCAGTAAGAACACCAAGCACAAGGAAGCCGCCTGGAAACTGATCCGTTACCTGACCGATCACGATGGCATGAAGATCCTGGAGCAGTACAGCCGGATCGCCGCCCGCAAGGACGTGGTGGACACCGAGTACGCCAAGAAGGATCCGTTCGTCTCCACCTTCGTGCAGCAGGCGCCGTTGGGCATTCCGCAGCCCACCAACGCGGCCTGGCCCAAGATCAACGACCTGATCGGCGATGCCTTCGATGCGGTCATTCAGGGCCAGAAGACACCGAAGGAAGCGCTGGACGAAGTGGTCGCCAAGGGTCAGCCTCTGGTTGATAGCATCGTGCAATAACGACTAAGCGGGGTCCCCGGGGCAGGTGCCCTGCCCCGGGGATCCGGGTCCGCAGGGGCGAAAGGAGCGGGAGTCATGAGGACGCGGCTCAAGGCCGCGTGGAAGGCCTACGCGGCCGGCTATGCGCTTGTCCTTCCGGCACTGCTGGTCATATTCGCAGTGGTCCTGTACCCCATGGTGCAGGGCATCCGGATGAGCTTTCAAAACGTCACGCTGCTTAACATGTCCCGTCCTGATCACGCGTTCGTGGGGCTGCAAAACTACATCAGTGTGTTCCGCAACCCAGATTTCTGGGTCGCCGTGAGGAACACGGGCGTGTGGACCATCGCTAACCTGGTGGCCCAGATCGTGCTGGGCCTGGCCTTTGCCCTGCTGCTCAATCAAAGGCTCCGCCTGCAGGGCCTATTCCGCAGCATCAGCCTGATTCCCTGGATCGTCCCCTCTGTGGTAGCGGTTCTGACCTGGCGGTGGATGTACGACGCCAACAACGGCGTGATCAACATCTGGCTTTCGCGCCTAGGGATCATCGACAGGTTTATCCACTGGCTGGGCAACATGAAGACCGCCCTGTGGGCCGTCATCATTGAGAGTATCTGGAAAGGAACGCCCTTTGTGCTGATCATGTTCCTCTCCGCGCTGCAAGGGATCCCCGCACAGGTGTATGAGGCCGCCGCCATCGACGGATGCAACAATCTCCAGATGCTGACCCGGATCATCATCCCTATGCTGCGCCGGACCATTGCGATTGCCACCACCCTCACGCTGGTGTACACCCTCAACAACTTCAACGCAGTCTGGCTCATGACCCAGGGTGGCCCGCTGCACGCTTCCGAGATCATGCTGACGTATGCCTACAAAGTAGCCTTCCGGGATTTCAACCTCGGAAACGCAGCAGCGATTTCGGTGCTGATGTTCCTCTTGCTGGCGATCATTTCTTCATTTTATATCGGCATGGTCGAACGGGAGGGCGATCTTTCGTGAAACCCCGTTGGAGCACGGTGGTTTCGAAGTACGTAGCCACCGCCGTCATGTGTGCCATCGCGGCCTTTCCCTTCCTCTGGATGTTTCTCACATCGGTCAAGCCCGCCTACGAACTGAACAAGCCCAACTTCTGGCCCCAGCACTGGACCTTCCAGGCATACGCGGATGTCTGGACCACCGGGCGTTTCTTCCAGTACTTTCTTAACAGCGTGATCGTTGCGGTCCTCACCACCGCCATCGCCCTGGCCCTGGCCGTGCTGGCCGGGTACGGATTCTCCCGTTACCGCCTTCCCGGCGGCAAAGCGATGCTGATTTTGATCCTCTTTTCGCAGATGTTCCCGGCGATTCTCCTGGCGATCCCTTACTTTGTACTGATGAAGAAGTTCATGCTTCTGGACAAACTGGCAGGTCTGGTCCTGGTCAACACCACTTTTGCCCTGCCCCTCAGCACCTGGACGATGCGCAACTACTTCCTGACCGTCCCGCTGGACCTGGATGAGGCCGCCATGGTGGACGGATGCACCCGCCTGGGCGCGCTGTGGCGGGTCATCTTGCCCGTAGCCAAACCAGGGGTCATGGCAGCAGCGATCTTCTGCTTCATCCAGGCCTGGAACGAGTTCATGTTCGCCAACACCTTCATCAGCCAGGAGAAGCTCCGGACCCTGCCCCTGGGTCTCCAGTCGCTGATCGGACAGTACTCCACCGACTGGGGCATGCTGATGGCCGGCTCGGTAATCACCACCCTGCCCATCGTGCTCTTCTTCCTGATTGTGCAGAAAAACCTCGTGAGCGGCCTCGCGGCTGGCTCCGTGAAGGAATAAAATGCTTGCCGGATTTTTCCTGGGGCTGGGCTGCGCGCTGGCCTACAGCCTCACCGGGATTTTCATCCGCCGGGGCTCCGAGTTGGTCGGGCCATGGGCCGGCGTGCTCCTGATGTTCACGGCTCAGACCGTCTTGGCGCTGGCGACCGCCGGAGCTATGGGCGTCCTTCAGCCGCCAGGCCTCGCCGCGGCCAGCCTGTATCTCCTGGTAGGCATCCTGACCAGCGCACCGGCCAACAGCCTGATCGTCTCCTGCCTGCAGATCGCCGGTCCGGCCCGGGCCTCCGCCTCCAAGGTCTCCGCCCTGGTACTCGGCATGGCCCTGGGCACGCTGGTGCTGAGAGAACGCCTTTTACCCTGGGCCTGGGCCGGTGCCGCCCTGGTGTTCGTCGGCCTCGGCCTCCTGATGATGCCGGCACGAACCGGTGCGCCTGATCTTGAGCCGGCAAAGGCCCGCACCGGCATCCTGATGGGACTGGGCGCCGGCGCCTTCTTTGCGGTGGGCAGCCTCATGCGAAAGGTCGCCATGATGTGGTGGCCTGAGCCGCTGGCAGGAGCCGCTTTGGAGTCAGCGGGGGCGCTGCTGGTTTTCCTGCTGCTGCCTATGGGGTACCGGGAACTGAAGGGACTCCGCCGGCCGGGAGCGGTGTCCTACGCAGCAGCCGGTGGTCTCAGCCTCTGCGGCACCGTGGCGTTTCTCTCTGCCCTGAACCACATCCCTCTGACGGTGGCCAATCTTCTCGCAGGGACGGAACCGGTCATCACGCTGGTGTTAAGTTCGCTGCTGCTGAAATCCGCAGGCGATAAGGCCACGCTGCGGCAGTCCGCCGGCGTCGCAATGGTGACAGCCGGGGTGATGATACTGGTGTGGGCGGGGGCTTGAGAACTACCGGACGAAGGAGGTTTATCGATGGGCCCAGCTGGAAGGATCCTGTACGTAGATTTGACGACAGGCGTCATCCGCACGGAGACGCTTTCCCCCGAGTGCTACCGCAAGTACCCGGGCGGTAGCTGCCTCGCGATGTACCTGCTTTGGAAACACTGCCCTCCCGGAGCAGACCCGCTCGGCCCCGGTAACCCGTTGATCTTCGCCGTCAGCCCCACCACCGGCCTGCAGATTTCCGGGCAGAGCCGCATGGTGGTCGCGGCCAAGTCTCCGGTCACCGGCGGCGCCGGCGACAGCCAGTGCGGCGGCTACTTTCCCGCCGAAATGCGGGCGGCCGGGGTGGACGCGCTGGTCTTTCTGGGCCGGAGCCCAGAACCCGTTTATCTGTTCCTGAAGGACGGCTCCGCCGAATTGCGGCCTGCCCGGCACCTGTGGGGCAAGGAAACCAAGACCGTGGAAGCCATGATGCGGGCCGAGTGCAAGGATGACAGAGTCCAGATCGCCCAGGTGGGACCCGCCGGGGAAAACCAGGTACGGTTCGCCTCGGTGATCCACATGGCCAGTCGTGCGGCAGGGCGCACGGGCATGGGTGCCGTGATGGGGTCCAAAAACCTGAAGGCGGTGGTGGTCCGCGGCACCACCCGGGTCCGCCCGGCCCTGCAGCCCGAGTTCCAGGCACTCTCCCGCCGGTTCCGGGAGTTGTTTGAAACCAACCCCGCTCACCCGTACTTCGGCGAATACGGAACCGCAGGATCGGTGGAATCCCAGAACTACACCGGCGGCCTGCCCACCCGTAACTACCAGAGCGGCTTCTTTGAAGGCGCCGGCGCCATCTCCGGGCAGCGGCTTCACGACGAACTGCTCCGTCGCCGGGAGACCTGCTTCGCCTGCGGCATCCGGTGCAAGCGAGTAGTGGAAGCACCTGGCGTCGATCCGGCTTACGGCGGCCCCGAGTATGAGACCATCGCCACCTTCGGCTCCTACTGCGGTGTCTCGGACCTGGTGGCCGTGGTCAAGGCCAGCCAGCTTTGCAACCAATACGGCATGGATACCATCTCCTGCGGCGCCACGGTGGCCTTTGCCATGGAGTGCTTTGAGCGCGGAATCCTCACCCGGGAGGATACCGGCGGACTGGACCTGCGGTTCGGTAACGCAGAGGCCATGCTGGCCCTCACCGAGATGATCGGTCGTCGGGAGGGGCTGGGCAACATCCTGGCAGAAGGCAGCGCCCGGGCGGCAAAGCAAATTGGCAAAGGGGCCGAGGACTTGGTGGTGGCCGTCAAGGGCAGCGAACTGCCGGCCCACATGCCGCAGGTGAAGCGTTCGCTGGCGCTGATCTACGCGGTCAACCCCTTCGGGGCCGACCATATGTCTTCCGACCATGACCTCACCCTGGCCGAGGGCCCCGACGGGCTCTCCCGGAAGCGCATCAGGGCCCTGGGGATTGACGATTACCTGGACCCCAGGGATCTCTCCACCGCCAAGGTGCGGTTCGCGTACTGGACCCAGCTTTTCGTTTCGGCCATCGACACCTTCTGCCTATGCCAGTTCGTCTGGGGTCCGTCCTGGCAGTTGTACGGTCCCAACGACGTTCTCGAACTGGTCCGCTGTGCCACAGGATGGGAGACCAGCATGTGGGAACTCATGACCATCGGTGAACGCCGCCTGAACCTGATGCGGCAGTTCAACGCCCGGGAGGGGCTGAGCCGCAAGGACGACAAACTCCCCAAGCGGCTGTTTGAGCCCCTGTGCGGAGGCCCCACCGATGGTGTAACCATCAGCCCGGAGGAACTGGAACGGGCCAAGGACGAGTACTACGCCATGGCCGGGTGGGATGTGAAGACAGGAACCCCCACCCCAGGCAAGCTGAAGGAGTTGGGGCTCGACTGGCTACTTGGCGGCCAGCCCCTGCAGGATCCCCTTGAAGTGCATGCGTAATCGAGTGGGAGGGGGCGGTTAGCCCCCGTCCTCTCACACCACCGGACATGCGGGTCCGCATCCGGCGGTTCGCCAGGATTGACGAGTTGCTTCGTAGCATTCGGTTAGGCTGAGCAGTCCCTGGGCACGCCAGTAGGCCGTGCCCAGGGCTCTGTTCATTGGTCCCCCCGCCATGCGCCACGTACCCTTGCGGCTATAGGCGCATTCGCGAGCAACCCATTCGGGCAATCCGAGGGTGCGGAGTTCCCGCAAGCGCGTGCGGGGGCGCTTCCACTGCTTCCACAAGCATGCTCGCAGTCTGTGACGGAGCCAACCTTCGATCTCTTCAAAGACCGACTTGGCATCTGAGAGCGCGTAGTAGCCGATCCAGCCACGCAGGTAGGCGTTTATGCGCTGGATCCGCTCTTTCATGCTCTGGCTGCGGTTACGCTTGGTCATCCTGCGGAGCTCCCGCTTCACACGCTTGTGGGCTTTGTCCGCCATGCGGATGTGAACTCCCCGGTTCTTGTAGAAGCTGAACCCGGGGAACTGTCGCCGCCATGGGCGGTCGTCCGCACTCTTTTCCTCGTTGACCCTGAGCCGTAACCGTTCCTCCAGATAGCGGCGGATGCTTCTAAAGACCCGCTCTCCCGCCCGCTTCGTGCGGACGTAGATGTTGCAGTCGTCTGCATACCGGACAAACCGGTGGCCGCGCTTCTCCAGCTCCTTGTCCAGGTCATCGAGCAGGATGTTAGCAAGCAGCGGGCTGAGGGGGCCACCTTGCGGCGTACCCTCCTCCCGTTCCATTACCACCCCGTTCGACATGATCCCCGCTTGCAGGAATCGACGGATCAGGCGCAGTACCCGCTTGTTCGTTATGCGGCGTGCAACGCGGGCCATCAGCACGTCGTGGTTGACCCGGTCAAAGAACTTTTCCAGGTCCACATCCACGACCCATTCGTATCCATCCGCCACGTACTGGCGCGCTCTCCGTACCGCGTCGTGCCCCTTTCGGCCCGGCCGGAAGCCGTAGCTTGACTCGGAGAATGTCGGGTCGAAGATCGGCGTCAGTACCTGAAGGAGTGCCTGCTGGATCAGGCGGTCCATCACGGTGGGGATGCCCAACATCCGCTTGCCGCCGCTCGGTTTCGGGATTTCGACCTGGCGGACTGGCTTCGGTCTGTAGGTCCCCTGGAGCAGTTCTTCACGGATGCGGTTCCATTCGGCTCGAATCTGGTCCCTCAGCCGTTCGGTGGGGATGCCGTCGATACCGGGGGCGCCTCCGTTTCGCTCCACCCGTTTCAAAGCGGCCAGCATGTTCTCCCTGGACACCACCCGTTCCATCAGGTTGCCTTGCTCCCCGCGGGGTGACGGTCCGTCTTGTGCCGACGGCCCACTCCGCCCTCTTGCCGTCCCTCGCGGCTTCACCGCTGCCTCCGGCAAGCAGGTCCCGTTCGGGGTCTTCTGCGTTTGTCGCGGGCCGTTCGAACGCAACGGGTTCACCCCTTCCTGACGTTTGGCCCTTCCCTTCCCGAGCGTCCCCGGTCCGGTACTATGGCCTATCTCGATGTTGTGCACTCAAACTCTCTCAATCTCGCTGTTTCACACCATTTCACGTCCTGCCACTTGGCTCAGACACACCCGTTGGACGAAAGACTCAGACTTCTGGTACGAGACAAACGTGGGGTGGCAGAGAAG
>DATCKG010000078.1:0-6290 GCA_036562385.1 Symbiobacteriaceae bacterium
AGCCCGGCATCGCCGGGCTTTACGCATTTGGTGCTGGGCTCTATCCAGGTGGCGGAAGTGCTTTCGCGCGCCGCCCGAGACGGGTGGCCACGTAGGGACCGGCCAGCAGAACGATGAGCCAGCGGGTCATCTGCATGGCCAGCACCATGCCGGCATCGCCACCCATCTGGGCCGCGGTGGCGGTCATCATTTCCATACCGCCCGGCGCCGCGCCCAGGGCTGCGGTCAGGGGATCCACCCCGGTAAGGCAGTGGATGACGTAGCCCATCACCAGGCACAGGCCGATGAGGCCCACCACCAGGACAACCTCCAGCAGCACCGCCTTGCCGAGCCTGACCACGGAGGCGAAATCAAACCGCATGCCTACGGAAAGGCCCACCAGCAGCATTCCCAGGTGAAAAAGCGGCTCCGGCAGCACAAACTGGTAGGGCAGCGTCCAGCTCACGAGCATGATCGCCAGCGTGGCGCCCAGAAAGCTGAACGAGGGCAGATGAAGCCGCCGGCCCAGGTACGGGCCCAGGGTGCCGCAGACCAGCAAGGCCGCCAGGTTCAGCCCCCGGGGAGCCACGGGCATGGCAGCGGTGACCCCGGCTGCAGCCCCGGCGACGGTTTCGCCGCCGCCAAAGAAGAGGGAGGTCGCCAGGGGCGTCAGGAAGACCACCAGGACCAGGCGCACGTAGGTGAGAATCGTCACCCCCATCGGATCAGCCCCCAGTTCCTCCGCCATCACCACCATGGCGGAGGCGGCCCCCGGCAGGGTACCTACAAATCCCGTAGCCGGATCCACATCCGCCCACCGGCACAACAGGTAGCCGTTCAGCAGGCTGAGGGCGCCGGTAACCACCACCGCGGCCACCAATGGCACTCCCAGCAGGACCACCTGCCTGAGGGTCTCGAAGGTAAAGTCCACCCCGATGCCCAGACCGATCAGGGCCTGGCCGACCCGCATCACGGGCTGCGGCAGCGCGGCCGGCCGCTTCAGCAGGGCCGACCCCACGGCGCCGGCCACCATCGGCCCCAGCATCCAACCCACGGGGATGTGCAGGGTATCAAAGAGCCATCCGGGAAGTGCTGCGGCGATTAGGAGAAGGACGTAGTGCATCATGAGGGCCCCAAAAGCCTCCCTGTGGGGACGGTTGTCTAGTGAGCCCGGCCCAACAAGACCCCCAGGAGTACAGCCGCCAGTACGACGGCACAGATGATGGCAAAGGTGTAGTCCCGCTCCTGTAAGAACAGGATCATGGCCACTACAACCCGGGCCACGGGCGTCAGTACCAAGGTGATCAGCCCCGCCGTCACCAGCGCCGCCCCGACCGAGTCGCCGGTGATGCTCAGCACGGCCAGGCCCACGGCAATCAGCAGGGCAGCGAGGGCGGAGCCTGCCCGCAGCAGGTAGGCCAAGTAGACCTCCACCCGGGGCCGCTCGACAGCGAAGCGCTTGCCTTCCGTGGACTGCTCCATTAAAGCTGCACCCCTCTCACCAGCATCTGCGCGGCCACAACGAGGAATACCGGAATGAACAAGGTGCGAAGCTGCGAGCCCTTCAGCCGAACCATCAGCCGGGTACCGATCATGGCGCCCAGCAGTACCCCCAGGACCACCGGCCCTGCCACCAGCGGCTCGACCATCCCTTGAGCGAAGTAGACGGCGGAGCTGGCGGCGGCGGTCACCCCGATCATGAAGTTGGATGTGGCGGTGGACACCTTGATGGGCATCCGCATCACCTGGTCCATGGCCAGCACCTTGAAGACGCCGCCGCCCACGCCCAGCATCCCGGCCAGGCCGCCGGAGAGGTACATGATGAATAGACCCGGCAGGGTGTTGGTCACCTGGTAGGTGACGGTCCGGTCCAGCGCCTGATCATAATAGGCGCCGCTTAGGCGAAGCCGGCGGGCCAGCCAGTCGGGCTGAACCCCCTCGGGCAGTTCCTGCTTCCGGGCCCGGTACATGTTCCAGGCCGAGTAGAGCATCAGCAGGCCGAAGAGGATGTGCAGCCACCGGGAATCCAGGACCGTGGCGGCATACGCTCCCGAAAGGGCTCCGAGGGTGGTGCCCACCTCCAGCAGCATGGCCACCCGGGTGTTGGTGAGGCGATCGTGCAGGTAGGCCACCGCCGCGCCGGTGGAGGTGGCGATGATGGAGACGGCGCTGGCCGCCACGGCGTGATGGATGTCCAACCCCATGCCCAGGGTGAGCATGGGCACGATGATGATCCCACCGCCCAGGCCGAGCATGGACCCGATGAGTCCGGCAACGATCGACAAGACAAAGTACACGGCGAATGGAAGATGCAACCGCCATCTCCTCCGTCTCTGCGTGCAGCCATCCCCTAAACAAATAATGGATTGCGCAGCCGGTTCACGGGCCGGCTGCGGCTGTCGTTATCACCTTACAGCCGATTCTCTCCGGTGGCAAGGGGGACGCCGCATATGGAAGCGCCTGCCCACCGGCCTCGGGCCGGCGAGCAGGCGCTTTTTCAGGACGCTAGGTCTTCACCGCCTCATCCGGACGCCAGTTGCGACTCCCGTCAGGCAGCCGTTTCAGAAAGCCGTGCTCCACCAGGTACCGGCGAAGGGCTGCCACAATCGAAGGAGTTCACGGCAGGCGGTAGAGGTTGATGCTTGCCCCTACGCTAACCAGCGCCTTTCCATCCTCCGTCGGAACCACGCTGCTGGGATAGCGGCCAACCATCTGTCCGGCCGCATCGACAAGAAGCGTTTCACGGCCATGGTCTACCAGCAGGTAGCGCACTCCCGTCTGACCAACGGGGTGGACAGGCCAATCGGGAGTCGACCAGAGCCGTGTCCCGTCATCGGCGTACGTGACGGTTCCGCTAGGAGACGTCACGGTAAGGCGGACATTCCCTTTGTCATCGGTCCACATTTTGAGAAAGCCGCCATCCGAAACAGCCTGGTCTTCCCAAAGGATCGAGCCGTCAAGACGGCGGGCCTGAATGACTCCATCGCAACTTACAAAGTAAAACCGGTCATCCCGGGGATCCAAGCTGAATTCGGCTCCAGTGGGCAGTTCCGGGTATTCCGCCACCTTCTTGCCGTTCCGAAACAGCCGCGGGCGCCCGCTCCCATGGTTGCCCAGCCAGGAGAAAAGGATTGTGCCATCCCGGGAGAGGGCAGCGATGCGAGATCCGTCCACCGCCGTGTAGAGCCTTTCCAGTGTCATCTCGCCAGCTGCATTCCGGGTGATTCGGTACACTTCCCAATTGGTGCCGAAATACCCGATCGGCGCCGGGATGCCTGGCTGTTCCTCTGGTTGTATATCCTGACCGAAGGCGATCAGGTCCCCGCGCCAGGCCAGCCCTTCCCAGTACGAGAAATCAGCGGGGCCAGAGCGCCGCAGCAGAACCTGCCCGTTGGCCGGATCGATCAGGCAGCTGTGGTCCGTGGCGGTAAGCATGGCCAGCGTACCCGTATCGTTGAAGACCAGGTCGACTACCTTGCCACCGCAGGAGAGGCTCCAGCGCCTCTCTCCATCCAGTCCGACGGCCTCGATGGTCTGACCGTCGGTGTGAACACCAATAAGCAGTTCCGACGTGACCCACCGGTATCCGGCCAACCAATTGGCCACCGCCGTACCGGGTGTCCCCGGCACGGGCCAACTCACGATCAGGGTGTCCATCCTGGCGAGAGCCTCGTTTGCCTCGGTCCGATCCGGGAACCGGGCGGTCAGATCGGTCAGAATCGTCCGAGCACGGTCCACCTGGCCCAGTCCTTCCAGCACCAGGGCAAGGTAATACCCCGCTTCAAAGCTGTGCGGCATTTCTTCGTATGCCTGCTCCAAATGGGGCAGTGCCTCTTCGTATTCTTTGTGGATGTAGAGGGCTGCCCCAAGGACGACGTGAGCCGGCATGTATCCATCATCTGCAGCAACGGCTTCGTTAGCGATCGCAACGGCATCGCGCACGCTCCAATCCAGGGCGGCCCATGCGATCTCTGCCAGCAACCGGACGTCGTCGCCAGCGATGCTGCGGGCTTGATCAAGTCTTACCTGGACCTCGGCTCCCATCCCTTCCTGATCTTGCAGTTCCTGAATTTCGTCGAGGAGCCGGCGGACCTCCGCCGCTGGGGAACTGGGGCCAGTCCCAGGCTGCGTACCGCCGCAAGCGGCGACCACCAACGTCACTGCCGCGGCCAAAAGGACAGAAATCCATCTGTTCATGGCTCATCCTTCCATTCGTCAGGTAGAAGTTGGCCGAACACCGGCACTACGGGAAGGGAGTGTTTTCCGGGCGCCCGCTTCTATGACGCCGCTGCTGGAAGGTGGGTTTCAAAAAAGCCACCAGCCTTCCCTCCACTGGGAAGCCGGTGGCTGTAGTCGCATCAACTAGGAAGAAGCTCGGCTTGCAGCCGGGCTTCGTTTGCGATCCCCTGTTGCTTACTCGGCGTGGCTGAAGTGCATCTCGATGTACTCGATGGAGTCGCCGTCAATCACGAAATGAGCACCCGGTGCGGTCAACCGAATAACCCGGTTCTCGAAATCAAACTTGGTATCGCCGAGATGCAGCTCAAAGGTCTTGCCGCTACTGGTGGTCACGATAGCCTCGCCCCACTTGTTCAGCTCGGCCTGGACAACTTCCATCTTCATGCCGGATTCCTCCTTCGGCTGGAATTCTCAGGGCCGTCTCGAAGAATCTAGAAATATTCTACCTTCACTCCATGGGTACGTCAAGTATTTGAGGGATTTCCTTGATGCAATGCCTGGGATGAACCCTTCCAGCACGGGAAACCCCCGGCCCTCTGTGGCCGGGGGTTTCCCCTCACATCCTTACAGCAAAATGAACGCGAGGATGGCAATCCCGATAATGGAGGCAACACCTTCCACCAGCGTACCGATGGTCTGCGCCCGGTAGGCCGTAGCGACCTCCATGTTGGAGAACTGCGACACCACCCAGAAGTAGCTGTCGTTGGCGTGGGAGACCACCATCGCCCCGGCGCCGATCGCCAGCACCATCAGCACCCGACCGAGTTCGCTGTCAAACCCAAGGGAACCGAGCATCGGCGCCAGAATGGCAGACGTGGTCACCAGGGAGACCGTGGAGGAGCCCTGTGCCGTCTTCAGAGCGGCTGCGATGATGAAGGGAAGGAAGATGCCCAAATTGTACTGGGCCAGGGTCTCGCCCAGGTAAGAGGAGATCGGGGTGGCCGACAACATGGCACCCAGCGACCCGCCGGCGCCGGTAACGACCAGGATGACAGCCGCATCCTTCAGCGCTGCACCGATCCAATCGCTCAGGACCCGCTGGTCAATCTTCTCCACCAGGAAGAAGCAGAGCCCCACGCCGATCAGAAGAGCGGTCACCGGTGTGCCCAGGAACGTAAGGGCCGTCTTGAGGACGCCCGATCCCAAGGGCTCGGTGGGGAAGTTGGCGAACGAGGCCAGACCAATCAGCACAATCGGCAGTACCAGGGGCATGAACGCCGCCACCGGGCTGGGCAGCTTGCCGTACTGCGCCTTCATCTCTTCCCAGGTGAGGCTGGGATCCTTCCCGTCGTCCGTGCCCGCCTGCTTAAAGTTGCTGAACCGCTTGGCCCAGAGATAACCTGCGATGATTCCTGGGATGGTCGCAACCATGCCAATCAAGATCACCAGGCCAAGGTTTGCATTCAGGTTGCCGGCAGCAGCCAGCGGGCCCGGTGTGGGCGGTACCATCACATGCGTCGCGTACAGACCCGTGGAAAGGGCGACGGCCAGCGTCACCAGTGAGATGCCGGACCGGCGGGAAAGCGCCTTGTTCAGGGATGACAGAATCACAAAGCCAGAGTCGCAGAAGACTGGAATCGACACGATATACCCGATGATCGACATCGCCAGGGCCGGACGCTTCTCGCCCACCCACTTCAGGATGGTATCGGCCATGACCACGGCGGCACCGGACTTCTCCAGGAAAACGCCGATGACGGTACCGCACACGATGACGAGGCCGATATTGATCATGAGGTTGCCGAAGCCCTTATTGATCGTGGCGGCGATATCGGTAATGGGCATACCGGCCGCAAGGCCAACGCCGTAAGCGGTGAGCAGCAGGGCCAGGAAGGGGTGAAGCTTCAGCTTCGCGGTGCTCCAAATGATGAAGGCAATCGCCGCGATGAGGATAAGGATCAGAACAGGGCCCGATGCCATGGGGCATCTCACCCTCTTCAGTTTTGTTTAAGCCTTTTCGAGGGACATTCCGACACGGACCAGCCGGAGCACATGCGCCGAGGCCCGCTCCAGCAGCTCGCCGGCGTTGGCCATAGCTTCCTCCAGCGACATGGGACCGCTGACGATGCTCA
>DATCKG010000082.1:0-20023 GCA_036562385.1 Symbiobacteriaceae bacterium
TTACCTCACCAACTAGCTAATGGGCCGCGGACCCCTCTGGTCACAGTCCCTCACCAGGACCTTTTCTCCCAAAGCCATGCGGCTTCGTGAGCTTATCCGGTATTAGCAGGCCTTTCGGCCTGTTATCCCGGATGACCAGGCAGGTTATCCACGTGTTACTCACCCGTCCGCCGCTAGGCGCCTAAAAGCGCCCCGCTCGACTTGCATGTCTTAGGCGCGCCGCCAGCGTTCGTCCTGAGCCAGGATCAAACTCTCCGTGAAAAAGTTTGATACGGCTCTTTTCCATCCAGTACGGCTCGCTTTCGCGAGGTCGCTTCACACTGTCCAGTTTTCAAGGTTCCAGGCACCGCCATCAGTGGCGGCGCAGTATCAGATGTTAGCACGTCCTGTCCTTCCCGTCAACAGGGTAACTCTTCCGCACGCCAAATTTATCGGAGCGGCACCTGCAGGACCGCCGGTTCCGGTCCCGGCCGGATCACATACAGCGGCCCCTCCCGGCCGGCGCCGGCCAGGCTGGAAGCCGGCCTGTCCACCGCTACGGGTTCCGCCTGGCCTTCCCGCCACTCCATCACCTGTCCCTCCGGATCGACGAAGAAGAAGCGGCGACCCACGAACAGCGGGGATCCGCCCGCCACCTCGGCCACTTGCCGGGGCGTTCCCCAGCCGGCCACGTCGAAAAGCAGGATGCGGCCGCCGAGTTCGGCATACCCCAGTCCCAGGGCCACCCGGCGCCCGTCCTCCGACCAGGCCACCCGGGTCAGGCTCTGGTTCCCGGCCTCCGTGAGGGGAACCGCGGTGGCCTGTCCCGCCTCCGCCAGGACCAGGTAGCCCCCCTGAATGCCGATGTAGCGCAACGACCCCGGCGCAAAGGCGCCGTATTGAAGGGTGTCCGGAATCCCCGGACCGGTCAGCCGGCTCACCCGCCAGGGGATGCCGGGCTGGGCGGCTTTGAGCCCCTCGTCGTCGGCGTAGAGCAGCAGTCCCGGCGAACGCCAGGCCAGCCCCCGGGGCCTGCCCCGGATCGCGCCGCCCGTCAACACCACTTCGGGTTGCTCCTCCCCCCAGCGATAGCGCAGGATCTCCGCCCGCCCGCCCACCGGGGCGCTCATCTGCACAAAGTACAGGCCATCCCGGGCCCAGGCCAGTCCTTCCAGGGCGGTGCGGCTCAGCAGCACCGCCTCGTCGTCCTCCGCCTGCCAGACCGCCAGCGCATACCGGTCGCCCACGTGCCAGAGCGCAAAGGCGCGGCCGTCTGGCCGGACCTGCAGGTGGGTGGCCAGAAGCCGCTCTCCCCCTGCCGCGGGCAGGGTGAGCACAACCGGACCCTCCGGCTCCCCGGGGGTACGCCGGACCGCTCCCAGACCCGCCACCGCCGTGCAGGCCACCAGCAGCAGCGCCAGCCAACGCCACATGGGGACACCCCTCCTCCGGCCCCATGGTACCGAAGGAGGGGTGTCGGATTCTGTTGGAACCTGTTGTCGAACAGGATCCATTCGCTAGGACCGAAGCTCCGCGCCCAGGGCCCGCAGGCTCTCCCGGATCTTGTTGTGGACCGCCTCCACCTCTTCATCCGTGAGGGTCCGGCCGGCCTGATAGGTGATCCGGAAGGCCAGGCTCCGGCGGCCGGGCGGAAGCTGTTCGCCCTCGTAGACGTCAAAGAGCAGCACATTCGTCACCAGGTCACCGCCCGCGGTGCGGATCGCCTCCTCCGCCCGCTCGGCGGGCAGATCCTTGTCCACCACAAAGGCGACGTCCCGGGTGACCGACGGATACCGCGGGACAGGCCGGTACTCCCGCAACCCGGCTCCGGCGGCGGCCAGCTTTTCAAACTCCAGCTCCGCCACCATCACCCGGGAAGGCAGATCCCACTCCTCCTGCACCAGGGGGTGAAGCTCGCCGAAGACGCCGCAGGGCTGGTCGCCCACCAGGAGCGTCGCCTGGCGGCCCGGATGCAGGCAGGGATGCTGTCCCCGCTCCACCCGCCATTCGCGGATGTTCAGCACATCCAGCAGGCTGGCGATGATCCCCTTCAGGAGGTAGAAATCCGCGGGCCGGGGGATGCTGTTCCAGCCGGGTTCCGCCTGGTCGCCCATGAGGGCGATGCCCAGCATCCAAGGCTCATCCGGCAGTTCCTGCCCTTCCTTGGGGATGTAAACCTGGGACAGCTCAAAGATGCCCAGATCCCGCACCTGCCGGCGCGCGTTGTAGCTCAGGTTGTCCAGCAGCCCCGGCAGCAGAGTGGTCCGCAGGACGGACCGGTCCTCGTACAGGGGGTTCTGGATCCGCAGACAGTTGCGGTACGGGCTGTCCGCCGGCAGCCTCAGGCGGTCGAAGACCCGTGGGTGGAGCAGGGAGTGGGTCATCACCTCATCCAGACCGGCCCCCGCCAGGTGGCGCCGCACCATCAGCACTTTTTCCGCCAGGGGGCTGCGGCCTCCCCTGGAGGAGGCCAGGGGCGGAAGTTCCGTCGGGATGGCGTCGTAGCCCTCCGACCGGGCGATCTCCTCCACCAGGTCGATCTCCTCGGCGATGTCCCGGCGCGCGGTGGGCGAGACCACCACCAGGAGATCAGACTCCCCGTCGGGGGCCTTCTGGTGCAGGCGCTCCATCCGCTCACCGGCCCGCTCCACCATTGACCAGGCCTCGTCGGCCCAGCGCCGGTAGCTCTCCGGATCGGACGGAACCGGGGAGATCTGGTGGATGGCGGTCCAGATCGGACGCCCACTCAGGTCGTCCCCCTCCTCCTCATCCGGTTCCGGCTTGCCGGCGGCCAGATCCGCGGCCAGATCGGCCGGGGTAAAGACCGCCATACCCAGCCGCTGCAGGTGCTCTGCCATGCGCTCCTTCGAGAGGTGAAGCCCCAGGTGCGCGTTGGCCCGGTCGGTCCGCAGGATGATCACCGGCGGCGTAATGGGCTGCGGATAGACGTCCACATGGCCCCGGGCCGCGGTGCCGCCGGCTAGCTCCACCATAAGCTGCACCGCCCGGTCCGCGGCGCGGACGCAGCCGCTGGGGTCGACCCCCTTGGTGAAGCGGCTGGCGGCCTCGCTGGGCAGGTTGAGCCGCATGGAGGTGCGCCGGTTGTTGATGTTGTCAAAGTGAGCCGACTCGATCAGCACGTCGGTGGTCTGATCGGTCACTTCCGAGTTTTCGCCGCCCATGACGCCGGCCAAGGCCACAGGCCCACGCCCGTCCGCGATGACCAACATGTCCGGATCCAGGATCCGCTCCTGGCCGTCCAGGGTCACCAGCCGCTCCCCTTCCCTGGCCCGGCGGACGATGATCTGCCGGTCCGCAATCTTGGCGTAGTCAAAGGTGTGCAGCGGCTGGCCAAGCTCGAGCATCACGAAGTTGGCGATGTCCACGATGTTGTTGATGGGCCGCATCCCGGCCGCCCGGATGCGCTTCTGCAGCCACAGGGGGGACTCCCGGATCGTAACCCCCCGCACCACCCGGGCCACGTACCGATGGCAGAGGTCCGGGTCCTCGATACGGACCGAGATCAGGTCCGCTGCTTTCATGTGCAGAGACTCCGGCGCGTAGGTCTCGGGAATCCGCACGTCCGTCCCGACGATGGCCGCCACCTCCCGGGCCACGCCGATCATGCACTGGCAGTGGGAGGCGTAGTTGGTCGTCAGGTCCAGTTCCAGGATCCAGTCATTGAGCCCCAGGACCTCGGCGGCATCCATCCCCGGCTGCAGGTCCGGGTCCTCCGGCAGAATCAGAATGCCGTCAGCCCCTTCGGGAATCCCCAGTTCCTCGGGAGAGCAGAGCATGCCGTGGGACTCCACGCCCCTCAGCTTCCGGACCTCGAGCTTCATGCCCGGCAGCCGGCTTCCGGGGACGGCCACGGGCACCAGATTCCCCTGCCGAACGTTCTGCGCGCCGGTGACGATCTGCAGCACCTTGCCGCCGCCCACGTCCACCTGGCAGACCCAGAGGGTGTCCGCGTTGGGATGGCGCTCGATGGCGAGCACCCGGCCCACCACCACACCCTCCACACCGGCGTTGTTGTGGACCACATTCTCCACCACCACGCCGCGGGCGGTCAGCGCAGATGCCAGCTCCCGGGGGGACATCGGAACATCGACATAATCTTTTAGCCAGTTATAGGATACCCTCATGCCCGTCGTTCGCCTCCGTGATCAGAACTGCCGCACGAACCGCATATCGCTGGTGACGAAGTGACGGATATCCTCGATGCCGTACATCAGCATGGCAATCCGCTCGGGGCCGTACCCGAAGGCCCACCCGGACACCTCCTCGGGATCGTAGCCGCCGTAGCGGAGGACGTTGGGATGGACCATGCCGGAGCCGCCGATCTCAATCCAACCGGAGTGCTTGCAGACCCGGCAGCCCTTTCCGTCACAGAAGGGACAGGAGATGTCCATCTCGGCGCTGGGCTCCGTGAAGGGGAAGTAGCTGGGCCGGAGGCGAACCCCCACCTTCGGGCCGAAGAGGCCCCGGGCCATCTCCAACAGGGCGCCCTTCAGGTGGCCCATGTGAATCCCCTTGTCGATGACCAACCCCTCCACCTGATGGAACATCATGGCGTGGGTGGCGTCCTCAAAGTCCCGCCGGAACACCCGGCCCGGGCAGATGATCTTCACGGGAATCCGGCCCTTGGCCACCTCCAGCATGTAGCGAATCTGCGTGTTGGAGGTATGGGTCCGGAGAAGCACGTTTTCCGAGATAAACAGAGAGTCCTGCGCATCCCGGGCAGGATGCCCCTTGGGGATGTTCAGCGCTTCGAAGTTGTACCAGTCGGTCTCCACCTGGCGGGACTCGGCCACTTCGTAGCCCATGCTGATGAAGATCTCCTCAATCCGGGTGATCACCTGCTGCAGGATGTGCAGGTGCCCCCGCCGGCCCACAGGCGTTCCGGGCAGAGTGATGTCCAGCCTTTCCTCCTCCAGCCGGCGGGCCAGCTCCGCCTCCTGCAGGCTCTTCTCCCGGGCCTCCAGGGCGGCGCTGATGGCCTCCTTGATCTCGTTGCCCAGCGCGCCCATGGCCTTACGCTCCTCCACCGTGGGCAGACGGCCCAGCCCGCTCAGAATGCTGCTCAGTTCGGACTTGCGCCCCAGATACCGGACCCGCAGCGCCTGCAGGGTCGCCAAATCCGGAGCGGCGGCGATGGCGTCCAGCGCTTCATCCCGCAACTTCAGCAGTTGCTCCTTCACAAGCCCACCTCCAAAATGCAAAAGCGCTTTCGCCCCATGCGGGACGAAAGCGCATCGCTTCCGCGGTACCACCCGAATTGGGCCCAAGGCCCCCCTCATCCGCCGGGCATTGCAGATGCCCGACCCCTCTGTAACGGGAGGGACCCGGACCCGCCTACTGGGCCTGGCGTTCAGCGGGCCGGCTCCGGAGGGAACTTCACGCGGCGGCGGAGGGCGGGCTCACAGTCTACGGCGCCGCCTCCCTGGACTCCGCTGGTGCCGGCTACTTTCCTCCATCCTCGCCGTTGGCTTATCAGTGAACGGTAAAGCGCCTGTAGAGCAGGTACGCCACAACGGAGCCGGTGTTGACAAAGATGGTCCAGCACAAGTCAGCTGCAGAACCGGTCACGGCGACCCAACCCCCTCCACAGGTTCCCGTACTCGATACTATACCACGGGCCAGGCTGCCTCTCAAGGCAAGCGGTGGAGGGTTGTCCGCTGCCGGAGCGCTTCATACAAGAGCAGGCTGGCCGCGACCCCGGCGTTCAGCGACTCGGTGGCTCCCGGCATGGGGATGGAGATCACCCCGTGGGCCAGCCTCCGGGCCGCCTCCGACGGACCGGCCCCTTCGTTGCCGATCACCAACACCAAGTCCCCCGTCAGGTCCGCCTCCCAGGGGACCAGTTCGCCACCGGCGTCGGCCACGTAGACCCGGCTGCCCCGGGCAGTGAGGAAGGACAGGGCCTCCTCCACCCCCGCCTTGACCACCGGGAGGCGAAACAGGCTGCCCATGGCCCCCCGAACCACCTTGGGGTTGTACGGGTCCACGCCGCCGGCCACCACCAGGCCGGCGCCACCCAGGGCCTCCAGGGAGCGGATCACCGTCCCCAGGTTGCCCGGGTCCTGCAGGTTGTCCGCCAGCAGGACCAGCCCCCGGGGGATGTCCGCCAGCCGGAAGCGCCGGGGCCGGAAGACCGCGAGAATGCCCTGGGGCGACTGGGTGTCCGCCGCCCGCTGCAGGGCCTCGGGCGTGGTCGGGTAAAGGGGCACGCCTGCACGGGTGAGGTCCCTGAGCAGCCGGGCGCCCCGCTCTTTAGCGGTCAGTTCCTCGGTGTACAGCACATATTCCAGTGGCAGGCCGGCGGAGAGCGCCTCTTCCGCCAGCCGGATTCCCTCCAGCACGGCCAGCCCGGTGGCTTCCCGGTCCTGCCGGCTGCGGGCGAGCAGCCGCGCCTGCTGCACCAGGCGGTTGCGGGGACTCAGCGGTGCGATCATGCTTCCTGCACAACCCTTTGCAGCTGCCGGACGCTCTTGTCGCTGCCCAGCAGCACCAGAATATCGCCTTCCCGAAGGGCATCCGACGCCCGCGGTGCAGCGTTGATGCCCTCGTTCCGTTTGATGGCCATGACGGTGATGCTGTAGCGGGCCCGCAGGTGCAAGTCCCTGAGGGTCTTGCCCGCCATCCGGGCCGGAACGGCCATTTCCGTGATGGTATATTCCGGGGACAGCTCAATATAATCCATTACGCTGCCGTTGACCAGGCTGTGGGCCACCCGGTACGCCATATCCCGTTCCGGATAGACCACCAGATCGGCACCTACTTTGGTGAGGGTGCGTCCGTGCAGGTCGCTGGCCGCCTTGGCCACGACATATGGAACCCCCATCTCTTTCAGCAGCACCACGGCCAGGATGGAAGCCTCCACGTTATGGCCGATGGCCACCACCGCGATGTCAAAGTTGCGCAGGCCCAGGGAGCGGAGCGCTTCCTCGTCGGTGCAGTCGCAGACCACCGTGTGGGTCAGCACGTCGGAAAGCTGCTCCATCCGCTCCGGGTCCACGTCGACGCCCAGCACGTCATGGCCCAGATCCTGCAGCGTCTGGGCCACCGCCGTGCCAAACCGGCCGAGGCCCAACACTGCAATCGCCTTTTTCATCCGATCATCACCCTGTCCTCGGGATAATGGAGAGGAGACCGCGCCGACTTGCGCTGAGCCAGGGCTGTGGCCATGGTAAGGGGCCCGACCCGGCCGATGAACATCATCACGATGATCAGCACCCGCCCGATGGGGGAAAGCCGCGGCGTCAGCCCGGTGGACAGCCCCACGTTGCCCACGGCCGAAATCACTTCAAACAGAATCTGGATAAATGTGACAGGATGAGCCGGGTCCCGCATGGAGGGCCCCTCGGTCACCAGGAGGATCCCCGTCCCGGTGATCACCAGGGCCAGTACGATGACCGTGATGGTCAGCGCCTTGTCCACCAGATCCCTGGGCAGCTGGCGGTCCATCACCTGAATCTCTTCCATGCCGCGGGCCGTCTTCCGGACCACCAGCCCCAGCATCGCAAAGGTGGTGGTCTTTATGCCGCCGCCGGTGCCTCCCGGAGAGGCCCCGACGAACATGATGATCATGGTCACCAGCAGCGAGGCGTCCAGCATCATTCCCGTCGGCACCGACTCAAAGCCACCGCTGCGGGGCGTGACCGCCGCAAACCATGCGTTGACGATCTTGTGATACCAGGGCAGATTTCCGAAGGTATTCGGATTGCCCCACTCCAGGGCCAGAAGCAGCAGGGTACCTACGCCGATGATCCACAGGGTGACCCGGACCACCAGGCGGGTGTGCAGGGACAGGTTGTCCCTTCGGTGCCGGTTCCGCCACAGGTCCTCCAGCACCATGTAGCCGATGCCGCCCAGGGTGATCAGCATCCCGATCACAAAAAGGACAAACGGATCCCTGGAAAAGGAACGGAGCGAGACCGACGTCACGTCGAATCCGGCGTTGTTGTAGGCCGAAATCCCCAGGAACAGCCCCCAGTACCACGCTTTCGCCAGCGGGTACTCCAGGGCAAAGCGCAGGGCGAGCAGGAGCACGCCCACCGCCTCGATCCCCAGGGTGGTGAGGATGATGTTCCGGGTAAGGCGGACGACGCCGGCGATCGAAAAGGACCCCAGGGCCTCCTGCATCATGAGGCGTTCCCTGAGGGTGATCCGCTTTCCCATCAGCATGAACATCAGGGCCGACAGCGTCATGATCCCCAATCCGCCGGCCTGGATCAGTGCGAGGATGATCAGTTCGCCCGTGGTGCTGAACTGGGACGCCGTGTCCACCACCGCCAGGCCGTTGACGCAGGTCGCGGAGGTGGCCGTGAACAGCGCGTCCAGATAGGAGATGTGACGGCCAGGCTCCTGACTAAAGGGAGCCCAGAGGAGCAGGGAACCGACGAAACTGAGGCCTGCAAACCCCAGCACCAGCACCTGGGCCGGGGTAAAGGAGAGGCGGCGTTTTGGACTCCGCAGCGGCAGATACATCAGTCAGGTCCTCCCGCCCATCATGTTCCCTCAAGCTCACTGATGCCGCGAGCGTCACCGATCACCACGATCACATCCCCCTCCAGGATCCGCTCGTCGGCACCCGGGGAGACGATGACCTGCCGTCCGCGCCGAATGGCGAGCACGTTCAGGCCAAAGCGATGGGTAAGGTTGAGTTCTTTCAGCGTATGGTTCACCAGCGTGGCCGGGGCGGTGAGTTCGGCGAGGCCGTACTCTTCGGATAGACGGATATAGTCGATGATGCCGCCGGTGGTGATGCTGTAGGCCAGCCGCGCCCCCATGTCCCGGTGGGGATAAATGACCCGGTCCACGCCGATCCGCTCCAGCACCCGGCCGTGGGCCTGGTGCTTGGCCGTGGCCAGCAGGATCTTGGCGCCCATGTCCTTGCAGTTCAAGCACGTTATGATGCTGCTCTCCACGTCGTCGCTGATGGCCACCACCACCACGTCGTAGTCAGAGACCCGCAGGGCTCTGACCGCGGCCGGGTCGGTGGTGTCCGCCCGAATCACCCGGTGCAGGATTGGCGCCACGTCGTTGACCCGCTCCGGATCCGATTCCACACACTGAACATACTGTCCCATCTCGGTGAGGGCCCGGGCGATGTTAAAACCGAAGCGGCCCAGCCCGATCACCAAGAACCGTTTCGACACGGTGGTTTCCTCCCTGTAGGGACCTGTTGCTCAAAGGACAGGGTTCATTATACCTCAGGTTTGGAAAGCAAGCGAAAGAAAAATCGCCTGCTCCGTCGGGAGCAGGCTGTGGGCGACTTAAAGGCTGGCCTTCGCCTTGGCCACCAGTTCCGAGAAGGCGGCGGCATCGGAGACCGCCATCTCGGCCAGAACCTTCCGGTTCAGCTGAATGCCGGCCTTGTGCAGGCCATTGATGAACTGGCTGTAGGTGAGGCCGTTGAGGCGGGCCGCCGCATTGATCCGAGCAATCCAGAGACGGCGGAAGTCCCGCTTCTTCTGACGCCGGTCACGCCGGGCGTAGAAGAGCGCCTTCATCACCGTTTCGTTGGCAGGACGGAACAGACGATGCTTGCCGCCCCAGTAACCCTTGGCAAGCTTCAGGATTTTCTTATGACGTGCGCGGTTCGTCTTACCGGTCTTTACACGTGGCATGTCGGTCTCCTCCTGAAGAATCCGGAGCCCGGCCCCGGAACGAATTTCAAAACGCGGGTCTTAGTGAGGCAGGATCTTCCGGATGGTCTTCTGGAAGGCCTTGGACAAAACAGTCTCCCGAACAAGCCTCCGAATCCGGCTGCCATTTTTCTTTACGTTCTTGTGATGCTTGTTGGTGGGATAATGCCTCACAAGACCGCTGCCGGTTACTTTAAAGCGCTTTGCGGCGCCCCTGTGGCTCTTCATTTTGGGCATGAAAAGGCCCCTCCCTCTTGTTTATTGGCTAACCTTCTGGTTCCCTTTAGAGCCTTCGACAATCGAGGGCTTGGGAGCCAGGATCATTACCATGTTCTTGCCCTCAAGCTTTGGGCTCCGCTCAACGATACATAGGTCCTTGACACTCTCCAGCAGACGGTCGAGAACAGCCTTACCCAACTCCGCGTGCACGACCTCGCGGCCGCGGAACATGATGGTCGCCTTGATCTTATCGCCATCCCGGAGGAACTGCTCGGCCTGGCGACGGCGAACATCAAAATCGTGGTCCTCGATGTTGGGACGCATCTTAACCTCTTTGATGGTGACGACCTTCTGCTTCTTGCGAGCCTCCCGCTCGCGCTTGGACTGCTCGTACTTGTACTTGCCGTAGTCCATGATGCGGCAAACGGGCGGCTTTGCGTTGGGCGCCACCTCAACCAGGTCCAGACCGCGCTCCTGCGCAATGCGAAGAGCCTCACGGCTGGAGAAAACACCGAGCTGCTCGCCGGTCTCCGAGATGAGTCGAACCTCCCGGGCCCGGATCATCTCATTTACGCGGAGCTGTTCTTTGATACCCGTACACCCCCTGCATGATTGAAAGACAAGTCCATGAATGATTCGATACAGCAACAAGCGGGTGGTCGAAACCACCCGCTTCCAGCTGACGAAGTTAGCTTGCCCTGCTTCCGCACAGGGCAATCGCTTCCTCAACCCTCGCTACCGCACTGGCAACCGGCCGTGCGGTGAGAAGTGGTGGCTTCTACTTGGAGAGTTGGACCTATATATATTGACTGGACAAAGATAGCACAGGTGACGAGCGCTGTCAAGTGCCGTGCGTACCGGCGCGCGTGGGGTCACCACTTTTTGACGGCAAAGGCTGCCCCCAGTTCCCGGGAGCGCTCGGTGGCCGCCTGAACCGCCCGGATCAGCGCCTCCTCGAACCCGGCCGACCGCAGCACAGCCAGCCCGGCCGCAGTGGTGCCTCCCGGGGATGTAACCTTCTCCCGGAGGACGGCAGGATCCTCCCCCGTCTCCTCCAACATCCGTGCGGCCCCCTTGAGGGTCTGAATCACCAACGGACGGGCCACCGACGGCGCCAGCCCCACCTCCTGGCCCGCCGCCACCAGGGCTTCTACCATGAGATAGACGTACGCGGGCCCGCTGCCCGAGAGGCCGGTCACGGCGTCCATCAGATGTTCGGGCACCTCGACCACGCCGCCCACGGCCCCCAGCACTGCCCGGCTCAGTTCCCGGGCCTCTTCACCGGCGCCGGCGCCCAGACAGAAGGCGGTGGCCGATTCCCCCACCTGAGCGGAGGTGTTGGGCATCGCCCGCACCACCTGCACGCCCTCGTTGACCAGGGAGCGCAGCGTCTCCGTGCTGATCCCGGCCGCCAGCGACAGGAGGATCTGTCCCGGGCGGGTGCCGGGGCCCACTTCCTGCAGAAGATCTGCCACGTCCCCGGGCTTGCAGGCCAGCACCAGGATGTCGGCTTCCGCCACCACCGCTCCCCTGTCACAAGTCGTGCGCACCCCGTAGCGGCTGGCCAGGGATGCGAGGCGCTCCCGGTTTCTCCGGTTGGTCACCAGCAGTTGTGAGGGCTGAACCTGCCCGCCTGCCAACAATCCGTGGATCAGGGCTTCTGCGATGGAACCTGCGCCGAGAAAGCCGATCGTCTTTGCCTCCAGCACCGCTGTACCTCCTCCTGCTTCGTCCGTCACGGGAAAGCGCCCCCGCTTTCCGCTGCCGGAGACGCGAAGGGCGCCGCGGGCAAATGGATTGATGCGAATTGTAGCATCAAAGGCCAAACCGGGTCAAGATGTTTATTCCAATTGCCAGACATCGAGGCGGACCAGTCTGACGCTGCCGCCTTCCGCGAAAAGGTCGACCCCGCGGCCTGCGGGACGGGGATAGATGCGCTGCGTGATGGAAAGCCGGCCTTCGTTGCCGAAGACCTCCAGCGAGGAACGGTCGAGGAACAGATGCAGGCGTAGCTGCTCCGAGGGTGCCAGCTTCAGGTCCCCGCCGAAGCTGCCGCCATCCCCGATGCCCGACCGGTCCCGGTTCACTTCCAGGCGCCCGCTGACCGGATCGTACGCCACCACTGTCTCCTGGTGGCGGTCCCTGCAGCAGCGCACCTTGATGCCGAACCGGCGGGCGGTGCATCCTGCCAGGTCAAAACAGGCGATCAACTCCAGGGTGTCGCCTTCGAAACCTTGCAGATAGTCCTGTCCGTCCGGGGCAACGGTGACCGATTCCCAACGGCGGTGGTCTCGCCGCAGCTTCGCCAGTTCCGGCACGGGACGGAGGCCAATGGAACCGTCGGGCAGGAGATCCATCACGCGGGGGATGCTCATGGCCCCAGCCCAGCCGTGCTGCTGGGTGGGCATGCTGGCTCCCCACTTCTCCATCCAGCCGATCAGGATCCGGCGTCCCTGGCCGTCCAGCAACGTCTGCGGTGCATAGAAGCTCGGCCCCGCATCCAGGACCTGGGTCCGCTCCGGGATAAACTTTCCGGCTGCGTAGTCGAACCGGCCCACCAATGCGATGGGCTGGGCGTGCTCCTGCCCCCGGGCGCCCATGGGCGAGACGATCAGGACATGCTTGTCCCCAAGGCGAAAAAGGTCAGGACACTCCCACATGTAGCCCTGCGTGCCGTCACTCTCCACTGCCACGCCAACGTAGGTCCAGCGGATCAAGTCGGTGGAGCGGTACAGGGCCAGTTTGCCTCTCCCCTCTTTCGTCGTCCCCAGCACCATGTACCACGCGTCCCCGTGCTTCCAGACCTTGGGGTCGCGGAAGTGGCCACTCCCTTCCGGAGGCGGTGAGGTGACGACGGGGTTGGCCGGATGCTTTTGGAACCGAACGCCGTCCGAACTCACCGCGATGTTCACGGTCTGGACCGGAACCGCTTTGGTGTCGTCGTCCGCGCCGGTGTAGAAGAGAAAGAGCTTTCCCTCGTGCTCCACCGCGGTACCTGACCAGCAGCCGCCGGCATCGTAAGGCTCGCTTGGGGCAAGCGCCACCGGAAGGTGTTCCCAGTGGACCAGATCCTTGCTCTTTACGTGGCCCCAGTATTTGGGGCCATTCTTCGGTGCGAAGGGGTAGAGCTGATAGAAAAGGTGATACTCACCCCGGTAGTAGATCATCCCGTTGGGGTCGTTCATCCAGGAAACCGGGGGTGTGACGTGGTACGCAAGGCGATACGGATCTTGCTGGAACTGGTGCTGCTGCTCGGCCAGAAACCGACTGGCCTCTGCTACGAGTCGTTCATGATGGTTCACGATGCAAAGCATGCCTCCCCGGTGCATCCATAGTACGTTCCTTGTTCGCCATCGTGACCCGCTCTCCTATGGAAAAGCCCCTGAGGTGCGCGGAATCAGGGCCGCAGGATTCCTCGACTCCGCAAGACTCGAGAACCGGGTAGTCGTACGCAACCGAACCCCACAGTTTAGCCGTCTATCAAATGAACGATAAAGGAGGATTGATCGCATGCGTCGGAAGGCGGCTACCCTGGTTCTGGGGCTTGTGCTCGCACTTACCTCGGCCGCGCCTACACGGGCTGCGGCACCTCCCAACTCGGCACCTGCCGGTGCATCCGCGACGGCTGCTCCGGCGAGCTTTTCGGACCTTGCCGGCCACTGGGCGCAGGGCGAGGTCGCCCGGGCCGTTGAGCGGGGCCTGGTGAGCGGCTACCCGGACGGCACATTCCGGCCGGACGCTCCCGTGACCCGGGCGGAGTTCGTAAAGCTGGCCGTGGCAAGCCGCGGCCTTGACCCACTTCCCGGTGGCGGCGGGTTCGCCGACCTCGAGGACCACTGGGTGAACAAGCAGGGGTACATCACAGCGGCGGTGCAAAGCGGGCTCATCGTCCCCTCGGACTACGGAACCCCGCCCCGCTTTGAGCCCGACCGGCCCATCACCCGGTTGGAGGTAGCTGTAATCGCCTCCCGGGCACTGAACCGGCAAGGGGCGAACTGGTCGCTGCGAGGGGCGCCCCTTCCCTATACAGACGCTGCGGACATGCCGTACTGGGCCTCGGGGTCGGTGGCGGCGGCGACGTCCGCCGGGGTGCTCATGGGCTATCCCGACGGATCTTTCGGAGGCAATCGGACACTGACCCGCGCCGAGGCCGTGACGGTGGCAAACCGCCTGTTTGATCGGCGGGGCCAGACGGAGGTGCCGGTTTGGGAGGCCAACAGCTGGCACGTGGCGAGCGTGAGCGGCCTGCCCTCAGCAGAGCCCTACTGGCCCTCCGACGTGGCGGCCGCCCCGGACGGGACCCTCTACGTCCTTGTGGGGAACGAGGTCTGGCGCCTACCCCCCGGCAGCGGCGCCCCCAGCCTCTTCTATCGCCACCCAGCGAACTGGATCAGCGCTGTAGCGGCAGGGCCGGATGCTGTCTACGTGGGCGGGGGCGGCGGGGTCTGGAAGCTCTCCCCTGAAGGCGAGGCTGTACTTGTGGCCGGAACGGGCACACCCCACAGCAATGCCGGCTGGACAGAGGAACTGACCTACGTGAACGCCCTCTGCACCGGTCCGGAAGGCGGCCTGTTTGTCATCGCCTCCAGCCCAAGCCGCATCCTGCAGGTCATGCCTGACGGAGAGGTGCGCGTGCGCGCCGCTGCTGATCCCGGCGCTTCGGCCCCGGTGGATGGCCCCGCCGGCGTGGCGACGGTCTACCTGCCCAGCGGGTGCGCGGTCGACCAGAAGGGCAACCTCTACTTCGCCGACGTCTACCCCGGCCGGGCGATCCGCCGGTTGGCGCCGGACGGCAGCATCTCCTGGGTGGCAGGCTACCGGCCCTGGTTCGGCTACGCCGACGGCACAGTGGAAGAGGCGCGGTTTGGCCAGATCGCGGACCTGGCCGTGGACGACTGGGGCAACCTCTGGGTGGTGGATGCGGGCCTGAACCGCATCCGGCGCGTGAGCCCTGACGGCCACGTGCACACGGTGGCGGGCTCGGGCTTTGCCGTGGAGCCAGGCGGGAACTGGCTGGCAGGCGGACACGCCGACGGCCCCGGCCCCGAGGCCCGGTTCAGCGGCCTCACCGGTATCGCCCTCGCGGGCGGCAAACTCTATGTGACCCAAACCTACGGCGCCCCGCTGCGGGTCATTACCGGCAGCACCGACGGGTACGCGGCCAGCAGCGCTGTACAGCTTGTGCCGCTGGAATTCGGCAACCGCCCGCAGCCCCTGGATCCCCTCCCCCTGCCTGCCGAGCCCACCGTACTTCCCATCGCCTTTTACACGCCGGTGGTGAAGACCGCGCTGCTGGCGGACGGCCTGGTGGTGTACCAGAGCGGGTCCAGTGCCGGCCCCGAGCGGCAGCCCCTTTCCCCGGTGTGGCCGGGAGGCCGCCCGGGCACCTACCAGGTGCAAGTCTCCGCCGGCCTGCCAAGCGGCCTTCAGCTTGAGTCTGCCCCGGTCACGGCGAGGGTGAAATAGCAACGCGCGACGGAAACGACGCTACCCCGGCAACAGCCGGGGTAGCGTCGTTTCTCGTGGAAGGCCAATCCAACCTCGTCCTGCCGGTGAAAAACGGGTCGTCGCACGCCACGTACATCCCCGGCAAGGGGACGCGAAACGTGGCGGCTGCCCCGGGACAGGGGGCTCCCCTGCCACCGCGTTACCCCCAGTGGGGAGCACGGTCGAGGGGATCCACCCGGCCGGATTCGTCGGGGAGGACCTTCGCTCCCTCCGCGGAGAGGTCCACCACAATGGAGCGGGCGTTGCTGCCGGCCCACTGGAAGGCGCCTTCCATGGCCAGGGCCACGGGCTCGGCGTCGCGGTCCACAAAGGCCAGCACGCTGGGGCCGGCGCCCGAGAGCACCACGCCCTTGGCTCCGGCATCCAGGGCGGCCTGGAAGACGGAGCGCAGCCCCGGCACCAGGGAAGCCCGGTAGGGCTGGTGCAGCCGGTCCTTGGTGGCCACGGGCAAAAGATCCAGCCGGCCCTGGGCCAGGGCGGCCACCAGCAAGGAGGATCGGTTCAGGTTGTAGACGGCATCCTTCAGGCTGACCTCGGTGGGCAGCACGCCACGGGAAAACTCGGTTTTCTTGCCGGGGAGGGAGACCTCCGGCATCACCACCACAGCCCGGAGGCCGGGCGGGGGATCGAAGCGGACATACACCGGGCCCCGTGTCTCATCCATGCACGAGACGGTGAATCCGCCCACCAGGGCCGGAGTGACGTTGTCGGGATGGCCCTCGATCTCCACGGCCATGGCTAGCAGTTCTTCCCGGGAGAGGCCCGGGCGGCCGGTCATGCGCTGCACCAGGGCGTTGGCAGCCACCAGGCCGCCGACGATGGCGGCGGCACTGGAGCCCAGACCACGGGCCACCGGGATGTTGACTTCCTCCTTGATGTAGAGCCCATGGGGCTCGTAATTCAGCCGGCGGAAAACCTGCCGGGCCGCCTGGTAGACCATGTTGTTCTCAGGCCGCTCCAGGGCCTCGCCGTGGCCTTCAATCTCAATCACCACGTCGAGGATGCCGGTCTCCTCCATGGTGATGATGTTGTGCAAGTCCAGCGCCAGCCCCAAGGTGTCGAATCCGGGCCCGAGGTTGGCGCTGGTTGCCGGAACGGATACTCTGACCATCCAGGTCGGCCCCCTTGTCTCAGCCCAGCACCAGTTCCTCCAGGCGCCTGTAGTCCGCCGGCAGCTTCAGCGGCGGCTGGGAAACCCGGATCGCCGTGTCGGGATCCTTGAGGCCGTGGCCGGTAAGCACCGCCACCACCTTGGGCCGGCCGCCCTTGCCGGTAAAGGGCCGGTGCTTCACGGCGGTCACCGGCTGGCCATCGATGCGGGCACCGGCCGGGTCGCCCTCGAAATAGCCGCTGCGGCTCAGCTTGATCAGCCCGGCGATGGAGGCGCACGAAGCCGGCTCGGCAAAGACGCCTTCGGTGGCAGCCAGCAGCCGGTAGGCCTCCAACATCTCCTCGTCGGTAATCGCCCAGAAGGCGCCGCCGGACTCCCGGGCGGCGTTGATGGCCTTCTCACGGCTGGCCGGGCGCCCGATCTTGATGGCCGTGCCCACGGTCTGCGGATCGGCCACCTCGCCGCCCTGTACCAGGGGCGCCGCACCCGCGGCCTGGATCCCCAGCATCTTAGGCAGCACCTGCTCGGGCTCCATCCCTGCCGGCATACCGCAGCGGGCCTCGGCGTATTCCTTGAATCCCATCCAGTAGGCGCTGATGTTGCCGGCGTTCCCCACAGGGATCGCGAGAAAGTCCGGATAACCGCCCAGGGCATCGACCACCTCGAAAGCGGCTGTCTTCTGCCCCTGGAGCCGGTAGGGGTTTACGGAGTTCACCAGGGCGATCTCCTTGTGCTCTTCGGCGAGGCGGCGCACCAGTCGCAGGCCGTCGTCAAAGTTTCCTTCGATCTGAATGGTCCGGGCGCCGTACATCAAAGCCTGAGCCAGCTTGCCCATGGCCACCGCCCCGTCGGGGATGACCACGAAACAGGGCAGGCCCGCCCGGGCGGCGTAGGCCGCGGCCGAGGCGCTGGTATTGCCGGTGGAGGCGCAGATCACCGCCTTGGCTCCCGCCTCCACCGCCTTGGACATGGCCATGGTCATGCCCCGGTCCTTGAAAGAGCCGGTGGGGTTCATCCCTTCAAACTTCAGGTACAGATCCAGTCCCAGCCGCTCCCCGAGGCGGGGTGCCGGCACCAGCGGGGTGTTCCCCTCCAGCAGGGTGATCACCGGCGTCTGGTCGGTCACGGGCAGGAAGCGGCGATAGGCCTGGATCACCCCTTGCCACGCTGCCATCGGTTCACGCACCTCCGAGACTCACCTTACTCCCAGGTGCCGGTAGCGGCCTTCCGGGACTTCTCGTCCATCTCCTTGCGCGCAATCTCCCCGCAGGCCAGATCCAGGAACGCCTGAATCTCCATGGACCCGAGATCCTTCTGGCCGCGGCGCCGCACAGCCACCGTGCCGTTCTGCGCTTCCTTGTCTCCCACCACCAGAATGTAGGGGATGTGCTGCACCTCGGCCTCCCGAATCTTGTAGCCCACCTTTTCGTTACGGGCATCCAGCTCCACCCGGAGACCGGCCTCCTTCAGCTTCGCCACCACGGCCTGGGCATACTCATGGTGACGGTCCGCGATGGGCAGCACCCGAACCTGCACCGGCGCCAGCCAGGCGGGGAAGACGCCGGCGAAATGCTCGGTGAGGATGCCGATGAACCGCTCCAGGGTGCCCATGATGGCCCGGTGGATCATCACCGGCCGGTGCTCCTTGCCGTCCTCTCCGATGTAGGTCAGGTCAAACTTGATGGGCAACTGGAAGTCGAGCTGAACCGTCGCACACTGCCACTTCCGGCCCAGGGCGTCGGTCACGTCAAAGTCGAGCTTCGGGCCGTAGAAGGCGCCGTCGCCGGGGTTGATGGTGTACTGGCGGCCCATGGACTCCAGGGCCCGGGCTAAAGCGGCCTCGGCATGGTTCCAGGTCTCGATGTCGCCCATGAAGTCGTCAGGCCGGGTGGAGAGCTTGATTTCGTAGTGCAGGCCGAGGGTGCTGTAGACCGTATCCACCAGGCTCAGCACTTCCCGGATCTGCTCCTCGATCTGGTCCTCCCGGACAAACAGGTGGGCGTCGTCCTGGTGCAGACCGCGGACCCGGAGGAGCCCATGCAGCGTCCCGGAAGCCTCATACCGGGAAAGCGGCCCGTACTCCGACAGCTTGATGGGCAGGTCCCGGTAGGAGCGCAGGGCGCTCTTGTAGATGAGGCAGTGATTGGGGCAGTTCATGGGCTTCAGGGCAAAGTCCTGGCCCTCGGTCTTGATGGTGAACATGTTCTGCCGGTAATGCTGCCAATGGCCGGAGGTCTCATACAGCCGGGACGAGAGGATCCACGGCGTCCGGACCTCCTGATAGCCCAGGGCGCTCTGCAGCTGACGGCTCCAGTTCTCCAGCTCCCGGTAGAGGGTGTAGCCCTTGTCCAGCCAGAAGGCAAAGCCCGGGGCCACATCCTCGAAGCGGAAGAGGCCCAGTTCCGGCCCCAGCTTCCGGTGATCCCGCCGCTTGGCCTCCTCCAGTCGGAACAGATAGCGCTCCAGATCCGCCTTGGTCTCCCAGGAGGTACCGTAGATCCGCTGCAGCTGCTTGTTCTCCTGGTTGCCCTCCCAGTACGCGCCGGCCACCGAAAGGAGCTTGAAGGCCTTCACCCGGCCAGTGCTGGGGATGTGCGGGCCGGTGCAGAGGTCGGTAAACTCCCCCTGGGTATACAGAGAAATGGGTTCGCCTTCAGGAATCCGGTCCACCAGCAGGACCTTATAATCCTCGTTGCGCTGCGCGAAGAACTCCTTGGCCTCCTCCCGGCTCACCTCCGTGCGGATAATCGGGTAGTCCGCGGCGACGATCTTGGCCATCTCCTCCTCGATGCGGGCCAGATCGTCCTGGGTCAGCGGCCGGGGCATGTCGATGTCGTAATAGAAGGTGTCCTCCAGAGGCGGACCCACGGTCAACTTGGCCTCGGGAAAGAGCCGCTTGACCGCCTGAGCCATGATGTGGGCGCTGGTATGCCGGAACATCTGCCGGCCTTCGGGATCTTTGAAGGTAAGCACCACCAGGGAGCAGTCATGCTCCAGCTTGGCGGACAGATCTTTCAATTGGCCGTCCACCTTGGCCCCCAAAGCTGCTTTGGCCAGACGGGGCCCGATCTGGGCCACCGCCTCGGCGATGGTGATGCCTTTGGGAAACTCCCGGACAGAACCATCGGGCAGCGTCACATGCACCATCTCTGCCATCTCGTCTGAACCCCTTTCCTAACACGAAAAGGGCCCCTCGCCCACAAGGACGAGAGACCCACGCTCCCGTGTTTCCACCCTGCTTCCCCTGCGGCCGCGCGGCACAAGGCACCGCTTCGCCCGCAGGGCTCTTGTGCGCGTTAAAGGGCGCTCCCTCCCCGCTTATCCGGCAGATACTGCCCATCACAGGGCGCCGGCTTCGCGGAGCGGCTCCGAGGTGGTTTTCCCGCCGTCTGGACCAAGAAGCGCTTTCAGCCTACGGCGCTTCCTCTCTGATGGCAGCACAGCGGGCGTTGTCCCCGTCATTGCCATCCATCGCCATTCGATTTGTCGCGTATGATACCATTCGGGTTCGGTGCTGTCAACCTCAGCCCGGCTACGCCTCCGGCTGCTTGGGCTG
>DATCKG010000085.1:0-36810 GCA_036562385.1 Symbiobacteriaceae bacterium
AGTGCTCCGACCATTCCGCTGCGTACTGTCGTGGACGTTCTGAAATACCCGGACGGCCGCCTCTTTGTGGCCTGGAAAGGCTACGTGTACGCCCTCAAGCCGGCACCGGAACCCGCCGCCTTCCGTTCCACGAACACCAGCCACCCGCATGCTGCCAAGGAAAAGAAAAATGCGGGCGCTACTTCGTCACGTAGGCCCGCCAAAGATCACCCCTGGCGAAAACCAGCAGTGATCCCACGCCAGGCCCATTCTACCACATCCGGGGTGACAGAATCACTGACGAGTTTCAGGTGACAAAATCACTGGCGCTTGACAGCCTCGAATGAGTCGAAAAGGATTTCCCCGCCGGTAGGCGTAGGTACCATAAGTGGGACTTCACTTTCCATGCAAGGAGGGGAGCGGCGTGCCCCAGATCATTTTGGGCGGCACCGGTTCCGGGAAGACCACTGCGCTGATGCAGCGGTACCAGGAGTGGGTGCGCAGTGGCGTCCGCACCGACCAGGTGCTGGTGCTGACGGCGGGCGCCCGCCACTCCTCCCAGTGGCGCCGGGGGCTGCAGTTGGAGGCCCACGGCCCCATCGAAGCCTACAGCTTCTTCGGCTTCATCCAAAAGGAACTGAACCTCTTCTGGGCGCCGGTCCAGGCGGCTTATCCGGAGCTCAAGGCCTGGCTGCGCCCGGAGTTTTTGAACGTGGAAATCGCCCACCACCTGATGCGGGGCCTCCTGGAGCCGGTCGCGGGGGCCTTCAGCGAGGTGCTCAAGGCCAGCCCCCAGCGGCTGGCAATTCAACTTGCAAGCAACCTGAGCACCGTCGCGGCGGCAGCAGGTCTTCGACCGGCGGGGGCAGCCCAGCGCCTGGCCGGGGCGGACAAGGAAGAGAAAAGCGGGCTGTACCAGATGGTTCGGGAACTGCTGGAGACCTATCAGGAGCGGTGCCTGAAGGCCGGGTTGCTGGACTACAGCCTGGCCCTCCGGCTTTACACCGAGGTGCTGATGAACCACCCACCCTACCTGGAGCACCTGCGGAGCCGGTACCGGTACCTCCTGGTGGATGACCTGGACGAGTCGGTGCCTGCGGAGCAGGACTTCCTGGAAGCGGTGGCGGGCCAGATGGAAGAGGTGGTATACGCCTTCTCCACCGACGGCGGCCACATGGCCTTCATGGGGGCCGATCCGGTCTCTGCCCTGCAGCGGTTCCGGCCGGGGGCGGTGGAACAGCGGCTGGAGGGTTCATACACCTGTTCGCCGGAGATGTTCGCCTTCGGCGAGGCCCTCTTCCGGCGGATCATGGGGCAGCGGCCGGAACGCCGCTTCCGGGGCGTGGTGGCAGATCGGATCGTCTCGGACCTGCGGGGCGAGATGATTGACCAGGTGGTGGCTCGGATTGTGGACCTGGTGGAACAGGGGGTGCCGCCGGGGGAGATCGCCGTTCTGAGCCCCCGGGTGGAGCAGGCGCTGGAGGTGACCGCCCGCAGGGTGTTAGGCGCCCGGCAGATCCCGGTGCAGAACCTGAGCCTCAGCCGGCGCCTGGTGGACGAGCCCTACGCCAGGGCCATCATCACCCTGGCGGGTCTGGTGCATCCCCAGTGGCGAATCCCGCGGACTTCGGCCGGCTCCTTTGCCAACGCCATGCAACTGCTCCTCGGCCTCGATCCGATCCGGGCGTCGCTGCTGGGCGACGCGATCTGGCGCACCGGTGACCTGCCGGACCTGGATGAGACGGGCCTGAGGCGCCGGGTGGGTTTTGCGCGGTCCGAAGCCTACGAGTACCTGCGCCGGTGGGTGCAGGAGGCCCGCCGAAAGGAGTGGGAAACGGACGAGTTCGCCCAGGCGGTGATCGCCGAGGTGCTGGTGCCCCTGGTGGGCGAACTGAGCCCGGAGGCGATTCACGCCTGCCGGCAGCTGCTCATCTCCGCCTACCGTTTCCGGCAGGCGATGGAGCGGTTCGGCCCCGGCGCCTACGGGAGGGAGTACATCAAGATGCTGACGGAGGGCACCGTGGCGGCGGAGCCGCTGGAGGCCTACGATCCGAACCGGAATGCCGTCACCCTGGCCACGCCGTACGCCTACCTCAGCGGCCGCTTATCGTCCCGGTATCAGATCTGGGTGGACATCTCCTCGGACGGCTGGTACATGAGCGACGTCAAGGAGCTGTCCAATCCCCATGTGCTCTCCCGGCGGTGGGAGGAAGGGGGCCGCTGGACCGACCGGCGCAGCAACCTGGTCCGTCAGGCCAACGCCGCCCGGACCGCCAGGGCGCTGGTCCGCCGCTGTCGGGAGCGGCTGATCCTGGCGGAGTGCGGCCTCACGCCCTGGGGTCAGGAGCAGGAGGGCGGCCTGGCTGAGGCCTTCAGCGATCTGATCGGGGGAGGGGGACAAGCATGAGCCTGCGACTCCGACCGGATCAGCAGCAGGTGGCCGCGTACCGGCGGGGGTACATGGCGGTGCCGGCGGTGCCCGGCGCGGGCAAGACCACCGTGCTGGCGGCGCTGGCCGCCGATCTCATCGCCGAAGGGCTGGCGGAGCCCGGCCGGGTTCTGATCGTTACCTATACCAATTCCGCGGTGGCCAATTTCCGCAGTCGCATCGGCCAGCTTCTCGAAGAGCGGGGCTATCCCCGCCATCAGGGGTACGAGGTCCGGACGATTCATTCGCTGGCCCTCAGGATCGTCCGGGAGATGCCGGAGGCCATCGGCTGGTCCGACAACTTCCGGGTGATGGACGATGCCCGGCAGGATGCCCTGGTGGAGGAACTGACCCAACGCTGGATCGGCCGGAACCGGCCGCTGTGGGAATCGCTGATGCGCCAGGATCTGCTGGGCCACTGGCGGGAGCGGGCGGAGCAGCAGTGGGCCGAAAGGACCGGGGTGCTGATCCGAAACCTGATTCAGACCTTCAAGAGCCGCTGCATCGATCCGCAGACGGCCCTGGGGCTGACCCGGCACCTGGCGCCGGAATCGGTCCTGCGCTGGGCCGCGGAAATTTACGGGGAATACCAGCGGGAATTGGCCCTGGAGGGGGCCGTGGACTTCGGTGACCTGATGTGGGGCGCCTACCGGCTGCTGACCCAGGAGCCCGAGCTGCTGGCTCGCCTGCAGGAGCGCTGGACGTACATCTTCGAGGATGAGGCCCAGGACTCTTACCGGCTGCAGGAACGGGTGCTGAGGCTGCTGGCCGGGCCGGAGGGCAACCTGGTCCGGGTGGGGGACGCCAACCAGGCCATCATGGGCACGTTCACCTCCGCGGAGCCGGACCTGTTCCGCCGGTTCTGCCGGGAGGAGGCCGTGGTGGTGCAGCCCCTGACCATGGCGGGCCGGAGCAGCCGGGATATCATCGCCCTGGCCAACGAACTGGTTCGCTGGGTGCGGCAGGAGTATCCGGAGCCCCGGTGCCGCACGGCCCTGGAGGACCAGCAAATCCTGCCGGTTCCGCCGGGGTACGCCCCGGCCAATCCCGTGCCCCCCGGCTACACCATCGTGGCCCGGTGCTATGAGACCTACGACGAGGAGATGGAGCAGGTGGCGCGGCTGGCGGCCCGCTCGCTGCAGCGGGCTCCGGAGAAGACCGTGGCCATCCTGCTGCCCACCAACGCCATGGTCTCCGCCATGGCTGCGCGGCTGGCGGAGGCGGATGTGCCGGTGCGGCAGATAGGCGGCCCCACCGCGCCGGAGCGGCAGCAGACCATCCTGGACCTGCTGGCTGTCCTGGAGTTTTTGGCGGTGCCCCATGAGCCGGACCGGCTGCTGACGGCCCTGGGCCGTCTGATGCACCTGCCGCGGCCGGAAGACGCTCCCTTTGCCCCCTATCTGCAAAAATGCCGGCCGGAGGAGCTTTTCTACCCCCTGGACGGCAGTGAACCCTTTGCTGCGCTGTACGCCGCCTGTCCCGAATGCCAGGGCGACCTGCAGCTGGAAGAGGCGCTTAAGCGGCTGCGGCAGTGGCTGCCGCAGGCCCTGATTCCCGCGGACGAGCTGGTGGTGATGGTGGCCGGTGACCTGGGGCTCACGGGCGAGGAGCTTTCCATCGCTCACCATCTGGCCGTCCGGGCCCGGTTCTTCCTGCAGGAGCATCCGGCCTTCGGCTTGCCGGATGTGGTGCAGCACCTGCGGGGAGAGCTGCAGGCCATGGGAAAGTTCTCCGACATGCTCTACGACCGCCGGGGCTTTCAGGCTGAGCCGGGGGTGGTCCATGTGGCCACCTGCCACGCGGCCAAGGGACTGGAGTGGGATACCGTTTACGTGGCGTCCATCACCCGGGCGGAGTACCCGGGACTGCTCCGGGATAAGGTTCGCAGCGAGCACTGGTTCCTGCCGGACAACCTGGTCAATCCCGAGGCCCTGGCCCTGGCCGAACTGGCGGAGGTGCAGGGCGAGGACCCGGAGGGGGATCCGGTGATCCGGGCGAAGGTGGAGATCATCTCCGAAAAGTTGCGGCTGCTTTACGTTGCCATCACCCGGGCCCGGGAGAACCTGATGCTTACCTGTCACCGGCAGGACCGCTTTGGACATCAAACGGAGCCGGCTCTGGCTTTCCGGCACCTGGCGGGCTGGATCCGGGAGCAGCGCGCGGCTTCGTCCTGACCGGCGATCCACCTGAGGAGGAATGCCGATGCAGGCCCCGGAGGAGCGCTATCTCAGTGCCATGGCGATCCGGACGTACCTGACCTGCCCCCTCCGGTTCCGCTACCGCTACCTGGACAACCTGTACTGGTCCCGTCTGTGGGGCGGGGCGCCGGATGAGCGGCGGGCTCTGGAGCAGGGGCAGCATTTTCACCTGCTGGCCCGGCGGTATTACGCCGGCGTCGATCCGGCCCTGATCGCCGCCCCGGTGGAGGGGGATGTCCTCACCGACTGGTTCCATCGCCTGACGCAGTTTCTACCCCGGACCTTCGACCGGGTTTTTTATCCGGAGCTGGAATTGCGGCTTACCCGTCCTGACCTGCGGCTGGTGGCCAAGTTTGACCTGGTGGTGGTGGATCCGGACGGCCATGCCACCATCTTCGACTGGAAGACCGAAAAGCGCATGCCCCGGCGCAGCTTCTTGCGGAAGTCACCGCAGACGCTGGTCTACCGGTTCCTGCTCTGCGCGGCCGGAGGCGCCTACTCGCCCCGGGGCCGTTTCCGGCCGGAGGAGGTCAGCATGGTCTACTGGAACCCGCAGTTTCCTGACCAGTGGTACCGGCTGCCCTATTCGGAGGCCCAGTACAGAAAGGACGAGGAATACCTGTGTTCGCTGGTGTCCCAGATCCTCCGTACGCCCCGGGAAAGGTTTCTGGCCACCGCCGAGGAGAACGTGTGCCGGTCCTGCGAGTACCGGATGCTCTGTCACGGCCAGCGGACCGACCGGGCTGAGGCGGAGGAAGAGGAAGAACTGGCGGAGGAGACGCTTTCCTGGGATGACTTGCCAGAGCTGCCGTAGTGCTCGGCGATGGAAAGGAGGGAGAGGGCGATGGCCCGGTGGCTGGAGCCGGCGCCTGTGGTGCTGCCGGAGGGACTGGTAGAGGCGGCGGGCAGCCGCGAGTTGGCCGAGGTGCTGTTTCGGCGGGGCTATACCACACCGGAAGCGGCGGCGGCGTTTCTGACCGGCGGTGTGGACCTGGACGTGCCGGAACTACCGGACCTGGATCAGGCCGTGGCGGTGCTGACGGAAGCCATCACCGCGGGCCGGTCTGTTTGTGTGTACGGCGACTACGACACCGACGGCATCACGGCCACCACGCTGCTGGTGGATCTGCTCCGGCGCCTGGGGGCTCAGGTCACGTACTACATCCCCAACCGGTTCCGGGACGGGTACGGCCTGAACCCCGGGGCGGTGGAGGTCCTGGCCCGGGAAGGGGTGGAGGTGCTGCTGACCTGCGACTGCGGAATCCGCAACCTGGAGGAAGTGGCCCTGGCCCGGAGCCTGGGGATGCAGGTGGTGGTGACGGACCATCACGAACTGGGGCCGCAGCTGCCGGATGCGGAGGCGGTGGTCAACCCCAAGCGGCTGCCGGAGGGACACCCGTGCCGGATGCTGCCGGGGGTGGGCACCGCGTATCTGTTGAGCCGGCAACTGCTGAGGGCCCTGGGGCGGCCTCCGGAGGAGGCGGACCGCTGGCTGGACCTGGTGGCGGTGGGCATCATTGCGGATGTGGTACCCCTAATAGGCGCCAACCGGGTGCTGGCCCGGCGGGGACTGATGCGCCTGAACACCTCGCCCTCCGCGGGGTTGGCCGCGCTCATGACGGCGGCGGGACTGGAAGGTCCGGTGACCGAGGAGGATGTGGCTTTTCAGCTTGCGCCCCGGCTCAATTCCGCCGGGCGCCTGGCCGACGGCTCCCTGGGGGTGCGGCTTTTGCTGGCTGCCGGCGGGCAGGAGGCCGCGGACCTGGCGGTGCAGCTGGACCACCTGAACACGGAGCGGAAGCGGCTGACCGCCAAGGTGGTGGAGGAAGCGGAGGCAGCGGTGACGCCGGAGGCGCCGGGCATTTTGCTTTACCGCCCCCACTGGCACGAAGGTATCCTGGGCATCGCCGCGGGACGCCTGGCGGAGCAGTACGGGGTGCCGGCCCTGCTGATCGCGCGGAAGCAGGCCGCGGGGCTGCTGGTGGGCTCCGCCCGGGCTCCGGCGGGCTTTGGCCTGCACGAGGCGCTGGAGGCCTGCGGGGAGCACCTGGTGAAGTACGGCGGGCATGACGCGGCGGCGGGCTTTTCCCTGCGGGAGGACCAGTTCGAGGCGTTCCGGGCGGCGATGCTGGAGGAGATCCGCCGCCGGACCCGGGACCGGCAGGAGGATCCGGCTCGTCCGGCCGACCTGGTACTGCCCATGGCCCAGGTGAACCGGCGCCTGTATGAGGACCTCCGGCGAGGGGCGCCTTACGGGGAGGGAAACCCGGCCCCGGTGATCTTTTCCCGGCGGGTGAAGCTGCTGAGTGCCCGCCCGGCGGGGCCCCGGGAAGAGCACCTGCGGCTGGTCTTCCGGGACGGGGAGACCGCTCTGGTGGGCATCTGGTGGCGGGCCGGAGGCAAGGCGCCGCCCCCGGGGGAGGTGGATCTGTTTTACCGCCTGGGGCTGCACTGCTGGAACGGCGAGGAACTGCTGCAGGCGGTGGTGGAAGCCATCTGCCCGGCGGAGGTGCCGGAGGAGGACGGGCTGCCGGTGACGGGCCCCCTCGCGGCCGCAGCGGTGGTGGCGGAAAGGGCTGCTGAGGCGAAAGGGCCGCTGGTGCTGGTGGACCGGCGGGGCGAGCCGGCGGCGGTGCTGGCGGCAGGGCATCCCCGCGCACTGTTGGTGGCCGAGGGGCCCGGGCGCCCGGCGGGAATCCCGGTGGTGGACCGCTACGGGATGCAGCCGGCAGAGGAACTGGTCCTCCTTACCCCGCCGCCCGGCCCGAAGCTGCTGGACGAGGCCATTGCCCGTGCCGGAGCCCGCCGGGTGATTCTAGGATGGCCTCGGGAGCCGTGGCCGGAGGAAGAGCGGTTTCTGCCCATGCTGCTGAAGGCCACGGCGGAAGCCCTGCAGCAGGGGCCCTGGGTAAGCCTTTCCCGCCTGGCGGTCCGCACCGGCGAACTGGAGAGCACGGTGCGGCTGGGACTTTTGGCGCTGGCGGAGAGCAAGCTGCTCGTCATCGAGGACGAGGAGGGGGACCGGATGCGGCTGCACCCCTGCCGGGAGGGCAAGGGCATCAAAAAAGGCCCCGCACTCGAACGAATGCGGAGCCTGTTACAGGAAAGTCGGGCGTTCCGCCGGTTTCTCCGGACCGCGTCTGCGGAGGCGATTCGGCGGAGCATCTATATTGGCTAACGCCGGCGGACCGGGTTACCGGCTGACCTCGCCGGCCTCGCCGGCGGATTCTTCCTCTTCACACTCGCTGCACTCCAGCATGTCTTCGATGGTACCGGAGGTGACGCACAACACCCGGGCTACGGTGTTGCCGATGTTCTCGACCCGATGGGGCAGGTACCCGTTGAAGTGGACCGCGTCCCCGGCCTCCAGCACCACCGATTCGTCCCCCTGGGTGTAGCGAACCCGCCCTTCCAGGATGAGGTGGCATTCTTCGCCTTCATGGGCGTGATCGATGCCGCCGGTGCCCGTACCCGGCTGCAACTCGACGATCATCATCTTCAGGTTCCGGTGGTTGGCCGAGAGGAGCTGGACGCGCATTCCTTCGGTCCCCACCTGGTACTGGGTGCGGTCGCTCTTGCGTACCACGTAGATCTTCTCATCCGGCGTCAAGAACAGATAGGCAATGGGCACGTTCAGGGCGCTGGCCAGCTTCTCCAGCGCCTGCAGGGACGGGGAGGACTTGTCATTCTCCAGTTGGCAGATAAACCCTTTCGACAGGCCGCTGCGCTCTGAAAGTTCCTGCAGCGTAATCCCTTTCTGTGTACGGGCCCAGCGAATTCGGGCACCCAGGGACATGCGATTCCCTCCTCTGCTTACTGGGAGAGGCCTCCCGCCGTCGCGGGGGTAGCTGTGTAGCCGGGAA
The DNA here is from genome assembly GCA_036562385.1 of Symbiobacteriaceae bacterium. Taxonomy (GTDB): domain Bacteria; phylum Bacillota; class Sulfobacillia; order Symbiobacteriales; family Symbiobacteriaceae; genus DATCKG01. Next base: position 8,469 of record DATCKG010000085.1, read on the forward strand.
CCATCACGCCGGCATCCAGGATCCGCTTGAGTGCCTGCCGGGCCCTGTGCAGGCGGGCCTTCAGGGCACCCACCTCGATGCCCAGGATCTCTGCCACCTGGGTGTTGGACATATCCTCCAGGTCCCGGAGCACCAGGAGCTGCCGCTGGCTCTCTGGCAGTTTGGCCAGGGCCGCCCGTACAAGGCTTTCACGGTACTGCTGATCCACATATTCGTCCGGCGAATCCCACCCGTGGTTGTCGTCCAGCATGGCCAGGGTGGCGCCGGGGGAGTACTGCAGGGTGGCGTCCAGCGACTCCGCCGCGGACCGGCCGCGCTTGCGCCGCATGTCCAGGCAGGTGTTGGCTGCCAGCCGGTACAGCCAGGTACCAAAACGAGAACGCCCCTCGAACTTGGGCAGGGCTGCCATCAGCTTCAGAAGGATCTCCTGTACGGCGTCCAGGGCGTCGTGATGATTGCCAAGCATGCGGAAGGAGAGCCGGTAAAGGCGGTCCTCATAGCGAAGTACCAGCTCTTCGAAAGCTTCCTTGTCGCCCTTAAGATATGCTTCCACCAGTTCCTCGTCGGTGGGTACGGCCACCGGATGCGGATGGTCTGCCGGAAGGGGCGTGGTCGGAGCATGGGCGAAGGCAGAACTGGTCACGCTCATATGCGCTCCATCCTCCTTCCGAAGTGGTTATGCATGGGTCAACTTCGTTCCGCCAAGCTAAACGTACCACTCTGTTTGCCATAAGTCAATGAGGTTTGCCATAACAAAACATGACTTTTTTCACTCAGATGTATAAGAAGTTTGCATAGCCCCCAGCCCGCGCAGACTACACCCGGGAGGTGATCGGCATGACCGACCGCCCACAGGGCTGCACGGGTGAAGTCTGCAAGGAGGACGGAACCTACGCGTCGGAGGCGGGAGGCAAGCAGTTCTTCGCCCGGGGTGAGGTGTTCGGCCCATGCCCGGTGACAGGGGGACACACCCGGTGGGAGCGCGTCACCTGAGCGCGGCAACCGGTCCCCGTGACCGGGCGGGGACCGACTGCGGCGTGCCACATAGCCGCCTGCACCGTGGGGAGACTACTCCCATGACGGTGCAGGAGGTGATGGGACATGGCCGGGGAGCACCTGACCCCGGGGACCACGGGAAATCAGGCCGGTCAGAAGCCGATCCGGTCCCAAATTGACCTGGATCAGCTCACCCAGGAGCTTGCCCAGGAACTGGGCGTGGATCCAGCCAGCCTGCGGGCCCAGGGACCGGCCGCCCAGAAGGTCCGGGCCTATGAGGCGGAGACCCACAGCACCGCACAGCGGCCGGAAAATCGATAGCGGCACCCGCGATGCGGGGCGGTCCTCCTGCCGGAGGCCGCCCCTGGTCGCGTCAGAGGACGAAGGTGCCGCCGTCGGTCTCTACCTGCTGGAGAATCTGCTCCTCGGCCCCGTTCTCGGCGTTGATGTACACCAGGTAGGTCTCCGCCCCCAGGTTCGTGAGGAATTCATAGGTAAGGATTTCCCCCGTGCCGGCCAGATCGGGGATCAGGGCGAGCTGAACCCGCTGCACCTCCAGTTCGGGCCGCAGCCTTTTCTGCGCCTCGGCTGCGGAGATCTTCGGCTTCGGCAGGGTGCGGCGGTGATGGGACATCAGGTACTGCCGGGCGTCCACGGCGAGGATCTCGCCGTTGTCCAGGGCCACTTTCACCTTGATCTGATCGGGGTAGATCAGCACACCGTCCTGCTCGCAGGCGTAGGCCACCGTCGCCGTGCCGTCCTCCACCTGGCCGTAGGTGGCCTTCATGTTGGAATAACCCACGCTCTTGAGGTAGGTCTCGCCGATCTCCCTGGCCTGCTCCAGATCCAGGGTGGGTTCACCCACCATGCGACTGTTGATGAACTGGGCCAGGTACCCGCCATTGCGGGCCACTTCCACCACGGCGGTGAAGGGCGTCGTGCCGCGGCCGGCGGGCTGGCCGCCGGGGGTCAGTCGGAAGGAGTAGGTGGGCAGGTTGGTGTTGACCTCGACGACTTCGGCCACCTGGTAGGCACTCGCGTTGGGCAGATAGGTCCGCATGCGCTGCTCGGCCTCTTCCTGGGAGACGGGAGGGCCGGACATGGCGGGAGTCCGGTCCGCTACGTGGTCGGAGAAGGGGCCGTCGTAGATCATCACCGGCAGCTTTTCCATCGCGGCGGTGATCTGGCTCCAGCCTTCCGGCAGCATGCTGGCCGGAGCCTGGTCCTGGGTGGCGGGCTTACCGGGGAGGCCAGCGCCGGTGAAGAGGGAAGCAAAGCTGAAGCTCATGGGCGGGGTCCAGCGGATGTTGCCCTTTTGATACTCGGCCATCACGTTCTGAAGCTGGGCGCTGAGGGTAGCCGACTCCGTTCGCAGCCGCGCGAGCTGCTGCCTTTGTTCGGCCGTCATCTCCCGTCCGGCGGCTTCGTTGCGCAGGACAGAGACGGCAAAATCACCGGTCTGCTGCAGGAACTTGCCGGTGGTGGCGCTTACCTCCGGCGGCAGGGGCAAAGAGATGAAGCTTTTCACCGCCGCCTGGGCGTGATAGTAGACATCGCTCATGTAGCGCATGTTCTGGGGGACGGTACCGGCAGCCAGCCCTTTGCCCAACAGTCCCTGAATCTGTTCCACGTGGTAAGCCAGGTCGGAGAAATCCCGCTGCCGCTGTGCCTCCAGGGCGAGGGCCAGGTGGCGGTTGGCGGTGGTCAAACGCCAGGTCCACAGGCCCCAGAGGACCAGGCCGGCGACCACCAGGATCCCCAGCGGAATCCAGTATCTGCTCCTGTGCATCAGCCTGACGCGCATCGGTCTTCCTCCTCACTTGGCGAAGACGTGGTTGCCGATCTGGGTGATGATGGGCCGGGACCAGATCCAGGAACTGACCGCCCTGCTGGGGTTCCAGAAGAAGAGGGCGCCTCCGGTGGGATCCCATCCGTTCAAGGCATCCTGAGCGGCCCGCCGGGCGCTGGCGGTGGCCGGCTGGTAGATGCTGCCGTTAGATACCGACTCAAAGGCGTCGGTCTGATAGATTACCCCCGCCAGGGTGTTGGGGAAGCGGGGATCCCGCATCCGGTTCAGAATCACCGCGGCCACGGCCACCTGACCGACGTAGGGCTCGCCCTTGGCTTCTGCCGAAACCACCCGGGCCAGCAGGTCCAGATCATCAGAGCGGGAGACGGCTGCCGTGGTGGCGGCTGGGGTTCCCCCACCGTACTCGCCCAGGGCGGCCCAGGTCTCCGGGCCGATGATGCCGTCCACGGTGAGGCCATTACGCCGCTGAAAGAGCACCACCGCGGCATGCGTCTTGGGGCCGAAGATGCCGTCCACGGCGCCGTCGTAGTAGCCCCAGGCGGCCAGTTTGCGCTGGGCTACCCGCACGGACGGGCCGGTGCTGCCCCAGCGAAGGGTGGGATGCCCCTGGGCCTGGGCGCCCCGCAACGGAAGGATCAGGGCCGTCAGGAGGATCAGCAGCATCACGGCGGCGATCCGTCTGCCCATACCCAATACCCCTTTCCTGGAGGATGAATGGCTTGGAACCGATTCTGCCTTTACCATGCCTCCGCTGGCTGCTGTGTATCCCTTCTGCCGGCACGCCGGTTTTCGGACGGCAGCCTCTGGGACGATTCGAATCCTTCTGTTATGCTGGGAGTACGGGGGCGAAAGAAGCATCCCGGTGAGGCGGATATGTCCGCACAGGAAGGAGGATCTCTTTGGATCAGGAGCGGTCCGGTCCGGAAGGGCTGGTGATCTATACACCCGATGAGGCGGCGGTGACCACGGCCGCCGACGGCCGGCGGATGGTCTTCTTCACGGTGCCCGAGGCGGACCTGATGATCAAGCGGGTACTGGCCGCGGATCCTAAGGAGTACACGTACCGGTGGGCGTACCACCCCGGCCTCAGGGTGCATGTGCTCCTGTTTGGCTGGCCCAACGGCGAAGGGGCGGGACTGGCCCTGGAGGAAGGCCGGTGGGATGGCATCTTGAACCAGATGCTGGGAACCACCGATGTGTATATCACCACGCTGCCGGTGGCCGGTCTCACGGGGGCCGATGCAGACTCGGAGGCAGTCAGACGGGTGCTGGTGGGCATGACGGTCTGGCTGCCGCAGGTGAAGTTCAAGCCGGAAGGAGACTAAGATGCCATGGCGGACCGATGGGCAGGGCGGGTGCTCCGGGAGTCCCTGGGGCTTCGGGCCGGTGAGACGGTGCTGATCGCGGTCGACAGCCCCCTGGAGGGCGCGGCCCGGGTCCTGACGGATCAGGCCCTGGAGTTGGGGGCTGCCCGGGTCACGGTCTGCCGGCTGCCTGATCCATCGGGGCCGCTGACGGTGGTTCCCCGCCGGTGGTTGGATGAGATGGCCTGCGCGGATGTGGTGATCTCGCTCTTTTCCCGGTTCGACCTGTCCCGGGAGATGCCGCTGATCCGGGCGGCAATGGCTGTCTTCCGGCGGCAGAACCGGTCGCGCTGGGCCCTGGGCGCCGGCGTGGACGAGGGGCTGCTGACCGAAGCGCTGGCAGGGGACCCCGGAATCGTCGCGACCGCAGCCCGCTCCCTCTGGGCCCGGCTCCGCAGCAGCGCGGGGGTGCGCATCACCACGGAGGCCGGAACGGACCTGACTCTCAAGTGGTCCGGGCGCCGGTTCTGCGTGGAGACCGGCCTTATCCGGCTGCCGGGGATGTTGGGCAACCTGCCCGGGGGCGAGGTGTACATCGCCCCGCGGGAGGAAAGCGCCGAAGGACGGCTGGTGGTGGACCTGAGCCTGGGGGATATTCCGCTGGACCGGCCGGTGGTGCTGACCTTCCACCGAGGGCGGGTGGTGAGCCTGGAGGGCGGCGAAGCCGCCCGGGAACTGAGGCGCCGGCTGGGCAGCGACCCCTGGGCTTGGACGGTGGGGGAGTTCGGCGTCGGCGCCAATCCGTATCTGCCGGTACGGGGAGTGGCTTCCACCGATGAGAAGGTCCGGGGCACCGTCCATGTGGCCCTGGGAGGCAACCTGCGCTTCGGCGGGAAGAATCCGGCGGACAGCCACTACGATTGCGTGATCAGCAGGCCGCGTGTGCATCTGCAGACGGATGACGGGATCGCACCGCTTATGCTGGACCTATACAAAAACTGAGGAGAGGCCAGCGCCTCTCCTCATGCATTTTCCTCCACCGGTTCGTCGGGCAGCAGTTCCACCGGCCGGGCGGCCCACACCGGCACCCCGTCAGCATCGCCCGAGGCCGGGCTGAGCCGGAGTTCAGGCAGGGCCATCATCACCGGTGCCGATGCCGCCGGGTGTTCCCATGCCATGGGTTCGGGCGTCACGTCGATGAAGTCGGTAGGCTCGGCCGTGGCCTCGACTCCGGCGACGCCCGGAAGGCCGGTCATCAGGCAGATGGCCACCACACCGGGCATCATGAGATCGGGCATGTACGGCACGGGGGGCACCGGCAGCGGATACCATCCGCTGACGTAGCCGGGGTACTGCATCATCGGACCGGTCCACCGCATCGCGATCCATGCACCTTCCTGTCGGCAAAGTTGCCGGCAGCCTGGAGACAGCACACGGCTGCCGTGGCACACTGCCATGGTATGAATCGCTGCGGTGACGTGTCCGGTCCTCGTGCCCCGGACGATCAGCAGACCGGGTTGGACAGGGTGCCGATGCCGGGGATGGTGATCTCGATGAGGTCCCCTGGCTTCATTTCGCCCACGCCCTTGGGGGTGCCGGTGAGAATCATGTCCCCGGGCACCAGGGTCATGATGTGGGAGATGAAGCTGATCAGGTATGGGATCGGGAAGAGCATGCGCGCGGTGCTGTCGGACTGGCGGATCTCTTCATTACAGGTCAGGGTGATGGTGACGTCCATGGGATTGGGCAGGTCGGTCACCAACGCCGGCCCGCAGGGGCAGAAGGTGTCAAAGGACTTGGCCCGGCCGAAGCCGAAGGGCATGTCCGCTTGCTGCAGCGTTCGGTCCGAGACGTCGTTGGCGATGGTGTAGCCGAAGACGTATTGCATGGCCTCTTCCTGGGAAACCCGCCGGGCCCGCCGGCCGATGACCACCGCGAGTTCGGCTTCCCAGTGGATAGTGTGGGACCGGTCCGGGATCACAATGGGTTCGCCGGGACCGATGAGGGCAGAAGGCGCCTTCAAGAAAAGCATGGGTTCCTTGGGCGGTTCATTTCCCCGCTCCCTGGCGTGCTCGGCGTAGTTGCGGCCCACGCAAACGATTTTGGAAGGCTCCACCGGAGCCTGCAGTTCCACGTCCTCGCAGCGAAACGTCCGGCCGGTTTCGCGGCCGCCCGCATAAGGCGCACCGTCCAGTTCGAGCACCGCGTCGCCTTCGACGCGACCCCAGCGGGGGGCTTCGTCGTCCTGCACAAACCGGATATACCGCATGGAAGCTCTCCTTTCCGCGGCCTTGCGTCGCCGCCTGGGCAGCACGCACCTTCTTCGGCGGGGCCCTGGCAGAATCCTCCGGCGGGACCGGGCCTCAAGACGCGATGGACAGAGGAGTCGCGGGGAATCCTGTCGAAAGGAAGACTTATGTCGCTTCTGTTGTCGCAACTGTTTGGACGAGGAGTCGACCACCATGTCCATGGAACTGCGCGTCTTCCTCGCATGGAGCGCGGCCCTTGGCGTGACGTACCTGCTGACGCCTGTCGTCGCCGGCCTGGCCCACCGGACCGGGCTTGTGGATGTGCCCCGGGGCCGGCACGCCCACGAGCGGCCGACGCCGCTTTTGGGCGGCCTGGCCATGGCCGCCGGGGTGATGGCCGGCGCCATGCTGCTGGCGCCTGATCCGGCCCTGGCGGTGACGCTGCCCCTGGCCCTGCTGGCAGGGCTGGTGGACGACTACCGCAAGTGCCGGGATCGGGATCTGCCGGCTGTCCCCAAGCTGATCCTGCAGTTTCTGCCCGCGACGGTGCTGGTCCTGATGGGCCATACGATTCATCACGTCTCCAATCCCCTGGGCTCCGGCATGCTGCTGCTGCCCTGGTGGCTGGACTATCCGCTGACCCTGATGTGGCTGGTGGGAATGACCAACGCCATCAATTTTCTGGATGGGATGGACGGTCTGGCGGCTGGGATCTGTTCGGTGGCCACCTTTACCCTGATGATCCTGGCCCTGGCCAAGGGAGATGTCCGGACCGCCGTCTGGGTGGCCGCAACCCTGGGCGCGTGCCTGGCCTTCCTGCGTTATAATTTCCCACCGGCCTCCATCTTCATGGGGGACGCGGGTTCCAACTTCCTGGGTTTCCTGCTGGCAGCGGTGTCGGTAACCGGCTATTTCAAGGCGGCTACGTTGGCGGGTCTGGCCGCGCCCCTGCTGATTTTCTCGATCCCGATGCTGAACGTGGTGTACGTGGTGGTTCGCCGGATACGCCAGGGAAAGGGGTTGATCCAGGCCCTGACGGAGGGGGACCTGGAGCACTCCTTCAACGTCTTCCGGCGCCGAACGAACTTCACCACCACCGAGACGGTTCTGGTGTTCCTCATGCTGGCCATGCTGCTGTCGGCGTCGGCCCTGGGCGTTGCCTTCGCCTACCGCTGACGCCGGCCGGCTGTCAAGACGAAGCGGGCGCCCCGAACGGGGCGCCCGCGTTGCGCGCCGGTCGCGCTACACGTTGAACCGGAAGGTGACCACGTCACCGTCCTGCATCACGTAATCCTTCCCTTCCAGCCGCACCTTTCCAGCCTCCCGGGCTGCCGCCAGGGAACCGGCCGCCACCAGGTCCTCGTAAGCGACCACCTCGGCCCGGATGAAGCCCCGCTCCATGTCGGAGTGGATCTGCCCCGCGGCCTGAGGCGCCTTGGTTCCCTTGCGGATCGTCCAGGCCCGGGCCTCGGTTTCCCCCGCGGTGAGGAAGCTGATCAGGTTCAGGAGTTCATACCCCTTGCGGATCACCCGATCCAGGCCCGACTCGGACAGCCCCAGTTCGGCCAGGAAGGCAGCCCGCTCCTCGTCGGGCATCTCCGCCAGCTCCGCCTCGATCTTGGCGGAGACGGGCACCACCTCGTTATGCTCGGCCTGGGCCAGGCGCATCACCTGCTGGACCGCCGGGACCGCCAGTGGATCGGACAGATGCTCCTCGCCGATGTTGCACACGTACATCACCGGCTTGGCGGTAAGCAGGTGCAGTTCCTTCATCACCTTTGCTTCTTCTTCGTTCTGAATGGCCACGGACCGGGCGGGCCTGCCGTTTTCCAGGGCCTCCTTCAGCCGGGTCAGGAGCCCATACTCCACTTGAGCCTCCTTCACCCCGGCCTTTGCGGCCTTGGCGCTTTTTTCGTAGCGCCGGTTCACGGTCTCCATGTCCGCCAAAATCAGTTCCAGGTTGATGATTTCGATATCCCGGAGGGGATCCACGCTGCCATGGACGTGGGTGACGTTGGGGTCCTGGAAGCAGCGGACCACGTGGGCGATGGCGTCCACTTCCCGGATGTGGGCCAGGAACTTGTTTCCCAACCCTTCGCCCTGGCTGGCGCCCTTCACCAGTCCGGCGATGTCGATGAACGTGACGGTGGCGGGCACGATCCGCCTGGAGTGGAACATGCGGGCCAGTACAGGCAGGCGGTGGTCGGGGACATTCACCACACCGACGTTGGGTTCGATGGTGCAGAACGGATAATTGGCTGCCTCTGCCCCGGCTTTGGTGATGGCATTAAATAGCGTGGACTTACCTACGTTGGGTAGTCCCACAATCCCGACGGAAAGTCCCACGGTACGGCCTCCTTCTAAAGACACACCTTTGAAATTATAGCGGATGCAACCTTTCCCTGCAATTGAGCCCCGAGGAGCAAGCCGCGGCAGCAGAGCCCTCGGGCAGGGTATCCTGATGACAAGTGGCAGCGATTTGCGGGACCTGTGCAGGCAGGAGATTGGCCCAAAAAAGAGAATCCGAATCCTGGTTTGAACATGTGAGGGAGGCAATTGCTTTGGCCACTACAAACAGAAACAGCACGACCATCATCGCGGTGATCACGACCCTGGTGGTAGCCGGTGCCGGTGGCTTCATGATCGGCCAGCGCCTGGGCGCGAAGGGGGCCACCCTGGAAGGCCAGGTGGTGGCCACCGTCAACGGCACCGAGATTACCAAGGCAGATGTCTACGAGCGCATGGTGCCCATCATCGGGAAATCCGTGGTGCAGGACTTGATTGACGAGATCCTGGTCGATCAGGCGGCCAGGGAAGCCGGCGTCACGGTAACGCCTCAGGAAGTGGACGAGGCCGTGGCCCGCATTCAGAAGCAGGTGGGTGGTGAGGCCCAGTTCAATCAGCTCCTGGCCACCTACGGGTACACGATGGATTCCTTCCGGGCGTACCAGGAATTCCGGCTGAAAGCCAGCAAGATCCTGGCGCCGCAGATCACGGTAACCGACGATGAGGTACGGCAGTACTTCGAAGAAAACATCGCGGCCTACGATCAGCGACAGGTGCATGCCCGCCACATCCTGGTGAGCGATGAGGAGACGGCCAGGGAGGTCAAGGCGCAACTGGATCAGGGCGCCGACTTTGCAACCCTGGCGAAGGAGAAGTCCATCGACACCGCCACCAAGGACAAGGGTGGGGATCTGGGAACCTTCGGACGCGGCCGGATGGTTTCCGCCTTCGAGGATGTGGTCTTCAACCTCGGGGTGAATGAGATCTCTGAGCCGTTCCAGACCTCCTACGGGTGGCATGTGGCCCAGGTGCTGGAGATCACCGGGGAGCCACCTAACTTTGAGGCGGTCAAAGAAACGGTAAAGCAGGACCTGATCAACGAAAAGGTGGGCGAGCAGCTTTCGAGCTGGCTGGCGGAACTGCGCGCCAAGGCAAAGATCACCAACACGCTGGACCAGATGGCCGCCGGCTGACGCCGGTGTGTTCTCCCCGCGGCAGAAACCGAGTACCGTGCCATCGGTACTCGGTTTTCGCGTTTGCACCAGCGGCCCTTGATTGGGGACGGAGGCCCTTCGGAGCCAGGAACGTTTGGAAGGACAAGCACTTAGGGATACAGAATCTATCTATTATTCACCTTGGTGTGTGAAGGCGCAGGCTGCTGGAAGGCGCCCGGCGGGTCCGAATTCTGGGGGAGAAGGTTGCCGTAAAGGCGCGGATCGCTTCGCTGCCCGGGCTCTCCGCCCACGCCGACCAGCGTCAGATTATCAACTGGGTCAGCGGGCTGCGCCGGCCACCCCGACAGACCTCCCTGGTCCATGGCGAGGCTGCGGCCCGGGAATCCCTGGGAAAACTGCTGGAGGCGGCGGGCCATCAGGTGGCGATGCCTGATCTGGGCGAGACGGCGATCCTGCAGCCGGGAGGGGCGCCGGCGGTTCTGCACCGGGCGCCGGCCCGGGAGGCGGCCGGGCCCGGGGTGTGTTCCCTGTCCGCACGCCGGATGGCCCAGCTCCGCCGGGAATGGGAGGCGGTATACAGGGCCTGGAACGAGCGGGAGCCGCATCTTCCTCCCCGTCAGTTGGAGGAGGTGGCCGCCCGGGCCACGGAGGTCCTGCGGAATCTGGAAGAGTTGCGGCGCATGATCGAGGGGACCGGCGCTTGAGGCGAAAATGCTGCCGAAAGGGACAAACTAGGGAGGCGAAACCGCATGCCGTTTGACCTGACCAAGAGCAGCCAGTTGTTTGCCGCATCCCGGGAAGTGATTCCGGGCGGCGTCAACAGCCCGGTGCGGGCTTTCCGGGCCGTGGGCGGCACGCCGCCGTTTATCGAGCGAGGCCAGGGCGCGTACCTGTACGATGTGGATGGCCACCGCTACGTGGACTACATGCTCTCCTGGGGGCCGCTGATTCTGGGGCATGCCCATCCCGAGGTGGTGGAGGCGTTGGTGGAGGCCACCCGAAGGGGCACTTCCTTCGGGGCTCCCACGGAACTGGAACTGGAGATGGCCCGGGCGGTGATCCGCTGCATTCCGTCCCTGGAGATGGTCCGCATGGTCAACTCGGGCACCGAGGCGACCATGAGCGCCATCCGGCTGGCCCGGGCCTATACGAAGCGGGATCGGATCATCAAGTTCATCGGCTGTTACCACGGCCATCACGACAGCCTGCTGGTGAAGGCCGGCTCCGGGGCTCACGACCTGGGGGTGCCGGATTCACCGGGGGTGCCCGCGGGCAGCACCTCGACCACCATCAGCCTGCCGTACAACAACCTCGAGATGGTGGAGGAGGTCTTCCGGCGCCGGGGCGAGGAGATCGCCGCGGTGATCGTGGAGCCGGTGGCGGGTAACATGGGCATGGTGCCGCCCAAGCCCGGGTTCCTGGAGGGGCTCCGGCGAATTACCCGGGAATACGGCGCCCTGCTGATCTTCGATGAGGTGCTGACCGGCTGGCGGGTGGCCATCGGCGGCGCCCAGAGCTACTACGGCATCGACCCGGACCTGACTACCCTGGGCAAGGTGATCGGCGGCGGCCTGCCGGTGGGCGCGTACGGTGGCAAGCGGGCCATCATGGAGATGGTGGCGCCGGCCGGGCCGGTGTATCAGGCGGGAACCCTGAGCGGCAATCCCCTGGCCATGACCGCCGGCCTCAAGACGCTGGAAGTGCTGTGCCGGCCCGGCAACTGGGAGCGGCTCGAGCGCCTTACCAAGCGGCTGGTGGACGGGCTGAACCAGGTGGCCGCCGAGGTGGGCGTGCCGTACCGGGCCCGCTGCATCGGTTCGCTGTTCGGCTTCTTCTTTACGGAGGTCGAGGTAGTGGACTACGAGACCGCCTGTACGGCCGATACCAAGCGGTACGCGCGCTTCTTCCACGGGATGCTGCGGCGCGGCCACTACCTGGCGCCGTCCCAGTTTGAGTCGGGCTTCATGAGCCTGGCGCACACCGAGGCGGACATCGATGCCACGGTGGAGGCAGCCCGGGAGGCTCTCAAGGAAGCGTTGGAAGAAGCGTAGACCTTCCTGCCCCGCCTCGCGGCGGGGGATATTTTTCATCCGTCTAACATCCGGGTCCTTAGCCATTTTCACCTGTATAATGGAGCAGAGGTGAAGGAACTGTGCACATGTGGAAGCATCGTCTGTGGGCTCTGGCCGTGGCGGCGGCCGCCGCTCTGGTGCTGACGGGCTGTCAGGTCGGAGCCGGCGGCACCCCCGCAAACGGCGGGCAGCGGGACCCGGGAACCGGCGACCGCCTGGAGGCCAAACTGGCCCGGGCCTTCGGAACCGTGGCAGACTATGAGCCCGTGGGGGATGGGTACGTGGTGCTCTCCCCGGTGACCGAGGGCCGGCGTGAGGTGGCGTACCTGCTGCCCGATGGCAGCGGCTGGAAGGTGGCAGGCGCCCGCCAGACGGTTCCGGACGAAAGCGGCGACGCGACGCTGCAGGTGCAGGGCGACATGGTGGTGGTGCGCACCACTCGGGAGGGGGCACCCCAGTTTGCAGGGTTCCGGGTCGGTCCCGAGGGGTTGGAACCGGTGGACTACTATGCCGCCATCGCCCCTGACCCTGCCGTCAAGGAAGGGCCTTTCCTATTGGTGAACAAGTACCTGAATGTCCTGTGGTACTACGAGGACGGAAAGCTGGTGAAGGCTTACCGGGTGGCCACCGGCCGGCAGACCGAGGGGCCGGCTCCCACCTGGGATGATTACCGGACCAACTTTTTCACGCCGGAGGGCACCTTCCGGGTGACCAATTTCGTGGTGAACCCCGCCTATCACGGGATGAAGCCGGGGGACGAGCCCGTGCCCGGCGGGCATCCGGACAATCCCCTGGGCACCCGCTGGATGGGCTTCTCCGTCCTGGAGGGGGACGGGGCTGGCATCTGGGGTCTGCACGGCACCAACGAGCCGGACAAGATCGGCATGTGGGTCTCCGACGGCTGCATCCGGCTGCGGACGGAGGAGGCCGAAGAGTTGTTCGACCACATCGTAGGCCGGAACCCGGTGCTGCAGGTTGTGGCCCGGTAGCGGCAGGAAGGGGGGTCGCCATGCCTTCGGATATCCTTCGGCAACGACTCCGGCTGCTGGCGGTGGCGGGGGTGGCGACCCCCGCTGCCATGGCCCTGGTGGGCTATGGGCTGGGCCTCCTGGCCGGCAAGGCGCCGGTGCTTACCTTGCCACCTGCGGGCCGGAGCGTGGTGCTGGGGCTGGCGGTGGCAGCCCTTACCCTCACGCTGGTGGCCGTGGGCAGCCGCGTGAGCCCGGCGGTGGCTGAAGCCCTGAAGGAGACCAGCATCCGGATGGGGATGGAGGTCCTGGAAGTGGCCGGCTACCCGGTGATGGCCGTGATCGTCACGGCAGCCGGGTTCGGCGAGGAGATCCTGTTTCGCGGCGGGCTGCAGCCGTTGATCGGCCTGGTACCCGCCGCGTTGCTCTTCGGTTTCAGCCACGGCGGCTGGCGCCGTGAGATGTGGGTCTATGCCGCGGCTGCATCGGTCTCGGGCCTGCTGTTCGGCCTGGTGTACCAGTGGACGGGGGACCTGTGGGTGCCGATCATCGCCCATGCCGCCCACAACCTTGCTTCGGTCTCCCTCCTGGGCAAGGAGATCGACATCTCCTGGGAAGGCGGCTTGCCTCGGATCCGGCTGGTGGAGGAAGAGGGACTGCGGTCGCGGGTAGGACGGACGGAACCGGGCACAATGCCGGTGGAGGGAAGGACGATGCAGTGGGAAACTCCCTTTGCCATGCGCCCCACCGCCCGAGAGCGGGGACTGGTGACGGGCATCTTGCCGCCGGGTCCTCACAACGATATCTGCGACGTCCCGGGGGTGTTGGTGGGCCACGCTACTATTGTCCGGGGCGTGGGACCTCTGGTGCCCGGAGAGGGGCCGGTCCGCACCGGTGTGACGGCCATCCTTCCGCACGGGGGAAATCTGTTTGCGGAAAAGGTGCCCGCGGGCGTTTTCGTGCTCAACGGCTTCGGCAAGAGCGTGGGGATCCCCCAGATTCAGGAACTGGGCACCATCGAAACGCCGATTCTGCTGACCAACACCCTGTCCACCTTCCGGGCGGCCGATGCGCTGGTCTCCTGGATGATCGAGCAGAACCCCGACATCGGGATCAACACCGGCACCGTCAATCCCGTGGTGGGGGAGTGCAACGACGGTTTCCTCAACGATATCCAGGGCCGGCATGTCACAGAGGAGCATGTCCGGGCGGCTTTGGAATCCGCCGGGCCGGGGCCGGTGCGGCAGGGAGCCGTGGGGGCGGGAACCGGCATGGTCTGCTTCGGATTCAAGGGCGGAATTGGTTCCGCCTCGCGCGTCGTGGGCCCCTACACCCTGGGCGCGCTGGTGCTGGCCAACTTCGGCCGTCGGGAACAGCTCCTGATCGCCGGGGTGCCGGTGGGCCAGCGGCTGCTGGATTACCCGGGAAAGCCGGAGCCGGCGCAGGATGAGGCACCGGCGGGGTCCGTGATGGTGGTGCTGGCCACCGACGCGCCGCTGGACGCCCGGCAGCTAACCCGGCTGTGCAAGCGGGGCGCCCTGGGTCTGGCCCGGACCGGCGCCAGTGCCGCCAACGGCAGCGGAGACTTCGTCATCGGCTTCAGCACGGCATACCGGATTCCCCACGGCAAGGTGGAGATCCTCACCCCGCCGCGGCTGGCGGACGGTGCCCCGGAACTGGACCAGCTTTTCGTCGCGGCTGTGGAAGCCGTGGAGGAAGCGGTGCTCAACGCACTGTTCACAGCGGTGACGGTCACCGGCCGGGACGGTCGGGTGGTGCCTGCCTTGCCGGTGGACCAGGTCCTGGCATGGGTCGGTGGGACTGCGACCCCCGGGGTGTAGTTCGAACCTAAAGGAATGACAATACGTAATAGGCGATGGGGGCACATCCTGGGGGATGTAACAAGATCGAAAATATGAACGTGCAAATAGTGTTGCATATCCCCTGGCTCGTGATTAGAATACCTCTTGTGGTTTGCATCTCTCCGAGCTGACCGGCCGGAGAGAAATTGGGAAACTGAGAGCAGGGAGAGATCAACTTGGTGGAGAGCCTTATGCGGCTGATGGAGGAGGGGGAATATCAGTCCTGCATCCGGCTGGCAGAGGCGCAGCTTTTGCAGGGCGGATTCACCCTTCCGGAACTGGCCAAGGTTAACCTGGTGGTCTGCCGCTCCCGGCTGGGACTGCACGATGCCCATGGTGCCATCCCGCCCGGGCTGCTGGCCATCAAGATTGCCAGGGACATCGGCGACTGGGATGTGCTGGGCAGGGCACTGCTGAACGTCGGCACTGCTTTCATCGGGCTGCGGCAGTACGGCCAGGCCCTCCACCACCTGTACAGCTACTTTGAGCATCTGCATCTTTACACCACGGCCGGCCGCTTTGAAGGCGCCGTGTGGCGGAATATCGGGGTGGCCCACCAGCGCAAGCTGGAGAGCCGCCAGGCCATCGACGCTTTTCAGCGGGCTCGGGCGTGGTTTGCGCGCCACGGCATGGATCACAGCCTCTTCACGTGTACCCACGACCTGATTGCCACGTACCTGCAGCAGGCTGAGCAGGGGGCGGGGGACTGGCTGGAGCCGGTCAAGGAGCTGCTGAAGAGTCAGCGGCAGATTGTCCGGAAGTATCCGGAGGAGACCTACTACCGGGGCATCTATCTGTGGGATCTGGCGGCCCGGTACCGACAGGAGGGCCGGTACCGGCGCGCGATGGTGGGCGCCCTGAAAGCCATGGAGGTGCACAAGGGAGACCCGGAACTGGCCTTTCACTGCCACATGCTCCTGCACGAGTGCTACAAGGTCATGGGGGACGGGAAACAGGCCCTGGGATACGCGCTGGCTGCCCGGGTACAGGCCGTGCAGGCCCGCCACTACGAGCTGGAGTTTCTCGCTTCCCAGGCGATGGCCGAGGTGATCCGGGAGAAGGGTTCCCGGGTAGTCCAGGAACTGGACGATGAGTATCAGGCAATGGGGATCGATCTCCGGCAGTACCTTTCCCCATCCCTCCTCAGGCGCTGAGGACGGTGCAAGCCAGGAAAGCCCGCCCGGTCCGGCGTTGGCCGGCCGGCGGGCTTTTCGCGTCCTTCCGGGGCACACTAAGGGGTGATGCCTTGCCCGAGCGGAGGGGCGCACGGAGGCAGAGGGAAAGGAGATCATGGCATGTCGGTGGCTTACCTGGTACGCCTGATGGAGTCCGGCCAGTACGAGGAGTGCCTGGCGGAGGCGGCCGCCCTGCTGGAAAAAGGCGAACAGAGCCCGGAATCCCTGGCCCGAATTTACGGGGCCATTTGCCGGAGCCACCTGGCCCTGGGGGAGTACTGGGCGGCCGTGGAGGCGGGAGAGCAGGCGGCGGCCCTGGCTCAGGAAGCGGGGGCCCCGGATGTGCGAGGGGCGGCCCTGGCGGACCTGGGCACTGCCCTGGCCCGGGTCCGGGAGTACCAGCGCGCCCTGCAACGGTTTCAGGAATACCTGGCGGGACTGGACGAGTACACGGCGGCCCGCTGCCTGGAGGGGGAGGTCCGGCAGCGGATGGCCGAGGTGCTGGACCGGTGCGGCCGACCAGCCGAGGCACTGAAGGCCTGCCGGGCGGCCCGCGACTGGTTCCGACGCTACGGCGACGAGCGGTCCGCCGCCCTCTGCAGCCGGACGATGATGCGGCTGTGTCTGGAGACAGCCCGCCCGCAGGAGGCGGTGCGGCACCTGGCTGCAGTGGGACGGTACGCGGCGAAAAATCCGGAGGACCACCGGTTTGTCTGCGACTACCTGATGGACCGGGCGGTCCTGCTGCTGGCGCTGGGCGACGCTCACAGCGCTGCCGGGGAGGCCTTCCGGGCGCTGGAGCACGCGGGCGACCGCCTGGATCAGGTGGCCCGCTGCCAACTGCTGCTGGCCCGGTGCGCTTTGGTGGAGGATCTGCCCCGAGAGGCGCTGACTTTCGCACTGGCCGCTCGGATATCGGCCATCGACGGCCGGGTGTACGACCTGGAGATGGAGGCCTCGGACCTGCTGTTCCGGCTGCTCCGGACCCACGGGGAAAGGCTCCTGCGGGAGGTGGAAGGGGACTTCCGGGACGTGGGGCTCGACATCGGCCAGTATCTGTCGGAGGAGGTGCTCCGGCGGATCTGGCAGGGAGACGGTGCGGACCCGGCGTAGTCCTGGACACAAATGGATGACACCCTGCCGCACAGCGCAGCAGGGTGTCGTCAATTGCTTTTTTTCAGCCGGGCCCGGAAGAATGCCATGTTGCCCACGTACACGTAGGCGTTGATGCGGCCGTGGGCGCCGTGGACGGTGACCAACCGGCGGATGTAGGCAGGGGGGCTGCCATCGGCATCCTCATACCGATCCAGCCGCTGCAAGTCCTCTTCGGTCAGGCCGCTGTAGACCAGCCCCCGGCAGCTGTGCCCCGGTTCCGGAAAGATGGCCGGGTAGCCGAAGGTGGTCTCCCACTTCCGGTAGCCGTACAAGGTAGCGGGGGCCGCAGGGGGAAGGCGACGGCCGATGACCCGCATCATGACCCGCTGGTCCATGAGCGTGCCGTAAACGAACAAGTTCACGGCTTCTCTTCCTCTCTTACCCCTGAAATCGTCGCTTCGCGGCTGTTTCGGATGTGAAACCGTATTAGTATTGTGCGAGGGGCCGTGTGAATCCTGCCCGCCTGTACCGCGGGCAGGGTTCCCCCGGTAAGGCGCAGAACTTTGCAAGGATAAACTGCGTAGCTTCCGGGGAGGTGGCGCGGCGTGCATCCGGGTGAGGTGACGTCTGCCGGACTGACGCTTTTGCGGGCTCTGGGTCCGGCTGCCGCGGAGGAACTGCTGCTGCCGGGGCGGGTGCTTCAGGCCACGGTGCTCACCGCCTCGGCCGACCGCGCCGTTCTGCTGCTGGCCCGGGGGCTGAAGCTGGAGGTGGCCCTGAGGACGCCACTGCGCCCGGGGGACCGGATCCGCGTGAAGGTGGATCCGGAAGCGAAGCCGGGACGGGTCATCTTTCTGAAGCTACTGGATGTGGAGCCGGCGGAGCCCGCAGCGGAAGGGCCTGCCCTGATCCCGGAGGTCACCTGGGTTCCGCTGGACCTGCCGGGCGGCCGGCAGGGGTGGGTTCAGCTAGCCGTGCAGCGGGACGGACCGGACCGGGAAGCGGAGACCGGGGAAGGCCGGGATCTGCAGGTGCGGCTCTGGTGGGAAACCCCTGCCCTGGGGCCGGTGGGGGTGACCTTGACCGGCACCGGGAATCGCCTGACGGTCCGGTTCCTGGTACGAAACCCCGACAGCCTGCGGCGGGTGACCGAGGCCCTGCCGGAACTGGAAGCGGCGTTGCGGGAAGACGGCTTCCAACGCCTTCGCCTGGCCTGTCATCCCCTGCCGGAGGGGGAAGGCCCGGTCGGGGGCCGGGGCTGGACCCTGGACCGGCGGCTGTGAGGTGAGCGCACCGTGAGCGGACGGCAGCGGAAGCGGAAAGCCGCGGTGGCCTTGCGCTACCGCCCGGACCGGGATCCGGCTCCACGGGTCCTGGCAGCCGCGAGGGGACAGTTGGCCGAGGCCCTGCTGAGGGCCGCCCGGGAACACGGGGTGCCGGTCCGGACCGATCCGGTGCTGGCGGAAGGGCTGGCAGACCTGCGGCCGGGCGAGGTGATTCCGCCGGCGCTTTATGAGGCAGTGGCCAGGGTGCTGGCGTTTTTGTGGCGTCTGGAGCAGGAGAAATCGGCTGAGGAGGGCAGGCAGCCGTGATTGCGGGTATTGGCGTGGACATCGTGGAGGTGGAGCGGATTGAGCGGGCCCTGCGCCGCCACCCGGAGCGGTTTTTGCGGCGGGTGTTCACCCAGGCGGAGGTGGACGCGTGCTGGCCGTCTGAGACCCAGCGATACCGCCGGCTGGCTGCGCGTTTTGCCGCCAAGGAGGCGCTGCTGAAGGCCCTGGGTACCGGCCTCCGCTACGGGAAATGGACCGAGGTGGAGGTGGTCCGGGATCCCCTGGGGAAGCCGAGTCTGCGGCTGACCGGCGCCCTGGCAGCCGTGGCCCAGGAGCGGCAGATCAGGCGATTTCATGTGTCGATCTCTCATTGCAAGGAATATGCAATCGCGCAGGTGGTGGCGGAACGATGAAGGTAGTCTCTGGGGATCAGATGCGGTCGATTGAGCAGCGGGTCTTTACCGAGTACGGCGTCCCCTCGCAACTGGTGATGGAGGTCGCTGGCCGCCAGGTAGCGGTGATGGCCCGCCGGCTTCTGGGAGACCGCCCGGGTCCGGTGGTGGTGATGTGTGGCAAGGGCAACAACGGTGGCGACGGGTTGGTGGCGGCCCGCTGGCTCCGGAACTGGGGCCTGCCGGTGCAGGCGGTGGTCTGGGCGTCGCTGGATGATCTGAAAGGGGACGCAGCCGCCGCGCTGAACGCGGCCCGCCTGGCGGGAGTGCCGATCCTGCTGCCCGCTCAGGCCCGGGAGGCGCTGCAGAACGCCAGTCTGATCATCGACGCGATCTTGGGCATCGGGGTGGTGGGCCCGGCCCGGGGTTCCGCCGCGGAGGCGATCAAGCTGATCAACCAGGCCGGAAAGCCGGTGCTGGCGGTGGACATGCCGTCGGGCATTGCCACCGACACCGGGCGGGCGGACGGGCCGGCTGTCCAGGCCACCTGGACCATTACGTTCGGCCTGCCGAAACTGGGGCTCTTCCAATTCCCGGGCGCCGACCTGGTGGGGCATGTGACAGTGGCGGACATCGGCCTGCCGCCTGCGGCCATCGAGGCGGAGGAGATCACCGTGGAGCTGAGCCGGCCCGCGGAGATCCGGACCTGGCTGCCCGAGTACAGCCGCAACGCGCACAAGGGCACCCGGGGCCGGGTGCTGCTGGCCGCGGCGTCCCGGGGGATGACCGGCGCAGCGGCACTGGCCGGGGAGGGCGCCTTGCGGGCCGGGGCGGGTCTGGTGACCGTGGGTACCCCCGCTTCTTCCCAGCCGGTGGTGGCGTCACTGCGGCCGGAGTTCACGACCCTGGCCTTCCCGGAAACCGAGTCGGGTGGGTTTGCCGAAGAGGCAGTGGAGCCGTTCTTGCTCCGGGCCGCCCGGGCGGACGCCCTGGCCATCGGTCCCGGCATCGGCACGGACCCGGAGACCCAGGCCTTTGTCCGGCGGGTGGTGGCCGGCTCTCCGGCGCCGCTGGTGCTGGACGCCGATGCCATCAAGGCCTTTGCGGGCCGGGCGGAACTGCTGGCAGAGGCGCCGGTGCCGGTGGTACTCACGCCTCATCCGGGCGAAATAGCCCACCTGCTGGGCTGGAGCGTGGAGAGCGTGCAGGCCGACCGCCTGGCGGCGGCGAGGGCCGCTGCCCGGATCACCAAGTCGGTGGTGCTTCTGAAAGGGGCCTACACGCTGATTGCCGAACCCGGCGGCATGGTCTGGATCAACCCCACGGGCAACCGGGTCCTGGGCACTGGTGGCTCCGGGGACGTGCTGACCGGGGTGATCGCGGGGCTGCTGGCCCAGGGCATGGGCGCGCCGGAGGCGGCGGTGACGGGTGCCTACATTCATGGACTGGCCGGCGACCGCCTGTCCGAGGTGATGGGGCATGATGGCGTGCTGGCCGGCGACCTGTTGAAGGAACTGCCCCGGGTCCAGCGGGATCTGCGGCGGGGTCTGCCGGATCCGATCGAATTTGTCTGGGGGTAGGCGACGACGGAGGCGAACGCAATAATGGAGTGGGTTGAAGCCAGGCCGACCCGTGTGCTGGTCGACCTGGACGCGATCGCGTACAACGTGAAGCAGCTACGCAGCTTGGTTCGGGATGCGGAGATCATGGCGGTGGTGAAGGCAGACGGCTACGGCCACGGTGCGGTGCCCGTGGCCCGCACCGCTTTAGAGGCCGGAGCCACCTGGCTGGGCGTGGCCACGGTGGAAGAAGGGATGGCCCTGCGCCAGGCCGGCATCACGGCACCGATTTTGGTGTTGGGGTACGTCCCGCCGGTACAGGCCGGCGCCCTGGTGGCGGCGGAGATCAGGCCGGCCCTCTGGAACATGGAACTGGCCCGGGCGCTCTCGGCCAAGGCGTCGGCAGCGGGCCGTCGGGCGCCGGTGCATGTGAAGGTGGATACCGGCATGGGCCGGGTGGGGGTCCCGCCGGAGGAAGCGGTGGAATTGGTTCGGCAGCTTTCCGCCCTGCCGGGGATCCAGGTGGAGGGAATCTTTACCCACCTTGCAGTGGCAGACGAGCCGGAGCATCCCTTTACAGCCCGACAACTGGCCGCCTTCCAGGGCGTTCTGGACAGCCTGCGGGAGGCGGGGTTTTCCATCCCGCTGCCGCACGCCTGCAACAGCGCAGGGATGATGCTGCATCCCGAGGCGCACTATAAACTGGTACGGGTCGGAATCGCCCTGTATGGCCTGCCTCCGAATCCGGAGGTGACGTGGCCGGTCCACCTGCGCCCTGCGCTCTCCTGGCGGACGGAGGTCTCCATGGTGAAAGAGCTGCCTCCGGGCAGCCCCATCTCGTACGGCTGTACCTACTTAACCCGGGGGCGGGAGAAGATTGCCACTTTGCCAGTGGGGTATGCAGACGGCTACTCCCGGCTGCTGAGCAACAAGGGGGAAGTCCTGATCCACGGCCGGCGCTGTCCGGTGGTGGGGAGAGTCTGCATGGACCAGATGATGGTGCGGGTGCCCGCGGACCTCTCCGTCCAACCCGGGGACGAGGTGATCCTGATCGGGGAACAGGAGGGGGAGCGGGTGACCGCCACCGATCTGGCCCGGCTGATCGGTACCATCAACTACGAGGTAGTCTGCGGCATCAGCAAGCGGGTGCCGCGCTGGTACCGGAAGGGCGATCTCCTTCTGGAAACGGAGCCTGCCTGCGGAACCGCTCTTTGACCTTTCGCCTGCGGCAGTTATACAATAAAATCGGAGGCCTCTCCTAACCGGAAAGGTACCTCCATGGCGGCATTCCGACGACTTGTGGTCACCGCCGGGGATCAGTTCGTCGGTGATGCACTCTGATCCGGGCGGCGGTGCGGACTTACGTGGAAGAAGGGAAGAAGCGGGACATGCGGGAGCAGATGAAGCGCGGCTGCATGGAGAGGGCGCGCCTCAACCTGACCCTTGCCGAGGTCTTCGAGGCTGGGGTCCTGCCGCCTGGCAGGTCCCGGTGGAATGAGTAGGCCACTGAACATCCGTCGAGGCGACGTCTTTTACGCCGACCTCAGCCCGGTGATCGGATCGGAACAGGGAGGCGTGCGGCCTGTTCTGGTCCTTCAGAACGATATTGGCAACAAGTACAGCCCTACTGTCATCGTCTCGGCGATCACCAGCCAGGTTGAGAAAGCCAAGCTTCCCATTCATGTGGAACTGAATGGCGAGCTGTATGGCCTGGAGCGGGACTCCGTGATCCTGCTGGAACAGGTTCGCACGATTGATAAACGCCGGCTGCGGGAGCGGGTGACGCACCTGAACGGAGAGATCATGAAGCAGGTAGACGAGGCACTCTTGATCAGTCTCGGTTTAAAGGAACTGTAGGTCAGGCATTCCCTCAGGGGGTCCGAGCCCGGGCAGCCGTTTGGCGGCGCCCGGGTTTCATTCCCCCTGAGTAATTGACATAATATTCTGCAATGTCATAGAAGGGGGGAGTCAGGTATGAGGCCGTTGATCGGTTTGACACCCTCCGTAGCGCAGGAGTCGAACAGGGACTCCTTGTATTGTCCGTCCGATTATTTCCGGGCCATTCAGGAGGCGGGGGGCATCCCGGTGCTGCTGCCGCTGGTTGACAACGAACTGGATGCTGCCCTGGTGCTGGATAAGGTGGACGGATTGCTCCTCCCCGGCGGCGGCGATGTGGATCCGGTCTTTTTTGGCGAGGAACCGCATCCCCGGCTGGGTACCATCGCACCGGAGCGGGATTTCTCGGAGATCCTGCTGATTCGTGAAGCTCTCCGGCGGGACATGCCCGTGCTGGGCATCTGCCGCGGGCATCAGATCCTGGCGGTGGCCGTAGGGGGAACATTGATTCAGGATATCCCCTCTGAACTGCCCGGGGCACTGAAGCATGAGCAGGACGCGCCGCGCTGGTATGCTTCCCACAGTGTTTCGGTGAAGCCCGGGACCCGACTGGCCGCCCTGCTGGGAACCTCCTTCCGGGTGAACTCCTTCCATCACCAGTCGGTACGGACCGTTCCTCCGGGCTGGGTGGTCAGCGCGGTGGCTCCCGACGGTGTTCTGGAAGCCTTGGAGCACCCCGGATATCGGTTTGTGGTGTCGGTTCAATGGCATCCCGAGAGCTTTGTTGGGCGGGGAGACCATTTCAAGCCGCTGTTTGAAGCCTTCATGGCGACCGCGGCCAGTTGTGTCTTAATGAGGTAAAAGGAGGAAGTACATATGTCCGAAATTGTCGCGGAGCAAACGAGAGGCCCGCTGGTGGAGAATATCTACCGGGGCGACGCGGCCGTGGTGAACGATCAGGGCGAAGTGATCTTCAAGGTGGGAGATCCCGAAAAAGTGACCTTCTGGCGTTCCTCTGCCAAGCCGATTCAGGCCATGCCCATCGTCACGTCCGGCGCCGCGGAGGCCTTCGGATTCGGCCCGGAGCACCTGGCGATTTTTGCAGCGTCCCACAACGGCGAGCCGGTTCATACCGAAACGGTGCTCAAGGCGATGGAACTGGCGGGCCTTTCTCCGGACCTCTTGCAGTGCGGGTCTCACCGTCCCTTCGACCGGCAGGCCGCCGAAGAACTGGCCCGGCAAGGGAAAGAGCCGGAGCCGATTCACAACAACTGTTCCGGAAAGCACACGGGGATGCTGGCCCTTGCCAAGCACCTGGGCCTGCCCCTGGAAAACTACCTGGACCCTGAGAGTGAATTGCAAAAGCACATTCTGGCCAACGTAGCGGATGTGGTGGGGCTTTCGCCCGACCAGATCTACCTGGGCACGGACGGCTGTGGGGTCCCCGTTTTCGGCATGCCGCTGCGGAACATGGCCTGGGGGTACGCCCGGCTGTCCAATCCGGCCGCGATGCCCGCAGGCAAGGAAGAGGCGGGCCGGCGCTTCCGGGATGCGATGTTGGACTATCCCTACCTGATCGCGGGGCGCCGCCGCCTTGATACTGTTCTGATGAGCCTGCCCGGCCGCCGGTTCCTGGCCAAGAGCGGAGCCGAGGGCGTTTACTGTACCGGTGTGCTGCCGGAGGCGGTGGCCGCTTCTCCGGTGCTGAAGGCCGCAGGGGTGACCGGCGGCATCGGCATCGCGGTAAAGACAGAGGATGGCCACATGGAGATCCGGCACCTCATGACAGTGGAGATCCTCGACCAGCTAGGACTGCTGACCGATGAGGACCGGGAGGCCCTGGCCCGGTGGCGGGCGACGCCGGTCAAGAACTGGGCCGGCAAGGTGGTGGGGGAGCTGCGCCCGGTGTTCAAGCTGGAGCGGGTCTGACAGGCGACCGCCGCGGCGTTCCTGATTGGGGATCGCATGTTGCCGGAAGAAAAGGGGATAAACGTGGCCGGAGCAATTGACTGACAATTTCGGAAATGGTACGATAAGGGCACGTCCCCAGTTCCACCCGAAGTGGGGTGTGCCGTATGGCGAACCCGGCGGCAGTGATCCTTGGTTTGTGGAACTCCCCGGTGGGAGCGGTGCTGACCGTGCTGGTGGCAGCCCTCTTCCTGGGTACCCTGCTCTGGAAGATCATCCGGTCAGACGAAGGCTTTCTGTTGGGTTACGGCAACTGGGTGTTTGGCAAGTGGCAAAACAGTCGGGATTCGCCGGGCGGCCCGTGCATTCATGAGCATCATTACCATCATCACAGCCATCGTAACCTGCCGCAGATCTGTACCCATCATGAAGTGCCGCCGGACTGCATTCCCTCCGAATCGGGAGCCAACCGGCAGGCCCGGGAACGGGCCTGGCGCACGGCCACGGAGGCGCTCCGGTTCTCCCGGACACTGGATACCGATCTGGCCTTTCTGCTGGCCCGGCCGCCTGCCGAATGGGCAGCGGAGATCAGCCGCCACTGTCAGACGTTGATTTCCGGCATCCCCCGGGTGATCCGGCCTGGTTGCCGGTGCCGCTGTGGTTTTTTCGTACCCGACAGCCAGGGCCGGGAATTGGTCCTGGTAGTCGGGGAAGGATTTAAGCGAAGGCCCCGGCTTACCATGGAATCGTGTGCTGGAAGGGCCTTTCGAACGGGCGAACCCTATTATTGTAAAGATATCGTGACCGATCCGGTTTACTGGCATTCGGCGTCCGACAGTCGCGAGTTTCGGTCCATCGCGTGTGTGCCGGTGCGGGCCGGCCGGACCGTTTTCGGCGTGATCTGCCTGGACGCTGAGCGGGTCAACGCCTTTACGTCGGAGGATTTCAGCCATCTGGAAACCTTTGCGGCCAAACTGGCTGTTCTGTGCGCCCTGCATGCGATGCAGGTGCACTGTACATTCCATCCGCCTACGGAATCCATAAACCGGGGCGTAGGTTAGTTGCCCAGAAACTGACAATCATATTGTCCATCTCCTGCGGGAACATAAGTACCGATAGGAGGTGAACAAGGAACATGCCCAACAACAACATCCTGGTCTCCAACGCTCGGGCTGCCCTGGAGCAGCTGAAGATGGAGACGGCCAACGAGCTGGGCATCCCGAACTACGCCCAGACCTACAAGGGCGACCTGCCCTCTCGGGTCAACGGTTCTGTGGGCGGTTACATGGTGAAGAAGATGATCGCCCTGGCCGAGCAGCAGCTCAGCGGCTCTCGTTAAGGGACAGGGCGATGGTAAGAGGCGCCTCGGCTGCACGCCGGGGCGTCTCACGTTTGGCAGGACAACCGATTGAATCGCAGCCGCGCTATTCGGCTTCGTTGGCAGGTACGGCGATTCGGGCCCTCGGTGGGGCGGCTAGGACCGATTGAACCGCTGCCGCGCCATTCGCCTTCGCAGGCCGGTACGGACGATTCGGACCCTCGGTCGAGGTTGAGCAGGTCGGGGCTGTTCCAAAAGCAGATTTCTCTGCTGGGGACAGCCCCGTTCCTTCTGACACGCTACGCTATCCGTTCGCTGCTCTCAGAAGTACTGCCGAATCAGTTCCGCTAGTCGATGCCGGTCCCACAGTTCCACTTTGTTGGACGCGGCTAGATCAAGGGCCGCTGGAGTGAATGTCGAATTGGTGACCACAATCGCATGCTGAGCGTTGTAAAGCGCCTTTGCCGCCACAATTTCCTGTACAGCCTTATTACCGACAGGCTGGCTGTAACGTTTCGCCTGTACCACAGTGGTCTCCCCAAATTTGGTCAGAACCAAATCCGCCCCCTGATCGCCCGTCGCCTTTGTTATTACAGTCTCGTAGCCCATGGCCGAGAACAGTTTTCCCAGGAACTGTTCAAATTCGGAGCCCGTCATCACGTCGATCTGCTCAAGCGTTATTCGGGATGGGGAGGCTTTGGTGCCTAATGCCAGCTTTTGCCTTAGTTCCGCAACCTTTCGTTCGTGTATCCGCTTATCTATGGCTCGCTCTATTGCTCGATGCAACTCGTTCAAGGTGCAGTTTAGACCTCTCATATGGGTGTACTCCAGTAGTGCCGGCAGGTGCATAATGCTGTTTTCGAAACACTGGACGTACGCCTCTGCAAGCGTATCAACAGTCAGCGGATCCGGCCTGCCGCTTGTCCAGCCAACAGCTTGCTCGAATGACGCAGCGAACCGCTCGGCAACCTGACGTTTCGATTCTTGCTCAACCACCCGTTTCAGCACTTCAAGTGGAAGATTGTGGCCCTCTTCGGCGAGAATGGTATGTAGTGCGCTAATCTCGTCATCTGGAATACTGGGTGTCGTGGGCCAGGTCCCATCTGGTATCCAGAGCGCAACAAACCTGGACACTTCCGGCAGAATCGCCTGGATCGTTTTCTGTTGCCGCTTTTCTATGGCCAGTTCCACTGCTAGCTGCAACTCGTTCAAGGTGCAGTTTAGTCCTCTCAAATGGGCGTACTCCAGCAGTTCCGGCACGTGCCTGCGGCTGTTTTCGAAGCACTGGACGTACGCCTCTGCAAGCGTATCGACAGTCAGCGGATCCGGCCTGCCACTAGTCCAGCCAACAGCTTGCTCGAATGACGCAGCGAACCGCTCAGCGACTTGGCGTTTTTCTTCTTCCCTAATCACCTGTTTCAGCACATGGAGTGGAAGATTGTAGCCCTTTTCAGCGAGAACAGTGCGCAGTTCGCTAATATGAGCGTCTGGAATTTCAGATACTTCCGACCTGGCTCCATCTGGTATCCAGAGCGCAACGAACTTGGACACTTCGGGCAGAATCGCTTGGATTGTTTTCTCTTCTTCTTCCTTTGCAGCTTTCAGCCTCTCCTTCAGTTCCGCCACTCCTCGTTGGTATTCCCATTCCCCTATACCCGATAAGGGCCCCATCGCCTGAATGGGTTGTTGGTGTTCTGCCCTCACCATGGAAACCCAAGTACCAGATTTTAGCTTCTGCTTCAGTTCCGCCACGTTTTGTTCGTGTGCTTGCTTTTTGATGGCCCGCTCAACTGCCTGCCTCAACTCGTCCAAGGAACTATTCAGGCCGTGCATACGGGCATACTCCAAGAGACTTGTCAGGTGCGTCCGGTTGTTCTCGAAACACTTAACGTACGCCTCTGCAAGCGTATCGACAGTCAGCGGATCCGGCCTGCCACTAGTCCAGCCAACAGCTTGCTCAAATGACGCACCGAACCGCTCGGCAACCTGGCGTTTCGTTTCCTGCTCAACCAGTCGGGTCAGCACTCCAAGTGGAAGATTGTGGCCCTCTTCGGTAAGAATGGTATGTAGTGCGCTAATCTCGTCATCTGGAATACTGGGTGTCGTGGGCCAGGTCCCATCTGGTATCCAAAGCGCAACGAACTTCGACACTTCCGGCATGATCGCTTGGATTGTTTTTCGTTGTTTCACCCGTTCGACCCATCCGCCGATGTACATGCAAACGGTATACACCGCCGCGCCGATCAAGGCTACGGACGCCGCCGGCGAATCCTCCCACGAGATGGCGGAAAAGAAAATAAGGAAAAAGAACAAAATAAAAACAAAGACTCCCAAGCACCCATAGGCCAGTAGTTGGTAAGCCACTATGCCACCTCCCCACTGATCATTAATTGTTCATAGCGTGAATACTTCGCTTCTCTGATATTTCCTCTAGGCTGGATGGAAGCCCCGATCATGTCCCGTCAAACTGGTGTACTTTGGGTTCCACGGCTTCGCTTTGTTAGCCGCCTCCGCGGGTACGGCCTCGGGTCCGAATCTCTGCAGGACGGCGAATGAATGCGACAGCTTTCTTCAATCGGTTGTCCGTGGATAGGCGCCCGGATGGTGAGCCGGGGCGTTCAGCTTCTACCTGAACCGGGGAGTGCGCATCCGGCCGGCCCCGAAGAGCCTGAAGCGCGTGAAGCAGAAGCTGCGCACACTGACAGATCGCAACCACAGCCAGAGCATGGAGGAGCGGATCCGCCGCCTGAACGCCTACTTGCGAGGCTGGATCGGATACTACGC
>DATCKG010000095.1:0-20194 GCA_036562385.1 Symbiobacteriaceae bacterium
GCCATACCGAGGGGGATCACCCGTTCCCATTCCGAACACGGAAGTTAAGCCCCTCAGGGCCGATGGTACTGCGCATCGTGCGCGGGAGAGTAGGTCGCTGCCCAAACTGTTTTCACAGCGCCCGGGCACAGCCCGGGCCCACACTGGGGAATGGGGTAACGGTAGCCCGGCTGACTCTGGATCAGCTAGTCCTGGTTCGAATCCAGGTTCCCCAGCCACAGACTCCGGCATAGCTCAGCGGTAGAGCATCCGGCTGTTAACCGGAGGGTCGTAGGTTCGAATCCTACTGCCGGAGCCACATGCGGGCGTAGCTCAGGTGATAGAGCGGTACCCTCCCAAGGTACAGGTCGCGGGTTTGAGTCCCGTCGCCCGCTCCAATGACGGACCGCTAGCTCAATTGGTAGAGCATCCGACTCTTAATCGGACGGTTGTAGGTTCGAGTCCTACGCGGTCCACCAATCGTTGTCGCTGGAACTGATTACCTGCTGCGGGTTTAGCTCAGTTGGTAGAGCGCCACCTTGCCAAGGTGGAGGTCGCGAGTTCGAGTCTCGTAACCCGCTCCAGAGATCAGTCCACTGGTTTGCCGGCGGCCGTACAGCCGGCACTTTGGTATTTTTCGCGAGGGTAGCTCAGTCGGCCAGAGCACTCGGCTGATAACCGAGAGGTCCCGGGTTCGAATCCCGGCCCTCGCACCAGCTCCGGTTGTTTCGTCTTGTACCATACGCAGCAGGCCCTGCCGC
This sequence comes from Symbiobacteriaceae bacterium, assembly GCA_036562385.1. GTDB lineage: Bacteria > Bacillota > Sulfobacillia > Symbiobacteriales > Symbiobacteriaceae > DATCKG01. Next base: position 741 of record DATCKG010000095.1, read on the forward strand.
TTCTTCTTGCAGGAGATGCGGCGGGGCCTGCTTCTTTATTTGTTCTTGTTTCGCCAGGACTCGGTACCAGGGAATCCGCCAACTTCATTTGGAGGGAAAGGTTGCCTTTTTGCCGAAAGCATGTTATAGTTATCTTGTTAGCAGTCACATGTAGTGGCTGCTTACGTTGCCTACATGTCCAGGTGAGGAGGGGGATCTCATGTCAGTTCGTGCGATCCTGTTGGCCGGCGGGCTGGGGACAAGGCTCCATCCGTTGACGGAGCACTTGCCGAAGCCCATGATACCGGTGTTGGGTACTCCCTGGTTGGATCGACTGGTGGAGAGTCTGGTAACGCATGGAATTCGTGAGATTACCCTCAGCCTGCGCCATGGGAAAGATGTGGTGATCGAGCACTTCCGGGAGCCGCGGCCCGGCGTGAACATCCAGTTTGCTGTGGAACCGAAGCCTCTGGGCACCGGTGGTGCGATCCGGTTTGCCGCGGGCAAGAACCCGACCGAAACCCTGTTGGTAATGAACGCGGATATTGTTCAGACCTTCGCTATATCCGAGTTGATTCGGTTCCATCGTGAGCGGAACGCGCAGGTGACCATCGGACTGATCGAGGTGGAAGACCCCTCCGCTTACGGCGCAGTGGAACTGACCAGCGACAGCAGAGTACGCAGGTTTATCGAAAAACCGCGCCCGGGGGAGACGGAGAGTCGGTTGGTGAATGCCGGCATCTACGTCATCGATCCGGGCGTGCTGTCCTTCATCCCGGAGGGCAGGGAAGTGTCGGTGGAACGGGAGACCTTCCCGACCCTGCTGGAAGCCGGCGTTCGGGTTTACGGCGTAAGGTGCCAGGGCTACTGGAAGGACATCGGCACCCGGAGCCGCTATTTGGAACTGCACCGGGACATCCTGGATGGCAACTGCCCCATCACGGCGGCGGGGCGGGTCTGCGGTTCCTCCATCTGGCAGGGGGAGGGGGCGGAGATCTCCCCGTCAGCCCTTCTGATTCCGCCGGTCTTCATTGGTCCGGGGACCGTGGTGGAGGACGGGGCCCGCGTCGGTCCCTGGGTGGTGCTCGGCGCCCACTGTCGTGTCGGTCAGGGGGCTCGGCTGTCTGAGGTGGTCGTCTGGGACCATGCCTCCGTGGGGGCCGGTGTGTCGGTCCGGCGTTCGGTGATCGGATACGGCGCCCGGATCGGAGGCGGCGTGGTGGAAGATGCGATGCTTGCAGGGTGGAGGTGAATGATTTTGGGGCTGAGGCTGGCGATGGTCTCGACATACCCGCCGAGGCAGTGCGGGATTGCCACCTTCGCTGCCCATCTCCGGGGCGGCCTGCTGGCGGCCGGGGCCGATGAGGTGGCCGTGGTGGCAATGCTGAAGGAAGATGCCACCGACGTTCAGCGGCCGGAAGTGATTGCGACCATTCGGGAGGAGCATGCGAGCGATTACCGGGAGGCCGCCCGGTTGCTGAACCAGCAGGGTTACGATGCCGTCCTGCTGCAGCATGAGTTCGGCATCTTCGGCGGAACTGCCGGCTGTCTGGTCAATGAACTGCTCGACAGCCTGGAGATTCCCGTGATCGCCACCCTGCATACCATCTTGTCGGAGCCGGGACCGGAGTATCGGCAGGGTATGGAGCAGCTCCTGCACCGCATCCAGGCCGCCGTGGTGATGGCGGAACGGGGTGGTCAGATCCTGCGGGACGTGTACGGCTTCAGCCGCGATCGGATTTTCCACATTCCTCACGGTGTACCGAAGGCCCCTCCTGGGACTCGGGAGGATTGGAAAAAGCGCCTGGGGGTAGACGGCCGCGTCGTTGCCATGACCTTTGGCCTGATCGGTCCGGGTAAGGGGATCGAGACGGCTCTCCGGGCGCTTTCCCTGGCGGTATCGCAGTGTCCGGCCCTGCTCTACCTCATCGTCGGCGCCACCCATCCGGAGGTGCTCCGCAAGGAGGGCGAGCGGTACCGTCGCTCGCTGGAGCAGCTGGTGGCGGAACTGGGGATGGAGCAGCATGTCCGGTTCGTCAACCGCTACCTGTCCGATGACGAACTTCTCGGTTATCTGATGGCAGCTGACCTGTACATTTCGCCGTATCCGGGAGCCCAGCAGATTACAAGCGGTACGCTTACATACGCCCTTGCCATGGGGAAAGCCATCGTATCGACCCCGTACACGTATGCCCAGGAACTGCTGGCCGACGGAGCAGGCGTTCTGGTCCCCTTCAACGACTGGGAAGCCATGGGTCAGGTGATCGGTGAACTGGCCCGGGACCAGAAGATGCGGGAGGCCCTTTCCGCCAAGGCCCGGGAGCGGGGCGAAGGTTTCGCCTGGCCCAGTGTGGGCGGGCGGTACCTCCAGCTGGCGGAGCGGCTGCGGGGCGGCGTCTACGTCCTGGCCGGTGGCAGCCGCAACTGGGACGAGTCCGGTGAGACGGAGGAACTGCCTACCCCTTCGCTGGACCATCTGATTCGGATGACCGACGATACCGGTATGATCCAACATGCCATCGGACCGGTTCCCAACCGGGATACCGGCTACACGTCCGACGATAACGCCAGGGCGCTTCTCGTTTCCGTCTGGGCCGCGGAGGCCGGTCATCCGGAGGCGGAGCGGTTGGCGGAGACGTACCTCGCGTTCCTGGCCTACGCCCTCCGTCCCGACCGGTGGTTCCACAACTTCTTCGGGTACGACCGGCGGGCCATTCCCGAGGACCATTCCGAGGACTGCCAGGGGCGCTGCCTCTGGGGGCTGGCGGCGGCTGCCCGTCACTGGGCAGGGCGCTCTCACGGCTGGACGGCTGCCCACCTGTTCGCAAGCGGCCTGCAGCCCTGTCGTTCCTTCCGGTGGGTACGGGGCCTCGCCGGGCTGGTGGTAGCCGGCACCGAGTGGCTTGAGGCCGTGGAGAGCGGTTCCCGCCCCGAGGGAGGCCCGGACGATGCGGAGGTCCGGAACCTCGTTGTCACGGCGGCCGACAACCTGGTCACCACCTGGGAGCGGAACCGGGATATCAACTGGGAATGGTTTGAGGACTGCCTGACGTACGACAACGCCGTTCCGCCCTTTGCGCTCCTGCGGGCGGCCCGCATCACCGGGCAGGCGTCCTACCGGGAGGCCGGTCTGGCTACCCTGGAGTTCCTGGCCAGGGTTACCTTCCGGGACAAGGTCTTCTGGCCCATTGGCAACCGTGGCTGGTATCCGCGCAACGGGCGCCGGGCCGACTTCGATCAGCAGCCGCTGGAGGCCGCCATGATGGTACTGGCCTGCCGGGAGGCTGCAGCGGTGACCGGCGACAGCGCCTGGATGGAGCTGGCCCACCATGCCGCCAGGTGGTTTGTGGGCCAGAACGCTCTCGGCGTGAGCATGGTGGATGAAGACACCGGTGGGTGTCACGACGGATTGGAGGAAGACGGCGTCAACCCGAACCAGGGAGCCGAGTCTTCCCTGGCCTGGCTGATGGCTGCCTATGCTCTCCAGCGCCGGCCGGCATTCACTTCTGCTGCGAGGTGATGATGCGGTGAAGGCTCTGGAAACCCCCTTTGAAGCATTGCCGGCGGAAATCTTCCGGGAATACGATGTCCGGGGCGTCTACGGCAAGACGCTGTTTGACGAGACCGCACGGCTGGTGGGGCGGGCCATGGCGGCCCTGGCCCTGGAGCACAACTGCCACGAGGTCCTGGTGGGCCACGATAACCGGGTTTCTTCCCCCAACCTCGCCCAGGCCCTGATCGAGGGCATTACCGAAATGGGGGTGGATGTGCTCAGCATCGGCCAGGTGACCACCCCCATCCTCTACTGGGCCCGGATCTTCTACGGAATCGACCCCGCTGTGATGGTCACAGCCAGCCACAACCCCGGCGATGAGAACGGCTTCAAGGTCTGCCTCGGTCCTGCCACCCTTTACGGCGAGGGGATCCAGGATCTGTACCGGCGGGCCCAGGCGGCCCGGGAGGCAGTCCCTGCCGCCCGGAAGGGCCGGGTGCGGACCACCGACGTGATTCCCAGCTACATCGAGATGATTGCTGGGCGTATCGCCCTGAACCGGCCTCTCAAGGTGGTGCTGGATGCAGGCAACGGCACCGCCGGGCCCATTGCGCCGCGGCTGTTCCGGCGCCTGGGTTGTGAGGTAACGGAGCTGTTCTGCGAATCGGATCCCACCTTCCCCAACCACCATCCGGACCCCGTCCGGCCGGAGAATCTGCAGGCGCTGATCCGCAAGGTCCAGGAGACCGGGGCGGATCTGGGGCTGGCCTTTGACGGCGACGGCGACCGGCTCGGGGTGGTGGACGACAAGGGCCAGATCCTCTGGGGCGATCAGTTGATGATCCTCTTCTGGCGGGAGATCCTGCCCCGGTATCCTGGCGCCACTGCGCTGGTGGAAGTGAAGTGCTCGCAGGCGCTGGTGGAGGAGATCCAGCGGCTGGGGGGCAAGCCAGTCTTCCACCGCACCGGTCACTCCTACATCAAGAAGTCGCTGCGGGAGCTCAACGCTCCCTTTGCCGGTGAGATGTCCGGCCACCTGTTCTTCGCCGACGGGTACTACGGTTTTGATGACGCGTTCTACGCCGGCGCCCGCCTGTGCCGCCTGGTGGCCGCCGGAGACAAGCCGCTTTCCGCCCTGTGGGCTGACGTGCCCCGCTATCCTTCCACCCCCGAGGTTCGGGTCCACTGCCCGGAGCACCTGAAGGCCAAGGTGGTGGAGGGAGTGCGGCAGCACTTCCGGGATCGCTATGAGGTTCTCACGGTGGACGGCGCCCGGGTGCTCTTCCCCGGTGGTTGGGGATTGGTCCGGGCCTCCAACACCCAGCCCGTGCTGGTAGTCCGTTGCGAGGGGCGGACGGAGCAGGATCTTCAGCAGATCAAGGCGGAAATGGAAGCGGCGCTCGGTAAGTATCCTGAAATCGGGCCTGTCAACTGGCAGTAGGTCATTTCAGACGTTGGAGCATGCGCGAAAACGGGGCTGTCCCAAAAGTCATCTCAGATGACTTGGGGGCAGCCCCCTTTTCGTTTTGACATAGCAACAAAGGAAAGACTGCATCTGGTTACCAAACGCAACTCCGGTACTACCGCAGCCTCAGTTGCGACGGCTGCCCCTTACGCGCACAGTGCACAAAAGCCAAAGGCGATCGAAAGATTAGTGTAAGCTTAGCGTTCTTCCGGGCCAAGGAAAAAGCAAGAGCACTTCTGTTGAGTGAACAAGGCAAAGAACTAACCACACGCCGCCTGACAGAGGTCGAAGCAGCTGAAAAGGAAGGGGCTGTCCCCAGCAGAGCAATCTGCTTTTGGGACAGCCCCTTTGCTATTGACTGGTCGGCCTCGTATTCCGGCGGCACTACCAGTACCTCTCCGCACAGGATCTGTTCTGCAATCCGCTCGGCCTCTTTCTCACTCATGTACGCGTCGGTAGCAGCCACAAACACCGGAATCGCCACACACGCAAGGACCAGCAGAGCGATCAGAAGCCTCTTCATTCCCCACATCCTCTCCGGCCAGAATCTTGTGGCTTATTATACCATCTTGGTGGGTTGCTTACCGCTACACGCAGCGTACTTTACACCCATACTCAATAACGGCCAGGACGGTTTGGTCCGGCACTCGTCAGGTTCTCGATCAGCAGCCCGTCATAGGCAACCGCGATCTTCCCGGTTTCTTCGGAGACGACCACGGCGATGGCATCTCTTCTATGACTTGCTGAAGCAGTTGGCCAAAGCCCATCATCGAACAACAAAGCCCCGGTACTGCCACAGTTGGCGCCCGGGGCTTCTTTACTATACATGATGCGCAGTGGCGCGTGGGGACGGGGCAAACCGCTCGCTGCTACCCGGCGGCTTGTGTTTCCATGGCACGGAGCAGCTCCCGCACCTCTGCGGAGGTGGCGCACTGAAGCGCTTTTTCGGCCACAGCACGGCAGGCCTCCAGCGACAGGCTGCGCACCAGGTTCTTCACCCGGGGGATGGCCCGGGCACTCATGCTGAACTCATCCAAACCCATGCCCAGGAGCAGAGGGGTGCACATGGTGTCGCCGGCCATTTCACCGCACATGCCGGCCCATTTGCCGTGGCGGTGGGCCGCGTCAATTACCATCTTGATAAGTCGCAGCACCCCGGGGTGCAGCGGATCATACAGATGGGCGATCCGCTGGTTCATGCGGTCGACACCGAGGGTGTACTGAATCAGGTCATTGCTTCCGATGCTGAAGAAGTCGACTTCCCGGGCCAGTTGATCGGCCACCAGGGCGGCCGAAGGAAGTTCGATCATGATCCCCACGGAGAGGTTCGGGGCAACCGGTACGCCTCTGGCTACCAACTCCTGCCGCGCTTCCTCCAGCAGCGCCTTGGCCCTGCGCACCTCATCGACGCTGCTGATCATGGGGAACATCACTTTCACGTTCCCGTGACAGCCGGCCCGCCAGATGGCCCGAAGTTGGGTCTTGAACAGGTCCGGCCGGTCCAGGCACACGCGGATGGCCCGCCATCCCAGAAACGGGTTCATCTCCTCGGGCATGTCCAGATAGGGAATGTGCTTGTCGCCGCCGATGTCCAGGGTCCGGATGATGACGGGGCGGCCCTGCATGCTTTCGGCCACGGCCTTGTATGCCTCGTACTGCTCCTCCTCGGAGGGCAGTTGGGGCTGGTCCATGAACAGAAACTCGGTGCGGTACAGGCCCACCCCCTCGGCCCCGTTGTCCAGGGCGTCGGGAATGTCCCGGGGCGTACCGATGTTCGCGGCCAACTCCACCCGACGCCCGTCCACCGTGACTGCGGGCAGTTCCTTCAGGCGGGCCAAGGCCTCCCGTTCGGCGGCCGCCCGGGCAGCCTTCTCCTGATAAGCGGCCAGCGTGGCGGAGTCCGGGTTGACGAAGATCACCCCTTCGTCGCCGTCGACAATCAGCATGTCACCATCTGATACGTGCTCCAGCAGGCCGGGGCTGCCTACCACCGCGGGGATTCCCAGGGACCGGGCCATGATGGCGCTGTGGGAGGTGCGGCCGCCGCTTTCGGTCGCAAAGCCCAGTGCCGTACGAGGGTCCAGTTGGGCGGTGTCCGAGGGCGTGAGGTCGTGGGCGACGATGATTCGGGGCTCGACAAGCGAGCCCAGGTCCGGGGCCACGGTCCCGGTCAAATGCCGGATGAGGCGCTGACCCACGTCCGCCACGTCCGCTGCCCGCTCCCGCATGTACTCATCCTCCATGGCCTCAAAGATCGCCTTGATGTTTGCCACTGTCTGGCTCACGGCATCCACGGCACTGAGACCTTCGCGAATGGAGCGGGCCACCTCTTCGGTGAGGGCCGGGTCATCCAGCATCATCAGGTGAGCGTCAAATACAGCGGCTTCGGCCTCGCCCACCTTCCGTGCGACCCGTTCCCGCAGCGCGGTCAGTTCGGCGCGGCTGGCGGCCAGGGCTGCCTCGAAACGGGCTCGTTCGGTGGCGGGATCGGAGGGTGCCGATGTGGTTCCGGCTTCCGTCGCAGGCTTGGCCGGCGGATGCAGGACGAACGCTTTTCCGATGGCGATACCCGGTGATGCGGCGATACCTTTGAACATACGCTGCTCTCTCCTAATTTCATTTTCATCATGGAGTCCGGACTGCCGCGGCTGGATTTGTAGTCCGGCCGCGGCAGACATGGTTGACCACGCTGCATGATGCCAGTTGGAAGGGCGACCGCTGCCGTAGCGATTTTCCATCGTTTTCGCAGGGGTCCCTTTCGCTCGCTGGATGCTGCATCTCATTCCGTTCCTTCTTCAGCGCTTGCCCAAGAGTACCTGCAAGGGCCGTGCCGAAGAAGCGGCAGATCTTGTGGATCTTATGTTGGCATGGCCTTTGCAACACTCGCGTCGACAGCCCCGGGCGCCTGTCCATCATGCACCGTTTCCCGGCGAAGGGGATAAGTTGTTCGGCCTGACGCCCACCCGTGGAAAGCTATACTCGCAGGAGTGGGCGGGCTTGGCCGCCGGCGGGCAAACCTTTCTCTTTGGAGCGCCGGGGAAAATCTGTTCAGACCACAGGGGAGTGAACGCGTTGGCATCTGCACGCATCATGATTTCCGATCCGGTGGGTCTGCACGCGCGCCCTGCTGCGCTGTTTGTGCAGCGGGCGAAAAAGTACGCGGGGGCCGTTATCATTCGGCATGGCGACAAGCAGGCCGATGCCAAGAGCATCCTGCAGGTGATGAGCCTGGGTGCCAGATCCGGAGAGACCATCGTGGTGGAAGTCGAGGACGGCCCTGATGCCGAGCAGCTGCTCCGTGATCTGGCAGCCACGGTGGGCCATATCGCGGAAGAGGGGTAGAAGAAGGCAGCGCGGCCGGATACCTGCTCGAAACAGGCAGGTGTTCGGCCGCAGCCATTGCCGGACTTCACCGTCGAGTGGAACGCATATAGGAGGTCCCGGTTGATCATATTGAGGGTCATGTTCGCGGTTTCACGTTGCATTCAGGTCGTCTCAACGCTATCATAATTCTGCCAAGTCCATCAAATCTCGGTGGTTGATTTCATGCGTTGGCTACTCACGATGGATTTTTCGTGAGAGGGGGAGAGGGGAGGAGTATGGCAGCGCCGTTCCTGCTTGCAGGGGCAGTCGCAGCCGTCATCGGGGCTGTGAAGCAGCAGTGGGAATGGTTTGTGACAGCGGCGGTTGCATGTTTGCCGCTCACCTACTATTTCCTGGGATCTCCGTCTTGGTTGTTTAACCTGCAAGGGCTTCTGCTGCTGGGTTTGCCCCTTTTGGGCGTAGTTGCCGTTCGGTTTGGCAAGGCGTGGTTGGCCAAGTTAGTAGGTGGAATCCTTGCGGTCTGTTGCACCGCCTGGTTGATCGTGGTCATTGTCGATCCCTGGTAGTTTGATACTTTCTTTCTCCGTTTCAACCGGGCACCGATTGGGCGATAGGGGCACGGCCAAACCGGGTGAGAGATATTGCCCACCGGGTTTGTTTTTTCTTTGGTTTTTCCGGCGATGAATTTTGGGCAAGGAGTGCTGTCCACTCCGGCTCATGCGTTGTCCATCCTTTGCATAGCCATCTGGTACAGGATCCCTTCGGGGCCTATCCCCTGGAACCGGAGGTGCCCTATGCGACGCAGGATCTCGGCGCTGGTCTGGGCTCTGGCGTGCGTGGTGCTTACCCTGTCCCTGGTGGTCTACCCCAAGGCAGCGGTGGAGGCGGCCAAGGACGGGCTGAACCTGTTTCTGAACGTGGTCTTTCCCTCGCTGCTGCCCTTCTTCATCCTGTCGGACGTCATGCTGGCGCTGGGCGTGGTTCACTTTATCGGCGTCCTGTTCGAGCCGCTGATGCGGCCGGTTTTCAATGTACCCGGAGAAGGGGCCTTTGTTCTTTCCATGGGCCTTGCCGCAGGCTACCCGATGGACGCGGTGATTACCGCTCGCTTTCGCAAAAGCGGGATGTGCACCCGCGTTGAAGGGGAGCGGATGCTGGCCTTCTCGAACACAGCCGATCCGCTTTTTATTTTGGGAGCCGTGGCCGTGGGGATGTTCGCCATGCCAGCCCTGGGTCGGACCATGGCCCTGGCCCACTATACCGCTGCCCTGCTGGTGGGCCTCCTTTTCCGTTTTTACGGCCTGCGGGACCCGGAGCGGACGCCGCAGCGGCCTTCCCAAGGGCACCTGCTGGGCCGGGCGGTGGAGGCGCTGGTGAAGGCCCGGCAGGAGGACGGTCGGAGCTTGGGTCAGATTCTGGGGGATGCGATCCGTGAATCCATCGAGACCCTTTGGCTGATTTGCGGCTTCATCATGCTGATGGCTACCGTCGTCACGATGGTAGAGGCCGCGGGGCTGTATCCGCTGCTGGCGGTACCGCTGGAATGGCTGTTCGCCCGGATAGGCCTGGATCCATCCCTGGTTCGGGCGGTGGTGATTGGGCTGTTTGAAATCGACCTGGGAACGCTGGCTGCTTCCCAGGCCGAGGCGGATCTGGTGCAGCGGGTGGCGGTGGCAGGGGCGATCGTGGCTTGGAGCGGCCTTTCGGTTCACGGACAGGTAGCCAGCGTGCTCACCGGCACGGACATTCGGATGGGACCGTACCTGCTGGCTCGCCTGGTGCATGCGATCTTTGCTTTTGGGGCGACCCTCCTGCTCATGCGCAGCGGATCGGTGGCAGGCGTTGGTGGACTGCTTCCCGCCATCGGCACCCTGCCCACGGGACTCATTCAGCCCGGCTTCTGGCAGGTTCTGATGCACAGGCTGGGCTGGGCGGCGGGGCTGCCACTGGGGCTGGCACTGTGCGGCAGTCTGGCTGCCATTCTGACGGGGGGCTTGCGTACCGCAGGGTTCTACACCCGGCGCTGAGGTGTGATGGTCGTTCTGGACTCCCGCGCTTGCCTATTGGGACAACGGTCACTATAATGTCTAGAAGCTATTCCGTTTGTTTGAAGGAGAGCGAAAGGGGTCAGCACGTTGAGCGAGTTGGTAGTTGAAGCGCTTATCGAGATTCCGGCGGGGAGCCAGAACAAGTACGAGTTCGACAAAGAGAAAGGCGTCCTGCGCCTGGATCGGGTGCTCTACTCGCCAGTCCACTATCCGACCGACTACGGGTATGTCCCGGAGACACTGGAGGAAGATGGTGACCCCCTGGACATCATGGTCATGGTCACCAATCCCACGGTGCCGGGGTGCCTGATCGATGCACGGGTAGTGGGCATCCTCTCCATGGAGGATGACAAGGGGATCGACAACAAGCTGTTGGGCGTTCCGGTAAAAGATCCCCGGTTCAGCCAGGTCCATAACCTCAGCGACGTGCCGGCCCACGTGCTCCGGGAAATCGAGCATTTCTTCCGCACATACAAAGACTTGGAAGGCAAGTCCACGCGGATTCGTGGCTGGTACGGCGTTGATACGGCTGCAAGGATCCTGGCCAGGGCCCGGGCGGCCTATCAGCGAGCGGCCAGTTGATCGCGATCAGGCAGCGGTAAGGGGAGGACCCGCCTGGAAGGCCAGGCGGGTTCTCTTCATCAGTGGTCCGCGGCCTGGTCATGCCCGGGTGGTTGGGTGTGCATCCTATGGATGGCATGATGGCCGGCGGCCGCCGGCGGGGTCCTGTCGTGTACCTCCAGGGCGCGTCTTGCCCATAACTGGTGAAATGTGGTACCGTAATATCTCGAAGGCAGAGCCGGTTGTCACAAGGTGGTAGCAAGCGTGAAGGAACGGATTGCGGAATTTATCCGCACACAGGCGTACAAGCCTCTGACCTTTGCGGAACTGGCACAGGCACTGGGTATCAGCGAGAAGCAGTATCCGCAACTGCAGAAAACCCTGGAGCAGATGGAGGCCAACGGAGAGATTGTTCGGACCCGTACCCAGCGCTACGGCGCACCCGAACGGATGAACCTGGCCGTAGGACGGCTCCAGGGCCATCCCAAGGGATTCGCGTTCTTGATCCCCGAGGCTCCCGAGGCAGAGGACGTGTTCGTGGGCCGTGAGGCGCTCAACGGCGCCTGGCATGGCGACCGAGTCATCGTGCGGCTCAGCCCGCCCAGTCGGGTGGGTGGGCGCCGGGAGGGTGAGGTCATCCGCATCCTCGAGCGCGCCAACCACCGGGTTGTGGGCACCTTTGAGGCCGCAAAACATGGCGGCTACGTCACCCCGGATGACCGGCGGCTGCCGGAGGACATCTTCATTCCCAAAGGTGCCACCAACGGCGCCCGCACCGGGGAAAAAGTGGTGGTCCAGATTGTCACCTGGCCGGGCCCCCGCCGCCTGGCGGAGGGCAAGGTAACCGAGCGGCTGGGGATGAAGGGCGACGCCGGCGTCGACATCCTCAGCATCATCCGCTCCCTGGACCTGCCGGAGGCCTTCCCGGCCCGGGTACTGCGGGAGGCGGAGGCGCTGCCGGACAAGGTCACGGAGGAAATGATCGCCCAGGAAGGCCGGCGGGACCTGCGGAACTGGACCATCGTGACCATCGACGGGGAGGATGCCAAGGACCTGGACGACGCCATCAGCGTGGAGCGGCTGCCCAACGGCCATTGGCGTCTCGGGGTCCACATCGCGGACGTCTCCTACTACGTGAAGGAAGGGTCTGCTCTGGACCAGGAGGCTTACAAGCGGGGGACATCGGTCTATCTGGCGGACCGGGTCGTTCCCATGCTGCCTCCCCGTCTCTCCAATGGTATCTGCAGTCTGAACCCCGGGGAGGACAGGCTTACCCTGTCCTGTGTGATGGAGATCAACCGGGAAGGGCGGGTGCTGAAGTACGAGATTTTCCCCTCGGTGATCCGGACGGCTGCCCGCCTGAGCTATCCGCAGGTCAATGCCGTCTTGGAGGGAGACCAGGGACGGCGGGCGGAGATCGCCCCCCTGGTTCCGATGCTGGAGGAGGCCCGGGCCCTCATGGAGGTGCTGCGGGCCCGGCGGGAGCGTCGGGGGGCGCTGGACTTTGACCTGCCCGAAGCCAAGGTGGAGCTTAACGAGGTTGGCTGGCCGGTGGCGGTCCATCGGGTCGACCGGGGCGTTGCCGAACGTATTATCGAGGAGTTCATGCTGGTGGCCAACGAGACGGTGGCCGAGCACTGTCACCGGCTGGGCGTTCCCTTCATGTACCGGGTCCACGGCGAACCGGCGCCGGACCGCCTGGCCGCACTGCGGGATTTCCTCAGGCTATTCGGGTACAACCTACGGCTGCCTGCAGAAGGGAAGGTACATCCGCACCTTCTGCAGCAGGTCATCAAGTGGAGCGAGGGACGCCCGGAGGAGAACCTGATCAATTCGGTGCTGCTCCGGAGCATGAAGCAGGCGGTCTACAGCGAGGAGAACCTGGGCCACTTTGGTCTCGCCGCGGAGTATTACTGCCACTTTACCTCTCCTATTCGCCGCTACCCTGACCTGGTAGTCCACCGGGTCTTGCGGGCGATTCTGACCGGAAAGCTGAACAACCGGCTGCGGCGAAAATGGGAGGCCTGGATGCCCGAGGCGGCCCGCCACGCTTCCGAGCGGGAGCGGGTGGCCATGGAGGCCGAGCGCCAGACGCTGGACCTGAAGAAGGCCGAGTTCATGTCGGACAAGGTGGGCGAGACCTTCGAAGGAATCATCTCCGGGGTGGGGCAGTTTGGCTTCTTTGTGCAGCTGCCCAACACCGTGGAGGGGTTGGTCCACGTCTCCACCCTCACCGACGACTACTACCACTTCCATGAGAACGCCTATGCGTTGGTGGGCGAGCGGACCCGGCGCCGGTTCCGGTTAGGTGACCCGGTGATCGTGAAGCTGGTGCGGGTGGACGTGGAACAGCGCCGGCTGGACTTCGTCCTGGCGCCGGAAAGTCCGGTGGTGACCATGCCGCCCATGGAGTCGGAAAGCCGCAGCCGGGCGGCTCGCAAGGCGGCCGCGGCGGTGCCGGCGCTGACCTGGCCGGAGCCAGAGGCGCCGAAGGAGAAGCCTGCCAAATCGCGGCGGCGAACACGCCAGACCAAAGCCGAGACAACTGCCGTGGGGAAAGCGTCCACCAAGGCTGTCAGAGCAGTGGCCAAGACGGCCAAGAAGGCCAGTTCTAAAGCAGAGTCCAAGCCGGCCAGCCCACTGCCGGAGGTCCGGGTGGACATGTGGGGCGTGCCGCTGCCGCAGGGGCGAGCGAGTCGCCCGAGGGTCGAAACCGATCCGGGTGTCATCAACCCCTTCTCCGTAGCGGTTCCGGTGATGCCGGCGCGGCAGCAGGCGGCGGGGAGCGCCGCCACGGCCCTCCGGACCCGGACCCGACGGACGACCCGCACCCGGAACCGCAGCCGGGCGGTTCAGGCGGACTGAGGTGGTGTGCGGCCGGGGCCTTCCGCACCGTAGCGTGCCGGAGTGGAAGGCCCCTTTTTGTCTTGACAAGATGACTTTGAGGTACCATAATATAAAGTCCCGACGGGGTGAGAGCGTTGGCACGGAGCAAGAATCGGGACGAAATTCAGGTCGTCGCTGAAAACCGAAAGGCCCGCCACGACTACTTCATTGAGGAGACCTACGAAGCGGGCATTGCCCTGGTGGGTTCGGAAGTGAAGTCGCTGCGGGCCGGGCGTGTCAACCTGCAGGATGGCTACGCCCAGGTTGTAGGCGGCGAGATCTTCTTGGAAAATGTCCACATCAGTCCCTATGCTCAGGCCAACCGCTTCAACCACGATCCCCGCCGGTCGCGCAAACTTCTCATGCACAAGCATGAGATCATGCGGCTGTATGGGGCCGTCAGGGAAAAGGGTTACACGTTGATTCCGCTTCGCGTATACTTTAAGCGGGGGCGTGCGAAGGTTGAACTGGGCCTCGCCCGGGGCAAGAAGCTGTACGATAAGCGGGCGGATATCGCCGCCCGGGATGCGCAGCGGCAGATTGCCCGGGCTCTCAGGGGCCGGCATCGGGACGATCTGGAGTGATCGTCCGATCCGAATAACACACGGGGGCGAAATAGGTTCGACGGGGGATGTGCTGATCAGAGTTGCGAGCCGAGGTGCGGCTGCCTCGCTAAACTGGCCGCAAAGAATAAGTGCCAACAACGAGTACGCTCTCGCTGCGTAAAGCAGCCTGCGGCCTGATGCCGCAGATCGCTCCTCCGGATTGTAGGCACCGCGCGCCGGAGTTGTAGCGTCACCGAGCGGGCTGTTCCCGCCGGAGTTGTCTCGGATCCGGTGGGCGAGGATTCGTTCCGGGGCTGGCCGGGGTCAAGCCGGTCACCGGGCGTTGATCCCGGTGAGATCCAAACGGTGACTACGCTCGTAGTGGCTCTGATGGGTGCTCTTCCGGACGCGGGAGGCAGAGCCCGCCGCCTCCACCAAACAGAAGGTCATACCCTGTGGCGTGAGCCACAGGGTTTCTCCATTGTTGACAATAAGTTACATAGTATGTTTGAAACCAATGGGGGTGTTTTGCAGTCAGTGGAAATAGAGCCGAACGGGCTTTGAACCTGGGGCGGGGAGGATCGTACCATATGCACAGAAACCACGGGACCTTGTTAATGAGGGCGATCTGGTTCATTCTGGGGATCTTTCTTTGCTTGGGGTGGGGCCAACCTGCCAAAGCGGCCTCAGCGCCGCCGGTGACGGTGTTGCTGGAGGGGGAGCCGCTGGAGATGTCGGTCCCCCCGGTGATCGTGGACAACCGCACCCTGATCGGGGTGCGCTTCATCGGGGAAGCCGTTGGCGGCACCGTGGAGTGGGATCCTGTTTCCCGGAGGGTTACAGTGGTCAGCCCGGGCGGAACGGTGGTGCTCACCATCGGCGACCCTGTGGCGCTGGTCAACGGCCAGCCCGTGACAATGGAGGTACCGGCCCAGTTGGTGGCGGACCGGACCATGGTGCCGCTTCGCTTCATCGCGGAGGCCCTGGGATGTACGGTGGAATGGGACCAGGCGACACGCACGGTCAATATTCTCCTGAAACCCGCCAAGATCACCGGGCTGACGTATGAGACCGCCGGAGGAGGGGCGCGGGTGCGGCTGACCCTTTCGGCTCCGCTGCGATCCGTGCAGCCTAGGCAGGAGGGGACGTCGGTCTTTCTTGACCTGTACCCTGCCGAGGTGGCCGGAGTCAGCTCGGAATATCCGATCTACGACGGGCTTACCAGGGCAGTCCGGCTGATCAGCAGCGGTCGGACCACCACGCTGCAGGCCGAATTGTGGGACGTGCCTTCCCACCGCTACACCCTGTCTCCCGATGGCCGGGAACTCATCCTGGAGTTTGATCCCATGGTGCGCAGCGTGGGGTTTCACCAGGAGGTGCGGAGCCCGCAGGTGGTGATTGCCACCACCGGCGAGGTGGCCTATTCCGTTCGCGAGGAGTCCAGTCCACGCCGGTTGGTGGTGGATATCGAAGGCGCCCCGCCCGGACCGGGGGTGGTCTCGCCCCTGCAGGTCAACCATCCGGCCGTCAGCCGCATTACGACCGTTCCCTACGGGTCGGGGACGCGGGTGACAGTGGAACTGCAGCGGGAGACGGCGTACCATGTCGTCAGTACCCCGGTGGGACTGGAAATCCATCTGCTGCCCACGATTGTGGGGGTTCGGACGGAGCCCTACGTAGAGCGGACCCGGCTGATTTTGGAAAGCAGCCTGCCCGTGGATGCCTCGGTGGTGGCAAGCGGCCGGCAGCTACTTATCGAGATTCCCCAGGGCCGCAGCGGGCTTTCCGCAGACGTGGTGACCCTGAATGACGATCTGATCCGTCAGGTCACCCTTCGCCCCAGTGGTCCGGAGTCACTGCTGGTGACCGTGGACCTGGCCTACTACGCCGGTCACACCGTGATCTCGCAGAACGGCCAGCAGCAGGTCGTGGTGGATCTGGCCCGCTCGCCGCTGTATGGCAAGCGGATCTGGATCGATGCCGGCCACGGCAAGATCCCCGGTGGGGCCGACGATCCGGGAGCCATCGGCACGACGTACGGCACCCGGGAGAAGGTGGTCAACCTCGAGGTGGCCCTGGCCCTGCAGCGCCTGTTGGAAGAGGCGGGGGCCATCGTGTACATGACCCGCACCGGGGATGAAGGGGTGGACTTCCGGGAACGGCCCGCCCTGGTGAACGCGGTCGATCCCCCGGTGGACCTGTTCATCTCCATCCATCACAATTCGGCATCCAATCCCTCTGTACGGGGAGTTGAGACGTACTACTGGATTACGAATCCCCAGAGTAAGAAAGTGGCACAGTATGTCCACGATGCGGTGGTGGAGGCCCTGGGCTTTCCCGACCGGGGCGTGAGGCAGTACGACTTCTGGGTGATCAAGGAAACCCTGGCCCCTTCGATCCTGGTGGAACTGGGCTTTCTCTCGAACCCGGACGAGGAATATGTCATCGCCGAACCGGGACAGTCTGTCCGCACATATCCCGAAAGAGCCGCACGGGGAATTTTTCAGGGAATTACCAACTACTACTGGCAGGAGATCCGCTGACAGGGCGCTAATCAGAGAGTGTTACTTCTTGAACGACTGGATAGGCTCTGGCCCCGGTTCCTGGCGACGAGGTGAAGGATGTGCCCGGTACCACTGCTGATCGGCATGTGGCAGATATTGAGCGACTGCTTCGTACTGTCTCCGCACTGGTGACCAAACGGGAGCGAGACATTCTGGCCTCTTTCGGGATTACCCCTTCGCAACTGGAGGTACTGCAGGTTCTGAAACGGTGCGGGGAGCTGACCATGGGACAGCTCTGCCAGAAACTTCACCTGGCCTGCAGTACGGCGACGGACCTGGTGGACCGTATGGAGCGCAACGGTCTGCTGCAGCGGGTACGAGAGGCCTCCGACCGTCGTGTGGTCCGGCTCCATCTCCTGCCAAAAGGGGAAGCCGTGATGGAGAAGGTCCTGGCAGCCCGCCACGCCCATCTGACCCCCGGCCTGGGGGAGATGGACTCAGCCGAAAAGCAGCGCTTGATCTCCGATTTGACACAGCTTAACAATCTGATCGCCCGTGAGGGATGACGGCAGCGGAAGGCTGTCTGCTGGGCCCGCTCGTCGGGGCGCCACCCAACCAGGGTGGCGCCCCGGGCGGGCAAGGTCATGCTGCGGCCTCCGCCTCCGTACCATACGGCATGGGCACCAGGATCACAGGAGGCGATACGATTGTCCCGACGCCCCATTGGCATCTTCGATTCCGGGGAGGGCGGGCTTACGGTCATGCGGGAGATAGCCCGGCTGTGCCCCGGTGAGGACCTGCTGTACGCCTGCGATACGGCCCGGTTTCCCTACGGCCCCCGCCCCCGGGAGGAAGTGCGGCGGTTTTTTCTGTGTTTCGTCCGCTTTTTCGCGGAACAGGGGTGCAAGTTGGTGGTGGTAGCCTGCAACACCGCCACCGCGGCGACCCTCGACCTGCTGGGCGAGGGGAAACTGCCGGTGCCGGCGGTGGGAGTGGTGGAGCCGGGCGCCCGGGCGGCCGCGGCAGCCTCCGCCACAGGGCGCATCGGTGTGGTAGCCACCGAAGGCACCTGTGCGTCCGGCGTTTACCCCGAGCTTATCCGGAAATTCCGCCCGGACGCGGTGGTGGTGCAGCAGCCGTGTCCGATTCTGGTCACTCGGGCCGAGGAAGGCGTCATCTCCGGTCCAGCCGTGCGGGCGGAGGTGGAACGCTGCCTGGAGCCACTGCTGGCAGCAGGGATCGACACCCTGGTGCTGGGCTGCACCCATTTCCCCCACATGCGGGCTGTGATTGCCGACGTGGCGGGGCCGAACGTCACGCTGGTGGACCCGGGAGTGGCCACCGCCCAGGAGGTGGCCGCACGCCTGGCCGCTGCGGGTCAGGTGGCTGACGGCGGGCAGGGGAAGCGCACCTTCTTTACCACCGGCGATCCGGCGCGGTTTTCGGCAGTGGCCTCCCGACTGTGGCCGGGTGGGGTTACCCAGGCTCAGCGGATTCAGCTGGATCCTCCCCCGGCGGAGCCCGGGTAAAGGGACAGAGGTGGATCGGGATGTCGGAGAAGCGACTGGTGCTTGCAAGCAAGAACCCCGGTAAGCTCCGGGAACTGAGGGCTCTGCTGGCCGATACCGGCATTGAGGTGGTAGCGCTGGACTCGTCCGCCCCGGAGGTGGAGGAGACCGGCGATAGTTTTGAAGCCAACGCCTTGATCAAGGCCCGGGCAGCGGTGGCGGCCACGGGACTGCCCGCGCTGGGCGAGGACTCGGGATTGGTGGTGGACGCGCTGGGCGGGGAGCCCGGCATCCACTCCCACCGCTGGGCGCCCGGCACCGACATGGACCGGGTCTACGCCTTGCTGCGGCGGATGGAAGGGATTCCGCCGGGGCGCCGTACGGCGCGGTACGTTTCCTGCATTGCCATCGTCACCCCCTGGGGGCGGGAAGAGGTGGTGAAGGGCACCCTGGAGGGCGAGATCGGGCTTGCCCCGCGGGGCTCCGGCGGCTTCGGCTATGATCCGATTTTTGTGCTGCCCGACGGCCGCACCGTGGCCGAGCTGAGCCTGGAGGAGAAAAATGCCATCAGCCACCGGGCCAAGTCTCTGGCCCAGGCCAAGGCCATCTTGCCGGCCCTGTTGGAGGAGGGAAGGGTGCCGTCGTGAGAATTGCGGTGGTGAGCGACACCCACGGACATCTCGAGAACCTGTCCCGGGTGCGGGAGCAACTGGGGAAAGTCGACTGGCTCCTGCACGCCGGAGACCACTTCCGGGATGCCCCCGCGGCGGCTGAGATGCTCGGGCTGCCACCGGAACGGGTGGTGGCGGTGGTGGGCAACTGCGACTATCCCATGACACAGCCGGCCGAGCATGTGCTGGACTTCGACGGCGTGCGCATGCTGCTCACCCACGGACACCTGTACGGGGTCAAGCGGAGCCCCGAGCGGATCTGGCTGCGGGGACGGGAACTGGGGGTGGCCGCGGTGGTCTTCGGTCACACCCACATCGCCGTATGTGACCAGGATGCCGGGGTGCTCCTGTTTAACCCCGGCAGTCTGTCGGCGCCGCGAAGGCGCTCCACTCCTCCTTCCTGCGGCCTGCTGGAGATCATCGAAGGTCGTCTGACTGCTCGGCACATCTGGGTTGGATAGGAGCGGGGG
>DATCKG010000096.1:0-26016 GCA_036562385.1 Symbiobacteriaceae bacterium
TTACAGGCGAATCTGAGCCCGCTTGATCTCCTCCTTCCGGATGGTGGTGTCGATCACCTCTTCCCAGACGCCGGCCAGCCGCTCCTCCAGCACCTGCATGCCGTCTGCGGTGACGCCGCCCGGGGTGGAGACCCGGGCGATGATCGCGTCGAAGCTGGCACCGGTCTCCTCCAGCAGGCGGCAGGTGGCCCGGGCGGTGAGGCGGACCATCCGGTCTACCGCTTCCGGGGGAAGATCGGGCTGGCAGCGCCGGGCAGCCCGGGCCAGGGCCCGGAAGACGTGGCTCAGAAAGGCCGGCCCGCAGGAGGTGATGTCCGAGGCCACCCGGGCCTGAGACTCCCGGATCTCCTCGGGCCGGCTGATGGCCCCCAAGAGGCGGGTCAGAAGCGCCCGGTCCTCCGCCGTGCAGCGGCTTCCGAAGATGAGGAGGGAGACGCCCTCGCCCACGGCGTGCGTCACGCTGGGGATCACCTTGGCCACCCGGGCTGAAACGGCCTGTTCCAGCGCGGGGATGGTGATGGCGTTGGTGACGGTGACCACCAGGTGGTCGGGGGTCAGCAGCGACCCGGCCTCTGCCAGCACGGCCCGGGTGTCGGGGGCCTTGACGCAGAGGAAGACCACGGCGCACTGCCGGACCAGGTCGCCGTTGTTGGGAGCGACCTGCACGCCGGGTACGGAGGCCTGCAGCCGCTTCAGCTTGTCCGGAGTGCGGCTGCTGACGACGAGATCACCGGCGTGGACGACCCCTGAGCGCGCCAGGGCGGTGACCAGCATCTGTCCGATGGTGCCCATGCCCACAAAGCCGATCTTCACCCCGTCCTCCCTCCCCACGGTGACGTTTCATATCTACTCCGGCAGGGGCCGGGGATTGACTGCTTCGTTGCCCCGCGTGGCAGCGGATAGTACAATGTCGCTGTCATATCGGACGACGTCCCAAGGAGGCGACCCCATGTACGAAGATCTGATTCGCCAGGCGCGGCAGTACCTGGCCAAACTCGAAGAACTAAGGAGGTCTCTTTGACCTCGAAACGCGCAACCGGGAGATCAGCGCCCTGGAACACAAGGTCGCGGCGCCGGACTTCTGGAATGACCAGGAGGCGGCCCAGAAGGTGATGAAGGAACTGGCCGCCCTGAAGGCGCCGGTGGAGAAATGGGAACATCTGCACAAACGGGCGGAGGACCTCCTGGTGATGGTGGAACTGGCCGAGGAGGCTGCCGATGCGGAACTGGCAGCCGAGGCGGCCCGGGAGGCCCAGGACCTGGGCAACGCCCTGCGGGAATATGAGCTTCAGCTTCTCATGAGGGGGAAGTACGACTCGTACAACGCGATCCTCAGCATCCACGCGGGCGCCGGTGGCACGGAGGCGCAGGACTGGGCCCAGATGCTCATGCGGATGTACATCCGCTGGGCGGAGCGGCACGGCTACAAGGTGGAGGTTCTGGACCAACTGGAGGGCGACGAGGCAGGCATCAAGAGCGTCACCATGGCGGTGCGGGGCCCCTATGCGTACGGTTTCTTGCGGCCGGAGATGGGGGTGCACCGGCTGGTGCGGATCTCGCCCTTTGACGCCTCCGGCCGGCGGCACACCTCCTTCGCCGCGGTGGAAGTGATGCCGGAGATTGAGGAGGACGTGGACGATATCGTCATCCGCCCGGAGGATCTGCGGATTGACACCTTCCGGTCCAGCGGCGCCGGCGGCCAGCATGTGAACAAGACCGACTCCGCCGTGCGGATCACCCACCTGCCCACGGGCATCGTGGTGACCTGCCAGCAGGAGCGGTCCCAGATCCAGAACCGCCAGAAAGCGATGATGATGCTCCGGTCCAAGCTGGTGGAGCTGAAGCTGGAGGAGCAGAACCGGGAGATGGCGCAGATCCGGGGTCCCCAGATGGAGATCGCCTGGGGCAGCCAGATCCGCAGCTACGTTTTCCAGCCCTACACCCTGGTGAAGGACCACCGGACGCAGGAAGAGGTGGGCAACGTCCAGGCCGTGATGGACGGGGAACTGGACAACTTCATCTACAGCTACCTGGAAAAGAAGGCAGCCGGCCAACTGCAGTAACCGTAAGGCCGGTCCTTCCATCTGACTGCCCGGCGGCGCCTCCGGCGCGGCCGGGCGTTTCGCGGGAACGGACCGCACCGATAGGGTTCCGATCATCTGAGGCGAATTCTTTTATGTCTAGACTAGTATGTGATCGAAGGAGGGGCTGGTCCTTGCAGGCGAAGCAGGCAGTGGCTGTGACGGTGGCAGCGGTGGCGTTACTGGGCGCCGGCTTTTGGGCCGGCATCGTTTCGGCATCCGGAAAGGACCCCGGTTCGGCGGCGGACCCGCTGGTGAGCAAGAGTTATGTGGATGAGGTGGCAGCAAACCTGCAGCAGAGCCTGCAGAGCCAACTGACACGGTTCGCGGAAAAAACGTATGTCGATGAACGGCTGAAGGAAGCGGCGCAGAATCAGTCTCAGGGCGTCGACAGGGACTACGTGGACAGCCGGTTGGCGTTTCAGGTGGTGGAACTGACGGCCGGCCAGCAGATCATCGGGTACGCGGGGACGGAACTGGTTCTGCGGGCGGGTGAAGCCATCGCCATCACCAGTCCCCAGGGCGGCGTGCTGGATGCCACGGCCGGGACGGACCTGGCCCAGGGTTATCCGATTCCCAAGAACCACCTGCTGGTGATTCCCAGATCGGACCGGCGAGGGTTAGTGGCCACGAAGCCGTCGGTTTTGATGGTAAAGGGGAACTATGAAATTGTGGCCGCGGGTCAGTAGCCCAGGGGCTTACTTGTCGGGTAGGGTCGAAACGGGTAAAATGGCAAAGATGGCCCTGGAGATCAGGGCGGGGTCGCGGTAAGACCCAAGTCTTGGGGGGATCGATGCCATGCAGAAAACCCTGCCGCCGATTTTGCTGGCGGCCATGGCGCTGGACCTGGGTGGTGCGGAAACCCACGTAATCAGCCTGGCCCGGGAGCTGAAGCGGCAGGGGCACAGGGTTGTGGTGGCCTCTGCCGGCGGCCGGCTGGTTCCGCAGCTCACGGAGGCAGGCATCCCCCACGTTTTTGTGCCCATGGCCAGCCGCAATCCCATCACGCTCATGCGGGCGTACTGGGGGCTGAAGCGGGTCCTGGCCGCGTACCAGATCGGGCTGGTTCACGCACACGCCCGGATCCCGGCCTGGATCGCCTCACTGGCCATTGGCCACCGGCCGATCCCCCTGGTGACCACCTACCACGGTACCTACAACGCCGGGTTCCCCTGGCGCTATCTGAGCCGGTTCGGGCAGCGCACCATCGCGGTGAGCGAGGATGTGCGCCGCCATCTGGTGGAGGCCCTGGGTGCGCCTCCCGACCAAATTCGGGTGATTCCCAACGGATTTGACCTGAATCAGTTCCGGCCCGGACTGGATATCGCCCCGCTGCTGACGGAATTCGGCATTTCGGCGGCGGGACCCCACGTGGTTCATGCCAGCCGGCTGACCGACCGGTTTGCCGACGTGGCAATGGCCCTCCTGGAGGCGCTGCCGGAGGTGGCGAAGGCCGTGCCCGGCGTCCGGCTGTGGATCCTGGGCGACGGCAACCGGGCGGAGGAGGTTCGCCGTCGGGTGGCCCAGGTGAACAAACAGTTGGGGCGGGAGGCCGCGGTGGCCACCGGCGCCCGGCTGGATGTGCCCCGGTTCTTCAACCTGGCGGACTGCGTGGTGGCGGTGGCCCGGACGGCCGTGGAAGCGATGGCCTGTGCACGGCCGGTGATCATCGCCGGTGAGGGGGGCTACCGTGGGATCCTGCTTCCCGAGCGGATGGAGGAGTGGGCCAAGTCCAACTTTACCGCCCGGGAAGGGGGGCGGCCGCTGGAGCCCGAGCTGCTGACCCGGGATCTGATTTTCCTGCTTCGTCCGGAGGCAGCCTCTTTGTGCCGGGAGATGGGCAAGGCCGGCAGGGCGTTTGTGACGGCGCACCTGTCCATTGAAGTGGTGACAGCAAAGATTGTGGGCGTCTACCGGGAGGTGCTCTGAGCAGTGTCCATCGTGGACGGGAAAGGCCGCCTGTTCGGCAGGATCAACCTGCTGGATCTGGTGGTGCTGCTGGCGCTGCTGGCCGTGGCCGGCCGGTTTGTCTACCAGCAGATGAACGCCGGCGAGCTCGCCCCCGCGGGCGAGGACCGGATCATCGAGATGACGATCATGCTCCCGTCGGTGGAGATGTTTACCATGAACGCCCTGCGGGAGGGCGCTGCCATCTACGACAGCAAGTCCAACACCTACATGGGCGAAGTGGTTCGCGTGGACGCACGGCCCGCCGTGGTGGTCCGGGAGGGACCGGACGGGCGGCGCTATGAAACCGAGTCCCAGTACAAGTACGACTACTTCGTCACCATCTCCGGCCCGGGGCGGGTCTCCCCCAACGGCATCACCATGGGCGGGATCGAGGTGAAGGTGGGCCGGGTGAACCAGTACAAGTCGGCTTACTGGGCCGGGGAAGGCATTACGGTGGCGTTCCCGAACCTGGACCTGTCGGAGCGGTAAGGGGCGGTGACGATGGTGCACTCGCCTCTGCAAATCTGGTTTGAGTCCAGCCTGATCGGGAGGCTGCTCTACTGGTTCCTGGACGTGTGGGACCAGAGCCTGGTGCGGCGGTCTTTCTCGGCGGTGAGCCGGTTCGCCGGAAGGGTCTTTGCCGGCAGCGTGCTGGGACGGCTCCTGTACACCGACTGGCCCTTGGCCGGGGACCTGTCGACCGGCGTGGTGGGGCGGGCCGTGGCCGGGATCGGCCGGTGGCTGGACAGGCTTTCCCACCGGATCGGCCCGTTTCTGCGGGGGCTCTGGGAGACAAGCTGGCTGGTCCGGAGCGCCTCCTGGCTGGCCTCGCGCCTGGCTCCGGTGGTGGAAACCAGCTTTCTGGCCGGCGCGTTCACGGGATTCAGCCGGGACGTGGTGCTGGCCGCGGAGGAGGGGGATCCAAGGCCCACCTCTCCCCTGGTGTACCTGCTGGGCGCGGTGCTGGGGCTGATCCCGCTGATTCCCGCCGACGCCTCGCCGTCGCCCACGGTGCTGATGGTCCTGGGGATCTGGGGCACGGCGCTGCTGTGGGGGCTCCGCAAGGTGGCCCTGGAGTCCTGTCAGTGGCGGGTCTCAGGCGCAGCGCTTTCCCTGCTGGTTCTGTTGGTGGTGGCCGCTGCCTCCACGGTGCAGAGCATCGACCCATCCACCAGCTTCGTCCAGCTCGTGCTGTGGCTGACGGCGGCGCTGGTCTTCTTCATGGTGACCGACCTGGTGCGCAACAGCCGGGATGCGGCCGCCCTGCTGGGGCCGATTTTCGCCGGCTGTGCGGTGATGGCCCTGTGGGGTTTCTATCAGGTCATCCATCCGCCCCATGTGGAGGAGACGTGGGTGGATCCCACCACCTCGGGGCAGATGGTGCGCATCTTCGCCAGCATGGGCAATCCCAACTACCTGGGTGAATACATGGCCCTGTACCTGCCCCTCGGGGCAGCCCTCTGGCTGCAGCATCCCCGGCGGCAGTGGGCCACCATGGTGCCCCTTCTGCTGATGGCGGCCACGCTGCTTCTGACCGGATCCCGGGGCGCCTGGCTGGCCCTGCTGGTGGCCGGCATGGTGTTCGTCCTGATGCGAGGGGGACGGTGGACGGTTTTCCTGCTGCTGGGCCTTTTGGCCGCGCCGGTGGTCCTGCCGGACTGGGTGCTGCAGCGGCTGGCGGCGGCCTTCCTGCTGGCGGACAGTTCCGCCCAGTACCGGCTCAACATGTGGAAGGGCGTTGCCGCCATGCTGGACAAGTACTGGGCCCTGGGCACGGGGATCGGCGCGGAGGTTTTCGCCAAGGGGTATGAGGAGTTCATGCTGCCGGGGGCCCGGGCGGCCCATGCCCACAACCTCTACCTGCAGAGCTTCGCGGAGATGGGAATCCTGGGCTTGGTGGCGGTGCTCTGGACCCTGGCGGCGGTGATTCGGCGGCCGCTGGTGGCGGGGATGCGCCCCGGCAGTTCCTATCTGACCGCGGCCGTGCCGGCGGCCCTGCTGGGGCTGCTGGTCCACGGCCTGGTGGAGTACATCTGGTATAACCCCAAACTGTTGTTTGCCTTCTGGGCAGTGGCAGGCCTGGGGGCCGGGCTGGCCCTCGGGAATCCGGAAACGGCTGCAGTGGAAACCGACGGGAGACCGGTGACGTGAAAGCGCGAGTTCTGCATGTCTGCAGTGATACCAACATCGGCGGGGCCGGGCAGTACGTGCTGACGCTGCTTACCCAGCCCCGCATCACGCAGCATTTCGATGTGGCAGTGGCCTGCCCGGAAGGGGATCTGGCCGCCGCCCTTCGGCGTGCGGGTGTGCCTGTCCTGCTGTATCCCGGAGCCGACCGTTCCTTCTCCTGGCAGGCGCTGCGCGCCCTTGTGGGCCTGATGCGGAGATGGCGTCCCCGGATCGCACACACCCACGGCTCCCTGGCCGGGCGGGTGGCGGCGGCCCTGGCGGGCGCCCGTATTGTGTACACCAAGCATGGACTGGCGGCCGCGGAGGAGGCCTCGGTCCAGGTGCGCCGGCCGGGCAGCCTGCTGAAGCGGATGGCGGTGACGCTCATGGCGGACCGGATCGTGGCGGTCTCGGAGGCGGTGAAAGCGGCTCTGGTGGCCGCGGGGGCGGATCCGGCCCGCATCCGGGTGATCCCCGGCGGCGTGGAGACGGCGGCCTTTGCGGCGGTGCCGCCGCCGGTCCCCGGTGTGGTGGGGGCCCTGGGCCGCCTGGAATGGGAAAAGGGCTTTGACGTGCTGTTGGAAGCGATGACCTCCCTGCCGGCGGACGTGAGGCTGTTGCTGGGCGGCGAGGGGCAGCAGCGGGCAGCCCTGGCGGCTCAGGTGGAGCGGCTGGGCCTTCAAAGCCGGGTGCGACTCACCGGGTTTGTGTCGGATGTGCCCGCGTTTTTGGGGCAGACGGGCATCTTCGTGCTGCCGTCCCGGTCCGAGGGGCTTGGTTTGGTGCTGCTGGAGGCGATGGCCGCCGGCCGGCCGGTGGTGGCCACCCGGGTGGGGGGCATTCCCGAGGTGGTGGTGGACGGGGAGACGGGCCTTTTGGTGCCGCCGGACGATCCCTCCGCCCTCGCGGCGGCGGTGCTGCGGCTGCTGAGGGATCCGGACCTGGCCCTGCGGATGGGCGAGGCGGGCCGGCGGCGTGTGGAGGCGCTGTTCAGCGCCCGCAAGATGGCGGAAGAGACTGCGGCCCTTTACGAGGAGTTGATGGCATCGTGACGGCGGAGCAGTCCCGCGCGGTATTCAAAGCGGCCGGCATCATCTCCGTCGTGACGGTGCTCAGCCGCCTGCTGGGGTACCTCAGGGACGCGCTGCTGGCCGCCCGCTTCGGGGCGACCCACATCACCGACGCCTACGTGGTGGCGCAGGATCTGCCGGCCTCCCTGTATGCCGCGGTGGGGGTTACCCTGGTGACGGTCTTCATCCCGGTCTACCGGGAGTCGCTGCAGAAGCGGGGCGAGGAGGCCTCGTGGCGGCTGGTCAACACCGTCCTGAACATGACCCTGCTGGTCTCGGGTGTGCTGCTGGTTCTGGGCCTGGTGCTCGCCCCCCTGTACGTGCCCCTGCTGGTGCCGGGGCTGCCGGAGGAGCCGAAGGCCCTGGCGGTTTCGCTGACGCGGACGATGCTGCCCATGCTGCTGTTCATGGGCATGGCCGGGGTGGCGTCGGCGGTGCTCAACGCCAACCGCCACTTCACGGCGCCGGCCATGGTGGGGCTGGTGAACAACCTGCCGGTGGTGCTGATGCTGATGGTGGTGAGCGCCACCTGGCAGATCCGGTGGGTGGCCTGGTCGGTGGTGTTCGGGGCGGTGGCCGGCGCCCTGATGCTCATGCCGCTTCTGCCCCGGCTGGGTTTTCGCTACCAGCCGGTGGTGGACTGGCACGACCCGGGCCTGGCCCAGGTGGGCCGGCTGATCGTGCCGGTGCTGATCACCACGGTGCTGGTGCAGTTTCAGGATTTCTTGGACCGGTTCCTGGCCTCCCATCTGGCGGAGGGTTCCATTTCGGCCCTGAACTACGCGGTGAAGGTCAACTCGCTGCCCTACGGAGTGGTGGGGGCGGCGATCTCCACGGTCCTCTATCCGAGCCTGGCGGAGCACGCCGCCGACGCGGAGATTCCGGCCCTCCGCCGGACGGTGACCGCCGGCATGCGGACCATGGCCTTCGTGCTGCTGCCCATGGCCCTGGGACTGTGGGTGTTCCGGGAGGAGATCGTGAAGATCATCTTCGAACGGGGCGCTTTCGACCTGCGGGCCACAGCGGCGACGGCCTATGCCCTGCAATTTTACTCTCTCGGCATCCTTTTCTTCGGCTGGCAAGATTTCCTACAGCGGTGCTTTTTCTCCCTGCAGGATACCCTGACGCCCCTGCTGTCCTCCCTCCTGCTGGTGGGGCTCAGCGTTACCTTCAAGATTCTCCTGGTGGGGCCGCTGTACCACGGCGGTCTGGCCCTGGGCTCCGTGCTGGCCGCCGTGGCGGCGGTGCTGTTCCTGCTGGCCCGGCTGCGGAGGCGGCTGGGCGGCATCGGGGGCCGGGAGATCCTGCGGGCTACCGGTCTCAATCTGGCCACCTCCGTTGCCGGATGTGCGGCAGGCTATGTGCTCTATCAAGGGGCGGCTCAGTTCTTCCCAACCTCTTCGCTCCTGGATCAGGCCGTCCGCCTGGGGGTGGGGCTGAGCACCGTCGTGGCGGTGCATGTGGGGCTTGCCTTGCTGGCGGGCCTCCGGGAGGCTTCGGATCTGGTCACCCAGGTGGCGGGCCGGCTGCGAAAGCGCTAGCGAAGGGAGACCACAGCCATGGCAGAGATTCTGGTCTCCGGGTATTACGGCTTTAACAACGCAGGAGATGAGGCCATTTTGGCGGGGATGCTCCGGGCCCTCCGGGACCTGGTTCCCGATCTGGCCGTGACGGTGATCTCCGGAAAAGCCGCGCATACCCGGTCCCTGCACAGCGTTGAAGCGGTGAGCCGGGGAGACGTCAAGCAAATCTGGCGGGCGCTGGGCCGGGCCGATCTGATGATCTCCGGAGGCGGCAGTCTGCTTCAGGATGTGACCAGCAGCCGGTCGCTGACCTACTACCTGGGGCTGGTGGCCATGGCCCGCATGCGCCTGAGGCCTGTGGTCTTTTATGCCCAGGGGGTGGGGCCTGTCACCCGTCCCCTCGGCCGGACCCTGATCCCCGCCATCGTCAACACCGTGAACCTGATCACGGTGCGGGACCAGGAATCGGCGGAGACGCTGCGCCGGCTGGGGGTGCGGCTGCCGCCGGTGACGGTGACGGCGGACGCGGCGCTGGCCCTGGGACCGGCGGACCCGGAATGGGGGGCCAAGTTGCTGGCCGAGTACCGGGTCGACCTGGGCCGGCCGGTGATCGGGGTGTCGGTACGGCCCTGGAAGCAGGGGGACCGGTCCTGGGAACCGGGACTGGCCCGTGCGCTGGACCGGCTGGCCCGGGAGACGGGCGGGCAGGTCGTCTTCCTGCCCATGCAGCAGCCCCACGACGTGTCGGCGGCCCGGGAGGTGGCCGGCCGGATGGAGGAGCCGGCGGTGCTGGTCCGGGGCAACCAGACCTACAACCACCTGCACGCGATGGTGGCCCGCTGCGACCTGCTGATCGGGATGCGCTATCATGCCCTGGTGTTTGCCGCCATGAACGGCGTACCCCTGGTGGGGATCAGCTACGACCCAAAGAATGACAGCTTCTTGCGCCAGATCGGCGAGCGGGCGGCGGGCAGCACCCACCATCTGGATCCGGAGGCGGTGGTGGCCGCGGCCAGACGGGCGCTGGAGGACGCCCCGGCGGTGCGCCGGCGCCTGCAGGAGCGCATGGCGGAACTGACGCCTCTGTCGCGGAAGAACGCGGAACTGGTAGTCGATCTGCTCAGACAGCGGGGGAGCTTATGAGCCGAGCGAGAGTGCTGGCCCTGGAAGTCGACAAGGTGACCATGCAGGAGGCGCTGGAGCGCTGCCTGGCGTTTGTGGACGGGGAGCAGCCCCGCCTGGTGGTGACGCCCAACGCGGAGATTGCATATGCTGCCCTTCAGGATCCGGAACTGGCGGCGATCCTGAACGGAGCGGACCTGGTGGTGCCGGACGGTGCCGGGGTGGTGCTGGCTTCCCGCATTCTCGGGGACCCGGTGCCGGAGAAGGTGGGGGGCGTGGACCTGGCCACCAACCTGGTGGCGGCGCTGTCGGAGCAGGGGCGGGGGCGGATCTACCTGCTGGGCGCCCGCCCGGAGGTGGTGGCCGAGGCCGCCCGCCGGCTGGCGGAGCGCTATCCGGGCATTACGGTGGCGGGGTACCGGGACGGGTACTTTTCCCCTGCGGAAGAGGCGGATGTGGTGGCGGCCATCCGTGCGGCCCGGGCGGACGTGCTGTTCGTGGGGATGGGATCGCCCAAGCAGGAGCGCTTTCTCAGCCGGAACCTGGACCGCCTGAACGTCAAGATCGGCATGGGGGTCGGAGGGACCCTGGATGTCTGGGCAGGTGCGGCCAGGCGGGCGCCGGACTGGATGATCCGGGCCAACCTCGAATGGCTGTATCGGATCGTGAAGTTTGGCCGCTACGGGCGCAGCCTGCCTCCGCTGTTCAAGTTCATGCTGGCGGTACTGGTCACGAGGGTGCGGGGGCGGTGAGGGATGCGCATCGGCGTGTTCAGTGATGTTCACTCCAACTACCATGCCCTGGTGGCGGTGCTGGCGGACATGCGCCGGCGGGGCGTGGACCGGATGGTCTGCCTCGGGGACATCACCATGAAGGGGCCTTTGCCGAAGGAATGCGTGGACCTGGTGCGGAGTCTGGGCTGTCCCGTGGTGCGGGGGAATACCGACGGAGCGTACCATCCGGATTTTTATCCCCACAAATTCCGCCCAGTGAACCGAAGCCAGGAGATGGCCCAGCGGGATTTTGACCGGCACGTGGCCGCCCTGTCGGAAGAGGACCGGCTCTGGCTCCAGAACTTGCCGATCGCCATCAGCGATACCATCGACGGGGTGCGGATGGATTTTTTTCATGCCACCCCCACCAACAACTATGTGCTGATTCTGCCGTGGACGGATAATGCGACCCTGGCTACCCTGCACATGGCGGAGGAGACAAAGCTCTCCCTGTTCGGCCACTGCCACCGGGCCTTCATCCGGAACGTGGAGGGACGGACGGTGGTCAACGCCGGCAGTGTGGGGCTGCCCTTTGACGGGGATCCCCGGCCCAGCTACGCCCTGGTGGAGGTGGAGGGCGGCAGCACCTCCGTCTCCATCGTGCGGGTTCCCTACGATCCGACCCCGGCCATCCGGGCGGCCAGGGACGTGGGGATGGCAGGGTGGGAGCTGTTTGCCCACACCGTCACCACCGGACGTTTTCCGGGGTAGCGGCATCGATGCGTGAGCGCGCTATAGGCGACCGGAGAGGCTTGGACCTCGCCGGTCGCCTGCCGCTTTTCTCGGGATATGCTTCTTGGGTTGTAACAGTTAAACTCAGGAAATCAGCCCGCCAGGAAGGATGACCTGATATACTGTCGAACATCGATATGATCTGTAGTTCTATAGTTCCGTATGGGTAAGTCTTATCGGGAGTGAGGCTGAGGTTGATCCGATTCGTCAACGTGACGAAAATCTATCCCAACTCGCAGGTTCCTGCCCTCAGCGGAATCAACCTCCATATCGCCCGGGGAGAATTTGTCTTTCTGGTCGGCCCTTCCGGCGCCGGTAAGTCGACCCTCATGAAACTGTTGTATCGGGAAGAGGTGCCTACCTCCGGCAGGGTCATCGTCGACGGCAAAGACATCGGCCGCATGCGTCCGCAGATGGTTCCGTATCTCAGGCGCAACATCGGGATCATCTTTCAGGACTTCAAGCTCCTGCAAGAACGGACTGTGTATGAGAATGTGGCCTTCGCCCTGGAGTGCACGGATGTTCCCCGGCGGGAGATCAATCGCCGGGTTCCTGCCGCGTTGGAATTGGTGGGGCTGCGGGACAAGGCCCGGGCCCGCTGTGTGGAACTGTCGGGAGGAGAACAGCAGCGGGTGGCGGTGGCCCGCGCGATCGTACGGAATCCGGTTTTGGTGATCGCCGATGAACCGACGGGGAACTTGGATCCGGAGAATTCGTGGGCGATCATGAAACTTTTGTCCGATATCAACCAGATGGGGGCCACGGTGGTGGTGGCCACCCATGCCCGCAGCATCGTTGACAGGATGAAGAAGCGGGTGATCGCCATCGACAAGGGCATGGTGGTGCGGGACGAGGAGAGGGGGACCTACGGCTATGAGCTTTAGGGCCTGGGCCCTGGCCGTCCGGGATTCGGTTCGCAGCATCGTCCGGAGCCCTGTGATGTCCCTGGCATCCATGGCCACCGTGGCGGTCTCCCTGCTGGTTCTGGCGGTGATCCTGCTGCTGGCGGTGAACCTGGAGTACATCGCCACCACCGTGGAGCAGCAGGTGGAGATCGCCGCGTACCTGTGTGCCAGCGATGACGAGAATCCGGCGTGCGAGAACCGGGAGCCGACGGAAGCGGAGAAACGGGCCCTCGTGGAGGCGGTCAAGCGGATCCCGGGAGTGGAGCAGGTCACCTTCGTCTCCAAGGACGTCGCCCTGCAGCGGATGAAGGAGCAGTTGGGCGACCGTAAGGACATTCTCGAGGAGTATGAGGAAGAGGGGAAAAACCCTCTC
Source organism: Symbiobacteriaceae bacterium (assembly GCA_036562385.1). Lineage (GTDB taxonomy): Bacteria > Bacillota > Sulfobacillia > Symbiobacteriales > Symbiobacteriaceae > DATCKG01. The sequence goes on from DATCKG010000096.1 coordinate 12,699, forward strand.
CGGGATGCGCTGGAGATCCGGGTGGTGGATCCCAACGAGGTCAAGCGCGTCGCCGCGCAGGTGGAGAAGCTTCGCGGCGTCAGTGAGGTGAATTACGGCAAGGAGTTTGTGGACAGGCTCCTGGCCTTTACCCGGGCGGTGCGGCTGGGTGGCATCGGGCTGGTGATGATGCTGCTGGCCGCCACGGTGCTGACGCTGTCGAACACGATCCGGCTGTCGGTCTACGCCCGGCGCCGGGAGATCGCCATCATGAAGCTGGTGGGTGCCACGGACTGGTACATCCGCCGCCCCTTCATTGTGGAGGGGGTGCTGCTGGGCGTCGTCGGCGGGCTCCTGGCCATGGCCCTGACGGGATGGGGCTATGTGGAACTGGTGACGTACGTGCAGCGGAACATCCCCTTCCTGCCCATGGTCGCACCGCAGAAGATCCTGGGGAATCTGACCGGCGGCATGATTCTCCTGGGCGCGCTGCTGGGATCAACCGGAAGCATCGTGTCGATGCGCCGATTCCTGAAGGTGTAACGGAGGTGCTAGCATGCCGAGCCAAGAGCTGCCCGCCCGGAGGCGGTGGCTGGCCACTGCGGTGGCAGCAGTCGCCCTGGTGGGGCTGGGGGCACAGATGGGCCATGCCGGCCCGCAGGACGATCTGAACCGGGCCCTGGAGGAGCAGCGGATCCTGGAGCAGCAGCGGCAGCAGGCGGAGAACGAACTCCAGCGGGTCTACGGGGAAGCCGAAGTAGCCCAGCGGGAGCTGGCTGAGCTGGACCAGGAACTGGCGGAGGCTGAGGAAGAGCTGGATATGATCAGCACCGAACTGGCCGTTACCGAGGCGGAGCTGGCGGCGCTGGAGGCCGACCTGCGGGCAGCCCAGGAACGGCACGATGAGCGGATGAAGCTCCTGGGCCGCCGGCTGCGGGTCATCAACGAAGAGGGACAGGTCCACTACCTGGAGGTGCTGCTGGGCAGCAGGAGCATCCAGGAGTTTCTGACCCGGCTGGATATGTTGAAGGAACTGTTCAAGCAGGATGCCAGGCTGCTGGATGAGATCCGGGAAGAGAAACGCCAGATCGCGGCGAAGCAGGAGCAGGTGGAGGCCCGGCGCACCCAGTTGGTAGCCCTGAAGGAACGGGCCGAGGAACAGTACAACATGGTGGCCGCCCGGCGCGCGGAACGGGAGATCGCCTCCCGGCAGTTGGATCAGCGCAAGCGGGAACTGGAAGCCATGCTGGATGCCATGGAGGAGGAAGCGCGGCAGATTCAGTACCGGATCTGGCTGGCCCAGCAGCAGATGGCCCGGCCTGGCGACGGCTTCGCTCCGATCTATCCGGTATCGGGCTTCGTCATCACCGATACGTTCGGACCCCGGCTGCATCCCATCCTGGGAACCTGGCGGAACCATTACGGCACGGACTTCGCCGTACCTTACGGAACGCCGGTCCATGCCATTGAGGACGGCGTGGTGATCTTGGCTGAATGGAGCGATACCTATGGCAACTTGATCGTCATCGACCACGGCGGCGGCATCGCCAGTTGGTACGCCCACAACTCCGAGTTCCGGGTGAGGGTGGGCGACGTGGTCAGGCAGGGGGATGTCATCGCCCTGGCCGGCTCCACGGGGTGGTCCACCGGGCCCCATGTGCACCTGGAGATCCACGTTGACGGCGTGCCGCAGGATCCCATGTCCTTCCTGCCGTAATCCGATCCAGGCGGAGAAAAGGCCCCCGCAAGGGGGCCTGCCGTTTCCTCATTTGACCGCAGGAATGCCGGGGACGTATACTCAGTTCGGAAGTGCATAAAAATGGCAACATAGCGTGGTTTGAGAAGGGATGATCCGGGGGATGATTGAGCGCCGCAAGGCCTTCACCCTGACGGTGGTACTGGTCTTTCTGTGCAGTCTGGCCAGCTATTACGCCGGGGCTGTGGGCCTGATTCCGGGCACAGAGCGGCTGACGGGGAACAGGGCCGCTGCGAGCGAAAGCATCGATTTGGACCGGATCCGGGAAGTCCAGCGCTACATCGAGAAGAAGTTTGTGGACGAAATTTCCCCCAGCGACCTGGCCAAGGGTGCCACCGAGGGTGCCCTGCGGGGCATGCTGGAGGCCACCGGGGACAAGTATTCCGTCTACTTCAATCCTACGGAGTATAAGCAGTTTCTGCAGCATTTTGAGGGGAGCTTCACCGGCATCGGGGTCCAGGTGGAACTGTCGCCCAAGACCGGCCTGGTGACGGTGGTGGCCCCCTTCAAGGGGAGCCCCGGGGAGAAGGCTGGGCTGCGGCCGGGGGACACCATCCTCGCGGTGGACGGCAAGGATGTGCGGGGGCTGACGCTGGACGAGACCGTCGCGCTGATCCGGGGGCCTGAGGGTACCACCGTCACCCTGACGGTGGGCCGGGAGGGCGTCCCGGAACCCCTGAAGTTCGTGATCACCCGGGCGAAAATCGAACTGCCCGCGGTGGAGTCGAAGATGGTGGACAGCGAAGTGGGCTACATCCGGCTGATCGAGTTCAGCAAGGGGGCCACCAACCAGGTCAAGCGGGCCATTGACGAACTCCGCAGCCAGGGCGCCACCCGCCTGATCCTGGACCTGCGGCAGAACGGCGGCGGCCTGCTGGACGAGGCCATCGGGGTCACCTCGCTGTTCGTGCCGCCCAAGGAGCCGGTGGTTCACATCATCTACCGGGACCGGCCTCAGGAGACCTTCCGGTCTCGCGGCAACCGGACTTTCGACATGCCGCTGGTGGTTCTGGTGGACGAGGGAACCGCCAGTGCTTCGGAGATCGTGGCCGGGGCTATCAAGGATCTGAAGGCCGGCGTGCTGATGGGGGTCCGGACCTTCGGCAAGGGATCGGTGCAGACGTTCTACGAGCTTTCCGATGGGTCGGGCATCAAGCTGACCACGGCCAAGTACCTGACGGCCGGGGGCAACTCCATCCATGAGGTGGGGATTGAGCCGGACATCGTGGTGGAGAACACCACCAGGGCCCTGCCGGGGGATCCCAACGACGTGCAGCTGCAGCGGGCCATCGAGTACGTGAAGACCATGTCCCGCTGACACGGAAAGCCCTCCGGCGGTAAGGCCCGCATGGGCACGGCGATGGCCGGGAGATGGACAGACAGCAAAGCGACCACCCGGTGGTGGGTGGTCGCTTTCGCGTCTTGGCTGGCCAGACTGCCGGGTGTTTGGGCGGTACGGCACGGCTACCGGCCGCCCTCCGCCCCGAGGGCTGCACTGTTCGGCGGCGCCGGGGCGCACGCCACAGGCTGCCCCAACTGCTGGGCCAGGGCCACCACCTCGCCCACCACGATGACCGCCGGGGGACGGGCGCCGGCCCTTTCGGCTTCCGCGGCGATGGTGGCCAGGGTGCCGGTGATGACCCGCTGCTGGGGCAAAGTTCCCTGCTCCACCAGGGCAGCGGGGGTCTCCGGCGGCCGGCCCGCGGCGATGAGCCGCTCGGCGATCTCGGCCAGGTGACCGACGCCCATGAGGATCACCAGGGTGCCTCCCACCCGGGCGGCGGCCTCCCAGTCGATGCCGGAAAGGCTGTCCAAAGCGGCCTCCGCATGGCCGGTGAGGATGGTGACGCCGCTGGAGAGGCCGCGGTGGGTGACGGGGATGCCCGCGGCCGCGGGAACGGCCACGGCGGAGGTGACGCCGGGCACCACCTCAAAGGGAATGCCGGCGGCGGCCAGGGCCAGCGCCTCCTCGCCGCCCCGGCCAAAGACGAAGGGGTCGCCGCCCTTGAGGCGACAGACGATCTGGCCCTGGCGGGCGAGACGAACCAGCATCCGATTGATCTGCTCCTGGGTCACCAGGTGGCTGCCAGGGGCCTTGCCGGCGTAGAGAAGCGCAGCCCCCGGACGGGCGTGGCGGAGCAGGGCGGGGGAGATCAGGCGGTCGTAGATGATCACGTCGGCGCGGCGGATGGCTTCCAGCCCCCGGAGGGTGATCAGGTCCGGGGCCCCGGGTCCGGCGCCGACCAGGTAGACCATTCCCTTGGGCATGGGACATCGTACTCCTTCAGAATTGCACTCAGTTCAGCGTACATCCCGTCGCGGTCGCCGGCCTGGAGCCGCTCCAGGGCCCGGGACCGCACCAGGCGGCTGAAGAGGGTCGCTCGCCGGCTGCGGTCGGGTACGCTGGCCTTGACCACGGGACGAAGGGCTCCCAGCACGTCCAGGAACTCGCCCACCTCAGAGCCCAGCCGGGCGGAAAGCTGCTCCCGGAGCCAGGAGGCCAGGGCCGGCGACTTGCCGTCAGTGGTAATGGCGACGGTGAGGCTCCCCTGGCGCAGGACGGCGGGCAGGATGAAGTCGCACCGGTGGGGCTGGTCCACGACGTTGAGCAGAACGCCCAGGCGGCGGGCGTCTTCCACCAGCGCCCGGTGGGTCTCCTCGTCCTCGGCGCAGCCGAAGGCGAGGGCGACGCCCTGCAGGTCTTCCGCCCGGTAGCGGCGGCGGGAAAGCGTCAGCCGGTCCGGTTCCGCCAGGCCGTCAAACTCCGGCAGGAAGGTGGGGCTTATCGCATGGACCCGGGCGCCAGCTTCCAGGAGGCCACGGGTCTTGGCGAGGGCCTCATGGCCGCCGCCCACCACCAGGCAGCGCCGGCCGGTGAGATCCAGGGCGATGGGGTAGTAGCGGGCCATCAGTCCGCCACCCCGGCTTCGGTCCGGTCACCGGAGGGCTGGGGAAGCCGCTCGCCGGCCAGGATGGCTTTCAACTCCTCGGCCGTGTGCCGGCGGACGTAGTCCTGGAAGACCTCGCCCTCCTGCCGCTCTGCCAGGTACGCCCGCAGGACCCGCTCCACGGCATCGGCCACCTCGGTGGCCGGGACCCGGAAGGGAATGCGGCGGGCGATGTCGGCACGACCGGCCACGCCGCCGCCCAGGAAGAACTCGTACCCGTCGACGGTCTCCTCGCCCTGCTTGATGCGCACCCCCTGCAGGCCGATGTCGGCGATCCAGTGCTGGCCGCAGGAGTTGGGGCAGCCGTTGACGTGGATCTTGACCTGGCCCCCGAATCCGGGCAGCCGCCGCTCCAGTTCGGCGGTGAGCTGCTCGCTGAACTGCTTGGTTTCGGTGAGGGCCAGCTTGCAGTACTGGGAGCCGGTGCAGGCCACGATGCCCCGGCGGAAGGGGCTGGGCTCCAGGGGAAGCTGCACTGCTTCCGCGGCCTTCCGGAAGGCCTCCAGCCGGTCCTCCCGGATGTTGGGGATCACCAGGTTCTGTCCGATGGTGTGGCGGATGCTGCCGTCGCCGAACTCCTCGGCCAGGTCCGCCAGCAGCCGGTACTGCCAGGGGGTGAGCCGGCCGCCGGTGACGCAGAACCCGGCGTAGTAGAGCCCCTTCTGCTTCTGGGGATGGATGCCCACATGGTCCCGGTGGACGTGGCAGGGCGGCTGATGGGGAACGCCGGGCTCCAGCCGGTAGCCCAGGCGGGCCTCGATCTCCTCCAGGAACCGCTTTTCATCCCACCCATGGTCCAGGAACAGGAACTTCATGCGGGCCTTGGCCCGGTTTGCCCGCAGGCCCTCGGCATCCCGGAAGATAGAGACCACCGCCTGCACCACCGCCGGGACCTGGTGGGGATGGATGAAGGCGTCCAGCAGCCGGGCCAGGTGGGGCCGGGAGGCCAGGCCGCCGCCTACCCGCAGGGCAAAGCCCACCTCGGTGCGGCGGCCGCGGCGGCGGGTGACCACGGTGAGACCGATGTCGTTGATCTCCGGATAGGTGCACCAGGAGGGGCAGCCCGTCACGGTGATCTTGAACTTCCGGGGCAGGTCGGAGAAGGCGGGGTTGCCGTTGAGCATCCGGTCCAGCTCCCGGACCAGCCCGGAGGTGTCGTACAGCTCGCCCGGCTCCAGCCCGGCCAGCGGGCAGGTGGTGACGTTGCGGACCAGGTCGCCGCAGGCGCCCTGGGAGGTGAGGCCGATCTCCCACAGGGTGCGGAAGATGGCGGGTACGTCCTCAATGCGGACGTAGTGAAGCTGCACGTTCTGGCGGTCGGTCAGGTCCAGGGTCCCCCGGGCGTACTGCTCGGAGAGGTCGGCGATGCGGCGGACCTGGTGGGCTCGGAGCTGGCCGCCTGGAATCCGGATCCGGAGGAGGAAGTAGGGCACCTGGCTGCCCCGGGCGCCCTGGCCGTCCCCCTGGGTATAGAGGCCCCAGGCCCGGAAGCGGACTTCCAGATCGTCCTTGTCGATGGCGTCAAAGCCCAGTTTGGCGTACCGCTCGATATCCGGCAGGATGGCCAGGGGGTTCTTTTCCCGCTTGATTCGGTTGACCCGCTCGGCGGGGGTCTCCACACGGGACTGACTCATCGGTGTCGCTCCCCTTTCCATGCAGGCCCGACCCAAGAAAGCACAAGGAGGCCTGTGCGCTGCGGCACAGGCCTCCAGTGGTCTGGTCGGCCATACCCACGTAATCCGATATGTTTAATTAGCATACAAGATACCAACGGTTTTCCCGACCGTCAAGCACTTTGCGGCTCTTCTGCAAAAAGCGGATAAAATACACAAAGTCCGATTGACATTTCGGGAATGTCCTTGCTATCATCCCAACGACGACCACTGGATACCGAATGACGGAAGAGACGGGGGCAAGGGGGGACCATCCGATGCCTGGAACGGTGGAGACTCCGCCGGCGGCCCGGCAGAAGGGGCTCACCGCGGAGGAGAGGCAGGTGCTGCAGTCGGTCTTGACTGCCATCCGGCGGATTCGCCACGGATATGTGCAGATCGTGCTTCACGAAGGCCGGGTGGTGCAGATCGACCGTCTCGAGAAAGAGCGGCTGTAGTCGGGGGACGGGCAGGGGCCGGCTCCGGGTTCGGAGCCGGCCCCTGCCGTCTTTGCCGGCCGGTCAGCCTGCCACATCCGCGGCGAACCGGGGATCCACCAGGTCCGTGATGGGGAACCGGTCCCGGATCACCTTGGTTTCGAACAGGAAGTCCCGCACCAACTCCAGTTGGTGGATGTCGTCCGGTCGGATGCGGACATCGTAGTCACTGTCTTTGAAAATGTGGAGGTAGACCGGCGCGGGATAGCCGACCTCCCTGGACGCGATCTCCGCGGCCTCCTCCGAATGGGCCTGGATGTACTCATGGACGCGGCGGATCACCCGGAGGAACCGCCGGACCAGGTCCGGATGCTCCCGGACAAAGCCCGCACGGGCCACCACAAGTCCTAGTCCTGGCTTGACGCCCCTGGAATCGGGCAGGATGCGGCCCACTCCTTCGTACTCCAGCGTCCCGGCGAGCTGCTCGTTGGCGACGATGGCATCCACCGAGCCGGATTCCAGCGCCGGGCGCAGTTCGGTAAGCGGGATGTTGACCACACGGACCTGTCCGGTCAGGCCCTGCTGGTCTAATAGGCGCAGCGCGTAATGGTACTGGGCGGTGCCGACCTGCGCGGCCAGGGTTTTGCTCTTGAGATCCTGCACGGACTGAATGGGGGACTCGGCCCGCACCACCGTGGTGTAGCCGGTGCGGGTGCGGTAGCTTACCCCCACCACCTTGACCTCCACCCCGGAGGCCCGGGCGGCCACCGGCGGCATGTCCCCCGCGTAGCCGATGTCCTGCCGGCCGGCGGAGAAGGCCTCCATGATGGGCGGTCCGGCGATAAACCTGGTGTAGACCACCTGGGTGCCGTCCTTGCCAAACTCCTCTTCAAACCAGCCCTTGGCCTGGCCGATAACCGTCACCGCGTCGTACTGATGGGCGATGCGGATGGTACGCTGGCCGCCGGAGGCGGATCCAGCGTCGGCTCCGGCAGGGTCGGGGCCCAGGGAGGCCCTGGCCCCGCCGCAGCCCGAGAGAATGGTCAGGGTCAGACCCAAGGCGATCCACCAGAGTTTTCGCTTTCGGTGCAATGGCAAATCCCTCCCGCTCAGATGGAATAGGCAAAGGGCGGCTCTACGGCCCCGAAAAATTCCCGGTGAATGGCCCGGCGCAGCAGCAGGAAGTCGTCGGACGTGCGGTCCCGGGGCCGGGAAAGGGCGATCCGGTACGTCTTGCGAAAGGTGGCCGGCCGGCCCGACAGGATCGCAACCCGATCGCCCAGGTAGATGGCCTCGTCGATGTCATGGGTGACGATCACCATGGTGGTGCCCTCCTCCCTCCAGATACGGATGAGCTCCTGCTGCATCTGAAAGCGGGTAAACGCATCCAGCGCCCCGAAGGGCTCGTCCAGCACCAGGATCCGGGGCCGGCTCACCAGGGCCCTGGCGATGGCCACCCGCTGGGCCATTCCGCCGGAGAGCTGGTGGGGGTAGGCGGCATGGTAATCCTGCAGGCCCACCAGGGTAAGGTAGTGCATCACCCGGTCCCGCTCGGCCCTCCGTTCCTCTTCGGACAGGGCAAAGGCCACGTTTTCGGAGACCGTCATCCAGGGGAAGAGGCGGTGGTCTTGAAAAACGATGCCCCGGTCCCGCCCCGGGCCGGTCACGGGGCGGTCGCCCACCAGGATGCGGCCCTGGTACTCGGTGTCCAGGCCCACGATGAGGCGCAGCAGGGTGCTCTTGCCGCTGCCGCTGGGGCCCACGATGCTGAGGAACTCGCCGGGCTCCACCGTGAGGTTCACCTGGTCCAGGATGCAGACCGGCCGGCCCTGGTGCCGGTGATACTTGGTGACGTGCTGCAGGGTGAGGCGGTTGTCCTGATTCATGGCATTGTCACCTTCCTTCCGCCAGATGGGGATTCCAGCGGAGCAGATGCCGCTCCACCGACCGGATGGCCCCGTCGAGCAGGTTGCCGGTGATGCCGATGGTGAGCAGTCCCGTGAACATCACGTCCACCTGGGTAAGCTCCCGGGCGTAGGCGATCAGAAAGCCGATGCCCTGGTCTGCCCCCAGCAGTTCCGCCGCAATGACGCTGGTCCAGGCGATGCCCATCCCCAGGCGAATGCCCGTAAGCAGCGACGGCATGGCCGCGGGGAAGATCACCCGCCTCAGCAGGGTGATCTGGTCCTTCTCCAGGACCCGGGCCACCTCCAGCAGCCGGTGGTCGGTGCTGCGGATCCCGTGGACGAGGTTGAGGAGCACCGGCCAGAAGGTGCCGATGGCAATCAGGGTGATCTTGGAGCTTTCGCCGATGCCCAGCCAGAGGATCAGCAGCGGCACCCAGGCGACCACGGGAATGGGCCGCAGGATGCCCAGTAGCACGCTGCTGGCACGGTGGGCGGTCCGGGACAGGCCGATGAGGGTGCCCAGCAGTACGGCGGAGAGGGCGCCCGCCAGGAACCCGGAGCCAACCCGCATGAGGCTCACCCCGAGGTGGCGAAGCAGTTCACCGGTGGTCAGCAGTTCCAGGAAGGTGGTTGAGATGATGCTGGGCGAGGGCAGAATGGTGGGCCGGACCAGGCCGCTGCGAACCGCCAGCTCCCAGGCGGTCACCACCAGCGCGGGACTGAGCCAGGTGAGCAGCAGGCCGGCCAGATCGTCCCTCCAGCGGATCCGCACCCGGGGCGGCGCTACTACTGCCCGGTTCTCTTGCGTCACGGTTGCATCCCCTCCTCCGACACCGGCCGGCTCTCGCCTCACGGAATGAAAAAGCCAGGGCTCCTCCGGATGGAGGGATCCCTGGCTTCCAGTTGACTGGTCAGCGGGTTCCGCGGCGGCACAGAGCCGGGCGAATGATGCGGTCATTTTAGCGGCGGTTGCCGGGGTTTGTCAATAAAAATGGCCGAAAAAAATTCCACAAATTCCGCTTGACATACTTGTGATTCACCCGTAGAATGGCCGTACAACCGACCGGGGCAGCGATGCTGACCAGACAGCTGGAGGCATGCCATGGGGCAGGCCTCCAGTTCGTTTTCCCCGGCACTCAAGCGCAAGGGAGGTAGAGAGCCATGAGCTCGGCGGCTGCGCCCTCGATCCTGTGGTTTATCCCGGCGGGTGGGGACCGGCGGTACCTGGGTTCCACCAGGGGGGTGCGGAAGCCCACGTACCGGCACTTTGCCACCATCGCCCGGGCGGCGGACGCTCTGGGGTACGACGGGGTCCTGATCCCCATCGGGCGGGGCTGCCAGGATCCCTGGACGCTGGCTTCCGCCCTCAGCACGGAGACGAAGCAGCTTCGATTTCTGGTGGCGGTACGTCCAGGCGTCTTGTCGCCGACCCTGGCGGCCCGGGCCGCGGCCACCTTAGACCGGATCTCCGGCGGCCGGGTGATGGTCAACATCGTGGTAGGCGGACACGCCGGGGAACTGGCCGGGGACGGCATCCATCTGGGGCACGACGAGCGCTACGCCCATGCCGATGAGTGGCTCACCGTCTACCGGCGGGTGCTCGCGGGGGAGACAGTGGACTTTGAGGGACGGTACGTGCAGGTGCAGGGCGCCCGGCTGGAGTTTCCGCCGGTGCAGCGGCCCTATCCGCCCATCTACTTCGGCGGCTCCTCGGAGGCGGGGATCCGGACGGCTGCCAGGCACGTGGACCTCTACCTCACGTGGGGGGAGCCGCCGGAGCAGGTGGCGGAGAAGATCGCCCGGGTGCGGGAGGCGGCCGCGGCGGTGGGCCGGGAGGTGCGCTTCGGCGTCCGGCTGCACGTGGTGGTCCGGGAGGACGAGGAGGAGGCCTGGCGTGTCGCCGAGAGCCTGATCCGGGACGCGGACCAGGAACTCCTGGAGGAGACCTGGCGCCGGCTCTCCGAGTCCGATTCGGTGGGGCAGCAGCGGATGCTGGCGCTGCACGGGACCAGCAAGGACCGGGAAAGCCTGCTGATCGGACCGCACCTGTGGGCGGGCATCGGCCTGCTGCGCGGCGGCGCCGGCACCGCGGTGGTGGGGAATCCCGAGCAGGTTGCGGCCACCCTGCGGGAATATCAGGCGCTGGGGGTCGACACCTTTGTCCTGTCCGGGTATCCCCACCTGGAGGAGGCCTACTACGTGGCGGAACTGCTCTTCCCCCTGCTGGGCAAGCGCAGCAGCCTGACCGACGACGGTCCGTACGAGTGGGAGCGGGTGGCCACCGTGGGGGGCGTGGCCCGGTAGCTTGCCGGCAATACGCACACGCGGGAAGGAGGAGGCCGTTATGACCAGGAGCCCTGAACTCTTCTGGTTTGTCCCCGCTTCGGGGGATTTCCGCTACCTGGGCGATCGCGACAGCGCCCGGGCGGGCGAATTCGACTACCTGGCGGAGGTGGCCCGGACGGCTGACGTCCTGGGGTTTGACGGGGTGCTGATCCCCACGGGGTGGACCGGGCTGGAATCGCTCACCCTGGCGGCCGCCCTGGCGCCGGTGACCAAGCGGCTGAAGCTTCTCACGGCGATCCGACCGGGATTGATTTCCCCCGTCGCGGCAGCGCGGATCGTCTCTACCCTGGACGATGTCTCCGGCGGGCGGGTGCTGCTGAACATCGTGACGGGGGACCGTGTGGATGAACTGAAGGGGGACGGGCTGTTCCTGGACCACGATGCCCGATACCGCCTGACGGACGAGTGGCTGACGATCTTCCGCCGGCTGCTGCAGGGGGAGACGGTGGACTATGAGGGACAATACCTGCACGTCCGGGGCGCCCGCAATCTGTTCCGCCCGGTGCAGGAGCCCTATCCCCCCATCTACTTCGGCGGCTCCTCGGAGGCGGCCATCGCCGTGGCCGGCAAGCACGTGGATGTGTACCTGAGCTGGGGCGAGCCGCCGGAGCAAATCAGGGAAAAGTTCGCGGCGGTGCGGGAGGCCGCGGCCCGGGAGGGGCGGTCCGTCCGGTTCGGCGCCCGGTTTCACGTGGTGGTGCGCCGGACGGAGGAGGAGGCCTGGCAGGCCGCGGAGGAACTGATCCAGCACGCCGCTGAGGAGGCCTTTGCCCAGGCGGCGGAACTGATCCGTAAGCGGGAGTCGGTGGGCCAGCAGCGGATGGCCGCCCTGCATGGCGGGTCCCGCCAGCGGGAGCGGCTCCGCGTCGGGCGCCACCTCTGGGCCGGCGTGGGCCTCTTGCGGGCCGGGGCGGGGACTGCCCTGGTGGGCAGCCCCGACCAGGTGGCCGAGGCCATCGCCGAGTACCAGTCGCTGGGGGTGGAGACCTTTATCCTCTCGGGCTACCCGCATATGGAAGAGGCCTTCTACGTGGCGGAACTGCTGTTCCCGGCCCTGGGCAGGCGGTCGCCGGTGTTCAACCGTTCCACAGGCCTTGCGGGTGATGAGAAGCGGCTGGCAATACCGGTGTAAAGGCTCGTACTTCTGTGGTCATCCGAATGCCGAAAGGCCGGCGTGCAGCGGGACCCGCTGCACGCCGGCTCTGCGCGTCGCGGGCGGGGGTGGCCAGCAGCCCGGGGCTGTCCCTGGACCGGCGCCCCGGCCGCCCGCTTCAAAAAGCCAGCCTGAGAATTTGCAGCACATCGTCCAGCCCGGCTTCCTTGGGGTTCATCAGGAGGGCACCGTCGCTCAAGGCGGTGCGGGCGATGGCCGGCAGGGCGTTTTCCGTCACGCCCACGTCCCAGAAGCGGAGGGGAAGGCCGCAGGCCTCGCGGAGCCGCTGTCTGAGATCCCGGACTGTGGCGATGGTCCTGGCCCCCCTCCCGGTTTCTGGCTACTCCATCACGTGGGGCAGCAGGATGGCCATGGCGGTGCCGTGGGCTACCCTGGCGACGCTACCGCAGGCGTGGCCAATGGCGTGGACGAGCCCCACCATGGAGTTGGAGAAGGCAGCGCCAGCCATGAGGGCGGCGTTGGCCATTGCCAGGCGGGCTTCGATGTCACGTCCGTTCGCCACCGCCCGGGGCAGGTACTCGCGGATCAGTTTGATCGCGGCCCAGGCGTAGGCGTCGCTGAGGGGGTTGCGCTGGATGCAGGTGCAGGCCTCGATGGCGTGCACCAGGGCATCCATGCCCGTGGCCGCGGTGAGGCGGGGCGGCAGCGAGCGGGTCATGCGGGGATCCAGCACCGCCACGTCGGGGAGGAAGTGGTGGGAGACGAACTCCATCTTCACCTTCTGCTCCGGGTGGGCGATCACCGCCACCAGGGTGGTCTCGGAGCCGGTGCCGGCGGTGATGGGAATGACGGCGAAGGGTACGTGCCGCTTCCTGTCAGCCACCCGAGCCGGGGCCAGGCTGCACTTGAGTCCCAAAAAACAGGGACGATTCGCATTTGGCATTACCTCCGCATACAAAAAGGGGGACAGCAGTCCCCCTTGTCATCTCAGATGACTTTTGGGACAGCCCCCAAAGCGGTGTTTCTTAGTTGGGGCGAAGTTGGAACACAGGGCCATCCAGGCCATCGTCGCGGTACGCCTGCCAGAGGGCTGCCAGGTCATCGGTGGTTCGATGGGGCAGGCGCCGGACCCATTCTTTCACCAGGTCATCCCATGTTTGCGGTTTGGCCTGGCTGATC